>JBOGVZ010000047.1:0-167687 GCA_050692985.1 Actinomycetota bacterium
GGTGGTGGCCGAGCGCGGCGCCGTCCGGGCGGCCGACCTCCCGGTCCTGGCCGGCACGGCCGCCGCCGAGGTGCCCGGCGCCGCGGCGGTGGGGGGATGGTGGGTGGCCCGGGAGGCCGCCGCCGCCCTGGCCGCCGCCGTCACCGACTCGCTGGCGGCGCACCACCGGGAGCACACCCTTCAGCCGGGGATGGACCGGGCCGAGGTCCGGCAGGCCCTCCTGGCGGCGGGGGGCCGGTCGCTGGGCCCGGCCCTGGAGCGGGGGCTGGCTGCCGAGGTGCTGGCGTGGCTGGAGCGGGGGGGCACCGTGGCCCGGGAGGGGAACACGCTCCGGCTGGCCACGCACCGGATCACCCTGGGGGAACGGGAGGAGGAGGCCGGGCGCGTGGTCGAGCGGGTCCGGTCCGGAGAGCCCACCCCTCCCACCGTCCGCGACCTCCAGGCCGCCGGGTTCGGCCGGGACCTGGTCGAGGCCTGCGTCCGTACCGGCCGGCTGGTCCGCGTGTCCGACGACGTGGTGCTGACGCCCGAGCTGGCGGCGCGGGCGGAGGAGGCGGCGGGGGTGGGGGCGGCCCGCCCGGAGGGGCTCACGGTGAGCCGGTTCCGCGAGGACCTGGGAACGACCCGGAAGTACGCGCTGCCGATCCTGGAGTGGCTCGACGCCCGGCGGATCACCCGGCGGGACGGCGATGTCCGCCGCCCCGGCGGTGCCTAGCCGGAGACCTCGGCGATCACCTCGACCTCCACGGGGACGCCCAGCGGCAGCGAGGGGGCCGACACCGCGGCCCGGGCGTGCTTCCCGGCGTCCCCGAACACCTCCACCAGCAGGTCGCTGGCGCCGTTGGCCACCTTGGGCTGCTCGGTGAACGCCTCCGTGGAGGCCACCCACACCGTGACCTTGGCCACCCGCCGGACCCGGTCGAGGGAGCCGAGCTCCGACCGGAGCGCCGACAACGCCTGGAGGGCGCACCGCCGGGCCCACCGGGCCCCATCCTCGGTGGACAGCCGGTCGCCCACCCTGCCGGTGACCATCGGCTTCCCCTCTTCCATCGGGACCTGTCCGGCCACGAACGCCAGGCCGCCCGCCACCACGACGGGGACGTACGACGCCACCGGCGCGGATGGTGGCGGCAGCTCGATGCCCAGATCGCTCAGCCGGTCGTCAACGCTCACGGCAGCCTCCTCGCTCGGGTGCCATGGGATTGTGGCAGGAAGCGCGGCCGGGCCGGTCAGCCGGCGCGGCGGTCGGAGCGCTCGCGCTCGCGGATCAGCGCCTTGCGCTCGAGCTCGTTCAGGCCGCCCCAGATCCCATGCGGCTCGCGGTTCCGCAGGGCGTACTCCAGGCAGTCGATGCGAACCGGGCAGGTGGCACAGATGGCCTTGGCGCGGGCCTCCCGAGCCTCCTTCTCCTCCTTGCGCTCGAAGTAGTTCGGGGCGAAGAAGACCTCCGAGTCCTCGCCGCGGCATGCCGCCTGGTACTGCCAGCTCATGTCCCACACGCTCATCGCCACGTGTAGCTCGGCCACGTGGGCCGATCCCTCCTTCGCCGCTCGGCTCTCTACCGGCTCTTCCTACAGACGTCCCGGTGGTTCGCGCGGTTCCAGGTCACCGGGCATTTCTCCAATATCCCCTGTGTAAATCGTGCTCGCTAGCACGTTACCAGGGGGCCACGACAATTGGCAAGACCCCGATATCGGGCATCCGGCCGACCCCGGATGCCACCGCCCGGAGCCCACCCCCGCCCCGGTCGCCGAAGGCATATCATCGGGCCCGTGGTGGCACGGGAGCCTGACCACGGATTCGACCGCCTGTACGAGACGGCGAGGGCGCTGGGGGAAGAGACCCGCTTCCGCATCTACCGGCAGCTGTGCCTGTCCGGCGAGCCCGTCTCGGTGACCAGCCTGGCCGAGGCCTACTCGTTGCACCCGAACGCCATACGCCAGCACCTGGCCCGGCTCGAGCAGGCCGGCTTGGCGGTGTCCCGGCCGGACCGCGAGGGCGGGGGGGCGGGACGGCCGCGTCGCCTGTACGAGCCGAGCCCCGAACCGGTGGAGTTCACCCACCCCCCCCGGTCCAGCCGGGCCCTGGTGGCGCTGATGGCCGACGCCATGGACAGCCTGCCGGGCGACCGCGCGCGGCTGGTCGAGTTCGGGCGGGGGTGGGGCCGGAGCTGGGCCGTACGCCGCAAGCGCCAGAACGGTTCCGCTCCCCGCAGCCGCCGCGGGCGAGCCGAGCTCCTGGCACGAGAGCTCGTCGAGTGGGGGTGGCGCCCGACCACCAGGCGCGAACCGGATGGGATCCGCCTGAGCACCGGGCGGTGCCTGTTCCACGACCAGGCCTCGGCCCGGGGCGGCCGGTGCTGCGCCCTGGAGGAGGGGCTCCTCACCGGGCTGGTCGAGACCCTGGTCAACGGCCACGCCCGGGTCGTCCGCACCCAGGGCTGCCGCCTCGACGTCGTGGTCTAGGTTCTCTCGCCCGGGAACTCGTTGACGTCCGGACGCCGCCGCGGTCTGACCCCCGCCCGCACCTAGCTGCCGCCGGCGGCCCGGCGCTCTCGGAGCGCCCGGGTCCCCTCCAGGAACGGCTCGAACAGCTCCACGGGGATCGGCAGCACCAGCGTGGAGTTCTTCTCCGCGGCCACCTCGCTCATCGTCTGGAGCAGCCGGAGCTGGAACGCGGTGGGATGGCGGGCGATGACCTCCGCGGCCTGGGCCAGCTTCTCCGAGGCCTGGAACTCGCCCTCCGCGTTGATGACCTTGGCCCGGCGGATCCGCTCGGCCTCCGCCTGGCGGGCCATGGCCCGCTGCATCGTGTCCGGCAGGTCCACGTCCTTGATCTCCACCAGCGTGACCTTGACCCCCCAGGGCTCGGTCAGCTCGTCGATGACGATCTGGAGCTGCTCGTTGAGCTGCTCGCGCTTGGCCAGCAGCTCGTCGAGCTCGGCCTTGCCCAGGATCGACCGCAGCGTGGTCTGGGCGATCTGGGACGTGCCCACCAGGTAGTTCTGGATCTCCACCACGGCCCTCACGGACTCGACCACGTTGAAGTAGATGACCGCGTCCACCCGGATCGTGACGTTGTCGCGGGTGATGATGTCCTGGGGCGGCACGTTCATCGTCACCGTCTGGAGGTTCACCTTCACCATCCGATCGATGAACGGGATGATGAAGAACAGCCCCGGCCCCTTCGCCCCGGACAGCACCCGGCCCAGCCGGAAGATCACGCCTCGCTCGTACTCCTGGACGATCTTGATCGCCTTGATCACCAGGAGCAGCAACAGGAACACCGCGACCCCGATCGTGATGAACGTGGTCTCCATCTACTCGTCCTCCTTCCGTTCCTCCCGCTCCTCCTGGACGAGGAGCAGCAGGCCGTCGACCCGTCGGACCCGCACCTTGCGGCCCCTGGAGATGCGGCCGTTCAGGGCCCGGGCCTTCCACATCGCCCCCTTGACCCACACCTGGCCCTCCGGGGCCAGGTCGGCCCGGGACTCCCCCACCAGGCCGATGAGCCCCTCCTGGCCGGTGGTCGCCTGGCGGAGGCGGGCCCGCAGGGCCAGGGTCATGGCGAAGCCGAAGAACAGCACGCTGGCGGCGACCACGCCGCTGATCAGCCACGGGGAGACGCCGATCTCCGGGTCCACCCCGGCGAACAGCAGGAACGACCCCGCGGCCAGGGCCAGCGCCCCGCCCACGGTGAACACCCCCAGCCCCTCCACGTACACGTCGATCACGAACAGCACCAGGCCCAGGATCACCAGCAGGAGGCCGGCGATGTTCACGGGCAGCACCGCCAGCGCGTAGAACGCCAGGATGAGGGCCACGGCGCCGGCCATCCCCGCGATGCCCAGGCCCGGCTGGGAGATCTCGAACACGATGGCCCAGAACCCCAGCACCAGCAGCAGGTAGGCGACCTGGGGGTCGGTCACCGCGTGGAGGATGCGGGTCAGGAGCCCGGGCTCGTGGAACCGCACGGAGACCTCCTCCCCCACGGTGGCCATCGTCACCGGGCCGGCCGCGGTCTCCACGGTGCGGCCGTCGAGGAGCTCGAGCAGGTCGGGGATCGAGCCGGCGACCAGCTCCACCACGCCGCGCTCCCGGGCCTCGCGGTCGGTGATCGACTCGCTCTCCCGCACCGCGGCCTCGGCGAACTCCACGTCCCGGTCGCGGAGCTCGGCCAGGGACTCCAGCCGGGCCACCGCATCGTTGACGGCCTTCTCTTCGACCGGCCCCCCGCCCAGGTCGACCGGGTGGGCCGCGCCGATGTTCGTGGCCGGCGCCATGGCGGCCACGTGGGAGGCGTAGACCAGGAACACCCCCGCCGAGCCGGCTCGGGCTCCCGGCGGCCCCACCCACACCACCACCGGGACCCGCGAGCGGACGATGTCACGGACCATGTCGTCCATCGACACCGACAGGCCCCCGGGGGTGTCGAGCTGGATCACCACCGCCTCGGAGCCGTTCTCGTTCGCGTCGCGGATCTGGCCCTCGAGGTACCCGGCGGTGGTGGGGTCGATGACACCCTCGAGGTCCACGACCTCGACGACGCGCTCGCCCTGGGCGGCCGCGGCAGCGGGGAACCACACCACGAGCGCTGCAGCGGCGAAGCCCAGCGCGAGCCTTCTCACGTCAGTCCGATTCTACTGAGGAGGCCCGAGCCCCGCGTGGTCGCCGGGGCCGGGGCAGGGATATGCTTGCTCGGGCCCCTACTACTTCTCTCAGATGCCTGGATCCCACCGCACCTACGGAAGGAGCCTGGGCACCGCCGGGCGCGAGCCGGACGGCGGCCTCAGAGGCTTCCTGTTCCTCGTGGTCATCACGATGGGTGCGCTGATGTTCGCCCTGGCGCTCCTGCCACCGCTGGCCGCGGGGGGCCGGGCCGTGGAGCGGTTCGCCGACGAGTTCGACGCCATCGGGGCGGACATCGACCTGACGTTCCCCCGTCTCCCCGAGCGCTCCACGATCTACGCGGCGGACGGTTCCGTGCTGGCCACCCTGTACTTCAAGGAGAACCGGAAGATCGTCCGGCTGCGCCAGGTCAGCGACATCGCCCGCCGGGCGGTGCTGGCCATCGAGGACGACCGGTTCTACGAGCATCACGGGATCGACTACAAGGGCATCATCCGTGCCCTGGTCACCAACGTGTCCGCGGGCGACATCGAGCAGGGCGCCTCCACCATCACCCAGCAGCTGGCCCGCAACGTGTTCAAGGCCATCGGCACCGACCAGACCCTGGCCCGCAAGGTGCAGGAGGCCAAGGTGGCCATGCGGCTGGAGGCCGAGTACTCGAAGGACAAGATCCTGGAAATCTACCTGAACGAGGTGTACTACGGCCGGGGCGTGTACGGCATCGGCACCGCGGCCGAGTACTACTTCGGGAAGAAGACCCGAAAGCTCAACCTCCCGCAGGCGGCCCTGCTGGCCGGGCTCATCGCCGCCCCGGAGACGTACTCCCCGGTCAACGACAGGGCCGCCGCCCGGGCTCGCCGCAACGTGGTGATCGACCGGATGCGCGGGCTGGGGTGGATCACCGACGAGCGGGCCGATCGGGCCAAGGAGGCCCCGCTCGGCCTGGACATCACCGAGGTGGGCAACGACGAGGCCCGGTTCCCGTTCTTCGTCCAGTACCTGAAGCAGCGGATCCTCAGCGACAAGCGCTTCGGCGAGACCTACGGGGCCCGCAAGCGCGCCCTGTTCCAGGGCGGCCTGCACATCTACACCACGCTGGAGCCCGACCTCCAGGAGGCCGGCGAGCGGGTGGTGCGCAACCACCTGCCGGCCAGGGCCGACCCCGAGAGCGCCATCGCCTCGGTGGACGTGGCATCGGGGGCCATCAAGGCCCTGGTCGGCGGGAAGAACTTCGAGGCGTCCCAGGTCAACCTGGCCACCGGCCAGGGAGGCACGGGCCGCCAGTCCGGATCGGCCTTCAAGCCGTTCACCCTGGTGGCCGCCCTCATGGAGGGCATCCCGGTCGGGAAGGTGTACCGGGCCGAGTCGGGCCAGGTCGTGGACTGCACCCCCTACGGGCCGGCGAACTACCGGGCCGTGAACGCCGGCGACGGCGGCGGCAGCGGGTACGTCAACCTCCTGACCGCCACGGCCAACTCGATCAACGCGGTCTTCGTCCAGCTGGCCATCGACGTGGGTCCGCCCAAGATCGTCGAGGTGGCCAACGCCATGGGCATCCGGAGCGAGCTCGACCCGTTCTGCTCGATCACCCTGGGGGTCGAGGAGGTCACGCCGCTGGAGATGGCCTCGGCGTTCACCACGCTGGCGAACCACGGGGTCCACTGCCGGCCGTTCGCCATCACCAGGGTCGAGGACCGCAAGGGCAACGCCCTGATCAACCGCAAGAGCGGCCGGTGCGACCAGGTGATCCCCCGCGAGGTGGCCGACGACGTGGCCGGGATGCTGCGGCTGGTGGTGTCCCAGGGGACGGGCACCGCCGCCGCGCTGGGCCAGTGGCCGGTGTTCGGCAAGACCGGCACCACGAACGACTCGGCCGACGTGTGGTTCGACGGCTGCACCGCCCAGATCTGCACGGCGACGTGGGTGGGGCACCCGGAGGAGCGCATCCCCATGCCGGGGGCGTACGGGGGGACGGTGGCCGCGCCCATCTGGCACGACTTCATGATGGTGGCCATGCGGGGCCTCCCGGCGCTCTCCCTGCCCGGACCTCCCGCCCCTCCGACCGGCGAGGTCCCCGGCGTGGTCGGCAAGCCGCAGGCCCAGGCGGAGAAGATCCTGGCCAAGGCCAACTTCACCACCCAGGCGGAGGAGGTCCGCTCCACGGAGCCGGCGGGGATCGTGGTGGCCCAATCGCCCGGCGGCGGCGCCACCGCGGTCCAGGGGAGCATCGTCACGATCCAGGTCAGCAACGGGAAGGCTCCCGTGGCCAAGGTCCCGGGCGTGTTGGGCATGGCCCAGGCGGAGGCCAAGAAGGCCCTCCAGGACGCGGGGTTCTCCGTGGCGGTCGAGAGCATGACCACCGACAAGAAGCCGCTGGACGGAACCGTGGCCAGCCAGTCGCCCGGGTCCGGGGAGAAGGCCAAGGTGGGGACCACCGTGACCATCGTGGTCTACGACTACGAGAAGCCCCCCAAGGACAAGGGCGACGACAAGGGTGGGGGGAAGGGAGGCGGTGGTGGCGGTGGTGGGTCCGGCGACGACCGCCGCGACGGCGGCGGCGGGGGCGGCCCCTAGGCCCCCATCCCCTCCAGGCGGGACCGGGCCAGGCGGTTGACCGCGCCGCCGTCCACGCGGCCCCTGGCCTTCCCCATGACGTAGCCCATCACCTTGCCGAGGTCGGCCGGGCCCGAGGCTCCCGTGGCCTCGATGGCCTCGGCCACCAGGGCCTCGGTCTCCTCCGGGCCGAGCTGGACCGGCAGGTAGGCCTCCAGGACCTCCTGCTCCTCCCGCTCCCTGTCGACCAGCTCCGTTCGCCCGGCCCCCTCGAAGGCCTCCGCGGCCTCCTTGCGGCGCTTCACCTCGCGGGAGGCGACCTCCACGAATTCCTCGTCGGTGAGCTCCCGGCGAAGCTCGACCTCGCGGTTCTTGACCGAGGCGGACAGCAGCCGGAGCGCCGCCAGCCGGACCTTGTCACCGGCCCGCAGGGCGTCCTTCAGCTCCTCCGACAGCCGGGCCTTGGCCTCCGCCACTACAATCCCCTCCATGCTGTGGTGGGTTCTCCTCGGCGTGCTCGCCGCCGGGGCGGCCGTGGCCGCCTACGCCGTGTTCGTGGAGCGCCGGTGGTTCCGGCTGGCCAGGTACCGCCTCGACATCCTACCCACCGGCCAGCCGGTGGACGTCCTCCACCTCTCCGACCTGCACCTCCTCCGCACCGACGAGGCCAAGCGCCGGTTCCTGGCCTCGCTTCCCCGCGCGGACATCACCGTGATCACCGGCGACATCGTCGGCGACCCGGAGTCGGTGGAGTTCGCGGTGGATGCGCTGCGCCCGGCACGGGGCCGTAGGGCCTCCCTGTTCGTCCTCGGGTCCAACGACCTGTACGCGCCGCGGCCGTTCAACTACCTCCGGTACTTCCTGCCGGACCGCCGGCACCGCCCGGTGGGAAGGCGGGGCCGTTCGCAGGACCTGGTGCGCCAGCTCGAGACGGACGGCTGGGTCCACCTGCGGAACCGGAAGTACGAGCGCCGGGCGAACGGGCTGCGGATGGAGGTGGTGGGCCTGGACGACCCCCACATCCACCGGGGGGACCTCACCGTGGCGCCGCGAACAGACGGGGACGCCTTCGGGCTGGCCGTGGTCCACTCCCCCGACCCCGCCCCCGAGCTGGTGGCCCTGGGCTACGAGCTCGTGGTGGCCGGCCACACCCACGGGGGGCAGGTCCGGCTGCCGGTGGTGGGGGCCCTGGTGTCGAACTGCTCGATCCCACCCCGGCTGGCCCGGGGGCTGGCCCGCCTGGGCCCGGGCTACCTGCACGTCTCCGCGGGCATGGGCACCAGCAAGTTCGCCCCGTTCCGCCTGCTGTGCCGCCCGGAGGCCACCCTCCTCGAGCTCCGGCCCCGGGTCACTCGGCGGTGATGCGCGTGAAGATGGCCTCGTAGTCGTCGACCATCTTCTCCTTGGAGAAGTTGGCCTCCACGTGGCGGCGGCACGCGGCCGGATCGATGTCGCCCAGCCGACTCAGGGCCTCGGCCGCGGCCTCCGGGTAGTCCTCGACCGGCACGATGAACCCCGTCTCGCCGTCGACCACCACCTCGGGCACGGCCCCTCGCGGGGTGGCGATCACCGGGGTGCCGGAGGCCATGGCCTCGGTCATCACCAGCCCGAACGGCTCCTCCCAGTCGATGGGGAACAGCACCGCCCGGGCCCGGGCCAACAGGTCGGCCTTCTCCTGATGGGGGATCTCCTGGAGGATCGTGGTCCCCTCGGGCAGCTCGGGGACCACCTCCTTCTCCCAGTGCACCGCCTCGACCTCCTCGGCCATCTTCACGGCCATGACGAGCGGGATCCCCGCCAGGGTGGCGGCGTCGGCGGCCCGCCGGGGGCCCTTGTCCGGGTGGGTCCGGCCCAGGAACAGCACGAAGTCGTCCTTCTCCTCCCGGTACGTGTACAGGGAGGTATCGATCCCGTTGTGGACCACCCCCGCGTACCGCATCTCCGGCATGACCGCACGCTGGGCCTCGGACAGGGCCACGAACCAGGCCCGGTCGGCCACGCCCTCGTACACCCGCCGCATCTCCGGGGTGAACGACCGGTGGAGGGTGTGGACCACCGGCACCCCCACGTTCAGGGCGGCCACCATCGCCGACCAGTAGGTGTGCTGGTGGATCACGTCGAACCGCGAGGGGTCCCGGTGGACCAGGATCTGGTGGACGGTGTCGTGCCACAGGGAGTTGTTGAACCTCGGCCCGGGAGCCACCTCGAAGGCGAACTCCAGCGCGGCCTTCGTGCGAGAGTCGCCGGTGGCGAACAGCGTGACGTCGTGGCCCCGGTCCACCAGGCCGTCGGCCAGGAAGGCCACGACCCATTCGATCCCCCCGTAGCCCTGCGGGGGGACCGCGACCCAGGGAGGAGCGACCTGTGCGATCCGCATGCCCAGTGTCGTGTTGTCGACCGGCCCGGGTAGACTAGCGACAGGAGGCGTGGTCGGCACGGTGGACGAGGACGGGAAACCCGCAGAGATCCTCCCCGACGAGGTCCGGGGGCGCCTCGACGAGATCGGCACCGCCGACATCCTGGTCGGCATCCCCACCTGGAACAGCGAGCGCACGGTCGCCCACGTGGCCACCGCCGTGGAGGCCGGGTTGCGCAAGCACTTCCCGGACGCCCGGTCGGTGATCTGCGTGTCGGACGGCGGTTCCACGGACGGCACCCTGCGGGCGGCGTCGCGCCATGGCCTCGGTGACCAGACCGACCTCCTGCTCGTTCCCCCCTCCACGTCCAGCCCGGATCGGGTGTGTTTCGAGTACCGGGGCACGCCGGGCAAGGGGAGCGCGTTCCGCTCGATCTTCGAGGCGGCCGTTCGCCTGGACGCCGGCGCCTGCGCGGTGGTGGACTCGGACCTCCAGAGCATCACCCCCGCGTGGCTGGACCGCCTGCTCTCCCCGGTGGCCCATCACGGGTTCGACTACGTGGCCCCGGTGTACCGCCGCCACAAGTACGACGGCACGATCACCAACAGCCTGGCCTATCCGGTGACCACCGCCCTGTACGGCGTGCGGATCCGCCAGCCGATCGGGGGCGAGTTCGGGTTCTCCGGGGCCGTGGCCAAGGAGTTCGCCGCCGAGGAGGACGTGTGGGACTCCGACGTGGCCCGGTTCGGCGTGGACATCTGGATGACCACGATGGCCGTGGGCGGGGGGCACCGCACCTGCCAGGCCATCCTGGGGGCCAAGATCCACGACCCCAAGGACCCCGGCAGCGACCTGGGCCCGATGTTCCGCCAGGTGGTGGGGAGCCTGTTCGCCCTGGCGGGGAGGTACCGGGAGCGGTGGTGGGGCGTGGACGAGGTGTTGACCCCGCCCACGTTCGGGTTCCGGGCCGCCTTCTCGGCCGACCCCGTGGAGGTCTCGGTGGCCCGCCTGACGTGGAAGTTCGTGGAGGGGTACGTCCGCCACAGCGAGCTGTGGCGGACGGTGCTCTCCCCGGAGGACATGGAAGGGGTGGAGCGGGTGGTGTCCGAGGCGTCGGAGCGGGGCCGGCTCGAGGTGGGCGCCGAGCTGTGGACCCGCATCGTGTACGACTTCCTGGTCGCCTACAACGCCCGGACCGTGGACACCGAGTCCCTGCTGGGCTCGATGATCCCGCTGTACTTCGCCCGCACGGCCACGTTCGTGGAGGCCACCCGGGACGACGACGCCGACCAGGCCGAGGCCAAGGTCCAGGAGGCCGCGGACCTGGCGATCGATCTGAAGCCGTACCTCCGGCGGCGCTGGGAGGAGGCTGCCGTCCCGGACCGGCTCCTCCACAAGCAGCCCGTGCCCGACGGCGGGCGGGGCTCCGAGGGCCTGGAGGACGCCCTGGCCACCGACGGCCCGTAGCCGGGAACCCCACGGCCCCCCTCGGCCGTCGAACGCACAGTCGACAGTCGGAGGTGAGCCGATGCGCCGGGCAACGCTCCTTGGCACCACGTTCGCGTTCCTCCTGATCGCCGCTCCCGCGATGGCCTGCGGGGGCCTGGTGGCGCCGGGCGGGACCGTCCAGCTGGTCCGGACCACCACGCTGTCCGCGTACGTGGATGGCGTGGAGCACTACATCACGTCGTTCGAGTTCGCCGGGGCAACCGGGGAGTTCGGCTCGATCGTCCCCCTGCCGGGCGTGCCCACGGACGTGGGCAAGGCCGGACGGTGGACGCTCCAGCGCCTCCTCCAGGAGGTCCAGCCGCCCGTCCCCCAGGCCCTGTTCGAGGCAGACGGGGCGGCGCGGGCCGCAGCCGGGGTGGACATCCTCCAGCGCCACGAGGTGGGGGCGCTGGACATCCTGATCCTGAAGGGCGGGGGCCGCGACGTGGCCCGGTGGGCCGGCGAGCACGGCTTCGAGCTCTCCGACGACGCCCCCGAGGTCCTGGAATTCTACTCCAAGCGCAGCCCCATCTTCGCCGCGGCCCGCTTCAACGCCGAGCGGGCCGCCGCCAAGGGGCTGGAGGTGGGCGACGGAACTCCCATCCACTTCGCCGTCCCCACCGACGACCCGTGGATCCCCCTGCGGATCCTGGCCCTGGCCAAGCCGGCCGACGAGGTGGTCAAGGCCGACCTGTTCCTGCTGACCGAGCGGCGGCCGGCCCTGCTGCCCCAGCCGTCCACGCCGCTCTTGAGGTTGCCGAACGAGGTGGACGGGCTGAAGGTCCGGCGCAGCGAGGAGGCCTCCCGGCTCCTGCTGGAGGACCTGTCCTCCGACCGGGGGATGGGATGGCTGCCCACCTCGGGGATGTGGCTGACGTACCTCCGCCTGTCGGAGCGGGCCGGGGACCTGACCTACGACCTGGCGACCGACGTCACCGGCACCACCCCGTCCGCGGTGGACGCGGGCCTGGCGTTCCCGGAGCCGCCGCGGGTGCCGGGATCGTTCCCCGTGTGGCCGGTGGCGGTGGTGATGGGCGTGGCGCTGCTGGGCGCGGCCGTGGCCGAGCGGGCCCGGTCGCCCCGCCCCGCGGCGTAGGGCCGAGGGGGTCCGGGGGAGTAGCTCGCCAGGAGCGGGCACCACCAAGAGTCCACCCGGCGAGCGATCCCCCGGGACCAAACGGTCGCGGGAGGGCCGGCCAGGTAGAATCGTTGCCTGGCCGGCCCTGCGCCGGTCATCGGGACGTAGCGCAGCTTGGTAGCGCGCAGCGTTCGGGACGCTGAGGTCGCGGGTTCAAATCCCGCCGTCCCGACCAAACCTCAGGCTCCTGAGTCACTCGCCCCGGGCGCGGCTCGCCCGGGAATCCTGCCGCCGGTAGCCAGGGAAGATCGAGATCGTCTGCGGGCGAACGCTCGAGGCACGGCGCTACCCGAAGCCAACCGGGACCCTGTAGAAACCATAACGATTTCGTTATCGGTCTCCCCGTGCGAGCTCCGAGAGAGGATGTCGATAACGACTTCGTTATGAATTCATGAGGGTCCCGGGGAGCACCCCCCGGGGCCGAGCGCTCACCCGGCCCAACTCCGCGGCCCAAGTAGACTGCGCTGCGTGCAGCTGTCGGAGTTCCAGGACCTCATGCGGCGGACGTACCTCGAGCGCGACGAGCGGCGGGGGTCGGACGCCACGTTCCGGCGGCTGGTGGAGGAGGTCGGAGAGCTGGCCAGGGCCCTCCGGCACGACGACGCCGGACGCCGCACCGAGGAGCTCTCCGACGTGCTGGCCTGGCTGGCTTCCCTGGCGAACCAGGCCGGAGTGGACCTGGAGGAAGCGGCGGCCCGGTACGCGGGCGGGTGCCCCAAGTGCGGCCACATCCCCTGCCGGTGCGCACCGCAGCCTCGATGACCGCGGACCCGTTCCTGGACCTCCACCCCGACGACGCGAGGTGGGCGCACGGCGAGGGCCCCGGCGCCCACGGCGTCAAGCTCCACTACGTCCGCCAGGGTCAGGGCTCGCCCGTGGTGCTGCTCCACGGATGGCCGGGGTTCTGGTACGACTGGCGCCGGGTCGTGCCGGCACTGGCCCCCGTCGCCGACGTCATCGCCCCGGACCTCCGGGGCTTCGGCCGGTCGGACAAGCCCGACCTCCCGCCCGAGGAGGGGTACACGCCGCTGGCCCTGGCGGCCGACGTGTTCGCCCTCATTGACCACCTGGCGGTGGAGCGACCGGTGGTCGTGGCCCACGACATCGGGGCCACCGTGGCCCAGGCCATGGCCCTGTCGCTCCCCGAGCGGATCCGGGCCCTGGTGCTGCTGAACCCACCGTACCTGGGGATCGGCAACCGGTGGTTCGAGCCGGCCGCCCAGCGGGAGCTCTGGTACCAGCACCTCCACGCCCAGCCGTGGTCGCACCTCCTGGTGGGCCACGACCGGGAGACCGTGAAGATCTACCTGAGCCACTTCTACGACCGGTGGGCGGGGAAGAAGGAGGCCGTCCGCCCGGCGGAGCTGGAGGCCATCGTGGACGCCTACGCCCGGCCGGGGGCGGTCGAGGGAGGGTTCAACTACTACCGGGCCCGGTGGCTGACCCGCTACCAGGACTTCCCCCAGGAGGAGGACCCCCGGGAGTTCAACATCCGCCACCCCACGCTGGTGCTGTGGGGCGACGCCGACCCCCTGCTCCCGTTCGAGTGGTCCGACCGCCTGACGGAGTACTTCCCCGGCTCGAAGCTCCGGCGCCTCCCCGGCGTGGGGCACTTCGTGCCGTTCGAGGCGCCCGACGAGGTCGTGGACGGCGTCCGGGGGATGCTGGAGGGAACCCCGTGACCATCGGCCGGATGGTGGTGGGGACCGACGGCTCGGACTCCGCCTGGCGCGCGGTGGCCCACGCCGTCCGTCTGGCCTGCCGGACCGGAGCCGAGGTCCTGGTGGCTCACGCCTTCGCGTCGCCCGGCGGCGGCCGGGAGGTCGAGGCCGAGCCGGGCCGTGACGTGGGGGCCAGCGTCCTGCGAGACGTGACCGCCGAGTTCGGTGGGCGGGCCTCGCTGCGGTGCCTCCTGCGCGAGGGGGACCCCACCGAGCAGCTCATCGACCTGGCCCGTGAGGAGGACGCCGATCTGATCGTGGTCGGCAACCGGGGGATGGGGAGGCGGGCCCTCCTGGGGGCGGTCCCGTCCAAGGTGGCGCACCGGGCGCCGTGCTCGGTCCTCATCGCCCACACCGCGGGCGGGGACCACGGGGAGCCCTACCGACGGATCGTGATCGGCACCGACGGCTCCCCCACGGCCACCCGGGCGGTCGGCGAGGGCCTCGACCTGGCCCGGATGGTGGGCGCCGAGGTCCTGGTGGTCCACGCCGGCGACCCCGCCCGGGGGGCCGAGGTCCTGGAGCGAACGCTGCGGGACGTGACCGTGGACGAGCCGCCGGAGACCCGCACGGCCTCCGGGGAACCGGCCGGTGCGCTCATCGAGGTGGCCCGAGAGGAGGACGCCGACCTCATCGTGGTCGGCAACAGGGGCATGACCGGGGCCCGGCGGTTCCTGACGAGCGTCCCCAGCCGCGTGGCCCACCACGCCCCCTGCCACGTCCTCCTGGTGAAGACCACCTAGCCGGACTGTCTACCGGGGGCGGCGGCTTTCACGACCCCGGGGCCCTTGACCGCTTCCGAAACGTGAGGGTCCGGCCCCATCGTCCGGATCACGGCTCCCACACGTTTCTCCGCTGGGGCCCCGGGGTCGCTGCGCCGCCGCTCGAGGACCACCCCCCAGAGGAGGGCCGGGCCTCCGCCCAGGCCGAGCACGTGGGTAAAGCCGGCTGCGGTCTCGCACCGCCACGCTGGGGGGGCCGAGGGCGCTTCGGCGGAGACACGCGCAGGCCGACCGGGAGGTCGGCCGAGCATGTCGGAGCGTAGAAGCGCCCGCGGGCCGGCCGGTAGGACCACAGGAACCGGACCGGTGACCACCGACTGCCGGAGGGGCCCGGGCCTCCCCCGGGCTCCTCAGCGGTCGGTGCGGGGGATCTCCTGGGCCAGCTCCACCACGTGGCCGTCGGGATCGAGAAGGTGCAACGTGCGGTGGCCCCACGCCCGGTCCACGGGCCCGGTGAGGATCTCCACCCCCTCGGCCCGGAGCCGCTCGGCCTCGGCGTCCACGTCGTCCACCAGGAACAGGACCTCGCCCGCCGGACCGCCCGGATCCGGCACCTGGCCGATCAGGTCGGGGAGCCGCGACCGCTCGAACAGGGCGAACCTCGTCGGCCCGGCGTCGAACTCGGCGTATCCGTTGCGCTCGAACCGGAACGACAGGCCGAGCGTGTCGCGGTAGAAGGCGATCGACCGCCCGAGGTCGGCCGCGTACAGGATCACGTAGTCCACGGTGCGCACGGGCCCATGAAACCAGAACGGCGGGCGGCGGTTACCCTAGGCGGATGCGAACGAAGACCGTGATCTCCACGGCCCGAGGGACCCGGGCCGAGGCGTTCGGCCCCGCCGAGTGGGGGCTGCTGGCGGCCATCGCGGCGATGTGGGGCTCGTCATTCATCTTCATCGCCGAAGGGCTGGAGGCGTTCGGGCCAGGTCTGATCGCGTTCCTACGGATCGCCCTGGGCACCGCGGCGGTGGCCACCTCCGCCCGGGCCCGCAAGCCGGTGGCCCGGGAGGACTGGCCTCGCCTGGCGCTGCTCGGAGTGGTGTGGATGGCCGTGCCCCTGCTGCTGTTCGCGGTGGCCCAGCAGTGGGTGGCGTCCTCGGTGGCCGGGATGATCAACGGGGCCATGCCCCTGTTCGCCGCGCTGTTCGCCTGGTGGCTGCTCGGGTCGGCCCCCGCCGCCCGGCAGGCGGCCGGGCTGGTGGTGGGGTTCTCCGGCGTGGTCCTGATCGCCCTTCCTTCGGCGGAGGGGGCCTCCTCGACCACCCTTGGCGTGGGCCTGCTCCTGGTGGCCACCGCCCTGTACGGGCTTGCAGCGAACATCACGGTGCCCCTCCAGCAGAAGTACGGGGCCCTTCCGGTGGTGCTGCGGGCCCAGCTGGTGGCACTGGCCCTGCTGACCCCCGTGGGACTGGCCTCCCTCCCCGGGTCCCGGTTCGACTGGCTCCCGGCCCTGTCGTTGGTGGCGCTCGGCCTGTTGGCTCGGGCCTGGCGTTCATCGCCATGGCCACCCTGGTGGGCCGTGCGGGGGCCACGCGGGGGGCGGTGGCCATCTACTTCCTGCCGGTGGTGGCGCTCACGCTGGGGGTCCTGGTCCGGCGCGAGACCGTGGAATGGATCTCCCTGGCCGGCGTGGCCCTGGTGCTGCTGGGGGCCTACGTCACCAGCCGCCGGGAGCGAGCCCCCGAGCCCTCGCCCGAGGTCGGCGCCTGAGGGCCGGCCTCAGCCGGTCAGGCGCTCGGCGATCTGCACCGCGTTGAGGGCGGCGCCCTTGCGCAGGTTGTCGCCCACCGCGAACAGCAGGATGGCGTTCATACGGTCCCCGGCCCGGCGGATCCGCCCCACCAGCACCTCGTCGCGGCCGGCGGCATCGAGAGGGGTGGGGAACAGGTCGGCGTCGGGGTCGTCCACCACCCGGAGGCCGCCGGCCGCCTCCAGGACCCCGCGGGCCTCGCCCGGGGAGATGTGGCGTTCGAACTGCGCGTAGACCGACACGGCATGGCCCACGATCACCGGCACGCGGACCACCGTGGCCGCCACCTTCAGGCCGGCAAGCCCCAGGATCTTGCGGCTCTCGTCGACGAGCTTGTGCTCCTCCGACGTCGAACCGTCGGGCTCGAACGTCCCGCCCCGCGGCAGCACGTTGTAGGCGATGGTCCGGCCGAAGGCGTCCCCCGACGGGAGCGAGGCCGGGTCGGGGCGGGTCAGGTCCTCCTCCTGCCCCCGGAGCTTCTCGACCTGCTCCAGCAGCTCCCGGACCCCTCGGTGCCCCGCCCCGGACACCGACTGGTAGGAGGACAGCACCACCTCCCGGAGCTCGGCGGCCCGGTGCAGCGGGGCCAGAGTCAGGAGCGCGGTGATCGCCGTGCAGTTGGGGTTGGCCACGATCCCCCGGTGGGAGGCCAGGGCCTCGGCGTTGATCTCGGGGATCACCAGGGGGACCTGGGGGTCCATGCGGAACGCCGAGGAGTTGTCCACCACCACGCACCCGGCCTCGGCGGCGGGGGGGGCGTGCTCCCGGGAGACCGAGGCCCCCGCGGAGAACAGGGCCAGGTCGATGCCCTCCCACGAGGCCCGGTCCAGCGGGCCCACGGGGACCTCGTCACCCCCGAACGGGACCCGGCGACCCTCGGAGCGGGCCGAGGCCAGGGGGACCAGCTCGTCGAGCGGGAACCGGCGGGCCTCCAGGGTCCGGACCATCTCCCGGCCCACGACCCCGGTGGCGCCGACCACGGCCACGCGCACGTCAGTGCTCCCGGACCACGGCCTCGTCGGACAGGGAGAAGCGGGCGTGCAGGGACTTCACCGCCGCCTCGACGTCACCCGCGCGGACCACGCAGGTGATGCGGACGGACGAGGTGGAGATCATCTCGATGTTGATGTCGGCGTCGGCCAGGGCCGAGAACATGTCGGCCTGGACGCCGGGGTGGGTCTTCATCCCCGCGCCGATCAGCGACACCCTGGCGATGCCGTCGTCGGCGGTGAACCGGGCCGCCCCCACCTCGGGCACCACCCGCTCCATGATCGTGCGGGCGTGGGGGAGGTCGTCCTTGGGAACGGTGAACGACACGTCGGTCATCCCGGCCTTCGACACGTTCTGGACGATCATGTCGACGTTGATCCCCTCGTCGGCGATGGCCCGGAAGATGGCCGCGGCCACCCCGGGCCGGTCGGGGACGTCCTCCACCGTGACCTTGGCCTCGGAGTCATCGTGAGTCACCCCGGAGATGATGGCCTGCTCCATGCGCTCGTCTGCCTCCCGCACCCACGTCCCGCCCTCGTCGGAGAAGGCCGAACGGACGTGGAGCATCACGCCGCTCCCCCGAGCGTACTCCACGGCACGGAGCTGAAGGACCCTGGCCCCGGTGGCCGCCATCTCCAGCATCTCCTCGTACGACACCGCGTGGAGCTTGCGGGCTTCGGGGACGATCCGCGGGTCGGCGGTGAACACCCCGGGGACATCGGTGTAGATCTCGCAGGCACTGGCGCCCAGCGCCGCCGCCAGGGCCACCGCCGTGGTGTCCGACCCGCCCCGGCCCAGGGTGGTGACGTCGTAGGCCGTGGACACCCCCTGGAACCCGGCCACGATCACCACCGCCCCCCGCTCCAGGGACTCGCGGATCCGCCCCGGCCGGATGTCGATGATCCTGGCCCGGCCGTGCCGGGTGTCGGTGATGATCCCCGCCTGGGAGCCGGTGTAGGACACCGCCGGGTAGCCGGCGGCATTGATCACGATGGCCAGCAGCGACATGGCGATGCGCTCGCCGGCGGTCAGCAGGAGGTCGAGCTCGCGGGGGTTGGGGATCGGGGTGAGCTCGTGGGCCATGGACAGCAGCTCGTCCGTGGTGCGGCCCATGGCCGAGACCACCACCACCACGTCGTCGCCGCGCTCCCTGGCCCGGATGATGCGCTCGGAGGCGGCGGCGATCCGGGAGATGTCGGCGACGGAGGTCCCGCCGTACTTCTGGACGACGACAGCCAGAGGTCCTCCTCGATCCGCCCGTGAGCGTACCAGCGATCGTGGGGCCTACGTGCGCCCCGGGGAAGGAGCCTGGCCCTCCGCGGGCCGCTCGTGGGGCCCGTCGGTGTCCCACACCGCGCGGTAGTACAGCGCCACGGGCCAGGACACGCCCCGGCGGACCACCTGTCCCACGCCCTCCACCCGCCTGAGCATGATCACCGCCAGGATGGCTCCCACCATGGCCACGAACGCGGCCGGCTGACCCTGGACGGCGGCGATGGGCGCCGCCGCGGCCAGGCCGATCGTGGAGGCCGGACCGGTGTACCGGAGCACGATGCCGGTCAGGATGATCACCCCGGCCACCACCATCCCCCACGGCAGCAGGGCCAGCAGGACCCCGGCGGCGGCGGAGAGCCCCCGGCCGGCCATCCACCGGGCGTACGGCGGCCACCCGTGGCCGACCACCACGGCCACGCCCACCAGCGCCAGCCACTCCGGCCCCAGGCCGCCCGCGTGCCGGGCCAGCAAGGGGTAGGCGAACCCCTTCCCCACGTCGAGCGTGGCGGCCAGCGCCGACCAGGCCCCGCCGAGGTGCCTGGTCATGAGGATGTGGGCATCGCCCTCGGAGGCGTCCCGGTACGAGCCGCCCAGGACCGCGGTGGCCCGCCTGGCCCGGGCCACCAGGTACGTGGCCGGAAGCGTGCCGACCACGTAGCCCCCCACCACCCACAGCACGTCGACCCAGGCCACGGCTCACCACCCTACCCGGAGTGGTCACCGCTGGGCGGCTTTCGCGGCCGCGGGGGGCCCGAGTCGCTCCCGAAACGTGAGGGAACGGCCGATCGGGTCAGGATCGCGGCCCCACACGTTTCTCCGCTTGGCCCCCGCGACCGCTACGCCGCCCCGGGCTGGCCACGCCCCCGGCCGGGTTAGTCGGTGAACCAGGCGACACCGACCACGCCGGGGCCGGTGTGGACCCCCATGGCCGGGGTGAACCCGGCCACGTGCGACTCGACCACCTGGGCCCCGTCGGAAACGCGCTCCAGCGCCCGGCGGGCGTCGTCCTCCGCGGCGGCGTGGACGGCCGCCAGGTGCACCGGCCGGGCCCCAATCCCGCTCCGGGCCTCGGCGACCACGCGGTCCAGGGCACGGCGGCGGGTCCGGGGCCTGGCCACCGCGTCGATCGAGCCCCCCGTGAACCGGAACACCGGCTTGATGTCGAGCATGGTCCCCGCGTACGACACCAGCCGGGTGACCCGTCCCGACCGCCGCAGGTACTCGAAGGTGTCGAGCGCGGCCACCAGCACGCTGCGAGCGGCCACGTCCGCGGCCCGGGCCGTCGCCTCCTCCACTCCGGCTCCCGCCCGGGCGGCTCGGGCGGCTTCCATGGCCACGAACCCCTGGGCCATGGAGGCGCTCCCGGAGTCCACGACCTCCACCCGCTTGCCGATCATGTCCGCCGCCAGCCGGGCGGTCTGGTAGATGCCCGAGACGGTTGCCGACACCGTGACGCACACGATCTCATCGCCGCCGGCCCGCTCGTACGCCTCCACGAAGTCGCCCGGGGCCGGGGACGCCGTGGCCGCGGCCTGGGGCTCGGCGCGGAGGCGCTCGTAGAAGCCGCCGGGGTCGGCCTCGTCCTTCACGGATTCGTCTCCGAACCTCAGGTAGATTGGCACCACCTCGATCCCGAGCTCGGCGGCGAGCTCTCGGGGCAGGCTGGCGGCACTGTCCGTGACGACGGCGATCATCCCGCGTTCCTCGACCTCCCGACCCGTGGCGGCCGGGTCGGCCGGCCGCGCACCGTCTCGGAGATTGTGGTGACCGCGGGCCCCGGCCGGCAAGACGGCATCCGGGGCCTGCTGGGCCCAGGGTCGTACCGCACGCTCCTGCTGGGCCAGGCGGTGTCGTCCCTGGGCGACTGGGTGGGCACGTTCGCCCTGGTGGCCCGGGCCTTCGACCTCACCGGCTCACCCACGGCGGTGGGCGGGGTGCTGGTGCTCCGGCTGCTTCCCCCGGTGCTGGCGTCCCCCGTGGGCGGGGTGCTGGCCGACCGCATGAACCGCCGGACGCTGTTGGTGTCGGCCAACGTGGCCATGGCGGGGATGATCGCTCTGGTCCCCTTCGTGAGCCTTCCCGTGCTGTACGTGATCGCCTTCGTCTCCGAGTTCATCCTGCTGCTGTCGCTGCCGGCGCGCGACGCCACGATCCCCGAGCTGGTGCCCCGGGGGCTGCTCCCCCAGGCGAACGGCCTGGTGCTGGGGTCCTCGTACGGCGTCCTCCCCGTAGGCGCGGCGCTGTTCTCGGGGCTGCGGCTGGCCTCCGAGCACGTGCCCCTGTGGATCCCGTTCGCCCAGGTCCTGCGGGAGAACGGGCTGATCATCCCATTCCTGTTCGACTCGGCCACCTTCCTGTGGGCCGCCTCGATGTTCGCCCGGCTGCCCACCACCGGGCGCCGGGCGGCCGGGGAGCTGCCGATGTGGAGGGGGCTGCGGGAGGCCGCCGGGTACGTGCGGCGCTCCCCGGTGATCCGAGGGCTGGCCGCCGGCGTGGGCCTGGCCATGTTCGGGGGCGGGGTGCTGTTCGCCCTGGGGATCGCCTACATCCGGGAGACCCTGGGCGGAGGGGACGTCGAGTTCGGCTTCCTGGCGTCGCTGTGGGGGCTGGGCATGGCCCTGGGGCTGGGCCTGGTCCGCTTCCTGGTGATCGAGGCCGGGAGCGAGCCCCTGGCCTTCCGCTCGGCGGTGTCCGCCTGCGGGGCCGTCCTGATCGGGATGGCCTTCCTGCCGTTCACCTGGCTGGCGCTCATCGCCGCCCTGGTGTTCGGGATGGCCTTCTCCACCGCCGTGATGCTGGCGGTGACGATCCTCCAGCACACCGTGGAGGAAGAGATGCGGGGCCGGCTCCTGGGGGCCGCCCAGATGCTGTTCCGGGTGAGCCTGGCCGCGGGAGCCCTGGGGATCGGGGGCTTGGCCGGGGGCTTCGAGGGCTTCTCGCTGGGACCCGTCAAGGTGGACGGGAACCAGTTCGGCCTGCTGATCGGGGGCGGGCTGATCCTGCTGGGCTCCCTGGCGTCCCGCGGCGTGGCCGAGGCCGGCCACGCCGAGCCGGGCCCGGACTGACCCGCTACATGTCGCGGCGGCCCTCGAGGGCCTGGCCGAGCGTGACCTCGTCGGCGTACTCGAGGTCGCCGCCCACGGGCAGCCCCGAGGCCAGCCGGGTGACCCGGACCCCCAGGGGCTTGAGGAGCCCGGCCACGAACATCGCGGTGGCGTTGCCCTCCAGGTTCGGGTTCATGGCCAGGATGATCTCGGACACGCCGTTGCGGCCCACCCGGTCGAGCAGCTCCTGGACCCGGAGGTCGTCGGGGCCGATCCCCTGCATCGGGGAGATGGCCCCGCCGAGGACGTGGTACCGCCCCTTGACCACCCCGGCCCGCTCGACCGCCGAGACGTCCTTGGGCTCCTCCACCACGCACACCACCGTGGTGTCCCTGGTGGGGTCGGCGCACAGCCGGCACAGCTCGCCCTCGGCCACCCCGTAGCACTCCCGGCAGAACCGGACCCGATCCTTGGCCCGGGTGAGCGCGTCGGCCAGGCGCCGGGCGTCCTGGGCCTGGGCCTTGACGATGTGGAACGCCAGCCGCTGGGCCGACTTGGGGCCGATGCCCGGCAGGCGGTTCAGCTCGTCGATGAGGTCCTGGATGGGGCCTTCGTACACGCGGTCCTCCCGGGCGCCGGCGCCCCCGAATCACACGTGAATCACAGCGGTGTAAATCCTACTCCTCGTCGACGACCTCGGCACCGAGCTGGGCCCGCAACAGCTCCTCGGCCGCCTCCGGCGAGGGGAGCGGCTCATCGGCCTCGGTCTCGACCACCGTCCCCTGGCGGACGGTGTACCGAAGCTTGGGGGTGATGCCGAACATCTCGGCCAGCACCTCGCCCAGCTCGTGGGCCTTCTCCTCCACCTTCTGGGCCCCGAACTCGCGTCCGGGCGGGAACACCAGCTCCAGCGTGGTCCCGTCGTAGGACCCCACCGTGGCCACCTGGGCATTGGCGTACACGATCATCCGCCGCCGGGCCTTCAGGGCGTCGACCACCTGGGGCCACGACCGCCGCAGCATCTCCGCGTCCACCGCCGACGCCGCCGGCGCATGGACGCCTCCGGGCGAGCCGGCCGGCGCAGGGGCTTCCCCAGGTGGGCCGGCCGGGACCTCTCCCCCACCGGTGGAGCCGGTCGTGCCGCCTCCGGTCTCGTCGGGTGCCGTGCCGACCGGACCCTCTCCGGCCACGAGGGGTGGTTCCTCCGAGGGCCCGCCCGACTCGGCTGCCGTCGGCGCGGCGGACGGCTCGGCGGAGGCCACACCTCTCGTCACCGGGGCCGGGCCGGCCGCCTCCTGCGCCGACGGGAGACCCGAGAGGCGTTCGAGACGCTCGATGCGGGAGATGAGCGCGGCGGGCCGGGGGTCGGTCTCGGGCAGCGCGGCCCGGACCAGCGCCAGCTCCAGGGTCAGCCGGGGCGCCGTGGACCACCGCATGTCGGTCTGGGCCTGGAGCAGGAGCGACAGGATGCGGTCGAGCTCGCCCGCGGAGAACTTCCCGGCCTGGGCCACCAGCCGGGGGTGCACGTCGGGAGGCACGTCGACGATGGCCGGGTCCTGGGGAGAGGACAGCGCCAGCAGCAGGTTCCGGAAGTGCCCGGTGACCTGGGCGGCGAAGTGGCGGAGGTCGTGCCCCTCCTGGACGAGCGCGTGGATGATGCCGAAGACCTCCCTGGCGTCGGCCACGGCCACCGCATCGGCCAGGGAGAAGAGCACGTCCAGCTCCGGCGTGCCCGTCAGCCGGGCCACCACCTCGGCGGTGACCTCGCCACCGGCCAGCACCACGCCCTGGTCGAGGAGCGACAGCGCGTCGCGGACCGAGCCCTCGGAGGCCCGGGCGATCGTCTCGCCCGCCTCGGGGGCCAGCACGATGCCCTCCCTCTCGGCCACGTTCGACAGGTGCCCGGCGATCGTGTCCGCGGGGATCCGGCGGAACTCGAACCGCTGGCACCGGCTGGCCAGCGTCGTCGGCATCTTGTGGGGCTCGGTGGTGGCCAGCACGAACCGGACACCGGAGGGAGGCTCCTCGAACATCTTCAGGAGCGCATCGAAGGCCTGCGCGGACAGCCGCTGGGCCTCGTCGATGATGTACACCTTCTCCCGGCCCTGCACCGGCGCCGTGGGCACCCGGTCGCGGAGCTCCCGGGCGTCGTCCACCTGCCCGTGGGTGGCCGCGTCGATCTCCACCACGTCGAGGTGGGTCCCGGCGGCGATCCGGACGCACTGCTCGCACACCCCGCACGGCTCGGGGGTGGGGCCCTTCTCGCAGTTGACCATCTTGGCCAGGATCCGGGCGGAGGAGGTCTTTCCGGTCCCCCGGGGCCCGGAGAACAGGAACGCGTGCGCCAGCTTCCCCTCTCGGACCGCTCCCGCCAGGGCCCGGACCACGTGCTCCTGGCCCAGGACCTCGCCCGGCGACTGGGGGCGGTACTTGCGGTACAGCGCTCGATACTCGTCCACGCGCGCCTCACTCACGGGGAAGGAACGAACGTCTACGGTGACCGTGCATCCGCCGTTGACCTGGGCAACCCGAGCGCTACCCGAGCCGGTGGCTCCGGTCAGGCTTCCCCGCGGCACCCGCCGCACGTCCGCTTACCGCTGCTCCCTTCCGGGCCTGACGGGGTTCACGGCGCGGCGTCGCGCGGGACCCAACCTTCATCGCTCCGTTCCCGGGGCTGCCTCGAACCGCCCGGGCCGCGAGCGGACATCGGCCCCGCTAAGCGGATTGCGGGTACAGGGCACCGCTAGCTCCCCGCCTAGCACGGTCACCACCGAGCAGTCTACACCTGCGGTGCGACACCGCCCGCGGCGCCCCCGAGCCGTGATGCGGCCCGCCGGCCCGGCCCTGACCCCCGGAGTCCTGCCCAGGTCGAGGAGGAATGCCCGGTTCGAGGGCGAAGGAATTAGGAAGCCAGGAACCAAGGAGGTTGCCCGTGAGCCCCTCGGCCAGTTCTCCTCGTCGTTCCGCACGCCTGTTCCTCGGTGTCGTCGCCACGCTCCTGTCGCTGGCCCTGGCCGTGCCACCCGCCGCCACCGCTCCCCGCCGGCAGGGCGGGGCCAGGGAGCCGGCTATCTTCGATGGCCGGCACGGTCTCGAGGACATCGACGCCCGCCGGGGATCGGTCGCTCCATCGTCCCAGCAGGTCGCCGCGGCCGAGGCTCTGGGCGCGACGCGCGTCGCATGGAACCGCTTCGGGACCCCCCACTCGCTGATCCGCCATGGGGGCTACCTGGCGACCGGGCTCCCCGCGGACCCCGTCCGGGCCGCCCGGTCCTTCATCTCGCAGAACCGAACCCTGTTCCGTCTCTCCAGCGCGGCCCTCTCGAGGCTGACGGTGGCCAACGTCGCCCCCCTGGGCGAGCGCGCCCACGCCGTGCTGTTCCGTCAGCGCTTCGGGGACCTGGCCGCCGGTCAGGACGGGCTGATCACGGTCGGTGTCGCCAGGGGGAAGGTCTTCCACGTCTCATCCTCGCTGACGGGTGACGTGGACGTGACCGGCACCGTCCGCCTGTCGCCTGTGGACGCCTGGGGCCAAGCGGCGGCCGACATCGGGCGCGAGCCGACCGACCTGAGGATCGGTGCCGTCGAGCGGCAGCGCGGCTGGAGCGTGTTCGGCGTCGAGGGGCTGCTGCACCCGCAGCGGGCGCGGCTGGTCTCCGTGCCCACCCCGCTGGACGGGGTCCGCCCCGCCTTCCATACCTTGTTCGTCGACGTGAGCGACGGGAACGCCGAGGCCTACGCCCACTTCGTCGACGCCGAGACGGGTGCCATCCTGCTCCGGCACAACCTGGTCGACCAGCTCGGCTCGGACATGCTGGCCCAGCAGGAGCCGCAGCCGGACCCCCCGACCTGGAAGGTCTTCCCGGCGTACCCGATCCCGCCGGAGCGCGAGGCCTTCCCCTGGGACGTCCCCAGCACGGACATCCGGGAGATCTGGTGCTGGGGCGCGCCCGACCAGCCCCTGCCGCCGGGGTGCGACGACCAGGTGGCGAACGCCGCCTCGCCGGTCCCCTGGGACGTGTTCCCGCCCGTCAACCAGGCGAGCCGCACCACGATGGGGAACACCGCCCAATCGGCCGAGGCGTGGACCACGCCGTTCACCCCCGGTCCCACCGGATACCGCCCGGTGACGCCCGGCCGCCACTACGTCTATCCGTGGACGAACCAGTGGTACGAGCAGACGTGCAACCCTTCCACGTTCGCTTCCGCGCAGCGCGTGGACATCGACGCCGCCATCGCGAACCTGTTCGTCATGCACAACCGCATGCACGACTGGTCGTACCACCTGGGGTTCACCGAGCAGAACTGGAACGGCCAGCAGTACAACTTCGGCACCCGGCCCCAGGGTGAGCGGGACCCGATCCTCGGTGACGCCCAGGCCGGGGGGCTGGACGGGGGGTTCCCCGGGTACCTGGGGCGGGACAACGCCAACATGATCACGCTCCCCGACGGCATCCCCTCGATCACCAACATGTACCTGTGGCAGCCGATCCGGGGTGCGGCGTACCTGGCATGCCTCGACGGCGACTACGACATGGCCGTCATCGCCCACGAGTACGGCCACATGATCGAGAACCGCATGATCGGAAAGGGGTCCAGCAGGTCCGGGCACCACGCCGGCGCCATGGGGGAGAGCCACTCCGACCTGGTGGCGATGGAGATCCTCAACGAGTACGGCTTCGTCCCCGTCTCGGACGAGAACCCCTTCGCCGTGGGGGCCTACGTGACCACGGACAAGGAGGCCGGGGTCCGGAACTACGCCATGAACTGGCGGGCCACGGGACCACCCCGGGCCGGCCGCAACGTCGAGGTAAATCCGCTGAACTTCAGCGACATGGGCTACGACGTGACCGGCCCCCAGGTGCACGCCGACGGCGAGATCTGGACCGTGACCAACTTCGACATCAGGCAGCTGCTGGTCCGGAAGTACAATCGCCTGTACCCGGCCTCGGACGTGCAGTTGCAGCGGCGGTGCGCCGAGGGCCAGCTCCCCGCGGACGAGTGCCCGGGGAACCGGCGGTGGATCCAGCTGGTCTTCGACTCGTTCCTCCTGATGCCGACCGCTCCCACGATGCTCGACGCTCGAGACGCGCAGCTCGCAGCCGACGTCGCCCGCTTCCAGGGACGGAACCAGGGGGAGCTTTGGGCCGCCTTCGCCCGCCGGGGGATGGGGGAGGCCGCCTTCTCCACCAACGGCACCGGCGATCCCTTCCTGGAGACCGGGCAGCCCGGCGGGAACGACGTCGACCCGAAGCCGGACTTCACCTCGCCGCTCCACGATGAGGCGACCGTGCGGTTCGAGGCGGTGGCTGCCGACGAGCGGAGGCCCAGGCCGATCAAGAACGCCAGGGTCTACGTCGGCCACTACGAGGCCCGGGTGTCGCCGATCGCGGACACCGACCCGGGGACGAACGCATCGGCCGAGGCACATCTCGACTTCCCCGCCACGAACAACCTCGACGAGGTCGCCTCGTTCGTGCCGGGGACGTACGACTTCGTGGCCAATGCCCCGGGGTACGGGCACGTCCGGTTCCAGCTGAGGCTGCGGCCGGGGGAGTCGGGGACAGTGACGATCCCGATGGAGACGAACTGGGCGTCGACGTCGCAGGGGGCGGTGGCCACCGGGGACGGGACCAGGCACCAGAGCCTCATCGACGACACCGAGTCCACGAACTGGCAGAGCACCGGCTCCCCGATCGCCGGGAAGCAGGTCGTGGTGGATCTGGCGGGGGATCGGCCGAGGCGGATCGGTCGCGTGCAGGTCAGCGCGATGCTCGAGCCGCCCGCCGGCCCGCTCGGGTCCAGCCAGAACCGGTTCACGGCCGTGCGGTCGTTCACGATCGAGGTGTGCGTGAAGACACCCCGCAATCCGTGCACGGCGCCGGAGAACTTCAGGCCCGTCGAGACCAGCCAGCGGGACGGCTTCGTGGACGCCTTCCCGGGGGAGAGCTGGCGGCCGCGAGCACCGCACCTGATCCTGCGCCAGTTCGAGCTGGCCCAGCCCGTCCGTGCGACGCACGTGCGGTTCGTGGTCCTCGACAACCAGTGCACCGGGAACCCGGCGTACCACGGCGAGCAGGACGACGATCCCCTGAACTTCACGGACTGCCGGACGCCCACGGCGGGCAGTCCCAGCCCGCCGCCGGGGAGCCTCCCGGCCCGTGACCAGGAGGTGCGAGCCGCCGAGCTTCAGGTCTTCACCCCGTAGCGGAGGCAGAAGGATTTGAACCTTCGAGGCGGGTTCCCCCGCCTACGCGCTCTCCAGGCGCGCCCGTTCGGCCGCTCCGGCATGCCTCCGTGCGAACGCGATTGTACGCGGGCGGAAGGGGGGTTCCGGGGGGCAGCAGCCCCGCGAGGCGTGGCCGAGCGGGATCGGGCCGCTGCGCTCCCCCGGCGAGACGGCGCGGTCCGAAGGACCGGGGCGTCTCGGACAGAATGGCGGAGGCGGTGCGATTTGAACGCACGAGGGGCCTCTCGACCCCTAACCGCTTTCGAGGCGGTCCCGTTCGGCCGCTCCGGCACGCCTCCGGGCAGATTGTACCAACCGCGCTACGGCCCCCGGCGGCCGGCGAAGAAGGCCCGGAGGAGGTCGCCGCACTCCTCGGCCAGGACACCGGCCGTGACGTCCAGGCGGTGGTTGAGCCGGGGATCGCGGACCAGGTCCCCCAGCGAGCCGGCGAACCCGGCCTTGGGGTCCGTGGCCCCGAACACCAGCCGGTCCATGCGGGCCAGGACCATCCCCCCGGCGCACATGGCGCAGGGCTCCAGGGTCACGTACACCGTGCATCCCTCCAGCCGCCACGATCCGAGGGCCTCCGCGGCGGCCCGAAGCGCCAGGAGCTCGGCGTGGGCCGTGGGGTCCTGGCGCCGCTCCCGCTCGTTGCCGGCCCGGCCCAGGACCTCCTCTCCGCGGGACACCACGGCCCCCACGGGGACGTCACTCCACTCCGGGCACCGGCGGGCTTCCTCCAGGGCCCGGGCCATCAGCCGCTCGTCCGGGTTCATGACCACCTAGTCATCTCGGGCCCTCGAAAAATAGCCCCTTCGGGCCATACGACGTCGGCCGGATCGCGACGAGAATCCATACACGGAATCTCCCGACGCGCTGCTCACGTCCTACCGCCTGCGTACGGTGCGGGTGGGCATCTGGGCCACCGTGTTCGTGCTCGTGGCCATGGTGGCCTACGCGCTGATCCCCGGGCAGAACCATATCCGCACCGTCCCCTTCCTGGTCATCGTGGGCGTGGCCGCCGCCGGGGTGGCCGGCATGGCCGCGCTCCCGTTGAAGCGGCTGTTCGCCGCCGGGTGGGGCCTCCGGCTCCTGTACCTGTGGTCCGCCCTGGACATCTTGCTGATCACCGCCCTGGTCGGCTACACCGACGGGGCCGGCGGCGAGATCTTCTTCCTGTACGCCTTCACCACGATCTTCTTCTCGGTGTCCTACCCCCGGAAGGCCCAGGCCGCCCTCCTGGCGTTCACGTTCGCCTCGTACATCGGCGTGCTGGCGGTCAAGGGGTGGCCGGTTGGCCTGGCGGACCTGCTGGTGCGGGTGGCCCTGCTCGCCATCCTGGGGTACTTCGCTCGGTTCCTGTCCCAGGAGCTGCGCAGCGAGATGAGCGGACGGGCCGAGGCCCTGGCCGAGTCGCGGCGCCGGGCCGACCTCCTGGCGTCCGTGGCCACCGCGGCCCGCTCGGTGAGCGCCCTGGACACCGAGCGGGTCCTTCGCACGGTGGTGGACGCCACCGAGGGGATGGGCTTCGAGGCGGCGGACCTGGTGGTCATCGACGAGGAGACCGAGACGTCCCGGATCGTCCAGGCCCGCGGCTACCCGAACGACTCCCCCGCGTCGGTCCAGCCGGCCTCCGCGGGTATCGCCGGCCTGGTCCGGGAGGAGAAGAAGACGGTGGTCGTGGGCGATTACGCCACCCACCCCAGGGCCATCCCCGAGCTCATGCGGGCCGGGTTCCGAGCGGTCATCGCCGCCCCGGTGTGGACCGGGGGGAACCTGACCGCGGTGCTGGGAGCCGGAACCTGGGCACGCCGGAAGATCACCTCGCAGGAGCGGGAGGCCTTCGAGCTCCTGGCCGCGCTGGCCGGCCGGGCCCTGGAGAACGCCCGGCGGTTCGAGGACGAGCGCCGCACCGTGCGGCGCCTGGCCGACCTGGACCGCATGAAGAGCGAATTCATCTCGACGGCCTCCCACGAGCTCCGCACGCCGCTCACGGTGATCCAGGGGATGGGGCTGACCCTGGAGCAGCAGTGGGGCCGGCTCCCCGATCACGTTCGCCATGAGCTGCTGACCCGCATGAACGAGAACGCCCGCATCCTCCACCAGGTCATCGACACGTTGCTGGACTTCACCCGGATCGAGGCCGGGCGACTGAAGGCCCACCGGAAGCCGGTCCACGTCGGCGAGCTGGTGGACGCGGTCGTGTCACGGCTGGACGTGCTCCTGGAGGATCACTCCGTGAGCCTCCAGATCGAGCCCGGGCTGGTCGTGCAGGGCGACGCGGTGCTGCTGGACCGCGTCCTGGAGAACCTCCTGGCGAACGCCGCCAAGCACACGGCTCCGGGGACCCGGGTGACGCTGTCGACGCGGGCCGAGGACGGACGGGTCGTGGTCGAGGTGGCCGACGGCGGCCGGGGGATCCCCCGGCACGATCTCCGGTACCTGGGAGCTCGGTTCTTCCGGGGCGGCGATGCCAACACCCGCCCCACCGGCGGGACGGGCCTGGGCCTGGCATTGGTGCGAGAGATCCTCCGCCTGCACGGCTCCTCGCTCGAGGTGTGGAGCGAAGTGGGCCGGGGGTCGCGGTTCTCGTTCCGGCTGCCCCTGGTCGAGCGGCACGAGCCGGCCAGAGCGTAGGCAGGCGCCTCCGCCCTTCCGGGGAAGTTCGCCGGCCGGCCGAACCGCGGCCATCCCGTTCCGGGGCCGAGCCACCCCCCCCCGCGGCCCCCGGGCAGGGTTCCCACCCTCGCCGTCGAACTCCACAGGTATGCGGTCGAACCCGGGTCGTGCCCCGCGCGCCCTGGTGAGCATCCTGGTGGCCGTGGCCGCCCTCTTCCCCACCGCCACGGCGAGCGCGGCGGATGATCCCCCACCTGGCACCGCCTCCAAGGGCGACAATCCTCCCGCCCCCACGGACTACGTGCGGATGAGCGACGGCACGCTCATCGCGGTGAACGTGCAGGTCCCCACCACGTACCGGGAGGGGGAGCGCTACCCGACGATCTTCGAGATGAGCGGGTACGACGGGGCCTCGGCCGGCCACCGGACGATCCCGGGACAGCTCGGCTACGGGGACCGGCACGACATCCTGGCCCGGGGCAGCCGGGTGCTGACCCGCATCTTCGACCGCCACTACGTGACCGTGCATGCGTCCGTCCGAGGGACGGGCTGCTCCAGCGGTGAGTTCGACCTGTTCAGCTGGCGGTCCGCGCTGGACGGCCGCGAGGTGATCGAGTGGATCGCCCGGCAGCCGTGGTCGAACGGCAGGGTGGGGATCTACGGGCACTCGTACGGCGGGCTCACCGGGTTCATGGTGGCCGCCACCCGGCCGCCGCACCTGGTGGCCGCCAGCGTGTCGGGGCTCATCGAGGACCTGTACCGGGGACAGGCCTACCCGGGCGGGGTGCCGAACACCGGCTTCCCGGTGCTGTGGACGGTGGGGGTCCGCAACTTCTACGACATCGCCGGCGGGACCGGCCAGGCGCTGGTGACCACCCAGGACCCCATCTGCGCCCAGAACCTGGCCACCCACCGCCGGACCATCGTCAACGACCCCGTCCTCCAGGGGCTGGCCGGCGACACCGACAACGAGTGGTGGCGGGCCCGCTCCCTGTCCACGTACGCGAGGATGATCCGGGTCCCGATCCACATCGCCGGGGCCTGGCAGGACGAGGAGACGGGCCCCCGGTTCCCCAGGCTGTTCGAGCTGGTCCGGGGCGTGCCCAAGCGGATGGTCGCCTCGAACGGCGAGCACGGGACCCAGTGGATCCCGGAGGAGGTGTGGCGGGACCGGCGGGCGTGGATGGACCACTGGCTGCGGGGCAGGGACGGCGGCTTCGGGACGGCGCAGGAGGACCGCTCCTCGATGGCCACGCTGCTGGAGATGAACGACCCCGACCCCCCCGGCCCGGAGCCCGCCGCGTTCCGGCCGACCGTGGTCCCGGAGGCGAACGGCAGGCTGGTCACCCGCGCGTTCCCCCTGGAGGACACCCGATGGACGAACCTCTACCTGCACGCCGGCGGGCGGCTGAACCGGAAGCCGCCGGCCCCCGACGAGGGCTCGGACGCGTACGTGTCGGGCTCGCGGCGGCAGGCATGGAACTTCCAGGCCGGGCCGGGGTACGGGCCGCCGGTCACCACGGCGGACGGGCCGGACGAGGTCACCTACGTGGGCTCGAAGCTCCGGCGGCGCACGGCCATCGTCGGGCCGATCACGGCGACGCTGTTCATGAGCAGCACGTCCCCGGACACCGACATCTTCGTGCAGCTCATCGACATCGGACCGGACGGGAGCCGGACCTACGTCCAGCGCGGCCTGCTGAAGGCCTCCCACCGGGCCGTGGACCCGGCCATGTCCGACTGGGACGGCGGGGTGATGTACCGGCCGTACCATCCGCACACCAACCCCACCCCGCTGGTCCCCGGGAAGGCCTATCGCTTCGTGGTCGAGGTCTTCCCGGTGGGCCACGTGTTCCGGCCGGGACACCGGATCATGGTCAAGGTGCACGCACCCCCCGCGCTCGACAGCTACTACGCCTACGCGCCGCGGTACCAGCCCGGGGTGAACACCATCCTCCACGACGCCGAGCACCGGTCGCGGATCATGCTCCCCGTGGTGCCGGTGGGCGGCGTGAAGCTCGGGCCGCCGGTGCCCTGCGGCCAGCTCACCGCCGTCCGCTGCGTGCCCGGATAGCCCGCCGGGCCCGGCTCGGAAATGGGCAAAACAGCGTATGGACACCGTTTCCTCCACGGGCCATCCTCGCCCCGTGGCGAAGACGGCCGCTCCCCCGACGCATGAGCCCATCCCCCTGGCGGTGAACCGCCGGCGGCGGTGGGTCCTTCCCGTCCTGCCGTGGGCCCTGGCGGCCATCCTCGGCGGGGCGGCAGCGTGGGCGATCCCCGAGGCCGGGCGGTCGAACGACCTCCGGGCACGCGCGGCGACCATGTCGGGAGAGGTCGCCGGCGCCGAAGAGCGCGCCACCGCGCTGGAAGCGAGGCTGGCGGACCTCCAGGGCCGCCTGGCCGAGGCCCGCGAGCGGGGGAAGGACCTGGCCTCGACCGAGAGCAAGAACGCCAAGCGCATCAAGCACCTGGAGAGCCGGATGAAGCATCTCGAGGCCGCCGCCGCGGCCGCGGCCGCTGCGGCCGCCGCTGCCACCGCCAGCGCATCATCGTCATCCTCTTCCTCCTCCTCTCCCACGTATCCGGCCGTCGTCCCGTTCACTCCGGAGCCCGTCTGCGCCATCCGCTACAACCCGACGACCGGCGAACGAGAGGAGGTGTGCTGACCGTGCGCCGGTTCGCCTGGGTGGCCGGAGCCGTGGTCGCACTGACCCTTGCCGTCCTCGTCTCGCTCAACCTTCCGGCCGCGGTCCACCACAATGCCCGCGCGGCCGAGGTCGGCGGCCACGACCAGCGGCTGGACGAGCTGGCGAGCGACGAGGCGGGGCTGCACGCCCGGATCGACGACGCCCGGGCCGACCTCGACTCGCAGGGGGAGGACAACGACGGCGCCGAGGAGCGGATCCGGAAGCAGGACAGGCGGATCCGCCGGCTCCAGGACCGCATCGAGGAGCTCGAGGGCTAGGCGACCGCGGGGACGACCTCTCGGCCCAGCAGGGCCACCATGTCGAGGTCGTCGGGCACCAGGTGCTGGAGCATGACGCGGTCCACGCCGGCGTCCTGGAGCTCCCGAAGCCCGTCGACCACCTCCGCCGTGGTGCCCACCACCCAGTCCTCGCGCCGATCCCGGACGAAGTCCTCCGGCTCCCCACCCTCGCCGGTGTGCTCGATCACCCGGCCGGCCCGGCGCAGCACCTCATCCCGGCCGGTGCCCACGACGCACCCGGTCATCAGGGAGAACACCAGGGTGTCCGGGTCGCGCCGCTCACGCTCCCAGGCCCGGGCGACCTTCCCCCGCCGCCGGCGGCACTCCCCGGGCGAAGCGAGGATCGTCTTGTACTCGTCGGCCCACCGGGCCGCGAGGCGCACGCTGGTGGGCCCGGCGCGGCCTCCCACGATGAGGTTCGGGTGCGGGTCCTGCGCGGGCTTGGGCAACGCCCGCAGACCCCGGACGCGGTAGTGGCGACCCTCGAAGTCCACCACCTCGTCGCTCCACTGCCGGTGCACCAGCTCCAGCTGTTCCTCGAGCATCTCCAGCCGGACGGCGCCCTCCGGGAACTCGAACCCGTACGACCGGTGCTCGAGGTCGTGCCACCCCGCCCCCATGCCGAGCTCCACCCGGCCGTTCGAGACGTGGTCGGGGGTGACCACGGCCTTGGCCAGCAGCGAGGGGTGCCGGAACGTCACCGGTGACACCAGGACGCCCAGGCGGATCCGCTCGGTGACGGCCCCGAGCGCCGCGACGGTGGTCCAGGCGTCCAGCGATCCCCGGTTCGGCTCGCCGAACACAGACACGTAGTGGTCCGAACGGAACAGCCCCTCGAGCCCGTGCTCCTCGGCGGCTCGGGCCAGGGCCACCCACTGCTCCCACGTGACGTCCTCCTGGCCCTCGACCATCAGGCACACGCGCATGTGCCATTCATACCCGAGCCGCCTCCCGGGAACCGAACGGCGCCCCCGAGCATCCTGTCTGGTGGCGGCGATGAGAGAAGCCGTGTCCGAGGCCCTCGCGTGCCGGTGACCGGACCCGGGCGACCGGCGACCGGCGACCGGGGGGGATTGAGCGGCCGGGGCGCCGGGAACAAGGGAGGCGTGGCCACCGCGATGAAGCCATCGGCCCACGCCCTGACCGAACCGCCCGAGGCGGCCCGGGCGGCGGGCCTCCGGTACACCACCGATCGCAGGCCGGGCATCCGCCGGCGGCGGAACGGGCCGGGGTTCGTGTACCTCGGCTCCGATGGCGACCGGGTCACCGACCCGGGCGAGGTGGCCCGGATCCGCTCGCTGGCGGTGCCGCCGGCGTGGACCGACGTGTGGATCTGTCCCTCGCCGAACGGCCACCTCCAGGCCACCGGGCGAGACGCTCGCGGCCGCAAGCAGTACCGCTACCACCCGACGTGGCGCCGGGTCCGGGACGAGACCAAGTACGACCGCACCACGGTGTTCGGGAAGGCCCTGCCGGGCATCCGCCGCCGGGTCGACCGCGACCTGGCCGAGCGGGGACTGCCCAAGGACAAGGTCCTGGTGGTGGTCCGGCTCCTCGACGTGAGCCACATCCGCGTGGGGAACCCCGAGTACGCCCGGGACAACAGCTCGTTCGGCCTGACCACGCTGCGGGGCCGCCACGTCCAGGTCTCCGGCGAGGAGATCCGGTTCTCGTTCCGGGGCAAGGGCGGCCAGCCCAGCCGGGTGTCGGTTCGCGACCGCCGGGTGGCCCGGGTGGTCCGCCGGTGCCGCGAGCTGCCCGGCCAGGAGCTGTTCCGGTACGAGGGGGAGGACGGGACGCCGAAGGACGTGACCTCCACGGACGTGAACGAGTACCTGGCCCGGATCACCGGGGAGGAGTTCACCTCGAAGGACTTCCGGACGTGGTCGGGGACGGTGCTGGCGGCCGAGGCCCTGGCCGAGGCGGGCGGGATCCGCACCCGGCGCCAGGCCACGCGGAAGGTGGTGCGGGCCATCGAGGCCGTGTCCGGGGAGCTGGGCAATACCCCGGCGGTGTGCCGCAAGTGCTACGTGCACCCCGACGTGGTGGAGGCGTACCTGGACGGGACGCTCCTCGACTACCTCGACCCCGGCGGCCCGAAGGCCGGCGTCCGGCGGGTCCGGGGCCTGCGGATCGAGGAGGCCCGGGTGCTGGCCCTGCTGCGGGACCGCTCCCGGGCCGCCCGGGGGCGGGCGGCCGCGGCCTGACCTACCGGCGCTCGGCCTCGGTGATGGCCCACGCCGCGTTGATCAGGCCGATGTGGCTGAACGCCTGGGGGAAGTTCCCCAGCAGCTCCCCGGTCTCCCCATCGACCTCCTCGGCCAGCAGGCCCACGTCGTTGGCGAAGGCCGCGGCCCGCTCGAACACCTCCCGGGCCCTGGTGGTCTCCCCGGCCAGGGCCAGGGCGTGGGCCAGCCAGAACGTGCACAGCAGGAACGTGCCCTCGTCACCGGGAAGGCCGTCGTGGGCCAGGTACCGGTACACCAGGCCGCGGTCGTCGGTGAGGTGCTCGAAGGTGGCCTCGATCGTGGCCCGGACGCGGGGGTCGTCCGCGGGCAGGAAGCCCACGATCGGCATCAGCAGCGCCGACGCGTCGAGGTCGTGGGAGCCGAAGGCCTGGGCGAACGCCCCGGCCTCCTCGCTCCAGCCGTGCTCCAGGATCGCCTCGCGGATCTCGTCGCGGGTGGCCGTCCACTGCTCCACCCGCTCCTGCCCGCCGATCCGGTCGGCCAGGGCCACGGCCCGGTCCAGGGCCACCCAGCACATCAGCCTGCCGGACAGGTAGTGGCGCGGCTCGCCGCGGATCTCCCAGATCCCGTGCCCCTGGTCCTTCCACCGGGAGGCGGCCGCGTCCGCCACGTCCACCAGGAAGGCGCAGGTCGCCGCGTCGAGGTCGCCCAGCCGGTCGATGAGCCGGTGGGCCGCCCCCAGCAGCTCGCCGTACACGTCGAGCTGTCGCTGGTTCCACGCCCCGTTGCCCACCCGCACCGGGCGGCTGTCCCGCCACCCGGCCAAGTGGGGCAGCTCGCGCTCGGTGAGGTCGTGCTCCCCACCCACGCCGAACATGATCTGGAGCTCGGCGCCGCGCCGGACCTGGGCCGCCGCGGCGCCGGCCATCCACTCGAAGAACTCCCGGGCCTCGTCCGGACAGGCCGCCACCCACAGGGCCTCGAGCGTCAGGCTGGCGTCCCGCACCCACGCGTAGCGGTAGTCCCAGTTCCGCACCCCGCCCACGTCCTCGGGCAGCGAGGTGGTCGGGGCGGCCACGATGGCCCCGGTGGGCTGGTAGGTCAGCGCCTGGAGCACGGTGCCGCTGTGGTACACCAGGTCGCGCCAGGGTCCGTCGTAGCTCTGGTGCTCCTTCGACCAGTTCCGCCACGCCTCCGTGGTCTCCTCGATCATGGTCGCGATCTCCTCCTGCGACCACAGCCGGGGCCCCTCCTCCCACGAGGCCCGGCGGTGCATGGCGAACGCCGCCGACTCCCCCTGGCGCAGCGTGAGGCGGCCGGTGGCCTCGGAGAAGCCGACATCCAGTCCCATGGGCGACGACAGGGCCAGCACGTCCGCGCCCCCGCGGGCCCGGATCCCCCCGTCGATCTGCTCGAGGATCGGATAGATCAGGCCGTACTCCATCACCGGGCCGTACTCCACGTCGACCTCCACCCGGCCGCGGTCGCAGGTGATCCGTCGCAGCAGCGCGTGCGGCGCCTCGGCGCCCAGGGCATGGCCCTCGTTGGGCCCGGTGGCCATGGCGTCGACGAGCGTGGCCGTGCCGCCCGGGGTCTCGAACGTGGTTTCCAGCACCATGGTTCGCTCGCGGTACCGGCGGGTCGTGGTGGCCTCCCCGCTGGGGCGGATCGACCAGTGGCCGCCGTCGGAGTCCAGGATGCGGGCGAACACCGAGGGGCCGTCGAACCTCGGGAAGCACAGCCAGTCCACGGAACCGGCCCTGCTGACCAGCGCGGCCGAGTGGCAGTCCGACAGCAGGGCGTAATCGGCGATCGGGGTCCTGGTCACGCCAGGTCCGCCGCGGCCTCCGCGATGTCCTTGCGGATGCCGACGACGAAGGGGGTCTCCTGCTTCACGTACCGCCGCGAGTCTGAGTCCCGGAGCCGGCGGATGCAGTCCACCAGCCGGTGGAGGTCGTCGGCCTCGAAGGCCAGGATCCACTCCCAGTCTCCCAAGCCGAACGCGCTGGTGGTGTTGGGCAGCACGTCGGGGAACTCCCGGCCCATCTCCCCGTGCTCGCCCAGCATGCGGGACCGTTCCTCGGCCGGCAGGAGGTACCACTCCGGGGTGCGGACGAACGGGTACACGCACAGGTACTTCTTGGGATCCACGCCTCGCAGGAACGCCGGCACGTGCTGGGGGTTGAACTCGGGCGGCCGGTGCACCCCCATGAACGCGTGGCTGAGCGACAGGGCCCGGCCCAGGTCCGACCGGCGGACCCCCAGCAGCAGATCCTGGAGGGCGTCCGGGGAGGAGGCCACCCACCACATCATGAGGTCGGCATCGGGACGGAAGCCCGAGCACGAGTACACGCCCCGGACCGACACCCGGTCGGCGTGCTCCTTGAACAGCAGCTCCCATTGGCCGGCCGCACCGCCCAGGTCGGCGCCGGTCCGCCCGACGTGGGAGTCGCTCCGGCGGAACACCGGGAAGTAGGCGTAGGTGGGTTCTTCGGTCATGGGTCCATCATCCCTCCCCCCGGGCGGACAGGTGGTCCCGGACCACCGCGGCCAGGGCCCGGATGAACGCCGGGTCCGCGTTCATGGACCCGGTCCGCTCCAGGCGGATGCCGGCCCGCTCCGCCACCCCCCGGGCCTCGATGTCGACGTCGTACAGGACCTCCAGGTGGTCGGCCACGAACCCGCAGGGGCACACCACCACCGCGGCGCGGCCGTCGGCCGCGGCCTTCTCGATCGACTCCTCCAGCGGAGGGCCCAGCCAGGGCTCGTCGGTGCGGCCCGCGCTCTGCCACCCGACGTCGAACCGCGGCAGGTCGAGGCGCCCGGCCACCAGCTCGGCCGTCTCCCGAAGCTGGTCGGGGTAGGTGTCCCCCTCGTCCACGATCCTTGCCGGGAGGCTGTGGGCGGTGAACAGCACCAGGGCGTCCTCGCGCTGGCGGGGGTCCAGCCGGTCCAGGGCCTCGTGGACCCTGGACGTCAGCACCTCCACGAACGCGGGGTGGTCGTACCACCGCTTCACGAAGGTGAAGTGGGGTCCGGGCACGCTCGCGGCCCGGTCGATGTAACCGCCCACGGACATCCGGGAGTGGTGGGGGGCCAGCACCAGCCCCACCGCCCGGCGGATCCCCCGGGCGGCCATGTCGGCCACCACGTCGGGGATGGACGGCGGCGAGTGCTTGGCCCCCAGGAACACCCGGAACCGGGGGCCGCCGGCGTTCAGCTCCGCCTCCAGGGCCCGGGCCTGCTCCCCGGTGACGCGCTCCAGCGGGAACGTGTTGCCGATGGCCGCGTAGCGGCGCTTCAGGTCCTCCAGGGCCTTCTGCGAGGGGGGGCGGCCCCCGCGGATGTCGGTGTAGTACCGCTGCACGTCGTCGGGCCCCGACGGCGTGCCGTAGTACATGGCCAGCACGCCGATCGGAGGCCGCTCGCTCACCGGCCGCTCCCGGTTCGCTCGTGCACCAGCTCGACCAGCCGCCCCAGGTGCTCCGGCGGCGTCTGGGGCAGCACCCCGTGGCCCAGGTTGAACACGTGGCCCGGCCGTCCCCCGGCCCGCCGCAGCACGTCGAGGGCCTTGCGCTCCACGGCCTCCCACGGCCCCACGCAGGCCGCGGGGTCCAGGTTGCCCTGGATGGCGGTGTGGTGGCCGATCCGCTCCCAGGCCGCATCCAGCGGCACCCGCCAGTCCACACCGACCACGTCGGCCCCGGCGTCGCCCATCAGGTCCAGCAGCTCGCCGGTCCCCGTGCCGAAGTGGATCAGCGGCACCCCCAGCGGCCGCAGCTCCTCGAACATCCGCCGCGAGGTGGGAAGCACGTAGGTCTCGTAGTCGTCGCGGTCCAGGGCCCCGGCCCACGAGTCGAACAGCTGGAGCGCCTGCACCCCGGCCTCGGCCTGGGCCCGCAGGTACCCGAGCATCAGGCCGGCCAGGGCGTCCATGAGGCGGCCCCACGTGTCCGGCCGGCCGTGCATCAGGGCCTTGGTGCGGGCGTGGTCGCGGGAGGGCCGGCCCTCGATCAGGTAAGAGGCCACCGTGAACGGCGCCCCGGCGAACCCGATCAGGGGAACGTCCAGCTCCCCCCGCAGGATGCGGATCGCCTCCAGCGTGAACGGGATGTCGGTGTCGGGCTCCAGGGGGCGGATGCGGGCCAGGTCCGCGTCCGAGCGGAAGGGCTCGGCCAGCGTGGGGCCCTGGTTGCGGACGATCCGCACGTCGACCCTCACGGCGGCCACCGGGACCATGATGTCGGAGAACAGGATGGCGGCGTCCACGCCCAGGCGGCGGACCGGCTGGAGGGCCACCTCGGCGGCCAGCTCGGGGTTCCGGGTCAGCGCCAGGACGTCGCTGTCGCCCCGGGCCTCCCGGTACTCCGGGAGGTACCGGCCGGCCTGGCGCATGAACCACACCGGGGTCCGGTCCACCGGCTCCCGCCGGCACGCCCGCAGGAACCGGTCGGTGCCGGCCGGGGTCCGGCCCGGCGTGGGGACGCCATCGGCAGCGGTCTCGGGGGTGGCCACGGGGTGCCAGTCTATCCAGGCCCGCCGTCCGGAGATGCCGCCGACCCGCCCCGGGGAGGAAGATGGCGGCGTGAGCGGCATCGAGGCGCCATGCTGAGCGTGCGGGTCCCCGGCTTCCTCCCCGGCACCGCGGGGTTCCGCTTCCCCAACGCCTTCCCCCACACCCCGGTGCGGTCGATCGGGGTCCCCGGGCTCCTCACGGTGCCCATCGGCGACGCGGCGGACGGCCTCTGCGGGGGCATGGTGTTCGCCGCCCGCGACTACTTCGAGGCCGGGCGGCCACCCCCGCCGGAGCCCGATCCACCGGCCGGCGGCACGCCGCTGTTCGACTACCTGGTGCGCCGGCTGTTCGACTCGTTCGAGCTTCCCCGGGGACCGGTGCGGTACCTGGAGCTCATGAACCCGGCGCTCCCCGACGGCGACGGCTTCCTGGCCCGGATCGGCCTGGTCCCCCACGGCCGGGCCTGGCGGACGATCCGGGACGAGTGGCCGGGGATCCGGGCCGAGCTCGACGCCCGGCGGCCCTGTCCCCTGGGGCTGGTGCGGATCCGGTCGCTGAACCCGTTCGACCTCAAGCACAACCACCAGGTGCTGGCCTACGGGTACGACCTGGACGGCTCCGACCTGACGTTGTGGGTGTACGACCCGAACCGCCCCGGCGACGACGCCGTGACGATCTCCCTCAGCCTGGGGGATCCGCGTCGGGCGACGGCGGTGACGACGGCGATCCCGGGACGTCCGGTGGTGGCGCTGTTCCGGGTGGGCTACCGGGCGGCGACTCCTCCGTAGGAGGAGCGGGGCCCTCCGCCGGAGCGGCCGCGCCGCCCGCGGCGGCCTCGGAGATCCGCACCCGCACGGGCCGGGACCATCCCCAGTGCCGGTCGGTGAGCAGGCGCCGGCGCCGGGCCCGGAACTCGTAGGTGCCGGGGGCCGCGCCGGGGAGGTCGGCCAGGCGGAACCGGCCGTTCCCCGCCCGGACGTCGGCCCACCACGTCCGGAAGTCGTCGCTGCCGGGCCCCCGGACCGCCACGTCGAACACCGCTCCGTCCGGCGCACCGGTCGGCGACCACGTCAGCTCGAAGATGGTGGTCGGGTCGCCGGAACCCGGATCCACCGCCAGCCACCGCTCCCGGCGCGACCGGGCCATCCGCACCGCCACGCCGGCCACCAGCCCCACCACCGCCATGATCACGGCCGCCGCCCACGGCGCCACCACGCCGATCAACAGCGTGACCGCGGCCGCCAGGAAGGCCACCGCCGCCAGCACCGTGGCCACCACCGACAGCAGGGCCGAGGCCCGCACGCCGCCCGGCGACCGCCACCACCCGGTCCAGGCCCGGGCCGTGCCGCGCGCCCACCGGCCGATCCCCGCTGGTGAGGCGTAGCGGAGGCTCCACCCCGCCGCCAGCCCCAGCAGCAGCACCACCACCGCCACCGCGGCCACGTGCCACTCCAGGGCCAGGGCCACGCCCAGGAACGCCCCCAGGGCCAGCACCCCGACGACGCCCGCCGCCACCCGGCTGTCACGGGGAAGCCACCGGAAGAACCCCGCCCGCATCAGGCCCAGGGCCATGGATCCCAGCACGGCCACGGCCACGGCGATCACCGGCGCGGCGTCGCGCAGCCACGCCCGCGTGCCCCCGGACGGATCGGCCGTCTCCAGGACGATCCACGGCGACAGGGCCAGCAGCACCGTCACCGCCACCAGGCCGAACACCCACCACGGCCCGGCCCGCATCGTGGCCAGGGCCAGCCCCGCCAGCACCAGGCCGATGCCCACCCAGACCAGGATCCCCGAGGTGCCCTCGGCGATGATGGCGAACGCCACGATGGCCCCCCCGGCGGCCAGCAGCGTGAGCAGCAGCGCGAAGGCGGTGCGGCTCTTCCCAACCGCGCTGCGGGCCAGGACGAACGTGGCCAGCACCAGCCCCCGCAGGCTCGACAGCGCCCCCCGCAGCGGCCCCAGCCCCGAGCTCCTGCCCTGGGCCGCGGACACCCCCACCGCGGCGGCCGTGGTGGCCGTCCCGGTGAACAGGTCCGATCCCGCCTCGGAGCCGATCCGCTCCCTCCCCACCTCGCACTCGGAGAACAGCCGAACCGCGGTCTCCGGGTCCATGGCCTTCCCCCCCGCGGTGGCGGCGGCGTGCTGCGCCTCCAGCACCGCCCGGGCGAACGCCAGCGTGGCCGGCGCCTCCACCGCCTTGGCGTCGCGGTCGATCAGGACCGACTCGGCCACGTGGGGCAGCTCGTCGGACAGGACCTCGAGCTGGATCCGCCGGGCGATGGCCGCGGCGCACACGTCCAGCCGGGACGGGACCTCGTCGGGCTCGTCGGACTCCAGGAACGCCAGCTCCCGCTCGGCGGCGGCCCGGTCCCACCACCGGCCCAGGAACGCCTTCGTCTGCGGGTCCGTCCCCAGGGCCACCTCCTCGACGGCCGCCAGCGCGTGCGCCACCCGCTCCTTCCCCGCCTTCCCGCTGGCCAGGCCCAGCTTGCGGATGCGGGCCGGGCTGAGGGCCACCTGGGCCAGCCGTTGGGCCCCGTCGAGCCGCCCCCACATCCAGTCGTTGGCCCGCCACGACCGCTTGTAGAAGGCGCCGAAGTGCCCGAGCTGGATCCCGGCCAGCTTGTCGTCCGCCCGGGAGCGGCCGTCGAAGCCGTTCGGGGCGTCGGCGCTGATCTGCACGAGCTGCACCGGCTGGTCCAGGACCGGCTGGCCGGCCGCCAGGGCCTGCTGGATCACCGCCAGGGCCAGCAGGCGGTGCTGGCAGCCGAGGGCCGCCTGGCCCCCGTCCGGCGTGTCGGGGACGGCCAGGCCGGTGAGCTGGGTCTTCAGGCGGGAGCTGGCGCTGGGGTCGTAGCTCCGGCACCTCCGGGCCACCGCCCACAGCGTCGGGCCGGCCCGGACCAGGAGCTCCGCGGCCGCCTGGGGGACCTCGGGCAGCCGCCGCAGCGGGCCGCGGAACCACCCGTCCACCGCCCGCGTGGCCTCCGCCCGGACGTCGTCGCCGGCCACCGCGCCGAAGGCGGCGGCCTGGCCCTTCCAGTAGTCGATGTCGCGGAGGCGGATGTCGGCCAGCGCCTCGAGGATCGCTCCCGAGGCTCCCCGCAGCTCTCGCAGCTCGGCTCGCAGCACCGCCCACGACTCCTCGCTGGCGGGGACCGACACCGCCATCCCCTGCTGGAGCAGGTTCACCACCACCGACAGCACCGCCTGCGCGATGCGGACGTCCCACGGCCACCCGGCCAGGGCGTCGGCCGCCGGGAAGGCGCGGCGGATCCTGGCCCGCACCGCCCTGCGGATCTCCCGCCGCAGGTCCTCGCGGGTCCACCCGTGCGGGCCGACCTGGCCCCTGGCGTCGAGGCCGCGGGTGCCCACGGTGAGCTGATCGAGGATGTAGCCCACGGTGCTCTCCAGCCGCGAGTCGCGGTAGGCCAGGAAGACCTGCTCGGCCAGCCGGAGCAGGTCGGCCCGGCCCTCGGCCCCCTCCCACAGCAGCACGTCGCGGAGGCGCCGCTGCCCCCGGACCCGGCGGTTGTGCTCCCGCAGCTCGTCCAGGTCAAGCCCGATCGACTCCACCCGCGGCAGCGTCACCCCGCTGGCCAGCACCTTGGCCATCGAGGGGGGCCGGTCGGGGTTCTGCGGCTCGGCCCGGGGGGGGACGCCGGGGTCGGGGACCACGTACGCCAGCACCCGGCGGACCTGCTGCTCGGCGGGCATCGAGAAGATCGTCCGGAGCACCGGACTGATCGGCTTGTTCACCAGCACGCCGCCGTCCATCACGAACCGGCTCGAGGAGAAGTTGGCGATGCCCCGCATGTCCGGGCGGAACGGCTCGTCGGTGGACCCGTCGACCGGCACGAACGAGGCCTCGAAGGCCGCGGGGAACGACGCCGTGCTCCGGGACGCCAGGGCCAGTCGCTCGGCGTCGGCCTGTGTGGCGAAGTCGTCCCGGGCCCCCTCGCGCCGGAACACGAACTGGCCCCGGTGGATCACGTCGTGGACCGTGGTGCCGAAGTCGTCGTCGAAGTCCAGCCGCTCCCCCCGGAGCATCGTGGTGGTCATGATCAGCGTCACCGGGAACTGGGCCGTGGACGTGGGCGTGGGGGTGACCATCTCCCGGAACACCTTGCGCAGGCGCTGGAGGAAGTAGTCGTCGCCCTTCAGCAGCGAGGGCGGGTCGGACTGGAACGGCGAGCGGAACAGGGCCTCCAGCGAGCCGTCGTCCAGCCACACCTTCCGCAGGCGCTCCAGCCGCTGGTCGTGGGCCAGGGCCACGCCCAGCAGCGCGCCGTTGATCCCCCCCGCCGAGGCCCCGGCCATGACGTCCACCCGGGCCGTGCTCTGGGTGAGGTCGAGGAGCTCGCCCCACACCGACTCGCCCCGGACCAGCCGGTTGACCTCCATCGACACCCCGCCGATCCAGATCGCCAGGCTGACCCCGCCGTTGAGGGCCAGGGCGAGCCGCAGCTCCTCCCGGTCGTCCTGGGCGACGGTTGCGATCGTGGCCAGCGGATCCCTCCCCGGCCGTAATAGCAGAGGCCGGCGGAGGATGTAAAGGAGGCCGAACGTCCGACGACCCGGATCCGATGTCGACCGGACCCGCGCCGGCCCCCGGAGTCAGCCGTCCCCGGTGACGCGGGTCTCCTCGGCCGGCTCGCCGGACAGGGCCCCGTGCAGGGCCCCGACGTACACCCCGGCCAGGACCACCAGGCCGCCCACGGCCAGGGAGAGCGTGATGGGGTCGCCCTCCAGCCACAGGCCCATGAGGGAGGCCACCGCGGGGAACAGGACGAAGGCGTACGACGTCCGTGACGCCGACCACCGCTTCAGGATGAACAGGTACAGGACGAACAGCCCCACCGAGCCCAGCAGGATCACGTACACGAGCGCCGCCCACGTCTTCGTCAGGGTGGGCAGCGAACGGGACTCGCCGGCGATCAGCGACAGCAGGAGCAGCAGCACGCTCCCCACGCCCATGGCCACGGCGTTCATCGACACCGGATGGGCATCCCTGGGGAACCACTTGGCGATCACGCCGGCCTGGCCGACGGCCACCGCCGCCCCCACGAAGGCCAGCAGCGAGCCCAGCGGCACGCCGCCGGGAGCGCCGTACATGACCACGATGCCGGCCACCGCGATCAGCGCACCGATCAGGGCCCGCCACCGGAACCGCTCCTGCCGCTGGACGAACGCCAGCAGGAACGTGGTCAGCGGGGCCAGGGCCAGGAAGACCGCCCCCGTACCGGCCGTCGCCTCCTGGAGCCCCACATACGCCAGCGCGTAGAACGCCCCGAACCCGAACAGGCCGTACAGGGCCGCCCCGGCCAGGGTCCGGCCCCGGGGCCACGCCGCTCGAAGGGCCAGCCCGATGAGGGCCAGGACCGCCGCGGAGATGACGAACCGGAAGCCGGCCCCCCAGAAGGGATCGAGCTCGGCGTTGCTGAACCGAACGGCCACGAAGTTGGCGCCGCCGATGACCACCAGGACCAGGAAGGCCGCCATGACCACCCCGTCGCTCCGGGGCGGCGCCTCGGCCGGCGCGGGCATCGTTCGAACGTCACTGCTGGGTGTCACGGTCATCGGCGCATCATCCCCCCTCAGGACACCCAACGCATCGGTAGCCTTACCTATTTCGCGTTTTCCTAAAGGAGCGGGGGGAATGACCGGGTCGTGGGCATCGACCGCTGGCGGCTGGAGAGCTGCGGCGCAAGCGCGAGGCTGGAGACCTGACCGACCGCGAGGCCGCCGAGCTCGACGACCTCCAATCCCGCAGCGAGAAGCGGGAGCCCCTGGAGGACCGGGAGCCCCGCGATCCCCGGGCCCGCCCCCTGCCACCCGACTGACGCCGGCGCGCCCCTGTCGGCCGAACGTCCGACTTGACCGTCTCCACCCGCGGAAGGAGCATCCGGCTCGGCCCGTGCGCCCGGCTTCGAGCCGAAGGGAGGGACGGCGATGGACGAGGAGCGTGTCGGCCAGCAGCCCGACGAGGACCTACCGCTGATCCCACACGACTGCTGGGAGGGGTCGGACCCGCGGGTCTTCGACGAGCGCGGCGTGTTCGGTCCCGTGGGCGGCCCCACCCCGGGGTGGCCGCCGTTCCCACCCCCCAAGCCCCCCGTGCTCCCTCGGCCTCCCTGGCTACCGCCGGCGTCTCCGTGGCCATGGGAGCCGGTGCTCCCCTTCCCCAGGGCCTGCTCCCTCCAGGCGCTGAACGGGAGCTGGTTCCTCCAGTTCAAGGGGCTCCCGGCGCTGCTCCAGCTCCGGGGACCGCTGCGGATCGAGGCCGGGGCCGACCGCCTGCGGGTCTCCGGCGACATGTACCGGCGGCTGTTCGACATCGTGTTCCCCTTCGAGCGGGCCACCCTGGCCACGATGGCCCTGCCCCGCGACGAGCTCGACCACCCCGCGGCCATCTCCCTGCCGCCGGGCTCGCTGGTGCTCAACCTGAACTGGTACCCGCAGTTCCCCCAGACCCAGTACGCCTGGTACCTGCGCAGCACCGGGGTGAGCTACAGCGGAGGCGTCCTGGACATCCCGTTCGAGCGCCACCTGTGGAGCCACAGCCAGCAGGCCTTCACCACCACCGACACCGGATGGCTCCGGCTGAGCTGCAACGTGGACATCCTGCGCGCGCCGCTGTTCCCCCAGCCCACCCTGCGGATGACCGGCCAGGCCATGGTGGGGGGCAACACGTTCCAGGTGGAGGCGGTGAAGACCTCTCCGTACTACCGGGGCTGCGAGGTCGAGGTCGACGTGATGGCCAACCGGAACTGGCCCGCCTCCGCCGCGCACGGCGGGGGGACGGTCACGTTCACCGGTGTCTACCGGGCCCAGGGGATGGACATCCGGGCGGTGGTGAATGAGACCGACGTCCCCGAGCAGGCCTCGCTCACCGTGACCAACCTCAACGACCTGCTGACCACCCATCGTGCGGCCGCCACGGGTGCCGCGGCATGGCGACTGTGGCTGCTGGTGGGGTCCCGCCTGGGGACGACCAACACGTACGGGCTGATGTTCGACCAGGTCGCTCCCCACCGCGAGGGATCGGTGGGGTTCGCGGATGCGACGCTGCCGGACCAGACCTACGTGGAGGCGGCGGCCCGGGGCCAGACCCTCAACGCAGTGGCGGCCGCCTTCCTCCGGACGCTGATCCACGAGGCCGGGCACGCGTTCAACCTGTACCACCCCAAGTCCGACACCCACGCCCCCCCGGTGGGGCGGACCATCATGAACCAGACCGGCGACGTGATGGGGTTCGCCTCCTCATCGGACCCGTACCCGGGCAACGCCCAGTTCTCGTTCAACGACCACAACGCCACCTCCCTGGTCCACTCCCCCGATCCCCAGGTGGCCCCGGGGTGGCGGGACTTCGGATGGGGCCACAGCAGCCTGTGGACCGGGGCGGCCGAGCCCACCGACGTGGCCGGCCTGGACGAGCCGTCGGAGGGCGAGCCGGGGCTGCGGGTGGAGCTGCGGATTCCCGAGCGGGTGGTCCGGGGAGAGATCCCCGTGGCCGACGTGGTGGTCACCAACGAGAGCGACGCGCCCCGGAGCGTTACCGCGGCCCTCAACCTGGCCGAGGGCGACCTCCGGGTCGACGTCGAGCAGCCCAGCGGCGACATGGCCGAGCTCCGCGACGTGGTCCTGGTGTGCGGGCCCCGGCGCCTGGTGGAGCTCCAGCCGGGGGAGTCGGTGAGCGGAACCGTCCAGCTCTTCTACACGAACCAGGGCTTCGCCTTCGACCAGCCGGGCCTGTACACGGTCAGCGCCGTGCTCGACGTGGGCGACGGGTCCGGGCGGTCGATCAGGAGCGCTCCCCAGCAGGTCGAGTTGGACCTGCCGGTGGACGATGAGGAGCGGGCCCTGGCCGACCTGACCCTCGACCCCGAGGTGGGCCTGTCGGTGGCCTTCGGCGACGTGGGCCCGCGGGAGGAGGCCCAGGAGCGGCTGACCGAGGCCATGGACCGGTTCGCCACGACGGACACCGGAGGGGTGGCCGCCATGGTCCTGGCCAACTCGCTGAGCCGCCCCGACGTGGACCTGGCCAACGGGGAGACGGTCCGCCAGCCGGACCGGCGCAAGGCCCGGGACGCCCTGGACAAGGCGGTCGAGGACCGGAGCGCCATCGACGTGGTCCGCCTGGCCGTGGCCGCGGCCTCGCCGGCGGAGCCGCAAGCGCCCGTCCTCGACGCCGCCCTGGAGCGGGTGCGAGAGGCCCCCGAGGGGACCTACGATCAGGCCGAGGTCGCCGAGGCGGAGCAGATGCTGGATAGTCTGCGCGAGTAGCGATACGGCCTCGGCTCGAAGGGGGTCATGAGCGACTCCGGCATCGCGATCCTGCTCGACGTGCCCCGGGAGGTGATCCGGGGGCACCTGGTGGTGGCTCGGCTCACGGTGGCGAACGCCGGGACCGAGCCGCGCACGATGAGCGTGCGCCTGCACCTGGCCGAAGGCGACGTGGCCCTGGACGTGTCCGACCCCACCGGACGGACCCGCCGGCTGGCCGGCCGGTACCAGGTCGACTCGCCGCCCCGCGACGTGGAGGTCCCCCCGGGGGCCGCCGTGGGCGCCGGGGTGGACCTCCTGGGCACCGATGCCGGCCGGCTGTTCGACCGGCCGGGGATCCACCGAGTCTCCCCGATCTACCACCCCTCGGTGCGGGAGGAGCCCGTCCGGGGGCCCGCCTCCGAGGTGGCCGTCCGCGGCGGCCTCCAGGAGGACGAGCGGTCGGTGACCGACCTCCTGGACCCGGCCGTGGTGGGAGAGGCCCTGGCCCTCGGCGACGTGGACCCGGGGTCGCCGGCCGCCCGGGCCTTGGAGGAGGTGGCCGGCCTGGCTCCCGGGAGCCCGGGCGCCGCGGTGGCCGCCCTGGTGGTGGCGGCCGGGGCAGCCCGGCGGGGCCGGGGGACCGACCGGCTCCGGGAGGTCCTGGAGGGCCTTCCCGACGACTCGGTGGGCTGGGTGGTCACCGCCGCCCTGCCGCCCGCCGCGGATCCGGCCGACCCCCTGGTGGCCGTCAGCCTGGAGGTGCTCGCCGGCCGGGACACCCCCGGGGCCGGCCGCTCCCGGGCCATGGTCCAGGGCCTCCCGTTCCCCGCGGTGTCCTAGGAGCCCTCCTCGCCCCAGTCTTCGTCGAAGTCGATCACGATGCAGGTCTCATCGCCCACCACCGAGGCCAGGTGGCCCGGCTCGATGTCCAGGTAGGTCCCCGGACCCGCCTCGATCGTGTCCCCCTCCACGGTGTCGTAGCGGATCCGCCCGGCCACCACGTACTCGTGATGGTGAAGGGGGCAGTTCTCCAGCCCCTCGACCAACGGCTTGATATCCTCCACCCAACTCCACCCAGGCTCGAGGATCGAGCGGACCACCAGCTTCCCGCCCACGTTCAGGACCTGGGCCCGGCCCGTGTCCCCGTACTGCTCCATCCGCTCGGCATCATCGAAGTTGCCCGTCTGGACGGCTCCCATCGTTCCTCCCTCCGCTCTCAAGGCCACGATCGTCCACCCTTCCGCATCCGTCGGGCAAGGGAGGATGGTGGCTACACGAGGTGGGTCGCTCCGAAGGCGAGCCCACCAACCGTGGCCGCGGAACCGACGATGGCCACCACCATGTTCTTCGACAGTGACGCGATCTCCTGATGCATGGTTCTCAGGAGCCGCTCCTCCATCGCATCCATCTTCGAGTCCACCGCTTCGAACCGAAGCTGGATCCGGGCCTCGAGAGCCTCGAGATCGTGCCTGGTGGCCACGTCGGCCCAGCCCACCGGCGGGAGCAGGGACATCATCGTGTCCGTCGGCCCCTTCCCAAGGACCCGCTCCAGGGTCTGGTACAGCTCGTGTCGATCCGGCTCACTGACGGCCATATTCTCCCTCCTTCGCACCCACGGCGGTGCTCCAAACAGGAGGAGGTGGCCGGAGGCTATCGTCCGGCGGTGACATCGGACGTTCCGATCGAGGAGGTGGCCCGTGGGAGAGCTGAGGCTGGGATGGCCGGCGTGGATCGGGGTTGTGACGGAGGACCTGGAGGCCCAGCGCCGCTTCTACCGTGACGTGCTGGCCTTCCGCGAGACGGAGGCGGACGAGACGTACGTGATGTTCGACCTGGGCGAGGGGCGGCTTCTCGAGCTCCTGGCGCGCGACGAGGCTGTCCCCCAGTACGACGAACGGCGGGTGCAGGTGGGCTTCCTGGTGGAGGACATCCGCGCCGCCGCGGCGGAGCTGGAATCGCGGGGCGCCACACGGATCTCCGAGGTGGAAGGCGGGCCGGAGTCCCGCCAGTGGTGGTGCTACTTCCGCGACGCCGAGGGCAACGTCTTCGAGATCGCACAGAAACTCCAGGGAGATCACCGCGGGTCTACAATGACCGGGTCGGGAGCGTGAGGAGGGGGAATGGCCAAGAGGAAGGTCACGGCCGAGCTGTCTGAGGAGGTCCTCAAGGCCCTGGACGAGCTGGCCGAGGACGAGGGCGACAGCCCCAACGCGAAGGCGAACGCCCTGGCCAAGGCCATCCTGGCAACCCGCTATCTCAAGAAGAAGAAGAAGGACGCCCGGTTGCTGGTCCAGGAGGAAGACGGAAGGCTCAGCGAGGTCCAGTTCGAGTAGCGGGAGGATCACGTGCCCGACACTCCCCGGCGGCGAGGCGGCCGGTCCCCAGGCGGAAGGGGCCGAGCGAGCGACGACGAACCGCCCGACCTCGACGAGGAGAACGAAGAACCCCCCATCCCGCTCGGATCGGAGACCGTAACCGAGCCCCCCGAGGCGGTGGAGGGGCCCCCGGAGCGCCGCGCTGTCAGGGAGGAGGAGCTCCCCCTGTCCGTCCACGAGCGACGCGAGGTCACCCGGGGCCTCCTGGCCATGGCCCTGCTCGGGCTCCTGGGCGTGCTCGTGGTGGCGGGCCCTGTCCTGGTGGCCACCGGCCGGTTGAGCACCGATCAGATCGAGGTCCTGGCCCAGGTCATCCTCACGCCGCTGGTGGGCCTGGTGGGATCGGTGATCGGTTTCTACTTCGGCGGCCTGGCGGCGAGGTCCGACGAGGAAGTGAGACAGGCGTCGGTGCCACCGGTCCCCCCGGCCGGCCGCAAGCGTCGGCGGAGGCAGAGATGATGGTGGACGCACCCGAGACGAGCCCCGTGATGACGGCCGCGACAGCCGAGGCCCTCCGCAAGGAGCGGCTGTGGGAGCGGTGGATGGCGGTCGTCGTGTTCCTCCTCCCCATCGCCCTCGCGGTGTTCCTCTCGGTCCTCCCGGCACCGGCCCCCGAAGGAGGCGACTATCCCTACGGTGAGTCCAGCAGGTTCCTCCGGCTCTGCCAGGGGGCTCCGGGCCGGACCCCGCGCGAGTGCGGCTGCATGCTTCGTCAGCTCCGGGCCGAGCTCCCGTTCGAGCGCTTCGCCGAGGAGGACCTGCGCATCGTCCGCGGAAGCCCCTCGGCGGACGTGGCCGCCATCATCGAGCCGTGCCTTCCGCCGCCGGAGCCGGTTCCGGCCGACTGACCTGCTCGCTCGGCTCGTCGCTCCGGTCGCCATCAGAGGGCGCGACCCGGTGCGGACGAGGAGCCTCGGCACCCCCCGTCCCGTCCCTTCCCGTGCGACTGACCGCCGGGTTTTGGCACGGGTGCCGGGAACGAAGGCGCCCGGCGTACACTGGAAGTGGCGACCCAAGGAGTGCGGATGGCCCGGCTGAAGCGAGAGGACCTCGGACCGAACACCTGGCTGGTGGACGAGATGTATCGCCAGTACCAGGAGGATCCCGAGTCGGTCTCGGAGGCGTGGCAGGACTTCTTCGAGGACTACCGCCCCTCCGGCGACGGCGACCGGGCCCCCACCGAGGAGGTCCTGCCTCCCCGGGCGGAGGAAGCGACGGAGGCCCCTCCGAAGGAGAGGCCGCCGGAGGCCGAGCCGGAGCCCGAGGAGGAGCCCGAGCCCGAGGAACCGAAGCCGGAACCCGAGCCCGAACGGGAACCGGCCCCCGCGGAGGCCGAGCCCCTCAAGGGGATCGCCGCGGCCATCGCCCGGAACATGGAGACCTCCCTGGAGGTCCCCACGGCCACGTCGTTCCGCACGGTCCCGGCCAAGCTCCTGGAGGTCAACCGAGAGATCCTGAACCGCCACCTCCAGCGCCAGCAGGGCGGCAAGGTCTCGTTCACCCACCTGATCGGCTTCGCCGTGGCCCGGGTCCTGGCCGAGGTGCCGGAGATGAACATCACCTACACCGTGGTGGACGGCAAGCCCCACGTCCAGAGGCACGACGAGGTCAACCTCGGCCTGGCCGTGGACACCAAGGCCAGGGACGGCCAGAGGGTGCTGCTGGTCCCCAACATCAAGCACGCCGAGGAGATGGACTTCGCCGCCTTCCACCGGGCCTACGAGGAGATGATCAACAAGGTCCGGAACAACAAGCTCTCCCCCGACGACTTCGCGGGCACCACGGTGACCCTCACGAACCCCGGCACCGTGGGCACCGTCCAGTCGGTCCCCCGGCTGATGGCCGGGCAGGCCGCCATCATCGGCGTGGGGGCCATCGGCTTCCCCGCCGAGTACAAGGGCGCTGACCCCGACGCCCTGGCCGAGCTCGGCGTGGGCAAGGTGCTCACGCTCACCTCCACCTACGACCACCGGGTGATCCAGGGGGCCACCTCAGGCGAGTTCCTGGCCCGGGTGGAGGAGCTGCTGGCCGGCGAGGGGCTGTTCTACGAGCGGGTGTTCAAGGCCATGCACGTGCCGTACGTGGCCGTGCGGTGGCACCAGGACCGCCACCCCGCCGAGGGCACCATCGAGAAGGCCGAGCAGCACATGAGGCTCCGCCACCTCATCCAGATGTACCGGGTGCGCGGCCACCTCATCGCCAACCTCGACCCCCTGGAGCAGAAGCCGCCCCACATGCACCCCGAGCTGGACCCTGCCCACTTCGGCTTCACCCTCTGGGACCTGGACCGCACCTTCCCCACCGGGGGGTTCGGGGGGAAGCGGGAGATGAAGCTGCGGGAGATCCTGGGCGTCCTCCGCGACGCGTATTGCCGCACCCTCTCGGTGGAGTTCATGCACATCCAGGAGCCCGACCAGAAGGACTGGATCCAGGAGCACATGGAGGGGGCGGACACCTTCATCCCGGTGGAGGACAAGAAGCGGATCCTGGAGAAGCTCGGCGAGGCCGAGGCCCTGGAGCAGTTCCTCCACACGAAGTACCTGGGGCACAAGCGGTTCTCGCTGGAGGGCAGCGAGTCGATGGTCCCCATGCTCGACGCCATCCTGTCCGGCGCCGCCGACGAGGGCCTGCCCGAGGCGGTGGTGGGCATGCCCCACCGCGGCCGCCTGGACGTGCTGACGTCGATCGTGGGCAAGTCGTTCGCCGACATCTTCGGCCACTTCGAGGGGCACATCGACCCCTCGGCGGCCCAGGGCACCGGCGACGTGAAGTACCACATCGGGGCCGAGGGGAAGTTCTCCGCACCGAGCGGCAAGGACATCAAGGTGTCGGTGGCCTCCAACCCGTCTCACCTGGAGGCGGTGGACCCGGTGGTGGAGGGGATGGCCCGGGCCAAGCAGGACCTCCTGGACCGCCCCGGCGACGTGCTGCCGCTCCTGCTCCACGGGGACGCGGCCTTCGCCGGCCAGGGCGTGGTGGCGGAGACCCTGGCCATGTCCGCCCTCCACGGCTACGGCAACGGGGGGACGGTCCACATCATCGTCAACAACCAGCTCGGCTTCACCACGGGGTCGGACTACGGGCGGTCCTCCACCTACGCCTCCGACGTGGCCAAGATGGTCCAGGCCCCCATCTTCCACGTGAACGGCGACGACCCCGAGGCCTGCGTGCGGGCGGCCCGCCTGGCCTTCGCCTTCCGCCAGGCCTTCCGGAAGGACGTGGTCATCGACATGTGGTGCTACCGGCGGTGGGGCCACAACGAGGGCGACGACCCCTCGTTCACGCAGCCGCTCATGTACCGGAAGATCAAGGACCTCCGCACGATCCGGAAGCGCTACGTGGAGCACCTGGTGAACCGGGGCGACCTGTCGGTGGAGGAGGCCGAGGAGGCCCTGGCCCGGTTCAAGGAGCGCCTGGACGCGGCCTTCGAGCAGGTGCCCCGGGAGAAGGTCGAGCCGGCCGAGCCCGGGAGGCCCCCGCGCATCGAGCCGGTGAAGGTGGACACGGGCGTGGAGCGCAAGCGCCTGGACGAGGTGATCGAGGCCCTGACCACCCCGCCGGAGGGGTTCACCCTCCACCCCAAGCTGGCCAAGGGGGTGGAGCAGCGGTCGAAGGCCCTGGAGGACGCGGTGGACTGGAGCACCGGCGAGGCCCTGGCCTGGGGCACGCTCCTCCGGGAGGGGCGAACGGTGCGCCTGTCGGGCCAGGACTCCAGGCGGGGGACGTTCAACCAGCGCCACTCGGTGTGGGTGGACCACGACCGGGGCACGGAGTGGTCCCCGTTCGAGGCCCTGGCCGAGAAGAGCGGCGGGCGGTTCTTCGCCTACGACAGCCTGCTGAGCGAGTTCGCCGTGCTGGGGTTCGAGTACGGGTACTCGGTGGCCAGCCCCGACGCCCTGGTGATGTGGGAGGCCCAGTTCGGGGACTTCATCAACGAGGCCCAGGTGATCGTGGACCAGTTCATCGCCGCCGCCGAGGACAAGTGGGCCCAGCCCTCCGGCCTGGTGCTGCTCCTGCCCCACGGGTACGAGGGCCAGGGCCCGGAGCACTCCAGCGCCAGGCTGGAGCGGTTCCTCACCCTGTGCGCCGACGACAACATGCAGGTGGCGGTTCCCTCCACGCCGGCCCAGTACTTCCACCTGCTGCGGAGGCAGGCCCTGCGGGAGCAGAAGAAGCCCCTGATCGTGATGACCCCGAAGTCGCTGCTCAGGTTGCCGGCGGCGAGGTCGAAGGCCGAGGAGTTCACGGAAGGAAGCTTCCAGCCCGTACTTCCCGACCCCTCACCGCCCGACGAGGTGGAGCGGGTGGTCCTGTGCCAGGGCAAGCTGTACTACGACCTGGCCAAGGCGAGGGAGGGGAAGCCGGTGGCCCTGGTGCGGATCGAGGAGCTGTACCCGTTCCCCGAGAAGGCCGTCAAGGCGGAGCTGGATCGGTACGCCGGCGCCGAAGTGGTCTGGGCCCAGGAGGAGCCCGAGAACATGGGCGCCTGGCACTTCATGGAGCGCAACCTCCGCAGCCGCCTGGGGCTCGAGCCGGAGGTCGTGGCCCGCGACGAGAGCGCCAGCCCCGCCACCGGCAGCCTCACCATCCACCAGCAAGAACAGCAGAAGCTCACCGCCAGCGCCCTCGAAAGCTAAAGCCGACTCGGGCCACGAGGCAACCAGCCGAGTTCAGGTCGTATCGGGGCGGTGGATCTGGAGCTCGGTGTGACGGGCGATGGCATCGAAGTCGGCATCGTGGTGGAGGATCTCCGCACCCTCCCTGATGGCCACCACTGCGATCAGGCAATCGACCAGGCTACGGATCGTCTCACCCTCACGGCGGCAGGTGCCGTAGAGCAGAGCCGCTCGTTCGAAGTCGGCCAGTCCTTCCACGCGGAGCAAGGGAAGGGCCAGGAGCCGCACCCGGATCTCTCGCGCCTCCCGGTCCCCGCGGGCTCCGGCAAGTAGCTCCATCACGACCGGCTCGGTCACTGCGATGTCGGCCTCTTGCTCGATCAATCGGCGCATCGTCCACCGGAGCGGGTGATCGGCGGCCCGGAGGTACGGTATCCAGGCCGAGGAGTCAGGCAGGATCAAAGCTCCGGGAATCGCGTGCGACGCATCTCCTTGAGGTCTCCTTCCCAGCCGATCCCCTCGAGGTCGAGCAGGTCCCGGCGACGCTTCTCCCCGGCCACCGCCCGCAGGGCGAAGTCGATGGCCTCCCGCTTCGTCCTGAGGCCATACAGCCTCATCACCCGGGCCACCAGGTCATCGTCGACAACCACGTTCGTGCGTCCCATGCCCACAGCATACACCTCGATGTGTATACTCGTCAGCCACCGGTGAGGCGGCGGCGCTCCTCGTACGGCCTCGTGTTGAAGTCCTCGACCCACCGGGCCACGGCGTCCCGGTCGGTGGGATCGACCCCCTCCCGCTGCATGGCTCGGACCAGGGACTTGGCCGGGCTCGCGGCCGTCTCGTCTCGAGCGGCGCGACGGAACTCGGCCTCGAACCGATCCACTGCGGCCGCGGTCTCCTTCACCAAGTCCTTCGCAAGCCCGCGCCGCTGCCCCGCGAACCGCACCCACGCCCGAACGGTGTCGGGCACGGCGCCGAGTGCGTCCTCGTCGAGGATGGCCTTCCGCGGGATCCAGTCGAGGAGGAACAGCTCCACCACGGTGGGGCTCCACCGGAGGGGGTCGTCTCCGGCCCACTCGGCCCGGTAGGTGATGAGGGTGTCCACCACCTCCCCGGCGGCGGGAGGGAGGCCGCCGGCCTCCCGCGAGGCCAGGAACTCCTCCGCCAGCCGGTCCCGTTCCTCCGGCGACATGGGCTGCGGGGGCTCCTCCGCCGGTGCCGCCTCCACGCCGGCCATCCGCCGGGCCACGGCCGCGAGCAGCGAGCGCATCCCAACGGAGCCATCGGTGATGGGCGCATCGATCGTCCGGTCGGTCTCCTGGACGGCCCGTAGCAGCGTGAGGCCCGCCTCCTCGGCGGTCACAGGGGTGAGGGTGAGCTCCGGGGCCGAGCGCCACCTCGCCAGCACCCCCGGGCCGTCCTCGGCCACGCTGGCATCCTTGACGATCCCGCCCAGGTTGTGATCGATGATCGCCGTGACCAGGTGCGGGCGTCGTGGCGGGTACTCCAGGAGGATGAGGAGCCCGTACTGGTCCCCGTAGGCCTCGGTGGACCGCCACGCCCCGGCGAAGCGAGGATGGCCCACCTCGGGCTCCCACGGTGGGCCGGGAACGACGGCCCGGCCCAGCCTGTCCGATGCCTCCCGGCACGCCCGGGCCAGGTCGGCTCCCGACAGGGCCGCCATGGCGAGGAGGAGGGCCCGGGCCACCGGGGTCCCGGCCCGCTCCAGGCGCGGGACCAGCACCTCGGTCAGCACCGGCTCCGGATCGTCACCGGCCACCATGCGGATGAGCGCCAGGAACCCGCTCACCTCGAACTCCACCCGGAGGGGATCGTCCAGCGTGGCCAGCTCGGCCCCGTCCTGGAGGAGCTTCCCGGCCAGGTCCTCGAGCGCTCGGTGGGGCCCCGGCGGCCTCCCCCGGTGCGCCGATGGCCACCTCCGACCACCCGCCTTACGTCGACGCTTGCTCATCGCGATGCTCCCCGACGAGTCATGGCCAGCATCCTAGCGACCCCCACCGACACCGGAATCTCGGGGCTTGCCGCGGCCTGCTAAGTCGTGCCCAGATTGGTCCTTCTGATTCGCTCAACGACCCAGTCCATCACTTCGAGGAACCCTTCCAAGGCGATCGGATCAGCTGCGCCAGTCGGATGTTCCATCACGTGGATAGCCGCGGCGCCTTCAGCTTGACTTCAATGGTATTGAACACCTACTGTCTGGGTGGGATCGCGGGGGGGTCCCGTGGTCTGCGAAGGAGGGGAGCCGGGATGTCACGAGGGACAGGACGCCTTCTGGCCCTAGCCACGGCAACGTTCCTGGCGGCGGCCGCCTGTGGGGGGCCCGGCGAAGACCGCCAACGGGAGGGCGAGGCGGGAGAGCCCAAGAGCGGCGGGGTCTTCAAGTTCGCCCGACCGGAGGAGCCGCTCTCCTGGGACCCCATCGTCCCCAGCGATAACGGTTCGATCTGGGCGATGATGCAGATCTACGACCAGTTGGTGCAGATCAACAGGGAATCCACCGGCGTGGAACCGGACATCGCCGAGTCGTGGGAGATCTCGGAGGACGGGCTGGTCTACACCTTCACCCTCCGGGAGGCCCAGTTCTCCAACGGTGACCCCGTGACCGCGGAGGACGTGAAATTCTCTATCGAGCGCTCGGCAGGACCCGACAACGCCTATTCGTTCCTGTTCACGATGATCGAGAGCGTTGAAGTCGTGGACGAGCGCACCATCACGATCACGCTGACTCGGCCCTACGCTCCCTTCCTCGCCAACCTTTCGCTGTTCACCGCGTCGATCGTCCCCCAGAAGGTGGTGCAGGAGCTCGGCGACGAGTTCGGCCAGCAGCCCGTGGGCAGTGGCCCCTTCATGCTCCAGGAGTTCCGGAAGGGCCAGCACTCCATCCTGGTCAGGAACCCCAACTACTGGAAGGAGGACCGCCCCTACCTGGACGAGGTCCAGCTCCTGTTCGTCCCCGACGACAACGCGCGAGTGGTCCAGCTCCGATCCGGTGAGGTTGATGCCATCAACGTGATCCCCTTCAACCAGATCGACTCTCTGAAGCAGGAGTCGGGCATCGAGGTCTTGGTGGAGCCCCTATTCCGCTTCGACACCATCTGGCTGAACAATGAGGCGCCGCCACTGGATGATGTGAAGGTCCGCCAAGCCCTCAACTACGGTCTCGACAAGGAGGCCATCAACCAGGCCGTGTTCTTCGGCTACGGAGAGGTGGCCAACCACTTCATGCCGAAGATGCCTCACTGGAGCCCGGACGTGGAGCCTTATCCATACGACATCGAGAAGGCCGAAGAGCTGATGGCCGAGTCGAGCGCCCCGGACGGGTTCGACTTCACCCTCACCGTGCCCACCGGCGACATCGACGCCAAGCAGATCGCCGAGATCGCCAAGGAGCAGTGGGAGGAGCTGGGAGTGAACGTCACCATCCAGGAGCTCGACGTGGGCACCGCCTACGAGAACTTCGAGGCCGGCACCTACGAGGCGTTCGCCCAGTACATCGTGTCGGACCTGCCGGACGACGACGAGCTCGCCGCCATCCAGTTCGACTATGAGGCGGTGGGGGGCTTCGAGTCCTTCTTCACCCGGTACCAGAGCGAGCGGGCCACCGAGCTGGTGAACGCGGCCGCATCCACCCTCGACGAGAACGAGCGCGCCGAGCTGTACAAGGAGCTCCAGGAAGTTGTCGTGGAGGAGGCGCCCACGGTGGCGCTGACGTTCACCCCGGCCCGGAACGCCATCCGGGACTACGTGGAGGGGTTCCACAACCTCGCCACGGGTTGGTGGTGGTTGGAGGACGTCTGGCTTGACAGGTAGTCGCCTCTGAGGAGCTTCCAGGAGCCGGCGGGCCCCTGGGGAGGAGCGGGAGAAGGATGTCCGTTGCCTTGCTGCGCTACCTAGGCCGCCGGCTCCTGCACATGGTCCCGGTGCTGTTCGGCATCACCCTGGTGTCTTTCTTCCTCATCCACATGATCCCCGGAGACCCAATCAAGACCATGCTTGCGGGCAAGGGCACCGAGGAGACCGTGGCCCAGATCCGCCACTCTCTTGGGCTCGACCGACCGCTGGGGGAGCAGTACCTGCGGTTCCTCACCGGGGCGGTCACCGGCGACCTGGGCCAGTCGGTGCTCCAGCGGCGGCCGGTCTCCGGGCTGATCGTCGAGCGCTTGGGCCCCAGCATCTCTCTGCTCACCTACGGGACCGTCGTCTCCGTGATCATCGCCTTCCCCCTGGCGATCGTCTCGGCGCTCAGGCGGAACCGATTCGCCGACCACGCCATCCGGATGTCCACCATGGTCACGTTCGCGATGCCGTCCTTCTGGCTGGGGTTGCTCCTCCTGCTGTTCTTCGGCCTGCAACTGGGGTGGTTCCCCACCTCGGGGTACGGGGAGGGCTTCCTGGGGCACCTGTGGCACCTGACCCTTCCGGCCGTGACCATCGGCCTGTATCTGGCACCCATCCTCCTGCGATCGCTCCGGGCCAGCGTTATCGAGGTGATGTCCACCGAGTACGTCGAAGCCGCCCGCGCCAGGGGCCTGTCGGAGCTCCAGGTCATCGGCAAGCACGTGACCCGGAACTCGCTGATCCCCGCGGTGACCGTTCTCGCGGTGAACATCGGCTGGCTCGTCGGCGGGGCGGTGGTGATCGAGCACGTCTTCTCGATCCCGGGGCTGGGCCAGCTCCTCGTCCACTCCATCTTCACCAGGGACTACCCGCTGGTGCAGGGCCTCACGCTGGTCTTCGGGTTCCTGGTGATCGTGGTCAACCTGCTGGCGGACCTGTCGTACGGTCTCATCGACCCTCGGATCCGCTATGACTGAGGGAGCCTGATGGCGGCGGAAGAGACCCTCCTCGGTGGCGTCGGCGCCCTCCGGGAGCGGTACCTGGCCGACGAGCGATGGGCCAGGCGGACCCTCTATGCCGGCGTGGTCATCGTGGGCATCCTCACCGTGGTGGCGGTGCTCGCCCCCCTCATCGCCACGCACAGCCCCACCGACCAGAACCTCACCCAGACGTTCCGCCCTCCCTCGAGGGAGCACCTGATGGGGACGGACAACCTGGGCCGCGACGTGTTCTCCCGGGTGGTGTTCGCCACCCGGATCGACCTCCAGATCGGCCTGTTGCTCACGTACGTGCCGTTCGTGTTCGGGGTCATCCTGGGAGCGGTGGCGGGGTACTTCGGCCGGTGGGTGGACACGATCATCATGCGCCTGGTGGACGTGGTGATCGCTTTCCCGTTCCTGGTCCTGATCATCGCCTTCCTGGCGGTGTTCGGCCCGGGGGTCGAGAGCATCTACGTGGCGGTGTTCATCGTGGGGTGGAGCATGTATGCCCGGCTCAGCCGGGCGGAGATGCTGGTGCTCAAGGAGCAGGAGTTCATGCTGGCGGCGCAGGCCCTGGGCTACTCGAGGACGCGGATCATCTTCCGCCACGCCATCCCCAACCTCCTGGGTCCCAACCTGGTGTTCTCCATGGCGGACTTCGTGCTCAACATCCTGCTGGTGGCGTCCCTGTCCTTCCTGGGTCTGGGCGTCCAGCCCCCGACGCCCGAGTGGGGGGCGATCGTGGCGGACGGGCGGCACTTCCTGGTCCAGGGCTGGTGGATCGCCACCCTGCCCGGCCTGGTGATCGTGTTTGCGGGTGTCGGGTTCAGCCTGATCGGGGACGGGCTATCCGAGCGCCTGGGGAAGAGCGTGTCGTGAGAGCAGCAAGCGGTCCCCGAGCGAGGAAAGGAGGCCTCGGATGAAGGTGTTCATCTCGGTCGACATGGAGGGAGCCTCGGGCGTCACGGATCCGGAGGACGTAATGCCCCAGGGCATGGAGTACCAGCGGTGCCGAGAGTTCATGACCGGGGATGCCAACGCGGCCATCGCCGGAGCGTTCGACGCGGGAGCCGAGTTCGTCCAGGTGAACGACTCCCACTGGATCATGCGGAACCTGCTGGTGGACAAGCTGGACCGCCGGGCCCGGCACATCAAGGGCTTCAGCAAGCCGATGTGCATGGTCCAGGGCCTGGACGACTCCTATGACGCCGCCGTCTTCGTCGGCTACCATGCCTGCGCCGGGACCGAGGGCGGCGTCCTCGACCACACCCTGCTGGGCAAGGAAGTGATGAACGTGTACCTCAACGGGGAGCCCATGGGCGAGACCCGGATCAACGCCGCCATCGCCGGCCAGTACGGCGTCCCCGTGGCCCTGGTCGCCGGGGACACGGCGGTCTGTGAAGAGGCCAAGCGGGTACTCGGTCCGGACATCGAGACCGCATCCGTGAAGGAAGGGATCGACAAGACCACGGCCAACCTGTGGCACCCCGAGGTGGCCCAGGAGCGGATCCGGGAGACCACCACCCGGGCCCTCCGCAACCTGGGAGGCCGAAAGCCCTACGTGCTGGAGCCTCCCATCACCGTAGCGTTCGATTGGGGGACCACCACGACGGCAGCGAACGTGGCCATGATCCCCGAGGTCAAGCGATCCGGTCCCCGGACGACCGAGTACACCGCCGACAGCATGACCAACGTGTGGAGGATGGCGTGGGTATGGTGCCTGCTCGCCCTCCAGGTCGGCCAGAAGTCCGGCGTGGAGCCCGGTGCGATCGTCTACGGGTGAGGATGAGCCGAGGAGACGCCATCATCCAGGAGCGCCCCCCCGCGGAGAGGCGGGCGGGAGGCCAGGAGGCCATCCTGCGCGTCGAGGACCTGACCACGGTCTTCCCGGGGGGTCGCGGAGTGTTCACGCCGGTGAACGGCGTCTCCCTGGATCTCCGTCCCCGGGAGATCTTGGGCCTGGTCGGAGAGTCGGGAAGCGGCAAGAGCATGACCCTCCGCTCCATCCTCAGGCTGGTCCCACCGCCCGGGGCCACCGTCCACGGCCGGGTGTGGCTGGAGGAGCGCGACCTGCTGTCGTTGTCGAAGCGAGAGATGCGGGGGGTCCGCGGACGCGAGATCTCGATGGTCTTCCAGGATCCCAGATCGGCCCTCGACCCCGTGTACACGGTCGGGGACCAGATCATGGAGTCTCTCGGCCACCACCTCGGCCTCACCGGGACGGACGCCCGGAGCGCGGCCCTGGATCTGCTGCGCAGGGTCGGGATCTCGGCGCCGGAGCAGCGGCTGGACGCCTATCCCCATCAACTGAGCGGCGGCATGCGCCAGCGGGTGATGATCGCCATCGCCATCTCCTGCCACCCCAAGGTGCTGCTGGCGGACGAGCCCACCACCGCCCTGGACGTCACCATCCAGGACCAGATCCTGGCCCTGCTCCTCGAGCTCCAGGAGGAGTTCCACATGGCGGTGCTCCTGGTCTCTCACGACATCGGGGTGGTGGCCGAGACCTGCGACCGGGTGGCGGTGATGTACGCCGGGCAGATCATGGAGACGGGCTCGGTCCAGGACCTGCTCCGCTCTCCGGCGCACCCCTACACGATCGCCCTGCTCCAGGCGCTTCCCGACGCTCCGGGGAACGTGCGGGGCGGCCGATTGACCCCCATCCGCGGACAGCCGCCCGACCTGGAAGCCCTCCCCCCCGGCTGCCCCTTCCAGCCCCGATGCCCTCACGCCCGGGAGGCTTGCGCCGAGGTCCCCATGTCGCTGGAGGGGATCGCTCCCGGACACGCCACCGCGTGCCCCATCCACCGCCCCCAGGGAGGTGAGTGGTCATGAGGGATGCCGGGCCCTCCCCCGCCGCGAACGGGCCGCTGCTCGAAGTCCGGGACCTGGTGAAGACGTTCCCCGTCCGCCGCTCCGTGCTTGACCTGGCTCGGCGCCGGCCCAGGAAGGTCCTCACCGCCGTGGACCACGTGTCCATCGACATCCGACCCAACGAGGTGCTGGCCCTGGTCGGGGAGTCCGGGAGCGGCAAGACCACCCTGGCCCGGTGCGTTCAGCGGTTGTACGAGCCCGACTCGGGGGACATCAGGTTCGCCGGCCGCAGCATCCTGGGCTTCTCCTTCCAGCGGATGCGGGAGGTCCGCCGCCAGGTCCAGATGGTGTTCCAGGATCCATACTCCTCGCTCAACCCGAGGAAGCGTGTGGGGGACGCGCTCCGGGAGGTCCTCCTGGTGCACGAGATCGTTCCCAAGGAGGAGCAACCAGCGTACGTCCGCGAGCTCCTCGAGATGGTGGGGCTCCCGGCGGCCACCGAGCGCCGCTACCCCAGGGAGCTGTCGGGAGGGCAGCGACAGCGGGTGGTCATCGCCAGGGCCCTGGCGGTGAGACCGGTCCTGCTCATCGCCGACGAGCCCGTGAGCGCCCTGGACGTCTCCATCCAGGCCCAGATCCTGAACCTGCTGATGGAGCTTCGGGAATCCCTCGGCCTGTCGATCCTCCTCATCGCCCACCAGCTGTCCGTCGTCCATCACATCTCGGATCGGGTGGCTATCATGTACCTGGGGAAGGTCGTGGAGGCCGGCACCGTCCAGGAGATCTTCGAACGGCCTCAGCACCCCTACACGGCCGGCCTCCTGGAGGCCGCCCCGCGCCTGAAGCCTTCCCGTCGTGCTCGCACCCCGGCCCTTGGCGGGGAGGTCGGATCGCCCATCGACATCCCCACCGGATGCCGGTTTCACCCGCGGTGCCCCCATGCGGTGGAGATCTGCCCGGTCGAGGACCCACAGGAGACCGTCCTGTCCCCTACCCGGAGCGCCCGCTGCCACGTGCTTCCGTTCCTGTCGTCCGAGCCCGCGGAGCCGGACCGCGCTGGGAGCGGGTCGTGAACGTCCCCGAGCACGGAACCGCCGAGCTGGGGGCCCGGCTGCGGGAGCTCCGGATGAGCAGGAACCTCAGCCTTCGCCAGCTGGCCCAGGAGCTGGGAACCTCCCCGAGCTCGCTGTCCATGCTCGAGAACGGGAAGTGTGGGGTCGCCCTTCGCCGGCTCCGGCGTCTGGCCGATTTCTATGGGCTGACGATCTCCCGGCTCATGGCCGGGTCCGGGCAGAGGCCCACGTCCAACAACACCGCCATCACCCGGTTCCCCCAGGTGCTGGAGTCCGATGGGTTCGTGGAGCGGGGACGGGGGGTCTGGTACCGCCTCCTGGACGTCGGTCCCGGCTCAACGCTCCAGCCATTCGTCCTCCGACTCGAACCGCGGGCGGGATTCCTCCGCGACGCCCTGGCCCACCGGGGGGAGGAGTTCGTGTTCACGGTCCAGGGGGAGATGGAGCTGTGGGTGGGAAACGGGTCCCGGACCCTGAAGGAGGGGGACGTCGCCCACTTCGACAGCTCCCTGCCGCACGCCTACCAAAATCGAACCGACGAGATGAGCATCGCCGTGGGAGCGGCGACCCCACCCTGGTGAGGGGAGGGATCGACCGGTGACACCGCAGTTTCCCGAGCTGGAGACCCCCGCTCTCCTGGTGGAGCGTCCGATCCTGGAGCGGAACCTCGAGGAGATGGCGGAGGTGGCCCGGCGAAACGGGGTGACGTTGCGGCCTCACGCCAAGACCCACAAGTCTCCGCTCATCGGACGGCTTCAGGTGGAGAGGGGAAGCCCCGGCCTCACGGTGGCCACCCTGGCCGAGGCGGAGGCGATGGCCGACGCGGGGATCGACGATCTGCTCATCGCATACCCGCCCGTGGGGGAATGGCGTCTGCGCCGGCTGGAGAAGGTGGCCGAGCGTACCCAGGCCACGGTGACCGTCGACAGCGAGGAGGCGGTGAAGGGACTGGCGAAGGCAGGGGCGGCCCTGGGCCGGGAGCTGGCCTTCCTGTGGAAGGTGGACTCAGGGCTGCACCGGATGGGAACCCCGCCGCGGGAGCCATCTGCCGAGGCGGTAGCGTCCGTGCTGGGCCACCCCGGGACACGGTTCCGGGGACTGATGACCCATGCGGGGCACGCCTACGGGGCCTCGTCGACGGAGGACCTGCACGCGGTGGCCAGGGAAGAAGGGCGAAGCGTGGTGGACACGGCAGAGCTCCTGAGGGATCGAGGGATCCCGGTCGAGGTGGTGAGCGTCGGCTCCACCCCCACCGCCCGGGTGGTGGCCGAGGTATCGGGGGTGACCGAGATCCGACCCGGGACGTATGTGTTCAACGACGCCACCCAGGTGGCCCTGGGGGTGGTAGGACCCGAGCACTGCGCCCAAACCGTCCTGGCCACGGTCGTCGGCCGCCCCGCCCCCGACAGGGCGGTGGTCGACTCGGGCTCCAAGGCCCTGCCCCGCGACGTGCTCACGGACCGCACCACGGGCTACGGGTTGGTGGTCGACCATCCGGAGCTGGTGGTGGACCGGCTGTACGAGGAGCACGCGGTCCTGGTGGCCCCGGAGGGCAGGTGCCGGCTGGAGATCGGACAGCGGGTGCGCATCATCTCCAACCACTGCTGCACGGCGACCAGCTTGCACCCTCGCTTCTACCTGGTGGATGGAGATCGGGTGGAGGAGGAGGTCCCGGTGATGGCCCGCGACTGGCGCGGCGACCGTCGAGCGGATCTCACCCGCAGGTAGGGTCACCGCCCCGCCGGGCATCGACCCCCATGCCACCCGCATCGAGCCGGTGAAGGTGGACACCGCGACGTCACGTGGGAGCGGATGACCTGAGGCCGTGGCGGAAGGCGCCGGAGCGTGGCAGGGTAGAGGCATGATCGCGGCCTACATCCTCATCCAGACGGAGGTGGGCATGATCGGCGATGTCGCCGCCCAGATCAGGCCGATCAAGGGCTTGAACTCGGCGGACGGAGTCACCGGTCCCTACGACGTGATCGCCCGGGCGGAGGCGACGGACCTGGACGAGCTGGGAAAGCTCGTGGTCCGGCAGATCCAGGACGTCCCCGGTGTCACCCGCACGCTCACCTGCCCCGTGATCCACATCTAGGGAAACCGCCTCCGCAGGCTTGATCCCCTAGCGGCGCTCCCGCCGTTCCAGGCCTCGGTCCGGGTGCCACGACTCGATCACCAGGTGGTCGGGAGGCTGGCCGACGCGGGTGAGGACGACTTCCCCGATGTCGACCCGGAACCGGTGCGGCTGGGCCGGCTCCCGCGGGTCGCTCATCTCCACGGCCCGTCCGGCGATCTTGGCCTCCCCCACCCACGAGCTGGGGTCCTCCTCCGGTGGATCCTCCGTGGCGCTGTGCAGGGCCAGCCGGGAATCTCGTCGAAGGTCCAGGGCCTTCACCGACCCGGGCATCATCCCCAGCTCCAGCTCCCCTTCCCGCAACTCGACCTCGGTCCCGCTGATCCGTGGCGACCCGTCCTGTCGAAGGGTGGCCAGCGTGCAGTGCTTGTGAGCCGTGAAGCGTCGGCGCACCCGCTCGGCGAACTCCGGTTCGGCGGCGGCGAACTCTCCCCACGAGGCCATGCCCCCGATTCTCATATGTCTTCGTGGTCCGCCGTATCCTGCCCGGGAGGATCCGTGCCCTGGTTCGTGCTTCACGTCGACCTCGACCAGTTCATCGCCGCGGTGGAGGTGCTCCGCCGCCCCGAGCTGCGGGGCAAGCCCGTCGTGGTGGGAGGAAGCGGCGACCCCACCCAGCGCGGGGTGGTCTCCACCGCGTCCTACGAGGCCCGGCGGTTCGGGATCCATTCCGGGATGCCGCTGCGCACCGCGGCCCGGAAGTGCCCCCAGGCGGTGTTCCTCCCCGTCGACGCCCCCGCCTACCGGGCCGCCTCGGAGCGGGTGATGGCCGTCCTGGGGCGGTTCCCGGCCGTGGTGGAGGTGGCGGGGTGGGACGAGGCCTTCCTGGAGGCCGACGCCCCCGACCCGGAGGCCCTGGCCCGGGAGATCCAGCGGGCGGTCCTGGAGGAGACCGGGCTGGAATGCTCGGTGGGGGTGGGAGACAACAAGCTCCGGGCCAAGCTGGCCTCGGGGTTCGCCAAGCCCGGCGGGGTATTCCGGCTCACCGGCGAGAGCTGGGCGGGGGTGATGGAGCGGCTACCCACCGACGCCCTGTGGGGGGTGGGCCTGAAGCGGGCCCGCCAGCTCGCGGCCCTGGGGCTCCTCACCGTCGGCGAGCTGGCCCGGGCGGACCCCGAAGAGCTGGCCGGGGCGTTCGGCCCGGCCACCGGTCCCTGGCTGGTGGCGGTGGCCCGGGGCGAGGACCCCTCGCCGGTGGTGGCCGAGCGGGGGCCGGCCCGGTCCCGGGGCCGGGAGAGGACGTTCCAGCAGGACCTCGAGGACCCAAGGCGCGTCCGGGAGGAGGTCCGGCGCCTGGCCCGGCGGGTGGCCGAAGACCTGGCCGGGGACGGCCGCCCGGCGGTGCGGGTGGTGGTCAAGGTGCGGTCCGCCCCGTTCGTCACCCACACCCACGGCGTCACCCTCCCGGCGCCGTCGGGGGAACCCGGCGACCTCGAGCGGGCGGCGTTGGAGGCCCTGGGGCGGTTCGACCTCGACCGCCCGGTGCGGCTGCTGGGCGTTCGCGCGGAACTGCGTCCCTGAGGCGACCAGGACGGCTCCGTCGCGACCCGCCGCTGCCAGCGGCCGGCTCACTCCCGGAAGAGGTGAGGGGCTTCTCGTTCCACGACGAACTTGGTGGCTTTGCCCTCTCCCAGCGAGGCGAGGGTTCGCCCCGACACGACAGCCCTCAGCCGGAGGTCGTTCGCCCGCAGGGTCACGATGCCCCGGGGCCCCAGCGACTCGACCACCTCCACCACAGCCTCGAAGGGCTCGGTCGCCTGGCCCTCCGGGAGCGCCCCGGCCGGGTGGATGTGGTCCGGGCGGATGCCAAGGCGGACCTCCCCGGAACGGCCCTCCAGTCCCACGATCACAAGGTGCTCCGAGATGAACCGCCCGTCCTCCATCCGGCCGGGAACGATGTTCATCGTGGGGCTGCCGATGAACGTGCCCACGAACTCCGTGGCCGGCTTGGCGTAGACCTCGCCAGGCGATCCCACCTGCTCGATCCATCCGTCGCGCATCACCACGATCTCGTCGGACAGGGCCATGGCCTCCTCCTGGTCGTGGGTCACGTACAGGACCGTGGCCCCGAGGTCTCGCTGGATCCGGAGAATCTCCGTGCGGGTGTCGGACCGGAGCTTCGCGTCCAGGTTGGACAGTGGCTCATCGAGCAGGAATGCGGCCGGCTGGCGGACGATGGCCCGGCCGATGGCCACCCGCTGTTGCTGTCCCCCCGAGAGCTGCCCGGGCTTGCGGCCCAACAGGTCCGTCACCCCCAACAGCTCTGCCGCTCGGTGGACCCGGCGGTCGATCTCCTTTCCGGGAACGCTGCGTGCCCGCAGACCGAAAGCGATGTTGTCATAGACGCGGAGATGCGGGTACAGGGCGTAGTTCTGAAAGACCATGGCCACGTCACGCTCCTTCGGCTCCAGGACCGTCACGTCGCGTTCGCCGATCCAGATCCGCCCCGCCGTCGGCTGCACCAGGCCGGCGACCATCCGTAGGGTGGTGGTCTTGCCGCATCCGGAGGGCCCGACCAGGACGGTGAAGCGTCCGTCGGGGATCTCGAGGTCGATCCCTTTCACGGCCTCGGTGCGGCCGTAGTGCCTGGCCAGCCCCTCGAGCCGGATTCGGGCCATTACGCCACCCCGGCGGAGCGGCCCGGTGCACCGCGGCCGTGAACCGCCGTCATCCCTTCAGCCCTCCCCCCGAGATCCCTCGGATCAGTCGCCTCTGCACGAAGAAGCTGGCCACCAGCACCGGAACCACGGAGACCAGGATGGCCGCCGACATGGCTCCCAGCTCCACCCCCCGGAACGTGTTGAACCCCGCGATGGCCACGGGGAGGGTCTTGGCCCGGCCTCCGGCCAGCACCAGGGCGTAAAAGAGGTCGTTCCAGGACAGCACGAAGGCGAAGATGGCGGCGGCCCCGAGCCCGGGGAGCACCTGGGGGAGGACCACTCGGCCAAAGGCCTGGACGCGCCCGTAGCCGTCGACCAGGGCCTGCTCCTCCAGCTCGCGGGGGACGGCGTCGAAGAACCCGATCATGAACCACGTCACCACCGGGAGCACGAACGTCAGGTGGGAGGCGATGACGGCCCACACCGTGTCCCGCACGCCCAGCTGGAAGGCGAACAGGAACAGGGGCACCACCAGCACCGCCGGCGGCATCACCTCCGACAACAGGATGCCGAACCGGGTGACCGAACCGCCGGCCCGCCACCGGGAGATGGCGTAGGCGGCCAGGGTCCCCGCGATGATCGCCAGCACCACGGTGACCACGCCGACGACCACGCTGGTGAGCGCCGACCGGAGGACGCCGCCCTCGGCCACCTGCCGCCAGTTCGCGAGGGTCGGCGTGAAGGCCAGCCGGGACGGCCGCGTCAACTCGGCGGGGCCCTTGAACGACGCCAGGATCACCCACAAATAGGGGAACGCCACGATCACCAGGGCCGCGGCCACGAACAGCCGGCGAGCCGCCTTCACGGCGTTCTCCCACGGAGAGCCTTCATCGGATCACCAGTCTGCGGTACAGCAGCACCACGATGACCAGCACGATGGCCACCAGCACGAACGCCATGGCCGCTGCCTCACCGAGCCGGAAGAACTGGAACCCGGTCCTGTACACCTGGAGCTGGATGGTCTCCGTGGCGGTCCCCGGCCCGCCCCGAGTGATCGCGAAGACGTACTCGAAGACCTTGAAGGCGTCCAGGGCTCGGATCAGCACGGCCACGGCGATCACCGGCCGGAGGAGCGGCAGCGTCACTCGCGAGAACGTGAACCACGGCCCGGCCCCGTCGACCTTCGCCGCCTCGAACGGCTCTTCGGGCAGGCTCTCCAACCCGGCCAGCATCAGCAGCAACATGAAGGGTGTCCACTGCCACACGTCGATCCCCACCATGGACAGCAGGGCCAGGCGGGGCCCGAAGAAGTCGATGGTCAACCCGAGCTTACCCAGGAGCAGGGGGATGGGCCCGAGCTGCTGGTTCAGGAGGAACCGGAACATGAGGCCGACGGCGATGGGGGTGACGAACATCGGCGTCAGGAGAAACGCCCGGGTGAGGTTGCGGACCCACCGCTGACGATGGAGGGCCAGGGCCAGGGCCAGCCCCAGCGCCAGCTCGATCGTCACGGCGAGGGCCACGAACAGGAACGTGTTCTGGAGCGCGTCCACGTACCCGGAGTTCCCGGGCAGCGACCCGTACTGCTCCACCCCCACGAATCGAGTGTCCTGTCGGCGCAGGATGTGGAAGTTCGTGAACGACAGCCACAGGCTGTAGCCCAGCGGATAAGCCACCACCAGGCCGAGCAGGCCGATCAGGGGGGCCATGAACCCCCAGCGGAGGCGCCTCCGGGAGACGACGGGCGGAACCTCGCGGCCCGCCGCTGCGGGTGCCGCCGTCGCGCTGGCTATCTGCCTCGCACCTCCCCGACGTCCTACCCGCCCGGCGGCTGCTCCAGTATCTCCGTCGCCCGCCGTGCCGCCTCGGAGATGGCCTCGTCCACCGACTTCTGCCCGGCCACCGCGGCGTTCAGCTCCTCGCCCACGGCCTGGATCATCTCCTCGGCATTGGGGCCGGTCGCCAGGGGCTCGGCGTCCTCCAGGATCGCCTGGACCGTCTCGTAGTAGGCCTGTCCGAAGCCCTGCTCCCAGACCTCCGGGTCCTCCATCACGCTGTTGCGCACCGGGGCGCCGCCCTGGATGACCCGCTCCTTGTCGTTCTCCTTCGAGGCGATCCACGAGATGAACGCCCACGCGGCATCCTTCGCGGCCGAGTTCTCGGGGATGGACCAGTACCACGCCCCCAGGATGGCCTTCCCCCCGGGTACCTCGGCCACCGAGAAGTCACCGGTCAGGTCGCCGGCGGGGCCATCGGGGTCGTTCAGCGTGGGAAGCATCCAGTTGTAGGAGATCATCTCGGCCGCGTTGCCCCCGGAGACCGCCCGCAGCGACTCGTCGAAGGCCCAGTTCAGTGAGTTCGTCGGCGCCGCCAACTGGTACAGCTCGATGTAGGTCTGGAGGGCGTCCCGGGCCGCCTGCGAGTCCAGCACGACCTGCCCCTGGTCGTCCTGGATGTCCCCCCCGGCGGCGAACAGGTAGTTCCCCCACTCCTCGAAGATCTTGTAGCCCTTCTGCGGCTGCATGGCCACCCCGGCCATGCCGCCGCCGGTGAGCTCCTGAGCACCATCCACGAACTCGTCCAGCGTGGAGGGCGGCTCCAGACCGGCCTCCTCGTAGAGGTCCTGCCGGTAGATCAGGGCCAGGCCGTAGTTGTAGAAGGGGACACCGTAGATCTGGTCCTCGACCGTGGCGATCTCTCGCAGGGGCTCCGAGTAGTCCTCCCAGTCGAACCCCTCCGTCTGCTCGATCAGGTCATCCAACGGCGTGAGGAAGCCCCCGCTGGCGAAGTCAAACATCCATGGGTTGTCCACGATGATCATGTCGTAGGTGGGTTCCGACGCCAGGAACGACGACACGATCCGGTCCCGCATCTGGTCGTAGGGCAGCGCCTCGATCTGGATGTCCACGTCGGAGAATTCCTCGTTGAACCGAGACAGCATGTCCTGGACGACATCGGTGTCCGGGACCTCCTCCATGATCACCCGCACGGTGCCCGAGACCTCCCCGGGCTCCTGGGGCACCTGCACGTCCTCCCCGTCGCCTCCGTTGCACGCCGAGGCGACCAGGGCCAGCGCCAGGACCGCAGCCAGCACGCCCGTCCGCTGCCACGCTCGCATCGATCTCGCCTCCCTTCTCCAGCGACCGCTCACTTGCCCATGCCGTTCCTTCCGGTCCTCAGTCCATGAAGGCCCCGCCGTTCACGGCCAGGGCCTCTCCGGTGATGTAGTGGGCGTCCGGACCGGCCAGGAAGGCCACCGCCTTGGCCACGTCCTCGGGGGTCTCGAGCCGGCCAAGCGGGCTGTCGTCGACGTAGAGGCGCCGGACCTCCTCCGGAGTCGCGCCCCGGAGCTCCGCCTCCCACTGGAGCTCTCGTTCCTGCATCGCCGTGGTCACGTAGCCGGGGCACACGCAGTTGACCCGGATGCCATGGGGAGCCAGCTCGTAGGCCATGGCCTGGGTCAGCCCCACCACGGCGAACTTGGAGGCCACGTAGGGGGCAAGGAACGGTACGGCTCCTCGCTTGCCGGCCATGGATGCGGTGTTCACGATGGCCCCGCCGTTCCCGTTGCGGATCAGCCGTCGGGCCGCCTCTTGCCCGCAGAGAAACACCCCCTTAGCGTTGACGCTCAAGTTGAGCTCCCAGTCCTCCTCACTGGTCTCCAGGAACGGGGCCATCGTGGAGACGCCGGCGTTGGACACCCATACCTCCACAGGCCCAAGGGCTTCCTCCGCCTCGTCCGACGCCCGGCGGATCGAGTCGCCGTTGGTCACGTCGAGTCGGACGGAGAAGGTGTCCAGCTCCTTGGCCACCCGGGCCGCCGCCTGCTCGTCGATATCGGTGACGGCGACACTGTGGCCACGCTCCGCCAAGGCTCGAGCGATGGCCGCCCCGATCCCCGCTCCTGCTCCGGTGACCACGGCACTCATGTCATGACCTCGCGCATGGCCGGATAGAGGGCCCGGTACGACCGGTACGCTCGCTCGTAGGCGTCATCGCCTCGTGGCTCCACGACGTCGGCCACCTCCAGGAACCGGTCAATCTCCCTCCAGTCCGAGAAGGCCCCGATCCCCATCCCGGCGGCGAAGGCCGCCCCCACCGCGGAGCCACCCCTGGACGCCAGCTTCTCCAGCGGCATCCCGAGGACGTCCGCGGTGACCTGTGTCCACACCCACGAGCGGGCGCCGCCATTGGTGACACGCACGCGCCTCGGGGGGTGACCGCGCTCGGTGAACACGTCGACATGGTGGCGGAACCCGAAGGCGATGGCCTCCAACACCGCCCGAAACAGGTGCCCGCGGTCGTGGCCGAGGTGCAGACCGACGAAGGCCCCCCGGGCCTCAGGGTCGTTGATGGGGGTCTTCTCTCCCAGGAAGTACGGCAACGCCACCACGCCGCCCGCGCCTGGACCGGCGGCCTCCGCCTCGCGATCCAGCTCCTCCAGGCTGGCGCCAGCGGCGATGTTCCTCTGGAACCAGAGGATGAGGCTGCCACTGGCGGCCATGCATCCGTTGGGCATGTATCGGCCGGGCACGAGGTGGAAGTCGAGGTACAGGCGGGGGTCCACCAGGGGGGTGCCGGTGGCCAGCAGGATGTCGCCGGCGCCTCCCAGCTTCACCAGGAGATCCCCCTCGTCGACGATGCCCGCGGCGAAGGCCGAGGCCACGTGGTCCGCCGAGCCGGCCACCACGGGGGTCCCCGTCGGGATCCCGGTCTCGGCGGCCGCCTCGTCCGTGACGTGGCCCACCACCTCATGGGCCCGGCGGACGGGCGGAAGCAGGGCGGCGTCGGCGCCGGCGGCCTCCACGATGTCCCGGGCCCACCGGTCGTCGTGCAGGTCGTACAGCCCGCTCTCCAGGGCCCAGTTGGCCTCCACGGTTCGCTCGCCGGTCATCCGGAAGGCCATCAGGTCGTAGGAACCGACGACGGCCCGGGCCCGGCCCCAGGCTTCCGACTCGTGCTCGGCCAGCCACATCAGCGTGGGCCCCACCGACTGCTGGGTGATCGGGGAGCCGGTCCTCTCGAGCACCCGGGCCTCCGCCAGTCTCTCCCGGAGCTTGCGGATCTGCTCGATGGCCCGGGCATCGTTCTGCTGGATCGAGCGGCGTAGGACCTGGCCCGCTTCATCCAGGAGGATCACGCAGGGGACCATGCCGCTGAACCCCACGGCCGCGATCTTTCGCGGCGCCGCCAGCTCGCGGGTGAGCTCGCGCACGTTCCCCCACCACTCCTCGGTGTCCTCTTCCGCCCATCCCGGGTGTGGGGAGTAGAGCCGCACCGGTCGCTCGGCCTCGCCCACGATGCCGCCGCCTGGGTCCAGCAGCACCGCCTTCGTGGCCGTGGTGCCCACGTCGACGCCGAGGAGGACCGTCACCGTCGCGTGACCCTCAGCAGCGCCGTCACCGGCCGGCAGCCTCGACGAAGCGCTTCACGCGGGCGGGATCCACCGGATTCCAGGTGTACCCGTCTCGCTTGAGGTCCGAGCCGACGATGGCCCCGTCGGCCACCTCCAGGAACGGCGCGATGTTCGTGGACTTGGCCCCCGTGTTCACCAGCACGGGCACGTCTTCGCCGACGGCATCCTTGGCCTCCCGCAAGGCGTCGAGGTCGGGCTCCGCGCCGGCCATCGGGCCGGACACGAGAATGGCGTCGGCCAGACTCGAGACCACCGCCGACCGGGCCACGTCGCCGACCGTCCGCCGGCCGATCGGTGAGGCGAACTCGGGGGTGACGTTCATCAACACCGCGACGTGGTCGGCATCGAGGCGGCGTCGCTCCCGGAACAAGCCTGCCGTGTCCGTGTTCCACAGACCCATGTCCGACTCGTACACGCCGGTGGCGACCTCACGCATGAAACTGGCCCCCGTGGCCACCGCGACCGCCAGGGCGGCCGGGGCGTCCCACAAGAAGTCCACGCCGAACGGCCGGTCCTCCGGCGCCAGCTCCGTCACCACCCGTGTGAGGGCCGCCACCCCCTCGTACCCGGCGTTCAGCGAATAGGGCCGGTCGCCCTCGTTGCAGAACATGATGGCGTCGAAGCCGGCATCGAGCAGGATGTCCCGGTCCTGCCGGGTGTGCAGGATGACCCGCGACATCCCGCCGGTGGCGTCGAACAGCGGCGTGCCGGGGAGCGGAGGGAGATGGGCCATGGCGATGAGCGCCTTGTCCTCAGGGAACAGCTTGCGGAATCGCTGCATCACGCCGGCACCACCTCCACATCGGCGGCCCGAACGGGAGCGAGGTCGTCAGGACCGGACTGGTCATCCGTCACGAGAACGTCGATCCCCTCCAGCGGGCAGACCCGGGCGAAGGCAACCTTGCCCAGCTTCGAGGCGTCCGCGACCACGACGCACCGCCGCACGCTGGCCAGGGCCGTGCGCTTGACCCGCGCGTCATCGAGGTTGAACTCGGTGAGTCCCGCATCGGCGTCGATGCCGCCCACACCCATGAGGAAGGTGTCGAAGCGGAGGTCACGGAAGGCCTGCTCGGCCAGGTCACCGACGAGGGACAGCTCTCCCGGACGGACCACCCCGCCGGTCACCATCAGCCGGATGCCCGGCTCGTCGGCCAGGAGCTGTGCGGCCCGGAAGCTGGGCGTGAGGACCGTGATGTTGCGCCGCCCCCGAAGTGCCCGAGCCACCTCCAGCGTTGTGGTTCCCACGTCCAGGATGACGGTTTCCCCCTCGGAGAGGAGTCCGGCCGCGGCTCGCCCGATCCGCTCTTTGGCCTCCGCGTTCCGGCTGGCTCGGCTCACGAAGGGAGGCTCGTAGCTGGTGGATACGGCGCTGATGGCACCGCCGTGTACGCGCTTCAGCACCCCGTCTCGCTCCAGGGCCTCGAGGTCCCTCCGGACCGTCATCTCGGAGACCTCGGCGAGGGCGCTGACCTCCGCAACCCCCACCCTCCCGTTCGAATCCAGCAGCTCGAGAACCAGATGACGGCGCGTTCGCACATCCACTATGTGCGAACGTACACCCCTGCTGTTCGGTCCGCAAGGCTCCGACCCACGGCCCCGCCACGTCCGTGGCCGCTTACCTACCAGCCGGCGAAGGGGGCGACGGCCTCGTCCGGGACCTTCCCGGCCTCCACGTCGCCGAGGGCCCGGTCCAGGACCTCGAGGCCCTGGTTCATCTCCCCCTCCGAGAGGTTCAGGGGCGGCGTCAGCTCGAGGACGTTCGACCGGAGCCCCACGTAGAACAGGACCACGCCGAGCTCGAAGGCCCGGTACACCACCTTCGCCGTCTCCGGGGATGCGGCCTCCCTGGTCTCCCGGTTCCGCACCAGGTCCACCCCGATCGCCAGCCCCCGCCCGCGGACGTCGCCGATCAGCGCGTGGTCGGTAGCCAGCTTCCGCAGGCCTTCCATGAACGCGGCTCCGACCTCTCGGGCCCGGCCCGGAAGGTCGTCGCCCGTGATGGCGGTCACCACCGCCCGGCCGGCGCTGGCGGACACGGGGTTCCCCGCGGTCGTCTGCATGGCGAAGGCGGGGGCCACGTCGAGGACCACTGCCGGGCCCACGACCGCCGACAGTGGCAGGCCGCCCCCCAGCCCCTTCCCCAACGTGACCACATCGGGGGCGATGCCCTCCGCCTCGAAGGCGTGGAGCCAACCGGTGCGCCCCAGTCCCACCTTGACCTCGTCGCACAGGAGCAGGATCCCGTGGCGGCGGCACCGCTCCTCCAGGCCGCGAAGGAAGCCCGGTGGCGGCACGATCATCCCCCCGTCCGACTGGATTGGCTCCAGGAGGACCGCCGCTACCTCCTCCGGCGGGCAGATGGTGGCGAACAGGTAGTCGACGTAGTCCAGGACCGCCGCGCCCACGTCGCCCTCGAACACCGGCCGGTAGGGGTCCGGGTACGGCACCAGCACCAGGCCGGGGTGGGTCGGGCTGTGTGCCTGGGCGGTGTGTCCCGAGACGGCCATCGACCCCGCCGTCCCCCCGTGGTAGGCGCCGACGAACGACAGGAGCCGGCTCCGTCCCGTGGCGGCCTGGATGGACCGCACCGCGGTCTCGTTGGCGTCGGAGCCGGAATGGCCAAGCCACACCAGCCGCTCCCCCTCGCCGGGGACCAGCGCCAAGAGCTCCTCGGCCAGGGCCACGGCCGGCTCGTTCACCGACGACAGGATGCTGGCGGCGGCCATGGTCCGGGTCGCCCCGGTCACCGCGTCGACTACCGCAGGATGCCCGTACCCGAGGCTCGCCGCTCCCCACGACGCCGACAGGTCGAGCAGCCGCCGGCCGTCCTCCCCGATCAGGTAGGAGCCCTCCCCGCCGGTCACCGCGAGCGGGAAGAACCGCAGCTTCTCCACCCCGGCGATGGCCGCTCCGTCCCGCTCGTACAGGCCCATCAGTCCTCAATCCCTCCGGCCAGCGCCGCCACCGCCCCCGAGTACGCCGCCGCCTGGGCACGGGCCACGGCCGCCACGGCCTCGTCCGGGGGGAGGAACTCCGGGTGGTGCAGGGGATGGGTCCGCTCGCCCCGCCGGTCCCCCACCCCGACGAACAGCATCAGCGTCGTGGCCACCCGGCCGTAGTACCCGAAGTCGTCGGAGCCGCAGGACCGCATCGTGGGGCCCACGTCGAAGCCCACCTCGGCCAGCATCCTCCGAGCTGACCGCGCCAGCGCCGCGTCATTGACCACCGACGGCTCGCCCTCCGTGATCTCCACCCGCGCCGTGCACCCGTGGGCCCGGGCGGTGTGGTCCACCACCTCCTCCACCGCGGCCACCAGGCGCTTGCGGTCTTCCGGGTCGAGCACCCGGAAGGTCCCCTCGCCCTCGGCCGATCCCGGGATCACGTTCGGGGCCGCCCCCGCCCGCACCGAGGTCACGCTGAACACCGTGTGCCCCATGGGGTCCGACCGGCGGCTGACCACCTGCTGGAGGGCGACGACCGTCTGGGCCAGGGCCAGCACCGGGTCGCGGATCCGGTGGGGATAGGCCGCGTGCCCCCCAGTCCCCTCCACCACGATCCGGAAGTTGTCGGCCGAGGCGTTCACCGCCCCGGCGTCGGCCGTGACCGCGCCCAAACGGACATCTGGATGGACGTGGGCGGCCACCACCGCCGCCGCGCCCGCCTCCTCCAGGGCTCCCTCCTCCACCACCCCGGCGGCCCCGGACGGATAGTTCTCCTCACTCGGCTGGAACAGGCCCATCAGGGGAACGGGTAGGTCGGCCCGCCGGGCCGCTCGGACCACGGCCACCAGCGCGGCCATGTGGACGTCGTGGCCGCAGGCGTGCATCCGCCCACCGGTGGCGGCGAACGGCGCTCCGCTCTCCTCCTCGATGGGCAGCCCGTCCAGCTCCGCCCGAACGACCACCCCGCCCGGGCCCCGGTCGGCCGGCACCAGCAGGCCCGTGCCCGCCACCCGGCGCCCCTCCCGGGAACCCAGGGCCTCGGCCACCGTCTCCAAGGTCCGGTGTTCCTGGCCCAGGTGCCAGAGATGGAACGTGACGTCACCGGCCTCCAGATGATCGAGCGGGTGGCCGACCGGCTGTTCGAGGGAGGGTAGGGATGGCCACGGCCGAGACGGACCTGGTGACCACGTCCATGCGGGGGTTCTTCGACGGCCACCCCCACATCCGCTACCTGTTCTTCGGGGGCAAGGGCGGGGTGGGCAAGACCGCCATGGCCGGGACCACCGCGGTGTCCCTGGCACGCCAGGGGACGCGAACGCTGCTGGCCTCCACGAACCCGGTGCACAGCCTGTCCGGCCTCCTGGACCAGGACGTGTTCGGCAAGGTCACCGACGTCGGCGGGGTGGAGAACCTGTCGGCCCTGGAGATCGACACCAAGGACGCCATCGAGCGCTCGAAGCGGGAGATCAAAGAGAAGGTCCAGTGGTTCCTGAAGTTCGCCGAGATCTCCACCAAGGAGGCCACCGAGTTCGTGGACGCGGCCACCATGAACCCGGCCTTCGAGGAGTCGGCCATGTTCGAGAACATGGTCGACCTGATCTTCAAGGACGAGTACGAGGCGTACGTGTTCGACACCGCCCCCACCGCGAACGCCCGGCGCCTGCTGGGGATGTCGAAGGTCTACGGGCTGTGGGTCAACAAGATGGTGAAGTCGCGGGAGGAGGCCCAGGGCCTCCGTGAGCTGCTGTCGTTCACCAAGAAGAAGGAGGACGACCCGTTGATGGAGTACCTGCTGGAGTTCCGGGAGCGCATCGCCCACGCCAAGGAGCTGCTCACCGACCCCGGCAAGACCGCGTTCTTCTTCGTCACGCTGCCCGAGGCCCTGCCGATGGCTCCCCGGAGGTGCTCGCCGCTCCCGGGGAAGCAGGTGAACTCGGGGAGGCCGTCCAGGGCCAGGTTCACCTTCCCCGACGACCCCCGGAACTTGTAGCGACGCACGGCCGCCGTCACCGAGGGGTCGAGCACGCCGGGCTCCAGGAGGTCGAGGAAGGTCCGGCGGGCATCGACGCTGGAGAGCACCGCGTCGGCGTGGATCTCCTCCCCCGAGGCCAGGGCCACCCCCACGGCACGTTCGCCCCTGGTGAGGATGCGAGCCACCGGGGCCTCCAGGCGGATCTCGGCCCCGAACGAGCGGGCCGCCGAGGCGATGGCCTCGCTGGCGCCTCCGGTCCCCCCCCGGGGGATGCCCCATGCTCTATACACGCCGTCGATCTCCCCCATGTAGTGGTGGAGCAGGACGTACGCGGTGCCGGGCGAGCGGATGCCCTGGTAGGTCCCGATGATCCCCGACGCCGCCACGGTGGAGATGAGCGGGTCCGTCTCGAACCACTGCGACAGGAAGTCCACGGCGCTCATCGTCATGAGCTGGACGAACGTCCGCTGCTGCTCCCGGGACAGGTCCTCGAAGGAGCGGAGCAGGCCGGCGAGGGGAAGCCACTCACGGATGTCGATGCGGCCCACGTCCGGGGGCACCACCGACAGGATCGGCTTGATGAACCGGGCCATCTCCGCCATGAGCTGGCCGTACTCCTCGTAGGCCTCGGCATCGTGGCGTGACCACCGGCGGATCTCCCGCATCGTCCGGGCGTGGTCGTTCGTCCGCCACAGGTAGTCACCCTCCAGTGGCGTGAACGTGCCATCGAGGGGGAGGGAGGCGAATCCGTGGCGGGGGAGGCCGAGCTCCCGGATGATCTCCGGCCGGAGCAGGGAGATCACGTAGGAGGCCTCGCTGAACCGGAAGCCCGGGAACACCTCCTCCGTGACGGCCGCCCCGCCCACCACGTGGCGCCGCTCCAGCACGACCACCCGCCGGCCGGCCCGGGCCAGGTACGCGGCGGCCACCAGCCCGTTGTGCCCGCCCCCGATGACAACGGCCTCGAACCGCCGAGAGGTCGTGCCCACGGGCCGGAAGTCTACCGCGCGGTGCTACCGATCAGCCCGAACCGGAGTTGCCGCCGCCGCCGGGACCCGAGTTGTCGTCCGTGCCGTCGCCGTCATCGTCGTCGTCGTCATCTTCGTCGTCGTCGACGGTCGCCTCCGGCTGGGGCGTCGGCGTGGGCGACGGCTGCTCGACGGGCGGCTCGGGGAGGAGGGCCAGCGCGGCCTCCACGTCCGCCGCGGCCGCCAGGATCTCGTCGGCCCGGCCGGGGTCGAGCTCGCCGGCTCCCAGCCACTCGTCCACTGCCCGGCGGAGCTCGTCCAACCGGGCCGCGGCGGCCTGCCCATCGAGCTCCTCGACGGATCCCCGGACGGCAGCGACGCGGTCCTGAAGATCGCGGGAGGCCCCAGGGGCGAGCCCGCCGGCGCCGGCACACCCGGCCAGGGCCACGGCGGCGGCCAGGAGGAGGACCCGGGCCCTCATGGTCGGACCGCCCCCTCCAGCCGGTCCAGGGCGTCCTCGAGCGGCGGCGGGACGCCGGTCTCGGTCCGGGGCTCCTCGGCGGGGCCGCCCGGCGAGGGTCCCCGCAGGGCGACGAAGGCCAGGGCCACCGCCAGCGCCACCACCGCCACGGCGGCGACCGCCAGGAGGACCGGGCGAGGCAGCCGCCTTCCTCCGGCCACCGGCGCCGCCGGCGGGAGGGGCTCGGTAGGGGTCACCGGGGGCTCGGCGTGGCGCGCCGGCTCGGCCTCGCCGGAGAGGGCCGCCGCCATGTCCTCCGCCGACGCGAACCGAGCGGCCGGGTCCGGAGACAGCGCCCGCTCGACCGCGGCGGCCAGGGCGGGGTCCGCGTCCGGACGGAGCTCCGACACGGCTGCCCGGCCGCCGTTGCGGATGGCATCGAGGAAGGCCGCCGGCGTGGCGGCCCGGAACGGCGGCCGGCCGGTCAGGGCCTCGTACAGGACGGCGCCCGCCGAGTACAGGTCGCTCTGCGGGGTGGCCGGCCTCCCCTCCAGGCGCTCCGGGGCCATGTACACCACGGTCCCCATCACCTCGGCCGTCTGGGTCGCCGCGGCGTCGGCCATCTTGGCGATGCCGAAGTCCGCGACCTTGGCGTCCCCATCCTCGGTGAGCAGGACGTTCCCCGGCTTGACGTCGCGGTGGACGATCCCCGCGGCGTGGGCCGCGCCCAGGGCCGCCAGGATGTCGCCGGCCAGGGCCCGGACGCGCTCGCGGTCCGAGGGCCCGTCCGCCAGCTCGTCGGCCAGCGTCCTGCCCGGCAACAGCTCCATGACGAGGTACGGGAGCCCGTCGTGGGTGCCGCTGTCGTAGACGGACACCACGTTCGGGTGCACGAGCCGGGCCGCGGCCCGAGCCTCGCCCTCCACCCGCCTCCGCACCGACGGCTGGGTTCCCAGGTCGCGGCGCAGGAGCTTCACCGCCACCGGGCGGGACAGGCGAACGTCGCGCCCGGACCACACGTGGCCCATGCCGCCACCCGCGATCCGGCGCTCCAGCCGGTAGCGCCCCCCGACCACGGGAACCGTCTCGCTGCTCACACCCTAGGCATTCCCCGCAGGGCCGGGGATGAACGTTAGGAAACGCTCAGCCGAACAACGGCCAAGCGAGGCGAGCCGGTTGGATCGCCCGCGGGCCCGTATGCTGGGCGGCCATGTCCCGTCCGAGCGGTCCCTCGCGGTGGAGGCGCGGGGGGGCGGCGGCGGTGGCCGCCGTGGCCCTGGCGTCGGCGTGCACGGCGTCCCCCGAGGCCGGACCGAGCGCGGCGCCCACCTCTCCCTCCCCCAGCCCCGAGGCTCCCGTCCCTGCGCTCGAGGTGAACCTGGCCCGCACCGCCGGCTTCCCGGTGAAGGGCAAGGCCCGTCCCCGCCACCTGCGGCGGCCAGCTCGCGCGGTCCGGGAGGCCATGGATCGGCTGTACACGGCCGCGTTCGTGGACCCCGGCGCGTGGACCGGCGGCTTCCCAGGCGCGCTCCGCGAGTTCCGGGGCGAGGCCCGGCGACATGCCCGCAAGGACATCAACCGGCTCACCGTGGGGCGGGCAGCACGGGTCCTGTCCGAGGTTCGGCCGGTGAAGGCCCGGCTCCGGGTCGACCTGCTGCTGGGGACCGGGCGCAACGCGCTGGCCGCCCTGGCCCGGATGGAGTTCGCCGCCACCGGCCTCAGCACGGACGGCGTGGAGACGCCGATCCGCCATCGCGCCGAGTACCTGCTCCGCCGCTTCGGGGGCCGGTGGCAGATCGTGGCCTACCGGGTGAAGCATCGCCTGGTGCCCCAGCGGGTCCCCGGCGTGCCCACCGGGGGCACGCTGTTCGTGCTGGCGATCGGCAGCGACGCCCGCCCCCGGCAGTCGGTGCCCAGGGCCCGGGCCGACTCGATCCACATCATCGGGGTGAACCTGCGCAAGGGGAAAGCCTCGATCCTGGGGATCCCCCGGGACTCCCACGTCCCGATCCCCGGGCGGGGCACCCAGAAGATCAACGCGGCCCTGTTCCTGGGTGGCCCGGAGCTCCTGGTGCGAACGGTGGAGCAGCTCACCGGCATCCGCATGGACGGCTACCTGCTCACCGGGTTCGAGGGCTTCCGAAGGATGGTGACCCGCATCGGCGGCCTGACCGTCCGGGTCCCCTACCGGATGAGCGACGCGGCCTCCGGGGCGTACTTCCAGCCCGGCTCCAAGCGGATGAAGGGCCGGGCCGCCCTGGCGTTCTCCCGCAACCGCCACGACGCGCCCGGCGGCGACTTCGGCAGGTCGGTCAACCAGGGGGCGGTGATCCTGGCCGCCCTCCGGGAGCTCCGCCGGGACGTGGGCAAGAACCCCGCCACCCTGTTCAGGTGGGTGGGGGTCGCCGCCCAGCACCTCCAGACCGACCTCAGCCCCCTGGAGCGGCTGGAGCTGCTGATCGCCGCCCTGTCCATCGACCCCGGGAAGGTGCGGAACCGGGTGGTGTCCGGCGGCGGAGGCTTCGCCGGCAGCGCCAGCGTGGTGTTCCTGGGCGGCGGCGCCCGGGCGATGTTCCAGGACCTCCGCCGCGACGGCACGCTGGGCGGCTGACCCCGCGGGGGTTCACCGAGACGTCGCCAGCATCTCCTCGGCGAACTCGGCGTGGCGGGGCATGCCCAGGCCCCGGTAGCCCGCCGCGGCCTCCTCGAGCATGGCCCGGGCCCGGTCCCCGTCCGCCGGGTTCCCCCACCGAAGCAGGGCGTGGGCGTGGAGCCTGCGCACCTCAGGCACGTGGACCCGCTGGGGGAGGTCCTGGGCCTGGCGGAGCGCGGCGGCGAACCGCTCCTCGGCCTCGGCCCACCGGCCTCCGGCCGCCGCGGCCAGGCCCGCCACGGCGGGCAGGGGCCGCCCGTCCATCCCCCGCATGCGGACGCCCTTGGCCAGGGCCCGCTCCGCGTACCGGCCCAGCCCGGCCGCGTCCTCCCCCCGGCCCATCAGCGACAGGGACTCGATCGCGTACAGGACCATGGTCCACGCTCCGAACGTGATGGCCTCCTCCGGAGCGGGCAGCCGTCCCTCCCACGCCCCGTAGAGCGCGAGGGCCTCGTCCTCGCGTCCGGCCTGGGCCAGATGGAGGAGGAGGGCCCCGGCGGACCAGCCCTCGAACGCCCCGGGGATCTCCAGCGAGACCGCCCGGCGGTGATGCTCCAGGGCCTCGTCCCACCGGCCCAACCACTCCGCCGAGATGGCCAGGAAGCTGTGCGACTGGGCCACCCACAGCTGCTCCAGCCGCTCACACAGCTCCAGGTCCCGGCGCGCGAAGGCCTCCACGGCCCGGAAGTCGCCCGTCCGTCCCACGTCCCGGAAGGCCCCGGCCCGCCCATGCAGGATGATGGCCAGGCCCGATCCCACCCGCTCGGCGATCGGCGCCAGCTCCTCCCCCACCGCCTCGGAGGCCTCCAGGTCACCCAGGAAGAAGTGGCTGAACTCCACCAGGCCCAGCAGGACGGCCCGCTCCCACGGGCGATCGTGAAGGGCACCGGTGGCGTCGGCGCGGCGACCGGCCTCGACCGCGCCGGCGAACTCCATGAACAGGTAGTCGGCGGTGGCCCGTCCCCCGTGCACGAACGCTTCCAGCCACGGATCCCCCAGCTCCCGGGCCAAGGCCAGGGCCTCCTCCTCCGTATCCAGGGCCGCGCGACGGTCGCCCGCCCACGCCAGGTAGGCCAGGTGGCCGGCCAGCAGCCGGACCCGGGCACCGTTCCGCATGCCGCCCGAGACGGTCAGCCCCCGCTGCACGAACTCCAGCCCCTCCACGGCCCGGCCGCTGTAGCCGAGCTCGTAGCCCAGGCGGGCGCAGAGCTCGGTCACGGCCTCGGGATCGCCCAGCTCCGTGTACAGGTCGAGGGCCTGGCGCCACGCCGAGGCGGCGTCCCCGATCCGGCCCAGGCTCCGCAGGGCCAGCCCCAGTCGCACCAGGGCCTGGGCACGGGCCGGCGGGTCGCCCTCGATCAGCGACAGGGCGTTCTCGAAGTGGCCCAGGGCCTCCTCCCACGCGGCGCCGGCCATGGCTCGCTCCCCGGCCACGGTGAGGTATCGCCGGAGCTTGCCCGGGTCGACCCCCCCGCCGGCATTCAGCAGGTGGTGGATGAGCTCCTCGGCTCGCTCGTCCGCCCGTTCCCCCAGGCCGGCCTCGATGGCCTCGGCCACCTTCCGGTGCAGGCGCTGGCGACGGAGCGTGGACAGGCCCGCCAGCAGCGTCTGGCGGATCAGCTCGTGGGAGAACTCGAACCGCTGGCCGCCGTCGGCGGCGGCGATGAGCCGGGCGGCCTCGGCCGACTCCAGGGCGTCGAGCACCTGGTCCTCCCCGGTCCCGGCCACGGCCTCCAGGAGGTCCGTGTCGAAGCCCCGGCCGATCGTGGCCGCGGCGGCCAGGGTCTTGCGGCCCTCCTCGGTGAGCCGCTGGAGCCTCCGGCCGATCACCAGCCGGAGGCTCTCCGGGACGTCGACCTCGTCCACCAGGACGTCGGTGCGCCACCGGCCGGCCTCGTCGATCAGGCGGCCCTCCTCCATCAGGTGCCGGACCACCTCCTCCACGAAGAACGCGTTCCCCTCGGTCTCCGCGTAGACGACCCGGACCACCTCCGGGGGCGGATCCTGGCCGGCCAGGCCGGCCATCATGGCCGCCACGGCCGGCTCGTCCAGCCGCTTCAGGGAGATCCGCTCGGCCAGGCGGCGACGCAGGAGGTCCTCGAGCGTCCGGGCCAGCGGGCGGTCCACCTCGAGCTCCACGTCGCGGTACGTGCCCAGGACCAGCAGGGGGACGTCGTCCAGGGACTCGGCCACGTGCTCCAACAGGAGCAGGGTGGGCTCGTCCGCCCAGTGGAGGTCGTCCAGGACCAGCAGCATCGGGCGGAGCTCGGCCGCTCGGCCGATGAAGTCCCGGATCGAGTTGAACAGGTAGCGGCGCTCCTGCTCGGGAGGAAGGTCCAGGGCCGGGGGGATGTCGCCGAACAGGCGCCGGATCTCGGGGACGATCCGGGCGATCTCCCCCGCGGACTCTCCGAGGAGCGCGCGCAGGGCCTCGGGGCTCCTGGCCCGGGCCACGGCCTGCTCCAGGATCGCCACCCAGGGCATGTACGGGAGGCCGCCCTCCGCCTGGGTGCAGTACCCCACCAGCACACGGGCCCCCCGCTGGTCGGCCTCCCAGGAGACCTCTTCGGCCAGGCGGGTCTTGCCCACCCCCGGCTCGCCACCGATCAGGACCAGCGATCCCCGGCCTTCCAGGGCCTCGTCCAGGTGCCGGCGAAGGTCGGCGCGTTCCTCGTCCCGGCCGATGAACGGCGTACGGGCCTGGTCCGGGGGAGCGACCGCCTTGCCCCCCCACCCCAGCTCGTGGAGCCGCCACCGCTGCGGGAACCCCTTGAGCCAGTACAGGCCTCGGTCCACCAGGGTGGGCCCATCGAGGCCCTCGGCGTGGGGGAGGAGGTCCTCGGACACCAGGATCTGGCCGCCCCGGGCGTGGGCGGAGATGCGGGCCGCCGCGTTGACGGTGGCACCGAACAGGTCGTCGCCCCGCTCGATCACCTCCCCGGCGTGGAGCCCCATCCGCACCGACACCCCGGGCGCTTCCTCCGGCAGGCGGCGTTGGATGGCCACAGCGGCGTCGAGGGCGGTCCGGGGCTCGGGGAAGGAGAGCATGAACCCGTCGCCCATCGTCTTGACCTCCCGGCCGCGGCGGCGGGCGATCTCCTCGCGGACGATCCCCTCGTGGAGCTCCAGGAGGAACCGGCACTCCTGGTCGCCCACCCGGTTGGCCAGGTCCGTGGAGCCCACCACGTCGGTGAACAGCAGGGTGGCGGTACGGGCGGCTTCGTCGGTCAGGGCGGATCCTCTCCCGGGCGTTCGATCCCAGATTGTCCCGCAGCTGCCGGTCCGGCGCCTACCCGTTTCACTGGGGGGTTCGCTCGCTGTTCACTCTGACGCTTCCATCGCCCCCGGCGAGCTACACCCCCCGGACCCCCCCGCGGACCCGGAGCTCCTTCAGGCCGCGGATGATGTAGTTGGGCTTCCACTCGGGCTCCTCCACCAGCTCCAGGCCCGGGAGGCGCCGCAGCAGCGTGCCGAACGAGGTCTCCAGCTCCACCCGGGCCAGCGGCGCCCCCAGGCAGAAGTGGATCCCGGCGCCGAACGACATGTGGGGGTTCTTCGGCCGGCCCACGTCGAGCTCGTCGGGACGCTCGAACACCTCGGGGTCGCGGTTGGCGCTGCCGAACAGCAGGGCCAGCTCCTGTCCCTTCGGGATCTCCACGCCGTGGACCTCCACGTCCTCCAGCACCCACCGCTCGAACATCTGGAGGGGGGTGTCGTAGCGCATCAGCTCCTCGATGGCCGTGCGCACCAGGGAGTGGTCGTCGTGGAGGCGTTGCAGCTCGCCCGGGTTGCGGAACAGCGACCACCACCCGTTGCCGGTGACGTTGACCGTGGCCTCGTGGCCGGCGTTGAGCAGCAGGACGCAGGTGCCGATCAGCTCGTCCTTGGTGAGCCGGTGTCCCTCCTCCAGCACCTGGGTCAGGGCCGAGATCAGGTCCTCCCGCGGGTCCCGGCGGCGCTCCCTCGATAGCCCGCGGAGGTAGGCGGAGAACTCCTCGCTGGCGGTGACCGCGGCCCGGGCGTCCTCGTCGGTGGGGTTGAGCTCGTACATCCGGCAGATCTCCGCCGACCACGGACGGAGGAGGTGGCGGTCGGACTCGGGCACGCCCAGCATCTCGGCGATCACCGCCACCGGCAGCGGCTCGGCCAGCTCCCTGATGAGGTCGAACTCGCCGGCGCCGGCCACCCCGTCTACCAGCTCCTCCATCAGGCCCTGGACGAACGGGCGCAGGCCCTCGACCATCCGCGGGGTGAACGCCTTCGACACCAGCTTCCTCACCCGGGAGTGGTCGGGAGGCTCCATGTCCAGGATCCCGGATCGGATCAGATGCCAGAAGGGCGCGTGCCACTCGGGCTCCTCGGGCCGGCCCATCTCCGCGTGGGTGGCCATGTGGTGGTACGTCCGGCCGAACCGCCGGTCGCGGAGCAAGCCGTTCACGTCGTCGTGGCGGGGCACGATCCACTGGTTCGTGCCCTCGAAGTAGTGGATGGGCCCGGCCCGGCGCAGCGACGCGTAGACCGGATAGGGATCGGCCACGAACTCCACTGCCCACGGGTCGAACCCCAGGGCCGCGGGATCGGCCATTCCGTGTGGCGCGGGGACCTGCGGCGCGTGCGCCATCAGCGGGAGTGTAGCGCGGGCGCTCGGCGTCACCCACCGGTGCTAGGCTGCACGCATCCTCCCCCGGAGAGGAGCATCGGGGAGTGGACGTCCTGAACACGGCCATCAACGCTGCGGTCATCGCTGCGGTGGGGATCCTGCTGGGGCGCTTCGTCAAGGGCAGGTTCGATGAGAACGACCGGCGGTGGGCGGAGAACGACCGGCGGTGGGCGGAGAACGACCGGCGCCTCGCGGCCATCGAGGCCAAGCTGGACGCCCACGACGCCCGGTTCGACGCCCTGGAGGCCAGGATGGCTTCCTTCGAAGCGCGGATGGATTCGTTCGAACGATCCCTGGACGGCATGCGCTCGGACCTGACCCGGGTGGCCCTGGCCGTGGGCGCGGGGCCGGCGGCCGGGACCGGAGGCTAGCGGGGGCACCGGCTCGCGCCGGCGCCGGGGCGGACACGCACGTCCGTCCCGGGCCGGCATCCCTCACCGGGCTAGGATTCGCCCTGACATGGCCGAGCTGCCCACCGGGACCGTCACGTTCCTGTTCACCGACATCGAGGGATCGACCCGGCTGCTGGCCGAGCTGGCGGAGGGATACCGGGACGTCCAGGCGGACCACTTCCGCCTGATGCGTAAGGCCATGGCCGAGGGGGGCGGGGTGGAGATCCGCACCGAGGGCGACGCGTTCTTCGTGGTGTTCCCCAGCCCCGCCGGGGCGGTGAAGGCGGCAGCGGCCGCTCAGCGGAAGCTGGCCGCCCACCACTGGCCCGGTGGCCGCCCGGTGCGGGTGCGGATGGGCATGCACACCGGCGAGGGCGTGCTGGGAGGCGACGACTACCTGGGCATCGACGTGAACCGGGCGGCGCGCATCGCCGCAGCCGGTTACGGCGGCCAGGTCCTGCTGTCCTCGACCACGAAGCCGCTCGTCGAACGGAACCTCCCCCAGGGCGTGGCCCTCCGCGACCTGGGCGCGCATCGGCTCAAGGACTTCGACCAGCCCGAGCACCTCCACCAGCTGGTGATCGAAGGGCTGCCCGTCGGACTTCCCCGCCCTCAAGACCCTCGACGCTCGCCCCACAAACCTGCCCACCCCCCGGACCTCGTTCATCGGGCGGGATCGGGAGGTGGCCGCGGTGGCCGAGGCGGTGGGAGCCTCCCGCCTGGTGACGCTGACCGGCCCCGGGGGCACCGGGAAGACCCGCCTGGCCATCCAGGCCGGGGACGGCCTGCGGGACGATTTCCCCGACGGGGTGTTCTTCGTGGACCTGTCCCCGATCGCCGATCCGGACCTGGTCGGCCCCGCCGTGGCCGAGGCCCTGAAGGTCATGGAGGAGCCCGGGCGGGCGCTGCTCGACGCCGTGGCCGACCACCTCCGCGACCGGGACACCCTCCTGGTGGTGGACAACTTCGAGCAGGTGATCCAGGCGGCCGGCGTGGTGGAGCGGCTCCTCGACACTGCCCCCGGGGTACGGGTCCTGGCGACCAGCAGGGAGCCACTGCACCTGTCCGGGGAGCGCGAGGTCCCCGTGCCTCCGCTCGAGCTCCCCGATCCCTCGGACCTCCCGGCGGTCGACGTCCTGACTCACTACGAGGCCGTGGCCCTGTTCATCGACCGGGCCACCGCGGTGCGGCCGGGGTTCCGGGTGACGAACGAGAACGCCCCCGCCGTGGCGGAGCTGGTGGCCCGGCTGGACGGGCTGCCGCTGGCGGTCGAGCTGGCCGCCAGCCGCGTCAAGATCCTCACACCCCAGGCCATGCTGGCCCGGCTGGGCCAGCGGCTGCCGCTGCTCACCGGCGGGGCCCGCCACCTGCCCGAGCGCCAGCGCACCCTCCGAGGGGCCATCGAGTGGAGCCACGACCTCCTCGACGACGAGGAACGGCGGGTCTTCGCCCGTCTGGCGGTCTTCGCCGGGGGCTGGACCCTGGAGGCGGCCGAGGCGGCCTGCGGCGACGGCGTCGACGTGCTCGACAGGCTGGACTCGCTGGTGGACCGAAGCCTGGTCCGGCGCATCGATGAGGACGAGGGCGAGCCGCGGTTCACGATGCTGGAGACGATCCGTGAGTTCGCCGGCGAGCGGCTCGGGGAATCGGGCGAGGAGGAAGAGGTCCGGCGGCGCCACGCCGGGTTCTTCCGGAGCTTGGCCGAGGAGGCCGGGCCGCACCTCGAGGCCGAGGAGCAGGTCGCGTGGCTGGACCGCCTGGACCGCGAGCGCGACAACCTGCGGACGGCCATGTCCTGGGCGATCGACAGCGGCGAGGCGGAGGGCGGACTGGGGCTGGCCGCGCCCATCTGGCGGTTCTGGCAGCACCGGGGTCCGCTCTCCGAGGGACGCGGGTGGCTGGAGCGTCTCCTGGCGCTGCCACCCGCTCAGGAACGGTCGCCGGCCCGGGCCCGGGCGCTCGAAGCCCTGGGGAACGTGGCCTACTGGCAGAACGACTACGCGGCCACCCGGAAGGCCTACGCCGAGGCCGAGAGCCTCGCTCGCCGGCTCGGGGACAAGAGGTTCCTGGCCCGGGTGCTGTGGGACCAGTCCTACATGGCCGGGATCGACGGTGACCTCGACAGGGGAGAGGCGGCCCTCCTCGAGGCTCGGCAGGCGGCCCAGGAAGCCGGCGACCGGGCCGCCACCGCGCTGGTGATGGTGGACCTGGGTTCCTCCGGCACAGGCGAGGGGACAGCCTCGGTGGCCGCGAACAGATGCGGCAGGGGATCGCCATCATGGAGGAGCTCGGCATGACCGGGCTGCTGGCCGACAACATCGGAGTGCTCGGCATGCTCGACCTCGTCCTTGGCGACGTCAACGATGCCCGCCTCCACCTCCGGCGGGCCATGGATCTGACCGTGGAAGCGGGAAGCGAGATGGGGATCGCCCAGATGCTCCTGGGGGTGGCCCTGCTCGCTCAGGCCGAGGGCCGCCACGAACGTGCCGCGCGCCTCCTGGGCGCGCAGGCCCGGATCCAGGAGACCCTTGGTGGCGCCCCCCCGCCGGAGCTCCTGGCCCCGTTCGGCGACCCGGAGGCGGATGCCCGCACCGCCCTGGACGACGAGACCTTCGAGCGCGCCTGGGCCAAGGGCCGAGCCATGACCACGGAAGAGGCGGTTGCCTACGCCCTGGAGGAGGAGGGATAGGCAACCGGGCCGGCGCTCCCGGGCAGGACCCGGGCCAGCTGGCGGCGAAGTAGGTCCACGAAGCCTGTGGGAAGGAGCCGCATGCGTCCGCGCCGAGCCCTGATCGTCGCCCTGGCCGCGGCCCTCCTGGTGCCCGCCGCCGCCGGCGCGACCCCGGACGAGCTGCCCCCGCTCCACCCGGTCACCGAGGACCGCTTCCAGGCCCTCCCGATGGAGACCGAGATGATCGACACCCGGGGCGGCCGGGTGTACGTGGAGGTCATCCGCCCCGACGTACCGGAGGGAACCCGGGTCCCGGTCATCCTCACGTTCACGCCCTACCAGGTGTTCCTGTCCTCGGCCGACGACGCGGTGGCGTCCTTCTTCGTGCCCAAGGGCTACGCCCGGGCCATGGCCCACGTGCCGGGGACCGGGAACTCCGGCGGGTGCTGGGACCACGGCGGTCCCCGGGAGCGAGCGGCCGGGTACGACCTGGTCGAGTGGCTGGGCACCATGGAGTGGGCGAGCGGCCGGGTGGGGATGATCGGCGGCTCCTACGAGGGGACCACGGCGAACATGGCCGCCGTTGACCGGCCCCCCCACCTGGCCACCATCGTCCCCGAGGTGGCCATCGCCCAGTGGTACGGCTACTCATACGCGGACGGGGTCCGGTACCTGATCGTCGACCCGGGGCAGAACCAGAGCGTGGTCATCAACGAGCAGGGCTTCGACACCCCGCTGGCGTTCGACTTCGCCATCGGGCTGGCCCCCCCGCTCAATCCCACCGACCCCGACCACCTCGGAAGGGCCGTGGAGCGACTGTGCCCCGGCGGAGACAAGCTGGTCCACACCGAGCACGGCTACGACATGGAGCCCGACTTCGACGAGTTCTGGCAGGAGCGGAGCTACCTGCGGGACGCGTCCCGGGTCCGGGTGCCGGTGCTGGTCCAGGGTGGATGGCGCGACTACAACGTGAAGAGCCACGAGTCCACCCGGTGGTTCGAGGCCCTGCCCCAGAGGGTGCCGAAGATGCTGGTGATGGACGCCGTGGCCCACGGCACCCCGCAGGACCCGCGGATCCGGTGGCAGACGCTCCTGCACGCATGGTTCGACCGGTGGCTGTACGGCTTCGACACCGGCATCTCGGACCAGCCCCCGGTCCTGTCGAAGGCGAACGACGGCGAGCTCCGCGCGGACACCCGGTGGCCCCCGGCGGGGACGCAGCCGGCCAGGCTGTTCCTCCACGGCGACGGCCGGCTGGCCACCGCCCCGGTGGAGGGCCCGCAGGCCCTGGGGTCGTTCCGGGACTCGGCGAAGACGACCGAGTCCGAGGCCCTGGCCCGCCGGGCCTCGGACGGAGGGGACTTCCTGTGGTTCGAGAGCGCCCCGCTCACCGAGGACATGCGGATCGCCGGAACCCCCAGGCTGTCCCTGCACGCCACGTCGTCGGCGACCTCGACCCACTTCACCCCGGTGCTGTTCGACCTGGGGCCGCCGCTGACCGACCGGCCCCAGTGCCGGTTCGTGCCGCCGCAGCAGGCCTGCACGGTGGACCGTGGGTTCCTCAACGCCAGGTACCGCGACGGGCTGGAGGAGGGGAAGGACCTGGTGCCGGGAGAGCCGTACCACGCCACGGTGCGGTTCATCGGCAACGACTGGATGGTCCCGGCCGGGCACCGGATCGGCCTGGCGGTGATGTCGGCGAACCTGTGGTGGGCGGTCCCCGACGACCAGCGCGCCGAGAACACCCTGCACGCCGGACCGGGCGCCCGCACGGCGCTGATCCTCCCGGTCGTCGGCGGCACGGCCACCGCCCGGGCCGCCGGGCTGTAGGGCGGGGTTCAGGTACCCTTCGCCGGGGGGTGGGTGTCGCGGATCTTGAACAGCCGGACGCGGCCCACGCCCTTGAGGCTCCGGCTCCCGATCCGCCTCGCGTCCACCGCGTCGCGGCCGACCGCGTCGACGAATTCCTCGGAGGCCACCACGGAGCTGGGCCGGGCGAAGGCGGTGATCCTGGCGGCCACGTTGACGGGCCGCCCGAAGTAGTCGCCGCCCAGGGCCACCACCTCGCCGTAGTCGAGCCCGGCCCGGGCCGCAGGGAGGACCTCCGATCCCTCGGCCCGGCGGACCACGGTGGCGGCGGCCTCCAGGGCCCGAGGGGCCTCCGTGGAGACGAACATCACCGCGTCGCCGATCACCTTCACCAGGCGGGCTCCGGCCTCGGCGCAGGCCTCCACGGCCAGGTCCTCGAAGGCGTCGATCATCCCGCCCAGCTCCTCGCCGGGCAGGTCCTCGGAGATGCGGGAGAAGTCCACCAGGTCCACGAACCCGGTGGCCAGCGCGGAGCCCTCGCCGGTCCCGGCGGCCCGCAGCCCGTTCAGGGCCAGGAACAGGTGGCGGCGGTGGGCCTGGTCGAGGAGGTGGGCAGTGCTCTCCAGCAGCGAGTCCATCACGGGGCGGAGCCGCTCCTCCATCCCCTCACCGGGCTCGACGGCCATGGCCCCCAGGATGCGGTCGCGGAACAACCTCGTCTCCGCGTCGGCGATCCGGGCCAGCGTGGTTCCGTACAGCCTGGTCACGGTGAGCATCTCGTCGGGCGGAACCCCGAGCTCCATGATGCCCCGGAGCAACGCCAGCGCCTCGACGTCACGGTCGTCGAACACGACCTCCCGGTCGTCCGGCTCGGGCATCCCCAGGGCCCGCCACACCCGCTTGGCCAGCGTCAGGTCGAGCCCGGCCTTGGCCGCGGCCTCCGGGGCGGTCAGGTGCGGCGGAGGGGCGAAGCTCTCCGCGGGGGGTGGCAGCGGTCGCTCGGACAGGTCGGGCCTCCTGGGTTCTGCAAGAGCCTACCCGCTGGACCGCTGGGCCATGCGGGGCCCGAAGACCGCACCGGGGGCCGCTTGCTACTGTCTTCGCTGACCGAGCGGTGGGGATGGCGGATGGAGACGGAAGCGGGACACCCGAGCGAGGACGAGGGAGCCCTGGTCGTCCGGGCGTCCGACCCCGAGGAGGTGGCCGGGCGGCTGGAAGCGCTGGACTCCGTGGGCGGGTACCGGCTCGAGCCCGGACCCACCCTGCGGATCCGCGACCGGTACGTCGACACGGCCGACGGCGACCTGGGGGCTCGGAGGATCGCCCTGCGGGTCCGGGAGGTGGACGGGGCCACGCTCCTGACACTCAAGGGCTCCTCGCGGACGACCGGGCACGGGACCCACCAGCGCCTGGAGATCGAGGAGCCGTGGTCGGAGCCGGCGCTGGCGCGAGCTATGGAGGAGCTCCGGACCATGGGTGTCCCCCTGGAGGTTCGGGCCGGGGGGGCCACGCCCGTCGAGGCCCTGGAGAGCGTGGGGCTTCGGGTGGTGCAGGACCGAGAGACCGAGCGGACCGTCCGGCACGTCCTGGCGGACGGCCCGGCGGCCGAGCTGGCCATCGACCGCGTGACCTACCACCTCGGGGAGGCGGCTCCCCGGTTGCTCGAGGTCGAGGTCGAGGCCAAGCGGCCCGGCGCCTCGGGTGTGCTCCACGACGTGATCGACGCCCTGGACCATGAGTGGCCCGAGCTCCGCCGATGGCCCCACAGCAAGCTGGCCATCGGAAAGGCCCTGGAGCGGCTGCTGCGGGAAGGGCGATTCCGTGGCGAGCTGGTCACCGGCAAGGACCTGGACCGGATCGCCGTGGAGCTCGGCGACGCCTGAAGCTCACTCCTCCTTGGAGCCGGTCCGCTCGGCCAGGCCCATGGCCCGGACGATCAGGGCCTCGCTGAAGCCGGCGGCGAACGCGATGGCCAGCAGGCCCACGTTCGTGGTGACCTCGATGCCGAACGACCCCGCCCGCACCAGGACGTAGGCGGCAAGCGCGCCCGCCACGCCGAACAGCGGCCGGATGCCGGTGATCACCCCTTCCCGGAGCTGCTCGGGAACCCGGGCCTGCAGGGACCCGCCGATCACGGACAGGATCGCGGTGAAGCTGCCGCCCAGCACGCCCCAGGCGATCACGTGCAGCCACACCCGCACTCCTCCCTGCCCCGGCTCGAGGTCCAACGGGATCGGCCACCAGGCCTGGAGGGCCAGCACGGCCGCCACGGCCCCGAGGAGGTAGGCCATCAGGATGGCCAGCCGCCGCCGCAGCAACGCGATGCGCCGGTACCCGTTGCGAAGGTCCTCGTCGCGGACCTCCAACGCCTTGGCCAGTGCCCGGCGAGCATCCTCAAGGTCCCGGGCCGAAGGCCGGCCGCGGCCACGCCTCCGTGCCGGCCCGGGGACCAGCACGCGGATCTCGTCCATGAGGTCCTCGATCGTCTGGCCGCGCCAGCCGGTGGACTTGTCGGCGGCCTCACGGGCCAGGGCGGTGGCCTCGTGCCGGAGCTCGTCCGTCTCGTACCCCAGGGCCGACGCGCGGCGGGCCGCGTTGAGCTGCGCCCAGGCCTCCTCCAGGCGGAAGAGCCCGAAGGCCGCCCGGGCCCGCTCCAGGTGCTCGCAGGCCTCGCGGGCCCACGGCTCGCTGTGGTCCGAGCAGGCCCGCCACGGCCCCGCCCGACGCACCAGCTCGCGCTCGAAGACGTCGAGGTCGGCGCCCAGCCGGCTCCGCCTGATCGGCGTCAGGACGGACACGATCCACGCTCTGATCGAGCCGATGCTCATCGGCACCCCCCGGCCCTGTCGACTCCCGAAGAGCATGCGCCCGCCCGCCCCGCCGGGCAAGGCCACCCGTCCGCCGTGGCCCCCGCGCTAGGATGCGGCAGACCGACGCAGGGAGGAGGCCCGCATGGCGGACGAGCAGAGGCCGGTCGAGCAGCTCACTCCGGAGCAGTTCGCGGAGATGGTGAGCGGAGCCAGCGACGAGGAGATCCTCCAGGGGATCCACGGGGCGGGGACCGAGGCGGCCCTAGACCGCATCTTCCAGGGGTTCGAGGAGCGCTTCGTCCCCGAGCGGGCGCAGGGAGTCACCGCCGACGTGCAGTGGGTGGTGGTCGACGAGGGCCAGGAGCACCCCTACCGGCTGCGCATCGCCGACGGGCGGTGCACGGCCGAGCGAGGACGGGTGGAGGGCGAGCCGAAGGTCACGCTGACCACGGACATCGTGTCGTTCGCCAAGCTGGTGACCGGCAACGCCCAGGGCCCGGCCCTGTTCATGGGCGGCAAGCTGAAGATGCAGGGCGACATGATGTTCAGCATGCAGCTCAACAACTACTTCGAGCGCCCCGGCTAGGGCCGGGGCTCACCTCCCAGGACCTCGCCGGCGGCCCGGCGGCCGGACTCGACCGCACCCTCCATGTACCCGGTCCACACCCGGGCGGTCTCGGTGCCGGCCCAGTGGATCGGGCCCACCGGCTCGCGCAGGGCCGGGCCGTACCGGGTCAGGACCCCGGGGGGCATGTGCCCCCCGTAGCACCCACGGGTCCACTCCTCCTCGGTCCAGTCGAGGTCCCCGTAGTCGCGAACCTCGGCCGCCCGGGGACCGAAGTACTCGACCAGGGAAGCGAGCACGGCCCTCCGCCGCTCCTCCCGCGCGGCCCCACCCAGCTCCCGGGCCCGGTCGCCCTCCACGAAGGCCACCAGCACCCCCGGCTTCCCGTCCGGCGGCGAGTTGTCGAAGGTGAACCCCACCGGGAGGTCGGGGCATCCGGCCTGGCCGCTCAACCCCTCGCCCCGCCAGAACGGCTCGTCGTACATCGCCATGGCCTTGATCGTGGCCCCGTGTGGCATGCGCTGGGTGAGCTGGTCGCGTCGGCCCGGAAGCGGAGGATCGAAGGCGATGCGCCCGGCCAGGGCGGGCGGGACGGCCACGATGACCCGGTGCGCCCGGACCGCGGCACCGTCGGCGTGGACGACCACCGCCCCGGTGGTGCTCTCGATGCGGCGGACCGGCGACCCCAGCCTCACCGCGTCCCCCAGGCGCTCGGCCAGCCGCACCGCCACCAGGTGCGAGCCGCCGACGAACCGGTCCTGCTGGGCCCCGCCGGAGGTGGTGATGAGATTCTCCAGGCTGATCCCGGAGCGCATGTAGTACAGGGCGAACAGCAGCGACACCATGTCGGCCTCGGTGGTGAACACCGCCTCCACGAAGAGCCGCAGGGCCGCTCCGGCCCGCGCCGTCCGCACGTGACGCCGGATCCAGGTCTCCAGCGTCTGGGCATCCAACGCCAGCGCCCCGGGCGCGTCCCAGGGGCGGTCGGTGGGCACCCGCCGGGCCATCCGCTCCAGCCGCCGGAAGCCGAGGGCCAGGTCGGCCAGGCTGACCGGGTTCATCCGGGGAAGCGACCCGGAGAACCGGTACCTGCGATCCCCCAGGATCGCCACGCCATCCCCCTCGTCGTAGGTGGGGAAGGTGTCGACGCCCAGGTCGCGGGCCAGGGCGTACATGCGGGCCTGGCCGGGGCCGATCCACTGCCCGCCCAGCTCCACGGCCTTCCCCTGGCCCAGGTCGTGGGCCAGGAGCCGTCCCCCCACCCGGGAGCGGGCCTCCAGCACCGCCACGGACCTGCCGGCGGCGGCCACCTCGGCGGCGGCGGTGAGCCCGGCCAGCCCGGCCCCCACCACCACGACGTCCACATCGCGCTCCATCACGCCCAGACCCTACCGCCGGGGTCGCGGGAGCGGGCTACGGAGCGCAGGCCACCCGAACGGGGACCATGCCGTTGGCCGTGCACTCGCGGTACGGCCCGGGCTCCAGCCCGTCGACCAGCTCCCACAGCCGCTGGAGCGCCGTCTCCATGACGATGTGGGTGGTGCTCTTCTCGGAGGCGTGGCCGGCAAGCGGCGAGCGGTAGGCAGGGTCCACGTTGCCCGCCGCGTGGCCGGTCAGCGTGGTCTCCCGCTCGGAGTCCTCGTCCTTCAGCCCCACCGTGACCATGTCCGTGGGGATCCCCGACAGGGCCAGGAGCGAGGCCATCTGGCGGCCGTGGTCGTAGAAGACCAGGCCGTCGTCCACGCCGTGGATGATCACGGCCCCCTGGAGCCCGGCGGCCCGGACGTGGTCCATCCTGGCGGGCACGGTGCGACGGACGAACTCGCCGGGGCAGGCCTCGATGGGGCAGCCCGTCTCCTCCTCGATGTCGAGGCGGGCGTTGGCCGCGGTCTCGTTCGCCGCGCTCCCGAGCCGCGCCGCCAGGTAGATCTCGGTGAGGTTCACCGCGCCCTCCACATCGACCCAGTAGTCCCACAGCGGCGAGCCGTCCCGACGGGTGATGCCCTCCTCCCCGGCCATGGCCACCGCCAGCCCTGACACGTTGCCTCCCATGCTGACGCCGAGAATGGTGACCATGGGGACCCGGCATCGGCGGTCGAAGAGGCGGGCGGCGGCGATGGAGTCCTCGGCCCCGGCGATGGCCGGCCACCCCCGGGACTCCGGCAGGCCGTCGTCGTTCGAGTCGGGGAAGATGTGCAGGCCCCGGTAGTCCATGGCCACGCCGATCAGCCCGTGTCGCGAGGCCTCCCGCATGTGATGGGCCCACGAGTACGGGGTGTGGCCGTAGCCGTGAGCGAACACCACCAGGCCACGGGGGCGGCCCTGCGGGACCGAGTACAGGCCGTGGGTCAGCTCGCCGTCCACCCGGACGAACAGGTCCCGGGCCTCGTCCACCCGGTCCCGGCACACCAGCCTGGTCGGCGCCGCGCCGGGAGCGGCCGCGGCCGGCGCGGCCCCCGCCACCAGGGCCAGCACGGCCAGGCCGAGCACGGCCGGGCGAACGATGGGGCGACCGGGGGGCTCCATGGATGGGTCAGTGTTCGACGACCGCCCGGCGACCTCCTGCTCTCAGCCGCCGTGGGGATGCGGCTGGGGCCGGGTCTCCTTCAGCTCGACCAGCGTGCACCGGTAGCAGATCTCCACCCCGCAGGCCTCACCGCAGAAGCCGCACACCTCGACCTCCCGGGCGCAGCCGGCGCACCGGGCGGGCTCGTCAACCCTCGGGGTAGCCATGGTCCCTCCGGTGGAGCGCCTCGTGGAACTCCTCGGCGACGCGGACGGCGTCCTGGCGACGAAGCAGCCCGACCAGGGTCCCTTCGCCGGTGGTCACCGGGGCGCTGTGGAGGTCGTGCTTCGTCATGTACTCGGCCATCTCCGTGACGTAGACGTGGGGGCGGAACGTGCTCGGCCCCGCCTGCATGGCCTCCTCCACCCGGAGGCCCGGGTCCTTCCCCAGGTGCTCCTCCCGCAGGAGGCCCAGCACCACCCGCTCGTCGTTCGTGACCACGCAGACGTCCCACCCGGCCCGGCGGACCCGCTCGGCGACGTCACCGAGGCGCTCGTCGAGGGCGCAGGTGGGCACGTCGTCCCGGGCCACGCCCCCGGCCCTGGGGACCACGGACAGCCTGCCTTCCGTGGGCAGGCCGGTGGCCAGCCAGTCCTGCTTGCCACCCACGTAGTCGTAGACTCGGGTGAACCCCATCGTCTCGAGCCGCCACGCGGCTCGGGGGCTCATGTCTCAGGGGTCGTCCCAGCAGTACACGATGATCGGACGCTCGGGGTCGAGCCGCTCCCGGGCGTCGGCGTCGATCTTCCGCAGCGGGATGTTGATGGCGCCCGGGAGGTGCTCCTCCTCGTACTCCTCGGGCGGGAGGACCTCCACGAGCTGGGCGCCCTCCTTCACCAGGCGGCGAACCTCGTCGCGGTCGATGGCTTCGGGCACGTTCGATCCAACCTCGCCTCCAGGCCTACCCATTCCCCGCATGGGGAACGCGTCTACGGGCCGCCGGGTGCCCGGAGCTCTCGCTTCAGCACCTTGCCGGTCGAGGTGCGGGGCAGCTCGTCCACGATGTCGACGTGCCTGGGGACCTTGAACGAGGCCAGCTCGGCGCGGCAGGCCTTCAGGACGTCCTCCTCCGAGGCCGACCCCGCCACGAACGCCGCCAGCACCCGGCCGTACTCGGGGTCCGGCACGCCCACCACGGCGACCTCGTCCACGCCGGCCACGCGCTCGATGACCTGCTCGACCTCCACCGGGTACACGTTCTCGCCGCCGACCACCACCATGTCGTCGGCCCGGCCCTCCACGAACAGGTAGCCCCGTTCGTCCAGGTGGCCCAGGTCGCCGACGGCCAGGTAGCCCTGCCGGCCTTCCCGGCCTTCTCCCGAGGTGTAGCCCTCGAACGTGGCGTCGCTGCGGACGTGGATCTCCCCGGTCTCCCCGGCGCCGAGCGGCCGGCCCTCCGGCGAGAAGACGGCCACCTCCACGCCGGGGACGGGCCGGCCCACCGTGGCCGGGCGCCGGGCCATGTCCCGGGGCGTGGCCACCGTGACCCACCCCGCTTCCGTGGACCCGTACAGGTCGTGGAGGACGTCGCCCAGGACCTCCCGGGCCCTGGCCCGCAGCTCCTGGCCCAGCGATGCCCCGCTGGTGAACACGATCCGCAGGGACGAGAGATCGAAGCCGGATCGGGCCTCCTCGGGGAGGGACACGATCCGGCTGATCATCACCGGGACCAGGGCCACGGCCGTGGCCCCGGTGTCCTCGACCATCCGGAGCGTCCCCCGGGCGTCGAAGCGCTCGGGCAGGACCATGGTGCACCCCAGCAGCATCGCCAGCGAGAACGTGAGCATGCCGAACGAGTGGAACATCGGCGCGGGGATGCACACCACGTCGTCGCGGCGCAGCGGCACCGCCGTGAGCAGGCCCAGGATCGAGGTGATCTCGCCGCCGCCGGTGCCCCTGGCCGCGCCCCTGGGCTTCCCCGTGGTGCCCGAGGTGTGGATCACGATGCGGTGCGAGCCGCGGTTCAGGGTCAGCGGGCCGGGTGGGGTGGGCGGATGCTCGGCCAGGAGGTCCTCGTAGGGACGGGAGCCCGGGACCGCGTTCTCCCCGTCGCCCGCGGCAACCAGGGCCATGCCGCCGGCGAGCTCGCCGACCCGGTCGGCGTGGAGCTCGTCGTACAGCAGGACCCTCGGCTCGGTCTGCTCGAGCGCCGGCCGCAGCTCCGACGGCCTGGCCCAGGTGTTCAGGGGGCAGGCCACCACACCCACCTTCTGTGCCGCCAGCACACCCTCCACCAGCTCCCGGCCGTTGCGCAGCAGCAGGGCCACCCGGTCCCCGGGCGACGCCCCCAGGGACGCCAGCGCTCCGGCAAGCCGGTTCACCCGCCCGTCGAGCTCGGACCAGGTCAGCGTCCCCCACCGGTCGACCACCGCCTCCTTGTCCGGGAACGCCCGGGCGTTCAGGTGGCTGAGGATGCCCAGGGACGGGCCCCGCCCCGCCAGCCACGGGATCGACCGGAGCGCCGCCGCGGCCGCGGCCCGATCCACCAGCCGGGCGTCCCACAGCCGGGCCAGGGTCCTGGGCCCGGCCACAGCGGCGATCCGGCGCAGGCTCCGGCGCGCGCCCTCGAGCCTCATCCCGCCTCCAGGAACCCCCGGACCAGCCGGTGCGTCTCTTCCGGCAGCTCGTACTGGGGCACGTGCCCGCAATCGCGCAGCACCACCGAGGCCGCCCCCGGGAGGGCCCGCTCCACGTGCCGGGCGAACGCCGCAGGGACCAGCCGGTCGTGCTGCCCCCACACGAACAGGGCCGGTCGCCGGAGCCCGGGCAGCCGGTCCCAGAACCCGCCGTCGCCGTAAGGCTCCTCCAGGTAGATCTGGCGAGCGGCCGAGAAGAACGCGATCCGGCCGCGGGGCGTCCCGAACACCCGCAGGAACTCGTCGGCGGCGGCCTCGTACCACGGGCCGGGCAGCCGGGCGGGGCGGGAGAACATCCGCTTGATCGACCACACCACCTGCCGGTGGGAGAGCGGGACCGGCAGGAGCGCCAGCTCCGGCCGCAGCACCCGCACCACCCGCACGAACTCTCGATGGCGGATGAACGCCGGCGAGGGCGTGAGCAGCACCATCCGGTCCACGCGCTCGGGAGCCCGCAGCCCCGTCTCGATGGCCACCCGGCCGCCCATCGAGTTGCCCACCAGGTGGGTCCGGTCGATCCCCACCACGTCCAGGAACCCCCGCAGCCACCGGGCGAAGAACGCGGCGTGGTAGCTCCGCAGCGGCTTGCCCGATTCCCCGAAGCCGGGCAGGTCGGGCGCCAGCACGCGGTGGTCCCGGGCCAGCTCCACCAGGATCGGAAGGACCGAGGCGTTCGTGGCCCCCAGGCCGTGGAGCAGCACCACGGGTGGCCCCCGGCCGGCCTCCAGGTAGAACGTGGGGACGCCCCACACCAGGGCGGAGCCGGCCCGGGGGAAGTGGTCGGGGCGGCGGCGGCCGTCGAACAGGCTGTCGAGCCGGAGCGACAGGGCCAGGTTCCCCCGGACCCGCAGACGGCCCCCCAGGAACGCGTCCACCCCCGAGCGGGTCCCCTCCATCACCTCGGTGATCGTGGCCACGTCCGTGTCGATCGTGGTGTCCGGGGCCTCGGCCAGCTCGGTGGCCAGGCTCACCGTTCCCCGGTCGAATCGCAGCGACAGCCCCCCGTGATCGCCGAGGTTCAGCGCCACCGTGGCTCGCAGGCTCCGGACGCCGCCGGTGGGGTGCCGCACCCGCTCGCGGACCAACCGCTCCAGCGCCCGAAGCTCGGTGGAGGCCGGGGGTGGGGCCGAAGGGAGCGATGGTCGGCCTGCCGTCACCTGCGATCCTGGCCGGGCCATATGGGACCATTGTTACCCACGCCCGGGCCCCAGGAACGGAACCGGTGCCCCCCCCGGACCCCGGGGCCCCCCTCACTGGGGGGTCCGCTCGCCTTCCGAGTCCTCGGCCCGGCGGTGGTCGGGGCGAGCTACCCCCCCGGGCCCCCCGGTCCGCCTCCCGGTAGGGTGAGCGCCGTGGACCTGACCGAGGCGATGGAGACGCAGCGGGCCATCCGCCGGCTCAGGCCGGACCCCGTTGACGACGGGGTGTTGCTGCGCTGCCTGGCCCTGGCGACCAAGGCCCCCACCGGCGGGAACCGCCAGGGCGTGGAGTTCGTGGTGGTCAGGGACCGAGGGAGGAAGGCTGCTCTGGGTCGGCAGTACCGCCGGGCATGGGCCCTGTACGGCGGCGCCGGCAGGCTGCTGTACCGGCGGAACGAGAAGACCCGAAGGATCATCGAGGCGGTGCAGTGGCAGGTCGACCACTGGGAGGAGGTCCCCGTGCTGGTCGTGGTGTGCTACCGGGGCGTCCCGCTCCCGCTCCCGGCGGTGGCCCGCGTGTCCCGGTACGGCTCGGTCTTCCCGGCCGTGCAGAACCTGCTGCTGGCGGCCAGGGCGGAGGGGCTGGGCGCCGCGCTGACCACCCTCCCCCTGTGGAGCCGCGTGGCCGTGCACCGCATCCTGGGCCTCCCGTGGAACGTGGAGCCGGTAGCGGCGGTTCCCATGGGATGGCCGAGGGGACGGTACGGGCCGACGTCGCGGAGGCCCGTGGAGGACTCCGTGCACCTGGACCGCTACGGGAACCGCCCGTTCCGGAAGCGTCGCCGGGGAGAGGAATGACCGGGCCGGGGTCCGGGGTGGTCACGATCTCCCGGCTGTACGGTGCGGGGGGTGTCCGCGTGGCCGACGCCGTTGCCACCGCCCTGGGGTTCCGCAAGGTCGATCGCGAGCTGGTCGAGCAGGCCGGCCGCCGCCTGGGCATGGACGCGGAACTGGCGGCGTCGCTCGACGAGCGGGTCCCGGCGCTGATCGAGGAGGTCGGACTGGCCCTGGCCGGGGGCGAGCTCCCCGTGGCGGTGCCCCAGCCCACCGTGGGCGACCGGGCCCTGGCCGAGGCCGTCCGCCGGGTCATCGAGTCGCTGGCGGCCGCGGGCGGGTACGTGATCCTGGGGCGCGGCGGGCAGGCCATGCTTCGAGACCGGCCGGACGCCGTGCACCTCCAGCTGGTGGGGACCCTCGAGGATCGCGCCCGGCGCATCATGGAGTGGCGGGGGGTCTCCGAGGACGAGGGCCGGGCCCAGTGCCGGCGGGTGGACGCTGACCGCGCCGCCTACGTGCGGCGGTTCGCCGACGCCGACATCAACGACCCGCTGCTCTACGACGCGATCCTCAACACCTCCCGGATGGGGGTCGACGGCGCCACCGACGCGGCGGTGGCCATCGCCCGGCACCGGCTGGGCCCGGGGCGCACCTAGCGCGTGGCGGCGTTCCGCTCGCTCCGCTACCGCGACTACCGGCTGTTCTGGTTCGGGGCGTTCGCCTCGAACACGGGCACGTGGATGCAGAACATCGCGCTGTCGTGGTACGTGCTCCAGCTCACCGGCTCGGCGTTCTGGGTGGGGGCCATCAACTTCGCGAACTTCATCCCGATGTGGTTCTCGCCGCTGGGGGGCGTGCTGGCCGACCGCATGGACCGCAAGAAGATCCTGCTGGCCACGCAGTCCGCCATGCTGGTGGCGGCCGTGGGGCTGGCGATCGTCACCCAGCTCGGCACGAGGTCCGTCGTCCCGGCGTTCCTGCTGACCCTGTTCACGGGGATGGCCTTCGCCGTGGACGCGCCGACCCGCAACTCGTTCTTCCCCAAGCTCGTGCCGGCCGAGTCGATGGTCAACGCCATCGCCCTCAACTCGGCCCAGTTCAGCCTGGCCCGCGTGGTGGGGCCGACCGTGGCCGGCGCCATGGTGGCCACCGTGGGGGTGGTGCCGGTCTTCTGGATCAACGCCGCGTCGTTCCTGGCGGTCCTGGCGGCCCTGGCCGCGATCCGGAGCCCCTTCGACCGGGCCGCCACCGCCGCGGCCCCGCCGGCCCGGCTCCGAGACGGACTGGCCTACGCGTGGAGGCATCCGCTGATCCGCACGATGCTGGTGTCGATCGCCATCCTCTCGCTGTTCGGCGGCCCCGTCGCCGCGCTGCTGCCGGTGTTCGCCCGGGAGGTGTACGGCCGGGGGCCCCGGGCGTTCGGCCACCTGACCGCGGCGCTGGGGATCGGATCGGTGATCGGGGCCATGGCCTTGTCGAGGGTCGGCCGGGTCCGGCCCGGGATGGTCGGGGGCGGGTTGGTGCTGTCCGGGGTGGCCCTGATCGCGCTGGGATCCACCACGAGCTTCGCGGCCGGCCTGGCCATGATGCTGGTGTTCGGCGGGAGCTACCTGTTCTCGATCTCCGCCACGAACAGCCAGATCCAGACCTCGGTGGACGACCTGATCCGCGGCCGGGTGGTGGGGCTGTTCCTGCTGGCGTTCGGAGGGCTGTTCCCGGTGGGGAGCCTGGTGGCGGGCACGGTGGCCGACCACGTGGGGGTGGGGATCACCACGATCGGAGGGGCGTCGCTGTGCCTGGCCTGGGGCATCCTCCTGCTCGTCAGGACCCGTCGGCGCGACGAGGGTGCGGCGACCGCAGCCGAAGCCACGGGCCGGCACGGCGGTGAGGGGATGCCCACCTAGGTACGCGGGGTTCACCCGGCCCACCGGCGGGTAGCAATCCAGCCGTGGCACCGCGGCGGAAGGGAACGCTCGAGGAATACCGGCGCAAGCGGGACCTGCGCCGCACCCCCGAGCCGTCCGGGGGGCGGCGGAGGCGCGGCAAGGAGCCTCGCTTCGTGATCCAGAAGCACGACGCCACCGCTCTGCACTACGACTTCCGGCTGGAGGCCGCCGGGGTGCTGAAGTCGTGGGCCGTGCCCAAGGGACCCTCCACGGATCCGAGGGACAAGCGCCTGGCCATGCCCACCGAGGACCATCCGCTCGACTACGCGGACTTCGAGGGTGTGATCCCCGAGAAGAACTACGGGGCCGGCCCGGTGATCGTGTGGGACGCGGGGACCTACCGGAACCTCACCGAGAGGGACGGACGTACGGTCCCGGTCGAGGACGCGGTGAACGCCGGGCACGTCAAGGTGTGGCTGGACGGACACAAGCTCACCGGCGGCTTCTCGCTCCGCCGCACCCGGATCGGCACCGACGGGCGGGAGAAGTGGCTGCTGGTCAAGCTCCGGGACGAGGCCGCCGACGCGCGCCGCAACCCGGTCAGCACGCAACCCCGGTCGGTGACGAGCGGGCGAACGATCGAGGAGGTCTCCGCCGAGGAGGCCCCGTGACCGCCCGACGGGCCGGCCGGAGGACGATCGAGATCTCCAGGCCCGACAAGGTCCTGTTCCCCGGCGACGGCATCACCAAGGCCGACGTCGTCGACCACTACCTCCGGGTGGCCCCGGCCATGCTGCCGCATCTCCGTGACCGTCCGGTGAACATGCAGCGGTTCCCCGAGGGGATCGAGGCGGGCGGGTTCTACGAGAAGAAGGTCCCCCGCCACTTCCCGGACTGGGTGCCTCGCGTCCGGGTGTCACTGGGGGACGGCGGCTCCCAGGAGCAGGTGATGGCCCAGGACGCGGCCACCCTGGCGTACCTAGCCAACCAGGCCTGCCTGATCCCCCACGTATGGCTGTCGAGGAAGGACCGCCTCGACCACCCCGACCAGATGATCTTCGACCTCGATCCATCCACCGACGACTTCGAGCCGGTCCGGGACGGGGCCCTGGCCCTGCGAGAGATCCTGGAGGGCATCGGCCTGGTTCCCTTCGTCAAGACCAGCGGCTCGAAGGGCCTCCACGTGCACGTCCCCCTCGACCGACGGGTACCGTTCGACGAGGTCCGCGCTTTCGCCCGGCGGGTGGCCGCGGCGGCTGCCGCCCGAGACCCCGACCGCCTGACCACCGAGCAGCGGAAGGCCAAGCGCCGGGGCCGGGTGTTCATCGACATCCTGCGCAACGGGTACGGGCAGACGGCCGTGCCTCCGTTCGCCGTGCGGGCCCTGCCGGGAGCGCCGGTGGCGGTCCCGGTGGGGTGGGAAGAGGCGGCCCGCAGGGGGCTGGGTCCCAGGTCCTTCCGGCTGGCCAACGTGGCCCGGCGGCTCGAACGCGGCCACGACCCATGGGAGGGGTTCCGCCGCCGGGCCCGGTCGCTGCGGGCCCCGGGCCGCCGCCTGGATGCCCTGGGGCCGTGAGACAGCCTCTCCCTAGACGTCTCGCCGCTCGTGGGTAGATAGTGGGAGGGAACGGAGAGGAGTGAGCGTCCATGCTGGAGATCACCGAATCGGCAGTCGACGTCATCAAGACGGTCCGGGAGGAGAACCAGCTGCCCGACTCGGCGGCCCTGCGGATCGAGCTGGTGCAGGAGCAGGAGCAGGAAGGGATCGGCTTCTCGTTCACCGGCGGACCCCAGGAGGGCGACCAGACCGTCGCCGAGGGCGACGACCTGACCGTGTACCTGGCCCAGGAGCTGTCCGACCCCCTGTCGGGAGCGATCCTGGATGCCCGGGAGATCGAGGGCTCGGTCCAGCTCGAGCTCCGGGATCGTGAAGGCAAGGGGCACGACCACGACCACGACCACGAGGGGCACGAGCACTAGCCCCGGCTCCCCGGAGCCAACCGTGGCGAACCGAGAGGTCCTGGTCCCGGCGGGGCCGGTGGAGGTCGAGGGATCCCTTCATGTCCCCGACGACGCGGTGGGGGTCGTGGCGTTCGCCCACGGCACCGGCAGCGGCCGTCACAGCCCCCGGAACCGGGCCGTGGCCGCCACCCTGGGGGCGGCCGCCCTGGCCACCCTGCTCATCGACCTGCTGACCGAGGCCGAGGAGCGGGAGGACCTGCGGAGCGGACATCTGCGGTTCGACATCGGCCTGCTGGCGGAGCGGCTGGGTGGGGCCGGGGCGTGGCTGCAGAGGCAGCCGGACACCGCCGCCCTGGGCCTGGGCTTCTTCGGGGCCAGCACCGGAGCCGCCGCCGCGCTGGTGGCGGCGGCACGGTCGCCCCAGGCCGTGCGGGCGGTGGTGTCCCGGGGCGGCCGTCCGGACCTGGCCGGCGACGCCCTCCCGGAGGTGCGGGCGCCGACCTTGCTGATCGTGGGCAGCCTAGACGAGCCGGTCATCGGGATGAACCGCGAGGCCATGAGCCGCATGAGCGCCCCCGTCGAGCTGCGGATCGTGGACGGGGCCTCACACCTGTTCGAGGAGCCCGGCACCATGGACCAGGTGGCCGCGCTGGCCAGGGACTGGTTCGCCAAGCACCTCCCGGGCTGAGCGGCTACTCGGGCCGGGGCCCTCGGAGTCTCCGGGCCCGGGCGCGGAGTGCTGTTCCCGACGAACGGCTAGACAGTCCGGAGCGCGAAGGGCCTCCCCTCGGGGAGGCCCTTCCGCTTCCCTCCCTTGCGCAACGGCGGCCGGGCGGCCAATCTTGGACCCATGATGGCGAAGCCGGGAGACCGCATCGTGGTCGAGTCGGAGCAAGTGGGGAGCCCCACCCGTGAGGGCGAGATCCTCGACGTGATCGAGCGCCCGGGAGGCGCGCGCTACCGGGTTCGGTGGGCCGACGGGCATGAGAGCGTGTTCACGCCCAGCGTGGGCAGCGCCACGGTCGTTCCCAGGAGGGGTCGGCGGAAGGCGTAGCTCGGCCGCTGTCTGCGGCGAAGCGGCTAGGAGAAGTACTCGACGATCAGCCGCTCGTCGACCTCGACGGGCAGGGGGATCTCGTGGCGCTCGGGGCTGCGGGTGAACGTGGCCCGGTGGCCGCTCGGGTCGCGGTCCAGGTAAGGGGGCGGATCCGAGCTGAGCTCAAGGGCCTCGCGGACCGAGACGAAGCTCCGGGCCTTCTCGGACAGCTCGATGGCCTGGCCGGGGCGGACCTCGGCGCTGGGGATGTCCACCCGCCGGTCGTCCACCCGGACGTGGCCGTGCGAGACGAGCTGGCGGGCCTGCCGCTGCGTGAGCGCCCAGCCGAGCCGAAGGACCAGGGAGTCGAGGCGTGACTCGAGCTGGCGCAGGAGGTCCTCACCGGTGACCCCCTTCTTGCGAGAGGCCCGCTCGAAGTACCGACGGAACTGCCGCTCGCCGACCCCGTAGATGGCCCGCAGCTTCTGCTTCTCCAGGAGGCGGAGGCGATACTCGGTGACCCGCTGGCGGGCACGGCCGTGCATGCCCGGGGGGTAGGGTCGCTTGTTCAGCGCGCAGTTGGGGCGCCCGCACACGGACACGCCCAACCGGCGGCAGATCTTGTGCCTGGATCCAAGCTTGTGCACGGCGAATCAGTGTAGACGAGGCCGGTCCCCGTGACCGCGGATGACCGCCCGCGGCCCGGAGCGGTGGCGCCGGCCTCGCCGTTCGGGTAGGAGTGGCCCATGCGACTCCCCTCCCGCCTGGGCGTGTACGTGGTGACCTCCGCGGACCTGGTGCCCGGCCGCGGTCACCTCGAGGTGGCCCGGGCGGCCCTCCGGGGCGGGGCCGGGGCGATCCAGCTGCGGGCCCCCGAGCTGGCCGACGGCGACCTCCTTCCGCTGGCCCGGGAGCTGGCCGCGACCTGTGGGAACGCCGGGGCCCTGTTCGTGGTGAACGACCGGGTGGACGTGGCGTTGGCGGCCGGCGCCGACGGCGCCCACCTGGGCCAGGGCGACGAGCTCGAGCGGGCCCGCGACCGGCTGGGGCCGGAGCGAGTGCTGGGGGTCAGCGTGGCCGACCCCGCCCAGGCGGCGGCCGCCCAGGCCGCCGGGGCCGACTACCTGGGGGTCACGGTGTGGCCCACCGGAACCAAGCCGGAGGCGATCCCGGTGGGGCTGGACGGGCTCCGGGCTGTCGTGGCGGCGGCCGGCGTCCCGGTGGTGGCCATCGGTGGGATCGACGAGCGCACCGCCCCCCCGGCCCTGGCCGCCGGGGCGTCGGGCGTAGCGGTGGTCTCGGCCGTGGGTGCCGCCCCCGACCCGGAGGCCGCCACCCGTAGGCTGGTCGACGTGGTGAAGAGGACCCGGACCGAGGCGGCCGCCTCGGAGGAGGACGTGGGATGAGCGAAGAGCAGCGCCCCGGAAAGGTCACCCCCGAGCTGTTCGAGCGATACATCTTCCGGTACCTCGGTGCCCCGGACCCCGAGGTGCTCCAGGGCCCCCGCCACGGCGTGGACGTGGGCGTGGTCCGGGTGGCTCCGGGGGTGGCCATGGCCCTGACCGCCGACCCGGTGTTCATCGTGCCAGCGTACGGGTGGGACCGGGCGGCGTGGTTCGCGGTGCACATCCTGGCTTCCGACGCCGCCGTCAGCGGGCTGCCGCTGCGGTGGATGGCCGTGGACCTCAACCTGCCGGTGGCCACCACCGACGACGACCTGGCCGCGATCTGGACGGCGTTCTCCGGGACGTGCCGCGATCTCGGGATCGCCGTGGTCACCGGCCACACCGCCCGATACGACGGCTGTGACTGGCCGATGGTGGGCGGCGCGGTGTGCGCGGCCCTGGGGCCCGAGGATGCCTACGTGACCCCGGCGATGGCCCGGCCGGGCGACGCCGTGGTGGTCACCAAGGGCCCGGCCATCGAGGCCACCGCGCTGTTCGCCGCCACGTTCCCCGACCGGCTGGCCGCGGGCGTCGGGGCCGACGTGGCCAAGGCCGCCGACGCGCTGTTCGAGCAGATGACCGTGGTCCCCGAGGCCGCGGTGGCCGCGGCGTACGGACTGCGAGACGCTGGCGTCACGGCCATGCACGATGCCACCGAAGGGGGTCTGGTAGGCGGGCTGGCGGAGGTGGCCACCGCGTCCGAGGTGGGCCTGCGGATCGACCTGGCCGCGGTTCCCGTTCCCCCCGAGGTCCGGGCGGTGTGCGACCACGTGGGCATCGACCCGTTCACCTCGATCTCCGAGGGCACGCTGATCGCCACCGTACGGCCCGGCCACGCCGACGGCTACGTTGGGGCGTTGGGAGAGGCGGGGATCGAGGGGGCCGTGATCGGCGAGGTCACCGAGCCGCAGGCGGGCACGGTCCTGGTCGACGGCGGCGCCAAGCGGCCGCTGGAGCACCCGGGCCTGGACCCGTTCTGGGATGCGTTCGGCCGGTGGGCCAGGGAGGCGGCCGGCTGAGGGCGGAGCTCCCCGGCCGGCCCGCCCACCGAAACACCTACCCGTCGAGGTCGACCTCGGACGGCGCCGATGACCCGGCGAGGTCGTGAACCGGAGCCCACTCGGGGCCGTCCCAACGAGGGAACCAGACGGAAGGAGCGGCGATGAACGGGGGGTCCGGGGGGGTAGCTCGCCCGGGGGCGGGATGGCGGCGATCCGGACGGCGAGCGAACCCCCCAGCGAGAGGGGGGTCCGGGAAGGTAGCGGTGCTGGTGATGGCCGCGGGGATGGCCGCGGCGGGGATGGCCGGACCGACCCCTGCCGGCGCCAGCGGTGGCGGTGGGTGCGGGGCACCGCTCACCGAGGCCACCGGGACCACGGTGGCGATCCGGGGGTTCTGCTTCACCCCGACCGTGCTCCACGTCTCGCCGGGGACCGACGTCTCGTTCGTGAACCGGGACGGGGTGCCCCACAACGTGCTCGGGGCGGGCGGCGAATGGGGCAGCTTCGAACGACTGCGACGCGGCGTCCCCACGACCTACCGGTTCGAGGCCTCGGGGACGTTCGCCTTCAGCTGCGTGTACCACCCGGGCATGGTCGGCACGGTCGTGGTGGGTGACGGCGTGGGGGCCGGGTCGGCGGTGGACATCCGGCCGGTGGCCGCGACGCGCCCAGCCCGAGAGCCGGCCCAGCAGGCCACCACCGGATGGAGGATGGCCACCGCGATCAGCGTGGGGATGCTGCTGCTCACGGTGGCGGCCGCGGCCGGCCAGCGTCGCCACCTGCTCGGGCGGCGCTAATCGCACAGCGGGGATATCCTCGCCGTGCGTGTCATCTCTGCGGCGGAGCATGGCCCTGGCGGCCGCGGTCCTCACGGTGTCCGCGTCGTGCCAGGCACGCGAGGAGCCGCCCCCGCCCTCGCCCCCGCCTCCCACGGCGGCCCCGGATGGATCTCCCACCCCCACGCCCACCCGGGAGCCCCTCCGGCTCCGCCTGGTCAGGGTGGCCACCCTGGACCAGCCGCTGGCCCTGTCCGTGCGGTCCGGCGACCCGGCCACGTACGTGGCCCAGAAGACCGGCCAGCTCGTGGCGCTGCGGGCCGGCCGGAGCGAGGTGGTGCTCGACCTCTCCGCCGAGGTCTCCCAGGGCGGCGAGCAGGGTCTGTTGGGCCTGGCATTCTCGCCGGACGGCCGGTTCCTGTACGTCAACTACACGGACCGCGGCGGTGACACCCATGTCCTGGAGTTCGAGATGCGGGGGGAAGGCGTGGCCACCGGCACCCGCAGGGAGGTCTTGTCGGTGGGCCAGCCGTACGGGAACCACAACGGCGGGCACCTGGCCTTCGGCCCCGACGGCTACCTGTACGTCGGGCTGGGCGACGGGGGCAGCGCCGGCGACCCGCAGGGCAACGCCCAGGACCCGGGCACGCTGCTGGGGAAGATGCTGCGGATCGACCCCAGGCCGAGGGGCGGGCAACCCTACACGGTCCCGGCGGACAACCCGTTCACGGGTCGCCGGGGCGCCCGGCCGGAGATCTGGGCGCTGGGGCTGCGGAACCCGTGGCGCTACTCGTTCGACCGGAAGACCGGCGACCTGTGGATCGCCGACGTGGGCCAGAGCGCCCGGGAGGAGGTCAACCGCCAGCCCGCGGACTCCACCGGCGGGGAGAACTATGGATGGGACCGGCTCGAAGGCACCCGTCCGTTCGAGGGAGAGGCGCCCTCGGACGCCGTCGCCCCGGTGTTCGACTACGGCCGCGACGTGGGCGGCACCGTCATCGGCGGGTTCGTCTACCGGGGCAGCGCCATCCCCGCCCTCCGGGGCGGCTACGTGTTCGGGGACTTCTTCTCCGACCGCCTGATGGTCCTCCGGGTCCGGGATGGCGACGTCCGGTTCCGCCGGCTGCGCGTGGGCGTGCCCAACCTCAGCTCGTTCGGCGAGGACGAGGACGGCGAGCTCTACGTGTTCTCGCTGTCCGGCGGGGTCTTCCGCCTGGAGGGCTGACCCGCAGGGCTTCCTCCGTGGACGCCTGGGGGCCCAGGGCCCGGCGCCGCTCGGAGGTCCACAGGAACAGGTCCCCGTCCGGCGCACCCGAAAGGTCCGCGTGGAGCCGGGCCCGGTGGATGGCCTCCACCGTGGGCAGGTACACACGGTCGTACCAGTCACCCGCCGCCTCTTCCGGCGAGACCACCTCGCCGCGCTCCTGCACCAGCCGGTAGCCGTGGGAACGGACCTGCTCGATAAGCTCCACGTACCCCTGGGGGCGGCTGCACTCGATGCGGCCCTCCGGCCGGGCCCGTTCCAGGGCGCTCTCGTCCATGAACCGGGCCTCCTGCTCCAGCAGGATCAGCCGCCCCACGTCGGCGTCCGCCGGCAACGGCACCCTGCTCCGCAGCTCCGTGATCTCGGCGTCGATGAACTCCACCCCTCGGTGCCGGGCCACCGCCACCCGGTGGTGGCCGTCCACCAGGAAGTACGAGCCCCCGATCCGGTACACCACGATCGGGGGGAAGTCGCCCCGGGGGAAGGCCTGCTCGATGCGCCGCCACCGCTCCCGGACGTCCTCGTCCCGGGGGAGGAAGTCTCGATCGAAGTCGCGGGACCGCGACGTGGTGCCCACCACCCGGTCCACGGGGATCGGTTCGATGCCCACGTAGCTCTGGTCGAACAGGCGGAGGCGGCCTCGGAGCTCGTCCATCTCCAGCAGGGGCTCCTCGCCTCTCGCCCCCACGGCCCTGGCCAGGCGCCGGTAGGCCTGCCGCCGCCTGGCCTGGTCGAACGCGGTGAGGTCCGGCAGGTGATCCCACCTCACGACGGGCCCTCCCCGGGCCAGGCCTCGACCTCCAGCTCGACCCTGACCCCCCGCCCGGACAAGGGCACCCCCAGGATGTGCGACCACCCGAAGCCAAAGGCCACTCGGTCCACCTCGGCCCGGGCGGCGAACCGGGCGCGGGCGGCGCCGGCCCCGGGGGCCAGGCCCCGATAGTCCACGTCGAGGGTCACCGGCCGGGTGACCGTACGGACCGTCAGGTCGCCGGTCACCCGAAGGTTGGTCTGCCCGGTCCGGGCCACCTCGCGGCTGCGGAACCGGAGCCAGGGATGGCGGCGGACGTTCAGGAACGGCCCGGTCCGCAGGACACGGTCGAGCAGCCGGATCCCCGTGTCGATGCTGGCCGCGGCGATGGCCACCTCCAGCCGGGAGTCCTCGGGCCGCTCCGCCACCACCATGTGCCCGGTCACACCCCGGAACCGGCCGCGCAGGCGGCCGACCTCCAGGTACCGGGCCACGAACTCCACCCTGGCGCCTTCCGGGTGGATGTCCCACGGGCCGGGCGCGGGGGCCACGGTCCCCTCCAGGTCCCGGGCATGCTGACGCATGGCCCGGCTCATGCCGGACCGCCGCCCGGGTAGGGTGAGATCGACCACATCTTCGAGGGGAGGACCATGGCCACGCTCGCGTTCCTCGGTTTGGGGCAGATGGGCGCTCCGATGGCCGCCCGCCTGCTCGGTGCCGGGCACCGGCTCTCCGTGTGGAACCGTACCTCGGAGAAGGCCGAGCCGCTCGTGTCCCGCGGCGCCCGGGGGGCGTCCTCGCCGGGCGATGCGGCGTCGGGAGCGGAAGCGGCGATCACCATGCTGGCCACGCCCGAGGCGATGGAGGAGGTCGTGTTCGGGCCCGGCGGGCTGGCGGAGGCCCTGGCGGACGGAGGCACGCTCATCGAGATGTCCACCATGGGACCCGGGGCCATCCGCCGGACCGCCCGGCGCCTCGGCGAGGGGGTCACGGTGATCGATGCCCCGGTGCTCGGCACGGTCCCCCACGCCGAGGAGGGCACCCTGAAGATCTTCGTGGGTGGCTCCCAGGGGGCCCTGGCCCGGTGGCGGGACGTCCTGTCGGCGATGGGCACGCCGATCCACGTGGGGCCGCAGGGGGCCGGGGCCTCGATGAAGCTCGTGGTCAACTCGACGCTGGGGGCGATGATGGCCGGTCTCGGCGAGGCCCTGGTCCTGGCGGACGCGTTCGGGCTCGACGAGAAGACCGTGCTCGACGTGCTGTCGGAGTCCGCCATCGGCGCCACCACGAAGAGCAAGCGGGACAAGATCGAGACCGGCGTCTACGAGCCCAACTTCAAGCTCTCGCTGGCCCGCAAGGACGTGCGACTGGTGACCGAGGAAGCCGAGCGGGCCGGTGCCGAGCTTCGGGTGGCCCCGGCGGCCCGGGCCTGGCTGGAAGCGGCCGACGACGGGGGCCTCGGCGACCTCGACTACTCGGCGGTGGTGGCTCACATCCGCGGCCGACCGGGGTAGTCAGATCCGGCGCGGAGCGGGCGATGGCCGTGGTCACCCATGGCGTCAGCTTCACTGGGGGGTTCGGACGGCGAAGGCCAGGGGCCGCCCCGGCTCCCGCGACTTGCAGGTGAGGATGCGGGGGTCGCGCCGTCCGACGGCGACCTCCACCCGGTGGCGGGGACCGTCCACCTGGTCGAACTCGACGACGTGGCGGCCCCGAGCCAGCCGCCGGACCGCCCGGAACGCCAGGTCCTCGACCCCGACGATCCCGTGCCGCTCCCGGACGAAGTGCTCGGCGGCCTGGACGGCCGGCGGATAGGCCGAGCGCCCCCTGTAGAACGGCAGGGCGATCCGTCCCCGGGCGTAGGCCTCGGCCACCCCTACCGCATCGCCCGGTCCCACCCGTCCGAAGTACAGCCCGTGGGGGAAGCACACCACGTTGCCGGCGAAGCGGTCGCCGCCCACGTGGGTGGCCTCCCACACCGCTCCGTCCCCGAACCCGGCCAGGGCCCGGTACAGGGGCCCGCCCAGGCGGGCGCAGCAGGGGTCGTGCTTGCCATGGGTGCACACCAGGTAGAGCGGCCCGGGCACGGGCTCACCGAACCCCTCGAACCGCCGCCCCACCAGGGCGTCGAGGTCCAGCTCCATCAGCCAGGCCGGGTCGTCGACCTCGAAGCTGGCCACCCGGTGACGGTCCCGCCCGGTGTGCGCCACGAAGCACCTCCGTGGCACCGCCACCGGCCGCTGCCGCTGCTTGACGAGCAGCACGCGCATGCCCAGCCGCGTTCCGGCCTCGGCCAGCCTGGCCCCGACGTCGGGAGGGAACGCGCTGTCGACCAGGGCGTCGTGCCCCCACCGGCCGGGCTGCTCGATCAGCAGCCAGGAGCGGAACCGCGACGCCGTGCCGGCCAGGGGCTCGTCGGCCGCCAGGGAGACCGCGGAGCACACCGCCCCCTCAGCGGCCACCTGTGACCTCGAGGGCACCCTCCCGCACCAGGCGGCGCAGGAGCACCAGGCGCGACTCGTCGTCGAGCGTCCCCGGCAGGTCCCCGGGCCGGAAGGGTCCCTCCACCGCTGCCACGAACCGAAGGTCGGGCTCCACGTGCGCCGGCAGCCGGAGCTCGGTCGGCCCGAGCAGCACCACGGCCTCGTCTACCTCCACCGAGACCCCGAACAGGGACCCCCGCCGCCGGGCGAAGCGGGTGTCGGGGCCGGCCGTGCGGAGCCGCTCCATCTGCTCGAGCTGGCCGGAGAGCAACGGTCGCCGGCCCGCGTAGAAGGCCCGGGCGAAAGAGGCCACGGTCTCCTCGGTCTGGGCCTCGTCGAGCCACGCTCGGAACGCCTCGGACCGCTGGGGAAGCTCCTCCAGCAGCCGGTGCGGGTCGCGAGCGAAGCCGATCGGGAGGCTCTCCCGGAACGGGAAGTGCTCCGAGGCCGACCCAATCACGTGACGCCAGAAGTCGAGCCAGGTCGAGGCCAGGATCCCCACGGTCACGTGGATCGAGACCTCCTCCCGGGCCTCGGCGTCATGGAGGAACCCCCGCGGGATGTACAGGCAGTCGCCGGGGGCCAGCTCGGCCTCCAGGACCCGGGGGCCAGGGGGCGTCGTGCCCTTCTTCCACGGCTGGTCCGGTCCGGCCAGCTCGACCACCGGGCGGTACACCCGCCAGGCCTTATGGCCGTGGGTCTGGAGCACGAACACGTCGTGGGTGTCGTGATGCACGTCGAATCCCCTGGAGGTGGCCGGGGTGACGTAGGCGTTGGCCTGGGCCGCGTGGGTCATCGACAGCTCGAGGTCCCGGCAGAACCGGGCCACCGGCGGCCACATCCGGTGGAGGGCCTGGAGCACGATCGTGGCTCCGCCTGCGAAGGCCTGGGCCACCCGGTCGGGGCGGACCGTGCGATCCACCCGGGACGAGCCGATCCTGATCGTGGTCGTGTACGTGGCGGGCGGGAGCGGCGTCCCGTCCTTGACCAGCCGGAACGACGGCATGCGCAGCAGGGTCTCGGTGACCAGGTGGTCGACGTCGGGCAGGTCCAGGAGGTCCGCGAAGCCGGGCTGTCCGGGCTCGGCCCGGCGCAGCAGGGGCTCCCGCCCCCAGTGGTCCTCCGCGAACCTGCGGACGTCACCAACGCACCGCTGGAGAGCGGCGTCGGAGCTCACGGCCGGGTCGCGCGCCTACCTGGCGTCGGTGGTGTCGCTGTCCCCCGACTCGTCGGTGGTGTCGTCGTCGGCGTCGGTCGTATCGGTGTCGTCGACGGCGTCGGTGGTATCGGTGTCGCCACCACCGCCCTCGTCCGCGGCGTCGGTGGTATCCGAGTCGGTCCCGTCCTGGTCGGCGGCATCGGTCGTGTCGGTGCTGTCCGCGTCCCGGGTGTCCGGGTCCTCAACCGAGGCCGATGCGTTGCCGCCGGCAAGCGAGACGGTCCGGATGTCCTCGTCGGTGAGCTTCGTGGGGTCGGCCATGCCATCTCCTCTCTGCTCGGGTCGTGGCCAGGCTACGTCCGGGCCTTCCCTGGGGCAAATGGCCCCGTCGCCGTGAGCGAGGGGCTCCGGCCACGCGCGGCACCAGCGCCGCCACGTCGAGCCCCGACCCGCCGGGGCTCCCGGCCGGGGGCCTGCCCTACCGTCGGTGCTGTCCGCGTATCGAAGCGGCGATCGCCCCGATGGCCGGGGCCATGACCAGCCACAGCCCGATCGTGGCCACCATGGCCGTCCCGTAGCCGAAGGGCCGGATCCCGATGTCCTCGGCCAGGATGCCGGCGAAGATCATCAGCAGCCAAGCGCTGAGGAAGAAGAACGCGCCCGCGGCCGGGAGCGCGAAGTACGTGCTGGGTCCCATCTCCCCTCCCGTTCCTGAGGTGTTTCAACCGACGCTACCACGGTCCATCCACCCGCCTCGGTGGCCCTGGCGCGGGCCTGGAGGATGTTCGCTACGGTGGGGCCATGGATGCCACCGGGTCCGATTCGAAGGTCGAGCGGGTGTTCGTGCTGGGCCCTCCCGCCAGCGGAAAGACCACGCAGGCGCAGCGGGTGGCCACCTCGCTCGGTCTTCGGCACCTCTCGATGGGCGACGCGCTGCGGGACGCCGTGGCGCAGGGGACGCCGATGGGCGCCCGGGCCCGCTCCTCCATGGAGCGAGGGGAGCTCGTCCCCGACGAGGTCGTCGTGGCGGTGCTGGGCGAGCACGTCGACCGAGCCGACGAGCGCGGCTTCGTCCTCGACGGCTTCCCCCGGGATGTGGAGCAGGCAGAGGTGACCGGGGCTGTGGTGGGACGACCGGATCTGGTGGTCCATCTGGCGATCCCGGACGACGAGGTCGTGCGGCGGATCGCCGGCCGGCGGTCGTGCCCTTCCTGCGCACGCATCTATCACCTGGAGGACCGACCGCCCGGCGTGCCCGACCGGTGCGACGACGACGGCGAGCCCTTGGTCCGGCGGCCCGACGACCGGCGCGACGTGGTCCTGTCCCGCCTGGCGGTCTACCGTGAGCGCACGGAGCCGGTGATCCGCCACTACGGCGCCGCGGGCGTGCTGGTCGAGGTCGATGGGACGGGAGAGATCTCGCAGGTCACCGCCCGCATCCTCGGCGCTCTCGGTGCCTGAGCACCGATGCGGCCGGAACGTCCAAGGAGGGCCGGAGTGAGCGGAGCCATCGGCCAGCCGCGAGGTACAGTGAGCCTCGATGCCGGCTTCCCCGAACCTGTCCTGGCAGCCGTCCCTCTTCGCGCTGGATGACGTCGGCATCGACCCCTCGTTCGCCCGGCTCGGCCGGATCGAGCTCGACGACGACTCGTGGGTCGATCACGCACCCGAGTGGGTCTCCGGCGCCGACGCGCTGTTCGAGGAGATCCTGGCGGCCCGCCGGTGGGAGCAGCGCTCCCGCCGGATGTACGACCAGACCGTGGAGGAGCCCAGGCTGACCGCGCCGTGGACCCTGGGCTCGGGCGAGCCGCTGGAGCCACCGGTCCTGGAGGAGATGCGGCTGCTGCTCTCAACGCGCTACGACCGGGAGTTCGACTCGGTGGGCTTCAACCTCTACCGGGACGGCTCCGACAGCGTGGCCTGGCACGGGGACAGGATCCCCTCGGAGATCGAGGCGCCCGTGGTGGCGCTGGTCTCGCTGGGCGAACCGCGGAAGTTCCTCCTCCGCCCCAAGGGCGGGGGCACGTCCCGTTCGTTCATGCTCGGCCGAGGCGACCTGCTGGTCACCGGAGACCAGACCCAGCGGAGCTGGGAGCACAGCGTCCCCAAGGTGGCCCAGGCCGGGCCCCGGATCAGCGTGGCCTACCGCCACAGCCGCTGACCCGGCTGGCGTGAGAGAAAGCGGTCGCGGCCACGTTCACCTCGGGCTGACCGGCCCTTACCCGGCAGGCCCGCGGCGAACGATCCCCAGGGAGGTGCCTCAGGGCGTGCCCGGGTCCCCGCTCCTGGCCTTCACGATGCGGCCGTTCGAGATCACCAGGGCGAAGTCCTGGTCGGTGTCGTCCCCGATGCCCGGCACTCCGTCGCCGGCCAGGTTCGCACCAAGCACCTCGACCTCGATCGCGCCACCCGGCGAGGCCAGGAAGACGTTCTCCACGTTGTTCATGAAGTCGGCCGCCCCGCCGGGGACGCTCCAGCCGGTACTGGGCTCGCCGAACCAGTTGCCCAGGTACGTCTGTCCCCTGGACACGACGCGCAGGTCGAGATCATTGACCCACGCCGGGGTGGCGCCCCCCAGGCCGTGGCCGGGCGCGTCCGTCCACACCAGTGTCACCTTCACCGGCTCCGACCGGTCGATCGCCCGCACCCTGGCCTGCCACCGAGCCCCCGTGGTGGACAACAGCACCGCCTGGTCGACGTAGGTCTTCGACGACCCACCCAGGACGTTCTCCAGGTTGAACCGGCCCCACCCCTGCTTGTTGTCGGGGACGTGACCGAGGATGTTCCCGTCGGCGTCCCTGTTCCCGGCCAGGTCGACGGCGCCGTTCACGAAGGCGGCCTTGATGAGCACCGGGCTGGGGTCCTCGCCGAACAGGTCGCGGTAGTGCTCGGTGAACAGCGCGGCCCCGCCGCTCACGTGTGGTGACGCCATCGAGGTGCCGGTGCAGTGCGAGTACAGGATGATCCCGAGCCCGATCACGGGGTCGAGGCACAGGCCGATGGTCACCGGATCGGCCGTGGACACCACTCGCTCACCGGGGGCCACGATGTCCGGCAGGCGTCGGCCGTCGAGGGCCGGGCCGTGCGCGGTGACGAAGGAGAGGTCGTCGATCTGGCCGGCGCGGAAGTTCTCCGTGGCACCCACGCGGAGCAGGTTCTTGCCCTCGTCGGGGGTGCCCTGGGTGCTGGTCCCGCCCCGGCCGTTCATGATCGACAGAACCCACGTGAGCGGCTCGTGCTCGGGCGTGTCGAGGTTCGCGTCCCGCGGGGCATGGTCGAACTCCCTGGTGTCGGCGTCGTATCCGCGGGGCCTCCCAGACGGCCCCCACGAGTTCGCCGAGATCGTGGCGTCGCCCAGGACGGAGTCCTTGTTGAGCTCGATGTACTGGCCCGGGCCCGACGGAGCGAACGGCGTGAGCAGGCCGATGAAGTTCTGGGCGAATAGCTTCGCACCGGGGGCCATCCCCAGCCCGAACTCGAAGCCGTCACCGTCGGTCAGGCCGGTGGATCCCGTCCCCACGATGATCCCCGCGGTGTGGGTGCCGTGCCCGAACGTGTCCGTCATCTCCGCCAGGCACAGGATCCCGAGCTGGCCCGTGGTGTAGTCGTGGCAGCCGTGCAGCTGTCCCTGGAGGTCCGGGTGGCGCGCGCTCACCCCCGTGTCCACGTGGGCCACCACGACGCCGGTGCCGTCGACCTGGTGGCCGGCGAGCCACTCCTCGTATCCCGGAAGGGGAACCCCGTCGCCCGTGTAGTTGCCGGCCGAGATCTGGTTCGACATCTCGTCGCGGGCGGCCGGAGCGAGCTGGGGAGAGATCGCGTAAACGGCCGAGAGGCTGGTGGCGGCCTCGATCGCCGCCGGCGTGGCGGCGACCTGGACCCCGATCAGCTCCACGTCCCCGATCGCCTGCCGGCCGGTCACCTCGAGCCGCCCCCCGGCCGCCGTGAGGCGCTCCAGCGCCTCGCCGGCGTGGCCGTCGTCGACCAGCAGGACGTTCAGGATGGTCGCGTTCCCCGCGCGAAGGTCACCGAAGCGGTACGCGGGCTCGAACGCCCCCACCCACCGGACGGCCGCCACGTCGGCCAGCGCCGCGGCGTCCTCGGGGGTGGCCAGGACCACGAACGTGAACGGGGCCAGGTACTGGACCAGCCGCGCTCCGCCGGCCCGAACGGCATCGAGCCAGGCGTCCTTGATCGGCCCGTGGAACTGCACCAGGTGAAGCGCGGGCCGGCCGGCGGCCACATCGGCGGCGATGTGTGGAAGCCTGGTCAGGGGGTCGAACGAGGCGGACGGCAGGACCAGCCGTCCGGCCTCGGGATACGCCTGGAAGGCCACGTTCGCCCGGCGCAGGTCCTCGAGGGCCTCGGTGGGCACCACCGCCCAGTCGAACCAGCCGTACCCCGCCGAGAACGACGCCTCCACGCCCGCCGCGGCCAGGCCGCCGGGCTGGAGACGGACCGCGACCTGGGGGGAGTCGTCGGCGCGCGCGCCGGAGAGACCGGTCAGGAGCAGGGCCACCGCAGCGAGGACGGAGACGGGCAGGCGCTTCCTCATCACTACCTCCACGGGCGAGGGTCACTAAGTCGTTCGCCGCCCGACCCCCGGCTTCCTGCCTCCGGGCCGGTCGGGCGGTTGGCGGCGGGAGGCTTCGCAGGCCGTCGTCGTCCCTGGCGTTGCCGGTTCCACCCAGGCACAAATGGGGAAATCATCGGCCGATGCTGGGGCGCTTCACTCTGGTCGACGGCCTGGCCGGTACGTATCGTCGCCTCTGCGATGGACCCGGGCGACGAACCGACTGATCACAGATGTCGACGGACGGCAACGAGCTGATCTACGAGCGGCGGTGGGCCGCCTCGACCCGGGTGGTTCGCCTGCGGCCGCATGTGTGGCGAGGACTGGCGGGATCCCTGGAGGGCCAACCCCTCCTGGAGATCGGGCCCGGGCTCAGGCCGACGATCCCCGTGGAGGGCTCCTACTTCGCCGAAATCTCCAGCAGGGCGCTGGATGTGCTGGCCAGGCGGGGAGCTCACGTCAGACGCTACGCTGGGGGTTCCCTTCCGTTCCCCGACCGATTCTTCGGAGGGGTCTTCGCGTTCGAGGTCCTCGAGCACGTCCAGGAGGACAACGTGCTCGCGAGAGAGATCGCTCGGGTCCTCCACACCGGCGGAAGGTTCATGCTGTCCGTCCCCATCCGCATGTCGCGGTGGTCGAGGCTGGACGAGCTCTCGGCACACGTGCGGAGGTATGAGCCCGACGAGCTGTTCGACCTCCTTCGCCGAAACGGCTTCCGGGTGGAATCCTGCGAGTTCAAGACCGAGAAGATCCGGCCGGGCCTCGTCACGATGAAGGCGTCCGTCCTCCAGTCGTTCCCCCGGCTGACGAACACGTTCCTGCAGGGCGTCTTCTTCCCGTTGCTGGCGGGCTATCAGCGACGGTTCGCCGAGGTGCGGTGGCTGCCCCCGGAAGCCGCGATCCCGGCCGAGGCGACCGGGATCACGGTCCTCACGCGGCTGGTCGGCACGACGGCTCGGCTGGCTCCCGGGGGCGGTGACCTACCTCTTCCGGCCGTCAGTGGGGCCGCGTTCGGCGCCGAACCTGCCCCTCCACCCAGCCGAGGGAGGCGAGGCCGGCCAGGCCGACGAACGCGATGAATCCGCCCTCCGTGAGCGCCTGGCGGATCGCCCGGGCCTGATCGGCGAACACGAAGGAGAACACCAGGACGATGGCCAGGAAGATGAGGTACCCGGCCGCCGCCATGGACCCCAGGTGCCTCAGGAGGACGGGCCACCCGGGGGCCGGGCCGCTCGCCCGCCGCCGGGCCTTGGGAGAGCGCCGGTAGACGAAGAACATCACCAGGAAGCCCACGTACGCACAGCCCAGGGGAGCCACCACGCCTCCCCAGATCCCTCCGCCCAACGGCTCCATCCGCCTGCCTCAGTCCCGCAGGAAGAACTGCCACCCGCGAACGAACAGGTGCCATCCGAGCCACAGCCACACCGCGAAGAGCACCCATCGCCCCACCACGCTCCGGGTGACCACGTCGAGCATGTCGCTGATCGTGGGGAAGCTCGGTCCGGACACCATGGCCAGACCCTGCCAGATGAAGAAGAGGGCGACCAGGACGGCCCATCCAACGAGCGCCATCATCCGCATCTTCCCTAAGTACGGAGCGAGCCGCCACCGATGCTGGGATCGGCCGCGACCGGCGTCCGGGAGACGTGTGGTAAAAGCAGATCCGAGCGACATGCCTGGGGGGGAACGCGTCGAAGGCGGCCGGGATCCCCTCGACACGCCACCTCCGAGCCTCCCGGTCGACGAGGCCCGAACGATCGCCGAGCGCGTCTTCGGGGTGCGCGGATCGGTCTCCGCGCTGCGGAGTGAGCGGGACCAGAACTTCCGGGTCGATGCGGAGAGCGGACGCGGATACGTCCTCAAGGTCTCCAACCCCGCCGACGACCGGTCGGTCATCGAGATGCAGGCCGAGTCGCTGCTGCATGTCCGGCGCCAGGGTCCAGATCTGCCGGTGATGCGCCTCCTGCCGACGCCAGACGGAGCCCTGTGGGGGGAGATCCCGGGACCCCGGGACGATCCCCTTCTCGTGCGGATGTTCACCCTCATGCCGGGGCGGATGGTGAGGCCCGGGGAGCTGGATCACCGGGCCCTGGCCCGCTTCGGGCGGCTGGTGGCTCGGATGGGGCTGGCCCTCCGTGGGTTCTTCCACCCCGCCGCCGACTACGAGATCCTGTGGGATCTCAAGCACGCCCCCCGGCTACGGCCGCTCCTGGATGCCGTCGAGGAACCCGGCCGGCGCTCGCTGGCCGAGGGGGTGCTCGACCGGTTCGAGGAGCGCGTGGCGCCGGTCCTGGACGGCCTGCGGGCGCAGGTCATCCACAACGACCTGACGATCGACAACGTCCTCCTCGACGATGGGCGGAGGGTCAGCGGCATCGTCGACTTCGGCGATCTCACCCACACGGCCCTGGTCTGCGATCTGGCGATCGCGCTGGCCTCGCTGATGTGGGAGCGACCCGACCCCTTCGAGGCCGCCGCGGCGGCGATCCGCGGCTACGTCGAGGTGCTGCCCCTCGAGGAGCCGGAGGTTGATCTCCTCGGCGACCTGGTGGCCGCCCGGGTTGCCGCATGGGGCGTGATCGCGGCGTGGCGCGTCCGTCGGTTCCCCGACAACACCGACTACATCACCGCGGGCGACGATGCCGCGTGGCGCCTCCTCGAGGACCTCGACCGGATCGGGCCGCCTGAGGTCGGGCGGCGGCTCCGAGAGACCGGGCTCGATGCGCCTCTCCCGTACCGGAGGGTCCGCAGCGAGGAGCTCCTGGAGCGCCGCCGCCGGGTGCTCCGACGATCGCCGCTGACGTACGAGAGACCGGTGCACCTCGTCCGGGGGGAAGGGGTGTGGATGTTCGATCCGCACGGGCGACGGTACCTGGACGCGTACAACAACGTGCCCGTCGTGGGGCACGGTCATCCACGGGTGACGGCGGCGGTCGCGGAACAGGCCCGCAGGCTGAACACGAACACCCGCTACCTGCACGAGGCCGCGGTGGAGCTTGCCGAGAGACTGGTGGCCACGATGCCCGGCGACCTCGACACGGTCCTGTTCGTCAACTCGGGGAGCGAGGCCAATGACGTCGCGTGGCGCCTGGCCCGGGCAGCGACCGGCGGGGATGGGGCCATCGTCACCGAGCACGCCTACCACGGCATCACCGAAGCGACCGCGGCGCTGTCACCGGAGGAGTGGGCGAGGGGCGAGTGCCCCGGGCACGTCGAGCTCGTGCCGGCCCCGGACGGGTACCGGGGGCGGTACCGACGCGAGGACGGAGGGTGGGCCGAGCGGTACGCGGCGCACGTCGGAGAGGCCGTGGCCAGGCTGAGGGAGCGCCCGATGCGGCTCGCGGCGATGTTCGTCGATCCGGCCTCGACCAGTGACGGCGTCCTGGTCCCGCCGGATCCCTACCTCCGAGGGGTGGCCCCGCTGGTCCGGGAGGCGGGAGGCCTGCTGGTGGCTGACGAAGTGCAGGCGGGTCACGGCCGATACGGCTCGCATCTATGGAGCTTCCAGGCCTCCGGCGTGGAGCCGGACATCGTCACGTTGGGCAAGCCCATGGGCAACGGACATCCGGTGGCGGCGGTGGTGACCAGGGCCGAGATCCTCGATGCGCTCACCAGAGACACCGAGCTGTTCAGCACGTTCGGCGGCAACCCGGTGTCCTGTTCCGCGGCCCTGGCCGTGCTCGAGGTGATCGAGGAGGAAGCGCTCATGCAGCGCGCGGCGACGGTCGGCGCCTACCTGCGGAGGGGCTTCGAACGGCTGAGCGAGGCCCACGTACAGATCGGCGACGTCCGGGGCGAGGGCCTCCTCATCGGCGTCGAGCTCGTTCGCGACCGGCAGACGCGCGAGCCGGCACGGCAGGAGGCCGGGGCCGTGGTCAACACCATGCGGGAGCGCGGTGTCCTGCTCCGCTCGACGGGGCCGGAGGGGAACGTGCTGAAGATCCGGCCCCCGCTGGTCTTCACCGGTGAGCACGCGGACCTGCTCCTGGGAACGCTGGCCGCCGTGCTGGACGATGTGGACCATCGATGATCCGGTCGAACGCGCCGCTCTCAGGGAGGGAGTTGTAGCCTTCTCCTGCTCGGTCCCTCGACCCGGGGCCGAGTTCGGGAAAGTGGGCCGGCAACTGCGTAGGATGCACCGAGAGGACGTTTGCCCGGAAGCGCGGGGCCGATGAAGGAAGTTCCCACGTCCGCTGAGGCGGACCCGAGGTCGAAGGCACCCACCGACGGGGGCGGTGAGGGGGAGCACCCGGCCGCCCCGGTCCCGGAGGTTGCCCCGGGCGGGGCGCCCACCGCTCCCTCTCCTGGCCCGGGCCCCGAGGCCGACACCTCCGGCTCGCTCCGACGGATCCTTCAGACGACCGCAACCATCATCGGCCCCGCCACCCTCGTGACGGCGCTGGCCTTCTACTTCGGGTGGGTCTCCACGAACGCCACGTTCTCCTACTTCGGCCTGGACGCCAGCGTGCTGGGGCTGACGGTCCAGGACATCGTCCTCAGCAGCACCGATGCCCTGTTCGTTCCCCTGGGGTCCATCGTCATCGCCGCGCTCGCCGGGATCGCCGCCCACGCGGTGCTGATCCAGTGGGCGGACCGGGGGGGCCGCTCCGGTGAGCGCGTTCGACGCATCTCCGTCGCTCTGGCGGTCGCCGGGGCCGTGGCCTTCGTCCTGGGGATCTGGGCGGTGGTGGAGCCGCTTCCGCCACTCCGTTCCTGTTCCAACAGCTGAGCGCGGGCATCGGGATCGCCTTCGTGGCCTACGCGGCGTACATCCGAAGGAGGGCCGGGTCCGCGGGGAAGCCGGCGGTCCGGCAGAACCCGGAGATCCGCCGGCTATGGTCCGCGGGGCTGGCGCTCGTGTGGCTGGTCATCGCCCTGTCCGTGTTCTGGTCCGTGTCCGAGTACGCCAAGGCCTTGGGTCGCGGCCGGGCCCAGCAGCTCGAGATCGGACTGGGGCGCCAGCCTTCCGTGGTGGTGTACGCCGAGCGCGACCTCCACCTGGACGAGGCCGGGGTCCGGAAGGAGCGGCTGAGGGGGCCGGACTCGGCCTATCGGTTCCGCTACTCGGGCCTGACGTTCCTGGTGCGAAGCGGCGGCAAGTACTTCCTGGTGCCCGAGTCGTGGACCAGGGGTGGGGGCGGGGTGATCGCATTGCCCGACGACGAGGCCCTGCGGGTGGAGTTCGAGGCGCGGGGATGAGGCGATACATCGTCCTGGCGCTCGTGGCCGCGTGGGTGCTTCCCGGGTGCCCGGTCGTGGGAGGTGACGGTGGCGTAGCCGGCGGAGGGGATGAGCCCCCCGCGGTGGCGCCGGCGGCCGAGCTCGGCTCGGTGGCGCTCACCGCGAACTGCGAGTCCTCCGGCGACGGAGAGGTGCAGGCCGTCAGCTTGGTGGGGACCTACGACTGCGACGCGAGGTTCGCCGTCACCATGTCGAACGCCGGGTCGGAGGAGCTCGGAGGGCTCGTGGCGCAGCTCGACCTGGCCGACGTGGAACTGGCCCCCGTGGCCGGCCCTACCACTCCGGGGGTCGAGGCCGGGGAGCCGGAGGGATTCGGCCTCGCGTCGGTCGATGCCAAGGGGGCTTCCTGCGAGGTGGGAGGGGTCAGGGCGGTCTGCGACCTGGAGTCCCTGTCGGCGGGCGAAAGCGCCGTGATCACGCTGGAGATCTCTCCATCCCCCGAGGTGGCCACGGTGACCACCGACGTCACCCTGGCGGAGGCCGGCTAGGCCCGGCCGCCGATCTCCCGGGGAGACCGGAGCGGGGTCATACGCTCCAGCAGCGGTGTGCGCCGGCGCCGGGATGCGTTTCCGCAGGTCGTGCGCCCGGAGGGACTCGAACCCCCAACCTCCTGATCCGTAGTCAGACGCTCTGTCCAAATTGAGCTACGGGCGCTGCGCGGAGGCGGTGCGATTTGAACGCACGAGGGGCTTGCACCCCAACGGGATTAGCAATCCCGCGCCATAGACCAGACTAGGCGACGCCTCCTCCTCCGACCAAAGTGTACCGGACCGTGGCCGGCGGGGAACCGCCCGGAGGGAGGACGCTGGGGCGGCACGGCTACAATGGCCGCATGGCCCAGGGCACCAGCGGCACCCCCTCACCCGTCCTGGGGATCGCGGGTCCCGTCATCCTCATCGGTGGCGCCGAGGACAAGCGGCGCGACAAGGTCATCCTGAGCCGGTTCGTGGAGCTTGCCGGAGGCCCGAACGCCAACATCGTGGTCATCAGCACCGCCTCGACGTTCGCGGAGCTGGCGGCGGAACGGTACGTCGAGCTGTTCTCCGAGCTGGGAGCCGGAGTCGTCACCGGCGTCCGCCCCCTGTCACGTGAGGAGGCCAACGACCCCGCCACGGTCGCCCCCCTGGCCACGGCCACGGGGGCGTTCCTCACCGGCGGCAACCAGGTCCGGCTGATCTCCACGGTCGGGGGGACCCGGCTCGAGGACGCCCTGGCCTCGGCCCGTGACCGCGGGGCGGCCATCGCGGGGACCTCGGCCGGGGCGAGCGCCGCGGCCACCCACATGGTGGCCTTCGGCCGGTCGGGGGCCAGCCCCAAGCACCGCATGATCCACATCTCGGCCGGACTGGGCCTGGTGGACGGGATCATCGTGGACCAGCACTTCGAGCAGCGCGGACGCATGGGCCGGCTCCTGGCCGCGGTGGCCCTGTCCCCCCGCTTGATCGGCATCGGGCTCGACGAGGACACGGCCGCCATCATCTGGCCGGACCGCACGCTGGAGGTGATCGGGAAGGGGTCGGTGACGATCGTGGACGGCTCCCAGATCGCCACGGACTCGTTCCAGATGAAGGGCCACCGCCCCATGATGGTCTCCGGGGCCATCGTCCATGCCCTCCCCACGGGGTTCCGGTTCGACCTGCGGGGGCGGCGGCTGATCGAGGTGAGCGAGCCCGAGGTCCGGGAGGCCTCCGAGTGAGCCGGCCCGCCCGATCCTCCCCGAAGGGGTCCCGCACGGCGTCCAGGGATGCCCGGGCCAGGGCCAAGCGCGAGCCGGCCTCCAAGAAGCCGCCGGCCCGGCCCGACCTGAAGATCCTCAAGACCCAGGTGTTCCGGGGACCAAACTACTACTCGTACGACCCCACCATCCGCCTGCTGGTCGACCTGGGCTCGCTGGAGCACTGGCCGTCGAACACGATCAAGGGCTTCAACACGGCGCTGCGGGAGCTGCTCCCGGGTATGGCGGACCACTCCTGCTCGCTGGGACGGCAGGGCGGCTTCCTGGAGCGGCTCGACGACGGCACCTGGCTGGGCCACGTGGCCGAGCACGTGGCCCTGGAGCTCCAGCGCGAGGCGGGGACGCACATCTACCGGGGCAAGACCCGCAGCGCCGGAGCCCCCGGCCGCTACAACGTGATCTACGGGTACAGCGAGGAGCGGGTGGGGCTGGCCGCCGGCACCCTGGCCGTGCGGCTGGTCAACCACCTGGTCGAGGCCGAGGAGGCATTCGACTTCCTGGCCGAGCTGGAGAGGCTCATCCTCCTGGCGGAGCGGCGGGCCTTCGGCCCATCCACCCAGGCGCTCATCGACGAGGCCGCCAGCCGCGACATCCCCTACATCCGGCTCAACGAGGCGTCCCTGGTCCAGCTCGGTCAGGGCACCTACCAGCGGCGGATCCGGGCCACGATGACCTCGCTCACCCCGGCCCTGGCCGTGGACATAGCCGGAGACAAGAACCTCACGAACCGGTTGCTGGGTGCCGCCGGGTTGCCGGTCCCCCGCTCGGAGACCGTGCGCACCGAGGACGACGCGGTGGCCGCGGCCAAGCGGATCGGGTTCCCCGTGGTGACCAAGCCCCTGGACGGGAACCACGGCCGCGGGGTGAGCCTGGAGCTCGCCACCGAGCGGGACGTGCGCCGGGGGTGCAGGCGGGCCCGGGACGAGTCCCGCCGGGGGGTCGTGGTCGTGGAGAGCTACGTGACCGGCAACGACTACCGGGTGCTGGTCATCGGTGGCCACATGGTGGCGGTGGCCCAGCGGGTCCCTGCCCACGTGATCGGCGACGGCACCCACACGGTCCGCGAGCTGGCCGACATCGCCAACGAGGACCCCCGTCGGGGCATCGGGCACGAGAAGGTGCTCACCAGGATCAAGGTGGACGAGGCCGCCGAGGCCCTGGTCAGGAAGCAGGGCTACGCGCTCGATGACGTCCTCCCCGAAGGCGAGATGGCCCTGCTGGTGGCCACCGGCAACATGTCCACCGGGGGCAGCTCGATCGACCGCACCTGGGAGGCCCACGAGGAGAACGTGGAGATCGCCGAGGAGGCCGCCCGGGTGGTCGGCCTGGACGTGGCCGGCATCGACTTCCTGACGCCCGACATCTCCCAGCCCGTCCGGGAGACCGGCGGAGCCATCGTGGAGGTCAACGCGGCCCCCGGCTTCCGGATGCACACCCATCCCACCGAGGGCGAGCCGCAGTACGTGGCCAAGCCGGTGGTGGACCTGTTGTTCCCCCCCGGGTCACCGTCCCGGATCCCGATCGTGGCCGTCACCGGCTCGAACGGGAAGACCACCACCGTTCGGATGATCGCCCACATCTTCGAGCGCATGGGGCGGAAGGTGGGCGTCACCACCACCGACGGCATCTACGTCGACGGCCGCCTGGTGCGGAAGGTAGACGCCAGCGGCCCCAAGTCGGCGCTGATGGTCCTCCAGAACCCCCGCGTGGACTTCGCCGTGTTCGAGGTGGCCCGGGGCGGGATCCTCCGTGAGGGTCTGGGCTACGGGCGAAACGACGTGGCCGTGGTGCTCAACGTCACCGGAGACCACCTGGGGCTGAAGGACGTCGACTCCCTGGAGGACCTGGCCGAGGTCAAGCGGGTCGTCGTGGAGGCCGTCCCCCGGACCGGCATGGCCGTGCTCAACGCCGACGACCCCCTGGTGGCCGACATGCGCAAGCACACCCGCGGCTCCGTGGTGCTGTTCTCGATGGAGGACCGCAGCGAGCTCGTTGAGCGGTGGGTCCGGCGGGGGAACAAGGCCGTCACGCTCGAGCGCGACGACCGGGGAGAGCGCATGGTGATCCGCGAGGGTCGCCGGTCGATGCCGATCGCCTACACCCACAACCTGCCGGCCACGTTCAACGGCCGGGCCCGGATGATGGTCCAGAACGCCCTGGCCGCCGCGGCGGCCGCCCATGCCGCCGGCGCCCACCTCCACGACATCCGCCAGGGGCTGCGGACGTTCACGACCTCGATCTTCCAGGCACCGGGACGCCTGAACCTGGTCGACCTGGCCGGGATCAAGGTGCTGATCGATTACGCCCACAACCCCCACGGACTGGAGATGGTGGGCGACTTCGTGGAGCGCATCACCGCCGAGGCACCCGGTGGCGCCCCGCCCGGTGCGCCGTCGTGGTCGGCCAACCTGCGGGTTGCGGTGGTGGCCACCCCCGGCGACCGCCGCGAGGACGACATGCGGGAGCTGGGCCGGGTGGCCGCCCGATACTTCGACGACGTCATCATCCGGGAGGACGAGCATCCCCGCGGCCGCAAGCGCGGTGAGACCGCGGCGTTCATCCTGGAGGGCGTGCAGGAGGCCATGCGGGCCGGTGCCCGGGCGGGCAGCGTGGAGATCGTGCTCGAGGAGGACGAGGCCGCCCGGCGGGCCCTGGACCGCAGCCGGCCGGGCGACCTGGTGGTGGTGTGCGTGGACCACGCCGACCGGGTGTGGCGAGAGCTCGAGACCCGCCGCAAGGCCGCCCTGGGCCTGCCGCCAACGGCCGGCGATGGCCAGGGCGCCGAGATCCCGGAGCTGGCCCCGGAGCTCTGAGCGTGCCGAACCTCGGCGACTTCCAGATCGAGGTCTACCTGGCCGGCATGGCGGGGACCCGGCCGGAGTTGCCGGTGGTCCTGGCCGAGCTGGAAGGGAGGGCCAGGGAGGTGCTGGCCCCGGAGGCCTACGACTACGTGGCCGGCGGAGCGGGGTCCGAGGATACCGTGCGGGAGAACCTGGAAGCGTTCCGCCGGTGGCGCATCGTGCCCCGGCACCTCCGGAACGTGGAGTCGCGGGACCTGTCGGTGGAGGTGTTCGGCCGCCGGCTGCCGGCCCCGGTGCTGCTGGCGCCGATCGGGGTCCAGGGGATCGTTCACGACGATGCCGAGGTCGCGGTGGCCCGGGCGGCCTCGACCCTCGGGGTGCCGGTGGTCCTGTCGACGCTGTCCTCGAAGACGATGGAGGAGGTCGCCGAGGCCTGCGGCGACGGCCCCCGGTGGTACCAGCTCTACTGGCCGAACGACCCCGAGCTGACCAAGAGCTTCCTGTCCCGGGCCCGGTCGGCCGGGTTCGAGGCGGTTGCCGTCACCGTGGACACCAACCTGCTGGCCTGGCGGCCCCGGGACCTGCAGCACGCGTTCCTGCCGTTCCTGGCGGGCAAGGGCATCGCCAACTACCTGTCCGACCCGGTGTTCCTGGCCGCCCTGGAGAAGGGCCCCGAGGACGACCCCCTGGCCGCCGTCATGCGGTGGGGTGCGGTGTATCCCCATCCCACGGCGGTGTGGGAGGAGCTGGCGTTCATCAAGGAGCACACCTCGCTGCCGGTGCTGCTGAAGGGGATCCTCCACCCGGACGACGCCCGCCGGGCGGTGGACCTGGGGATGGACGGGATCATCGTGTCGAACCACGGCGGGCGGCAGGTGGACGGGGCGGTGGCCACCCTGGACGCCCTCCCCGGCGTGGTGGAGGCGGTGGCCGGGCGGGTGCCGGTACTGCTCGACTCGGGCATCCGCACGGGGGCGGACGCGCTGAAGGCCCTGGCCCTGGGGGCCACGGCCGTCCTGCTGGGGCGGCCGTACATCTGGGGACTGGCCGCAGGCGGCGAGGCCGGGGTCCGCCACGTGGTGCGTTCGTTCCTGGCCGACCTCGACCTGACCATGGCTCTGGCCGGCCTGGAGACGGTGGATGCGGTGACGCCGGACGTCCTCATCCGGCGCCCCTAGCGCCTGCTAGACCCGTCCGCACCGAGGGCTGCCTGCAGACCATGGCCACGATCACGAACCTGTCCCAGACGGGGGGCCGACCCGGCGGCCTCGATGGACCGGGCCTACACGTTGAGCACCGCCGGCGGTAGGTAGGCCCCCCCGGCGCCCCTACGCGGGGTCGAGGTCCAGGGCGACGGAGTTGATGCAGTACCGCTGGCCCGTGGGGGCGGGGCCGTCGTCGAAGACGTGGCCCAGGTGGGAGCCGCACCTCCGGCACAGGACCTCGGTGCGGGTCATGCCGTGGCTGTCGTCGGGGCGCAGCTCCACCGCCTGGGCCACGGCCGGCTCGGTGAAGCTGGGCCATCCGGTCCCCGAGTCGAACTTGGCATCGGAGCGGAACAGCTCCGCGCGGCAGGCCGCGCACCGGTACACCCCCTCGTCCTTGCTGTAGACGTACTGGCCGGTGAACGGCGGCTCGGTTCCCGCCTTCCGCAGGATCTCGTACTGGGCCGGGGTCAGCCGGGCCTTCCATTCCTCGTCGGTGAGGTTCCGTTCCGTGTCCATGGCTCCTCTCCACTGGGGGGTTCGCTCGCCATCCGATCCCGACGCCGACCCACCCGGGGCGAGCTACCCCCCCGGACCCCCCTCCACTGGGGGTTCGCTCGCCATCCGATCCCGACGCCGACCCACCCGGGGCGAGCTATCCCCCCCGGACCCCCCAGGCTACTCCTCGGCGCCGACAACGCTGCCCACGCCCGCTGGTCAAGGGGTGCCGTGGAGGAGCGCGTCCCCGAAGAACGCCAGGACCCGGCGGCCCCACTCCTCGGGGTGCGTCCAGATCGCCCGGGTGTGGCGGGTATCCGGGACCTCCCACAGGTCGGTGGAGTGGGGCGCCGCGGCCCGGTACCGGCGGTTGAGGAGCGATTCGGTGCGGTCCTCGCCCGAGATCAACAGGACCGGACGGGGCGCGATCCGGGCCATGGCCTCCTCGGTCGGGATGGGCGGCTCGGCGGGGGTCATCAGGTCGACCGCGGTGAATCCCAGGAGGTAGAAGGGCAGGCTGAACGCCCCGCGGAGGCCCAGGGCCCGCGCGTCGGCGAACGAGAACGCCCTGGCGCCCTCGGCCACCACGGCTCCGATCCGGGGGTCCGCAGCCGCCGATGCGAGGGCCTCCCCGGCCCCCATCGAGAGTCCTAGGACACCGATGCGGCCGGGATCGACGTCGTGCCGGTGGGCCAGGTAGGAGACCGCGGGTTCGACGTCCAGCGCCCCGAACCAGCCCACGTCCATCGCCACCCCGTCGCTCTGGCCGTGGCCCCTGGCGTCGATCGCCAACACGCCGTAGCCCGCCCGACCGAGCACGGCGATGTGATCGAGGACGTCGGACCGCGTCGAGCCCGACCCGTGCAGGACGATCACCGCCGCCGCGTTGTCCGAGGGAACGTACCAGCCCCCGAGGCGGACGCCGTCTTCCGTTCGCAAGGTGACGTTCCGATAGTCGAGACCGACCTCCGCGGGGGTGCGTCCCGACGGCAACGTGGTGGGCACGTGCGTCATGTACACCGCGACCGTCAGAGGCAGCATGACGTAGTAGACGAACAGCAGCCCGATCGGCACCGCCAGCACCAGCCGCCGGCGGACCTCGCTGAGGATCACCAACGACCCGAGCGCCAGGAGGGCGATGCCCGCCGCCAATGAGGAGACGCCCAGGAGATCGAACTCCGACAGGCCCAGCTTGACGACCCGGACCACGGTGATGGCGACGCCGGCCGCGGTCGCGGCGGCGCCGATGGCCAGGGCAAGGAGGGCCCGCACGAGGCGTCCGGACCGACGGAACCACACCACGGCGATCCCCGACAGCCCCACCGCCAGCGCCGAATCCCACAGTCGCGCCATCACCGAGCGGTCCGACGTCCTGACGGTGAGACCGGTCAGCAGGTGGAGACACACCAGCGCGATGGCCACCGAGAAGACGACCGATGGACGGCGCCAGGCGCTGGTGGACGAATCCTCCAACCGGGACGTCGCCACCGGCGACTCGAGGCGATCCTTGCCCGTATCCACCCTCTCCGCTCCGTCGGTCCCGTTTCCGTCGGGCGACGCTGGCCCAACGCCCAGGCCCGCATACTACGAGATGCAGGGGCCCGGCTCATCGGGTTCCGGCCCCGCGCCCGGAACGGGGCCGTCGAGGAGCGGTTCGATCCACCCTGCCCCATGGGGCGCCTATCCTCGGGACGTGCTGGTGAAGGCATGCCTCAACGGTGGGCGAGCGAAGCACGAGCACCCGGCCGTGCCCATCTCCCACCCGGAGCTGGCCCTTGACGCCTACCAGGCCGTGGCTGCCGGGGCCGGGGGCGTGCACGTGCACCCCCGCCAGGCCGACGGGTCCGAGACCGTGGAGGCGGGAGCCTGCGCCCTGGCCCTGACGGCGATCCGCCGGGTGGTCCCCGGGACGCCGGTGGGGCTGACCACCGCGGCCTGGATCGAGCCGGACCCCGACCGCCGGCGGTGGGCCGTGGCCCGGTGGGAGGTCCTCCCCGACTTCGCCTCGGTCAACGTGTCCGAGGAGGGCTGGGGGGACCTGGCCGCCACGCTGCTCGACCTGGGCGTGGGGGTGGAGGCCGGGCTGGCCTCGGTGGAGGACGCCGAGGCCCTGGCCCGGAGTGGGCTGGCCGGCCGCTGCCTGCGCGTGCTGGTCGAGGTTCCCCAAGAGGACCCGGCGGAGGCCGTGGCCGCGGCGGCACGGATCGAGGCCGCGCTCGACGACGCCGGGATCGAGGCGCCGCGGCTCCACCACGGAGAGGGCCCGGCCACCTGGGCGGTCGTGGAGGCGGCGGTCCTCCGGGGGCGGGACGTCCGGGTGGGGCTGGAGGACACCCTGGTCCTCCAGGACGGGAGGCCGGCCAGGGACAACGCCGAGCTCGTCCGCGCGGGCGTCCGCGTGGCGGGCCGGGGACGGGCCTAGGGACGCGCTGGGGCCGGGGCCGGGCCCCGAGCCCGGCGGGCCAGCTGGCGGCACCGGGCCGGGCCGACCCGGCGGCCCCCCCGGCCGCGGATCTCCTCGAAGATCTCCGGCCGCTGCCCCAGGGCGGTCACCGTCACCACGTCTCCGGGTCGGGAGCGCTCCAGCATCCAGCGCAGGGCGTGGAGCTCGTCTGGGAACAGGGGCACGTCGGTGGCGCCGCCCTCGAGCGCCCCGGCCCGAAGCCGCTCGACGACATCCTCGGGCCTGCGCCCGCGCAGGTATCTCGTGAGCTCCGAGATGGCCACGTGGTCCGCCCCGCGGGCGGCGATCAGGCCGAGACCGTGCATGATCCCGTCGGAGCGGTCCCCGGCGGAGCAGTACGAGAGCCACACCTCGGCCCCGGGCCGGCGCAAGCCGCGGGCGATCTCCACCAGGCCGGACATCCCGGCCTCGTTGTGCGCGTAGTCCACGACCACCACCCGCCCCTCGAGCTCGAACAGGTTTGCCCGGCCGGGGTTGGCCTCCGGGTCGAGCACGAAGGTGCGCAGTCCTTCGACCACGTCACCGCGAGAGACGCCCGCCCCCAGCGCCGCCGCGGCGGCGGCCATGGCGTTCTGGGTGTACGGGCCGGAGATCCCGGCCAGCGTCACGGGGACCGCCTCCACCTCGACCAGCGGCTCGATGGCCGGGCCCGGCAGGAACAGGGTCAGGTGACGATCGAGGGGGGCCAGGGCCCGGCCGCCCTCCGCCAGGGCCGCCCGGATGGCCGGGTGGTCGGGGTCGAGCGAGAACAGGAACGGCCGGCCCCGGGCCAGCCGCCGCATGGCCAGGACGCGGGGGTCGTCGGCGTTCAGCACGTCCCAGCCGTGGGGACGGGTGATCCGAGTGATCGTCGACTTGACCTCGGCCAGCTGGTCGAGGGTGTGGATGCCGTGGAGGCCCAGGTGGTCGGCGGAGACGTTCGTCACCACGGCCACGTCGTTGTGGAGCGTCCCGATGCCCTTGAGCAGGATGCCGCCCCGGGCCACCTCCAGAACGGCCATCTCCACGCCCGGCTGGGACATTGCCATGGCCGCGCCGGCAGGCCCCGAGTAGTCCCCCTCTTCCACCATCTCTCCATCGACGTACACCCCGTCCGTGGACGTGTAGGCCACCCGCAGCCCGGCCGCGCGGACCAGGTGGGCCACGAGGCGGACCGTGGTCGTCTTCCCGTTCGTGCCGGTGACCATCACCACGGGGATGGCCGGTACCGGAACCGAAGGGACCGGTCCCTGGTCGATGGCGGCGATGCGTCCGGCCGCCCCGGCCACCAGGCGGTCCAGCCCCCGGCGGGAGGTGAGCAGCGTCCCCAGCACGCCGACGACCTCCCTCCCCAGCGCCTCCGCCAGCGCCTGGCGACGCCACGGGTAGGCCACCACGATCCGGTCGCGCCGCTCGCCCGGCCTGGCCCGGACCGCCAGGCGAACGCCCGAGGCCTCGGCCAGCGCCCTCACCACGTGGGCCGCGGTGCGGGCCGCGAAGCGGCGGCGCTGCTCGGACCGGGGTTCGCCCGGACGGATCCCCCGCCCGGGGAGCCCAGCCCGCCTGGCGGCGCCCGAGACCTTCGCCTCGCCGGCATCGAGCCACCCGGGGACCGCGAGCGTGAGCTTGATGGCCGGCCGCGTGAAGTACAGGTTCGGCCCGTGGAGGACCCGCAGCTCCGTCAGGCGAACCGCCGCCCCCTTCGCCATGGCCGCAGTCTATGACCAGCGGCCGACCGTGGGCGGCGCCGCCCCCGTGCTCAGCCGGACGACCTGAACGCCCGGAGGGCGGGCAGGAGCTCCGGCGGGAGCCGGCCACCGAACAGCCCCCGGGCCATGGCGTCGAGCAACCCGCCGGTGGAGGCCGGGTCCAGGAGGGAGGGGCCCGGGGTGGCGGGGACGGAGGTCGCAGCGACCGAGGTGTCACCCGAGGAACCGGGCCCTCCGATCTTCTCGCCCTTGTCCTTCCCCGCCAGCACCAGGATCGCCGAGGACACCGCTCGCTCTGACCCGTCGGAGGGGACGTTGACGATCTTCCCCGCCACCACCATGGTGCTGGAGCCTCCCCCGTCGAGGTTCAGCGCCGACTTCGCCCCCATGTCCCGGAACAGGCGAGCGAACCTGACCAGCTTCATGCCCTTCGAGCCCTTCCGCCGCCCGTCCACCACGACGAGGAGGAGGCGGTCGTTCCCGGTCACCCCGATCCCGGTCCGGGGATGCCGCCCGCAGATCGGGGCCCCGCACGGCTCGGCCACCACCGCCCCGTCGCGCACCAACCGGGGCATCCCCCCCATCGAGTCGGCAACCTTCTTCCACCGGAAGGACCAGGTGAGGGACACCGTCTCCCCGGGCCGGAGCGACTGGATCTGGATCCCCCCCTGGCTGCCGGGCTGGGCGGACAGCACCACCCCGCCCTTGCGCCCCATCCGCGACTTGCGGCACGCCACCGCGTCGACCTCGTAGTCGCGGCGGACGCCGTTCATGCCCGGGGCCCACCGCCGGGGGCCGTCGGGCATGAGGCGAGCCGAGCACGCGTGCTTGGGCGGGCGGCCGTGCTTGGCTCGCCCCGCCGGGCTGTAGGCGGCGATCTCCCCCCAGGTCGGCACCCCGTCGTTCCACCGGTCGAACGTCCACACGTCGTTGCTGTCGGCCTCCAGGACCTTCAGCACCTCCACCGCGTTCCCGATGCGGGGATTCCGCTCGTCCGCGCGGATCGCGAAGTTGTTGGAGCCGGCCAGCGAGCTGGTCTTGAGATCGCCGTCCTCGGCGAAGGGGTGCGAGGGCTTGCCCGAGGGCAGGGGGAAGTCGCCGTTGATCGCGGCCACGGCGCCGTGCCGCTTGGCCATGGAGGAGGTTCGCTCCCGGCCGGGCAACACGTTCCCCCCCAGGGCCACGTCCATCGTCGGTTGCTTGGAGGGGTCCACCTTCAGCACGTACACGTCGCTCCGGGCGTAGCGGCCCTTGATCAGCTGCACGCCCTTCATCACCCCGCTGGTCTTCGACCTGTTCAGCGCGGACCCAACCTGCCCCCCGCCGCCGCCCGACGAGGCCTTGGGGCCCGATGATCGACCGGCCGAGGAGGGCGGGGGAGAGTCCTGGCCCCGCGGCAGCAGGGCCCCGCCGGACCAGCTCGGCGACAGCTCGGCTCGCTTCGTCTCCAGGACCTTGTGAGCCTCGGTGCCGTCGGCCCGCATGACCCACAGGTCCTTGTCGCCCCCGCCCGGCGGGTAGGCGGAGAACGCGACGTGCTGGCCGTCCGGGGACCAGGCGGCCTGGACCTCGTTCCGTCCCGTGGTCGTCAGCCGGGTTTGTCCGGAGCCGTCGGCGTTCATCGTGAACAGCTCCCAGCTCCCGCCCGGGCAGCACCGGTCGAACAGGATCCGGGACCCGTCCGGAGACCATGCCGGGTTTCCCTCGATGCGCTTGCCGGTCCGGGTCAGGCGCTCCCGGCCCGTGCCGTCCGCGTTCGCCACCCATAGGTCGGGGAAGCCGGAGTCTCGGTCGCTGACGAACGCGATCCTCGAGCCATCGGGTGACCACGCGGGGCTGGAGTCGAACCGTCCGGAGACGGCATCGGTCACGGCCGTGGCGCCGCTCCCGTCGGCGTTCATCGTGAAGATCTGGGAGACGCCCTGGAAATGGATGCTGCGCGTCCAGGCGATCCGGGTCCCATCCGGGCTCCACGCGGGCTGACGATCGATCGGTCCACCGAAGTCCTGGGTGAGCCGGAGCTCGTTCCCCACCGCGTCACGGACGTAGATGTCCGGGGAGGGGTTGGTGGCCAGCTTCCGGGCGAAGGCGATCCGGGCCCCGTCCGGGGACCACGCCGGGTCCAGCTCCTGGGCGCCCGGTGTCTGGGTGAGGTTCGTCACAGAGCCGGTCGCCGGGTCCACGGTGAGGAGGTCGAAGCCACCCTTCCGGGCCCCCGCGAAGACCACCTCGCCGCCGAACAGCGGCAGCCCCACCTGGCCGGCCACGGGGGCTGGCGGCGGCGCCAGCAGCGCCGCCGACACCAGGAGGACGAGTGCTGCCCGTGCCCGCCGTGTCAAGCGCCCAACCCTAGAGAGGTCCGCCGGGAAGGTCAAGAAGCCCCAGCCGACGAAGCCGCCAAACCCCATGAATGGAACGGGGGCGCCCGAAGGCGCCCCCGTCTCGTCATCCGGGCTCGGCACCCGGATGCCCGCCCTACGGCTGGGGCAGCATCCCGAAGGACTCCGGCGTGAGCAGGAACACGTCCTCGGTCTGTGCACCCTCCGAGCTGCCGGTCCCGGGCTCATCGTTCTGGTTGAAGAACGTGATCTCCAGGTGAGCGTCCTGGGGACCGCCGAGCCAGTTGTGGACCAGGACCCGGTAGTGGCCCGGGGGCAGCCGCCCGGCCGTCAGCAGCTCGTGGTCCAGCGGCTCGTTCGTGGCCTGGGTGAGGGTCTCCCACCCACCACCCTCGGCCGCCCGCTGGAGGAACAGGTCCAGGTCGGCGGCGATCGTGGGGGTGGCCAGCACCTCCACCCGGGCGTTGTCGAAGCCCTCCTCCGAGTCGAACTCGAACCCGGCGGCGGTGATGGGCTCCACCCGCTGTCCCAGTCCGGGAGCGGGAACCAGGACGTTCCCCTCGATCGGGCCCTGAGCGGGCCCCAGCGGGAAGTCCACCCGGTTCTCGAACACCTGCACGTCCTGGCGGAGCAGGAACCTCGAGAGGGACGGCAGATCGTACGTCGTGGCCTCCGGGCCGGTGAACACGGTGATTCTCGGCTGGGGACCGAATGGGGCGTGGTGGGAGGGCTCGGACGCCGGTGCCGGGCGCCCTGTGCCCGTGCTGATCTCCAGCACCAGCCGCTGTCCGGCCGGCACCCAGTGCGCCGTCGTGAAGCACTGCATCGGCAGGGACATCCGCTGGCCGGGGATCACCGGCGCCAGGGTCTCCACACCGTCCCGGAGCTGCGGCTGGATGGCGCAGAAGTTCATCGGCTCCCGCTCGATGACCTCGACCTCGTTGCCCTCCTCGTCCTGCTCAATGGTCACCCTCTCCCGGAACAGGGTGGCGGTCAGGTGGGTGATCTCGTTCGTCACAGAGGCGTGGAGGTCCAGTTGGGGCAGGCCCGCGAACACCGTTTCCTGCGCCAGGGGCTCGGAGGTGAACGTCAACCTGCCCCGCCCGACGGAGGCGATGGCGGCCTCGGCGGTGGTCGAGAACGTGGCGCTCCCCTCCTGCTCCGGCGCCTGGAAGTCCAGCGAGCGGTCCGTGGCGTCCGGGAACAACGAGAACGTGTCCGCCGGCAGGGGCCACTGGGGGGCGTTGATGACCTTCCACCCCAGGGTCTCCGGGTTGCGGACCTGGGTGACGTTCACCGGCGTCTCTCCGTTCAGGAAGACCTCCACGGCAGGCCCGGTGGGGACGTTGCGCTGCATCAGGTGCTTGTCGAACCAGGCGTGGAGCGCGTACTTGAACTGGTCGAACCGGCACGTGGGGTGCAGGGCCCGGAAGCCGAACTGGTCGCCGCAGCGGCCGTTCGTGGAACCATGGTCCCACTGCCCCAGCCAGACCTTGTCGCCGGGCTGGAGGCCCCGGTCGGCGAAGTACCACTCCGCGGCGGGGATGCGGGCGGCGTTGTCATTCACCCCGTGGATCATGAAGATGGGGATGTCCGCGGCGGCCGCGCCCGCCCGCCAGTCACGCTCGGCGTGCCACCCCTCGTACTGCCCGGTGACCTGTCCGGTCCCGGCGGTCAACGACGAATTCGGGAGCCCGCACCCGATCTGAGGGTTGGGGGCGTTCTCGAAGTTGTCGCCGGCAGGGCCTCCTCCGAGGATCGGCGGTGGCGGGAATCCGGGCGGCAGGTCCCGGTACAGGGCCAGCTGCTCGTAGGCGAACATCGGGCCCACCCACTGGAGCAGCCACGGCACGCCCTTGTTGAACTGGTGGTCGTACATGGACGCCAGGCCGGCGCTGGGCACGATCGTGACCAGGCCCTCCGGTTCCATGGCCGCGGCGGCGTTCGGCGTGGAGCCGACGTAGGAGTGGCCGGTCAGGCCCACGCGGCCGTTCGACCACGGCTGGTCGGCGGCCCACTCGATGACCGTCTTCATGTCCGTGGCGTCGTTCTGGCCGATGTGGTCCAGGCAGCCGGTGGACCGGCCGGTGCCCCGGAGGTCGACGATGACCACCGCGTAACCGCGAGGGGCAAAGTAGCCGGTCAGGCCGATCTTGTTGCCTTCGGCGTCGACGGGGTCGGGGAAGATCCTGGTGCCGTCCCGGTCCGCCAGGGTGCCGTGGTACGGGCTGATCTCCATGATCGTGGGCCACGGCCCGTCGCCGAATTGCTCCGGGTCGGGCCGGACGATCTCCACGTACAGGTTCTCCCCGTCCGCCATATCGACGCGGACGGCTTCCCGGACGGTGTCCGGGTAGACGGGCTGTGACAGCCTGTTCTTGAGCCTGATGTAGTTAAAGGTCTTCTGCTCCGCCGGAGCGGAGGGCCTGCCGGCGGCGAACGAGGCCGACAGTCCAACTGCGATCAGGCTCAGCGTCGCGGCCACGGCGACGCGGCGCATGGTGGATCTCCGCATGTGACGTTCCCTCCCTTTAGGAATAGGGTTCCCTATTGAGTTCGCCGCAGCGGCCCCGGTCTCCTCCTTGCCCCCTGCCCGCAATTTCCGCCTCCCGGCGCTCGACCCCAGCAGGGGGCCCCGATCGCACACCCACCGCGTTCCACTAGGGTGGGGGGGATGACCGCGCCGGCCACCGTGGGAGAGCTTCGGGCCTCCGGCTACCCGGAGCGCACCGTGAAGGAGGAGCTGCGGGCCAACCTGTTGGCCCGCCTCAAGGCCGGGGGAACCCTGTTCCCGGGGGTCATCGGGTTCGAGGAGTCCGTGGTCCCGGCGCTGGAGCGGGGGATCCTGGCCGGCCACGACCTCATCCTGCTGGGCGAGCGCGGCCAGGCCAAGAGCAGGCTGATCCGCCACCTGCTGGACCTCCTCGACGAGCGGGTCCCGGCGATCGACGGCTGCGAGGTCAACGACCACCCCTACCGGCCGATCTGCGCCCGGTGCCGGAACCTGGTGGCCCGGCAGGGTGACGCCACGCCGATCACGTGGATCGGGAAGGACCTCCGCTACGCCGAGAAGCTGGCCACCCCGGACATCGGAGTGGCCGACCTGATCGGCGACGTGGACCCCATCCGGGTGGCCGAGGGCCGGTACCTGGCCGACGAGCTCACGATCCACTACGGCCTGGTGCCCCGGACCAACCGGGGGATCGTGGCCATCAACGAGCTCCCCGACCTGCCGGAGCGGATCCAGGTGACGCTGTTCAACATCCTGGAGGAGCGGGACGTGCAGATCCGCGGGTACAAGATCCGGCTCCCGCTCGACCTCCTGCTGGTGGCCACGGCGAACCCCGAGGACTACACCCACCGCGGCCGCATCGTGTCGCCGCTGAAGGATCGGTTCGGGACCCAGGTGCGGACGCACTACCCGGAGAGCGCCGAGGATGAGATCCGCATCATGGACCAGGAGGCCCGGGCGCCCGCCGGCGGCATCCCGGTGCGGGTGCCGCCCTTCATGAAGGAGACCCTGGCCTCACTGACGGCCGAGCTGCGGCGCTCGCCGCACGTGAACCACCGCTCCGGCGTCTCGGTGCGGTTCTCGATCGGGAACCTGGAGAGCCTGGCCGCGGCCGCGGTCCGCCGGGCAGCCCGGTCCGGCGAGGCCCGGGCCGTTCCCAGGGTGTGCGACCTGCCCGCGGTGGTGGAGGGCTCCCTGGGGAGGGTGGAGTTCGACACGGTGGAAGAGGGCCGCGAGGAGGAGATCGTGGTCCGGGCCCTGGCCGGGGCCGTCCTCCGCATCTACCGCCGGCGCCTGTCCGGGTTCGACTGGACCCCGCTGCTGTCGCGCTTCGGCGACGGGTTCACCGCCCAGACCTCCGACCTCACCTCGGCCTCGGAGTTCCTGGACCAGTTCGGGGAGCTCCCCGGGCTGGCCAAGCTCCTCCAGCGCCTGGGGGTGGAGGAGGAGAGCCCGGGGGCCGCCGCATCGGCCATCGAGTTCGCCCTGGAGGGCCTCCACCTGTCGCGCCGGCTGAACAAGGACGCCGCCGGGCGCATGGGGTCGTACGTGTACGGGGCCCCCGAGCCCGACGAACCTCAGGAGCGCCCCTTCCCCCGCTGACCGGGCCGGAGCCTCGGCCCGCGGTCCGAGGGGAGAGATCCCTCGATCGTGGGTATAAGGCCAGGCGAGCATGACGCCCGCGCACCGAGCACCCCGGGAGCTCATCTCCGCACGGCCGTTCGGCCCCTGGATCGTGGTCGCCCTGCTCGTGCTCGCCCTCCTCCCCGACCCGGTCCGCGCCCAGGACGGCTTCACGATCGAGGACGACATCGTGGTGTCCTCGGGCGACGGGACCCCGATCGTGGCCACCCTGATGTTGCCCGCGGGGGCCTCCGCGGAGGACCCCGCCCCGGCCGTGATGGGGACCCACGGGTGGGGCGGCACCAGGTCGACGTCGCCGTCGGGCCTCACGGCCCGTCTGATCGAGGAGGGCTACGCCGTCCTCACCTGGGACTCCCGGGGCTTCGGCCACTCCGGTGGGGAAGCCAACGTCGGCGCGCCGGGGTTCGAGGTCGAGGACGCCAGGGCGCTCCTCGACTACCTGGCATCCCGGCCCGAGATCCTCACGGACGGGCCGAACGACCCGCGGGTGGGGTGGATCGGGGGCTCCAACGCCGGGGGCGTCCAGCTCAACACGGCGGCATTCGACGGACGGGTGGACGCCATCGTCCCCGAGATCCCCTGGGGCGACCTGATCCGGGACCTGCTTCCGGGCGGCGTCCCCAAGCAGACCTGGGACACGCTCCTGTACGGCGTGGGGCTGGCCACCGGCACCACGCTGGGGCTCCAGTCCCCCGCCGGGCCACAGACGGGGGCCTATCCGACCCAGATCCACCAGGGGTTCGCCGAGGCCGCCGCCACCGGCACCGTGAGCCAGCCGATCGTGGACTGGTTCGACTTCCGCTCGACCACGCGATGGTCGTCGCGGGTGCGGACCCCCACCCTCCTCATCCAGGGGACCATCGACACGCTGTTCCCCCTGGAAGACGCGTTCGACAACTATCGGAACATCCAAGGGTCGGCTCCCGTCAAGCTCATCGCATATTGCTCCGGCCATTCCCTGACCGGGTGCCCCCATCCGGGAGGGGCCTCCGGGTACCCCGAGGGCTCGCAGGGGAGGCCCCCCATCTACCAGGACCGCATCGTGGCGTGGCTGGACCGGTGGGTGAAGGGCCTGGACGTGGACACGGGGCCCGAGGTCGAGTGGCAGGCCCAGGACGGCGTCTACCACCCGGCGGATCGGTGGCCCCTGCCGGGGACGACGTTGGCGCGGGGCGAGCCGATCGAGACCGGCACCCTGGCCGGTCCGGGGCCCGGCGGCGGCGATGGGCCCGCGGACGGGAACCCCGCCCCGGACCAGGAGCTCGGTCTCAGCGCCGCCCGGGAGTCGATCCTGGGTCCGTTCGACGAGACCCACGCGATCCTCGGCGTGCCTCGGGTCCACCTCACGGGGAGCCTGACCGGTGTCCGGGGGTTCGTGTTCCTGGAAGTGGTCGACGTGGCCCCGGACGGCACCCGGATCACCGTGGACGACCAGGTGATGCCGGTGGCCCTGGAGGGTGGGGAGGTGGAGGAGACGGTGGACCTCCACGGCATCGCCTGGCTGGTGGAACCGGGCCACGTCCTGGAACTGGAGATTACCACCGGCTCCGCGCAATACTCGATGCCTCGCACCGGCCCGTACTCGGTGTCCCTGACGGCCACGACCCGGCTGCCGCTGACCCCCACGTAGCATCCCGTCCGCGAGGGCCCGCTCCGACATAGGGTGGTCCCGTGAGGATCCGGTACTCGGGGTGGGACGGGACCCAGGACCCCCTGGGACCGGAGCTGTCGGCCTCCGAGCTCCTCGACGCGATGTCGGAGGACGTCCTGTCCGGCGAGGGCGCCGACGCCGCCCTCCAGCGGCTGGTGCGGCGGGGCATCCGGGGGCGGTTCTCCGGCACCGAGGCCCTGGCCGCGCGCCTGCGCCAGGCCCGCCGCCGGGAGGAGGATCGCCTCGACCTGGAGGGCCCCCTGGCGGACCTGGCCGAGCGGCTGGAGGAGATCCTGGAACGCGAGCGCACCGCGCTGTCGTTCAGGGCCGGGGACGACGCCCGGATGAGGGAGGCCTTCCTGGACGACCTTCCGCCCGACCTTCCCGGCAAGCTCACCGAGCTGCGGGGATACCGCTTCACCGACGCCGGGGCCCAGCGGCGGTTCGACGAGCTGATGGCCGAGCTCACCGAGCAGGTCCTGGGGGCCTATTTCCGCAACCTGGCCGGAGGGATGCGGGACATGAGCCCCGAGCAGCTCCGGCGGTGGGGGGACATGCTGGCCGAGCTCAACGCGATGATCGAGGCTCGGGATCGCGGCGACCCCCACGACTTCCAGGGGTTCATGCAGCGGTACGGGGACCTGTTCCCCGACCACCCGAAGAGCCTGGACGAGCTGTTGCGGAACCTGGCCCGGCGGATGGCCGCCCTGTCGCGCCTGCTGGCCTCGATGTCCCCGGAGCAGCGCCGGGAGCTCGAGGAGCTGGCCCGGCAGGTGCTGTCCGACCTCGACCTGGCGTTCGAGGCCGACCGCCTGGCCGCGCACCTGTCGGAGCTGTTCCCGGACCTGCCCTGGGACCGGCCGGCCATGGCCGGTGGGGAGAAGGCCGCTCCCCTCCAGGCCACCGTGGACACCCTGGAGCGGCTGCACGACTTCGAGGACCTGGAGCGATCGCTGCGCGGCGACTACGCGGGAGCGGCCCTGGAGGACGTGGACGAGGAGGCCCTCCACCGAACCCTGGGGCAGGAGGCCGTGGGGGACCTCCGCCGCCTCAAGGAGGTGGAGCGGGCCCTGGAGCGAGCCGGGCTGGTGGCCCGCACCAGGGGCCGCCTCGAGGTCACGCCGCGGGGAGCCCGGAAGCTCGGCGAGCGCGCCCTGGTGCGGGTGTTCGAGCGGCTCCGTCGCGACCGGGAGGGCACCCACGACGCCCGCGAGGTGGGCGGGGTGGCCGAGCCCACCGGGGGGACCCGGCCGTGGCGGTTCGGCGACGCCGGTCAGATGGCGGTGCAACGCACCGTGTTCAACGCGGTGCTCCGGGAGGGGCCCGGCGGACGCGTCCGTCTCCGGCCCGACGACTTCGAGCTGGTCGAGGCCGAGACCCGCACGGAGACCGCCACCGCGCTGCTGCTCGACCTGTCGTTCTCGATGCCGCTGCGCGGGCACTTCATCCCGGCCAAGCGGATGGCCCTGGCCATGCACGCCCTCATCGAGAGCCGGTATCCCCACGATCGGCTGTACCTCATCGGGTTCTCCGACTACGCCCGGCGCATGGAGCCCCAGGACCTCACCGCCAGCGGATGGGAGCGGGTGTACGGCACGAACATGCAGCACGCGTTCAACCTGGCGGGGCGGCTGCTGGCCCGGCACCCCCGGGCGGCCCGCCAGGCCATCATGGTCACCGACGGCGAGCCCACGGCCCACCTCGAGGGCGAGGAGGTCTTCTTCTCGTGGCCGCCGGTCCCGGAGACGATCCGCCGGACGCTGCGCGAGGCCCTGCGCCTGTCGCGCTCCGGGGTCACCCTCAACGTGTTCATGCTCGAGGACTCCCCGGGGCTGACCCGGTTCATGGAGCGCCTGGCCCGCCTCACCTCCGGACGGGTGTTCCTTATGTCGGCCGAGTCCGCCGGCGACTTCGTCCTCCGCGACTACGTGTCCACCCGGGGCCCCTGAGCGGAGTGGCCGCGAAGGACCCCTCGGCCACCCCGCTGTGGAAGAAGTCGTCGAGGATCGAGCACGATCTGGCGTTCCACATCGTGCAGGGGATCGGCCTGGACGCCGGGCTGGTGGACAACAAGTCCTGCTCGATCGACGACGACTGGCAGGCCCTGCGGTTCGTCTACCGCGTGAAGGACCGCCCGACCGGAGCTCGGTGAACCCGACCCCCTGCAGGCGATCCATGGCAGGAACCACCCTCCCGCCGCATATGGGTCACAGCCGGCCCACCGCCGCCTGCGCCAGTCCCACGGCACCCTCAAGGACCTCGTCGCCGGGGGCCTCCAGGTTCATGCTCACCGACAGCAGGACGCCGCGGGCCCGGACGAACAGCGTGACGTGGCTGATGTCGGTCTCCTCTCCGGCCGGGAGGACGATCGCGTAGGCCTCGTCCCCCGGGCTGGGCACGGCCCGGAGCTCGGGCTCTCCGGGCACGCTCTCGATGAAGTCGTCCACGAACGGCCGAAGCTCACCCCGCTCGATGGGCGTCTGCCGGACACCGACGTTCACCCGGGGAGCCAGCTCCGTGCCGAAGCCGCAGTCCCGGGCCTCGCCGACGCCCGGCTCCTCGGGCTGCGGCTCCAATGACCGGCCGGCCGCGTCCTCGATCTCCCGGGCGGTCACCAGCTCGCACGGGTCAACGCCGGTGGGATCCACCGGCGGTCCGGACTCGGTCCCCTGACAGGCCACCAGCAGGACCGTGGCCACGGCCGCTGCCCTCATCATGCGCACGGCCGGAACCCCGGACGCGCGCGGCGCCCGGCGAGCCGTCACACCGCCGGCCACGGGTGCGAACGGCCCGGGCCGGGGAGGGGGTACGTCCCCGCGGCCACCAGGTCTGCGGTGCGGTCGGCGGCGGCGTCCACCTCCTCCGGTGCCAGCAGCTCGAGGAGCCGCCCCCGCAGGGCTCCGCCGCGCAGCTCGCCCTCCACCCGGCGGAGGTCGGCCAGCAGCGACTCGGGCACCGGTTGGCCGGCGAAGTCCCAGATCACCGTGCGGAGCCACGGGGTCGGGTGGAAGCACAGCCCGTGGTCCACGAACCAGATCACGCCGTCGCCATCCGAAAGGCAGTGTCCCGCCTTCCGGTCTCCGTTGCCCACCACGACGTCGAATGCGGCCCCGGGAAGGAACTCGTCCAGACGCGAGTCCCGCAGGGTGAAGTAGTGCTGCTCGGGGTGGGAGTCCACGAACAGCTGCACCGACCCCTCGCCGTGAGGCCCGTCCCGGAGGACCGTGGGGGGCACCGCCGGCCACCCCAGCTCCCGGGCCACCTCGTAGGCGGCCACCTCACGGTTGCACAGCGTCCCTTCCGGGAAGTCCCACAGCGGCGTCTCCCCTCGCCGGGGCTTGTACACGGCGAGCTCCCTGCGGTCGCCCAGGGAGACCTCCGCCAGGAACGTGGAGTTCGAGGCTTGGGGGATCAGGCCGAGGACGTGGAGCTGGCCCGTCTCGAGGAGCTCCACGGTCCCGGCCGGCGCGAACGGGGTCCGCTTCACGCCTCTCCCCAGTCGTGGTGACCGTTCAGGGCGGGACAGATGTGTCCCTCGGCATCGATGGGATTGCCGCACAGCTGGCACCGGGGGCGTCCCGCGGCGGCCACCGCCGCTCCGTGGCGAGCCAGGGCCAGGGCCTGCTCACGGCTGGCCCAGAACCGCACCCGGGCCGACTGAGGACCCTCGGGGATCAGCTCGACCTGGTCCCGTTCCTCCTCCTCCTCCCCCTCCGCCTCGACGACCTCCTCGGCCTCGACCAGGACCAGGTCGCGGTCCTCGTCGTAGCCGATCGACAACCGTCCGGCCCGCCACTCGGGGACGACGGGCTGCTCGAGGTCCATGGCATCCTCTTGGAGCCCCTCCCCGGTGGCCTTGCCCGCCCGGGCCAGGATCTCCACCAGCGACGCGGCCAGCAGCTCCACCTGCTGCTTCTCCACGAGCAGCGTGACCAGCCGGTCCTCCTGGCGGCCCTGGAGGTAGAAGACCCGCCGCCCCGGCTCCCCCACCGCGCCGGCGGTGATGCGATCCACGGGATCGAGCTCGATCAGCACCGGCCTATCCTCGCACCCGTGGCGCGGCGCCGGGGACCAGGTCGTCGAGGGCCCCGGTGTCGCCCAGGCGCAGCACCCGGGGGATACCGTCGCCCAGGAGCACCGCCGAGACCGACCCGGGGCCGACCTCCATCCGGTGGAACAGGTCGATGTGCAGACCGACGAAATGCGCCAGGGCCACGCGGATCACGTCGCCGTGGCTCACCACGGCGGCCGCGCCCTTCCCGTGGCGCCGTGCCACGTCAACCAGGGCGTCGACCGTCCGGCGCTGCACCTCGAGGAGCGACTCCCCGCCGGGGAACCGCACGGACGAGGGCCGGGCGTGGACCTCCCGCCACAGCTTGGTCCGCCGCAGGCCGGAGAAGGGACGGCCGGTCCACGTGCCGTAGTCGACCTCCACGACCTCGGGGAGGCTTCGGACGTCGATGCGGCAGGCCCTGGCGATGGGATCGGCGGTCTCGACACATCGCTCCAGCGGGCTGGAGTACAGGCCGGCCAGCCTCAGGCCCGCCAGGCGCTCGGCCACGCGTTGGGCCTGCCCCCGGCCCGCCTCCGAGAGATGGACGCCGGGGCTGCGGCCGTACAAACGCTTCCCGGTGGCAGCGGTCAGACCGTGCCTGACCAGGAGCAGGAGGGCCATGCGTTCAGGATATCGTTCGGCTCGTGAGCGAACGCCCCGAGGTCGTGGTGGTCGGCGACGTGATGCTCGACGTCTCGGTGGAGGCCGGGGCGCTGGCCCGGGGCGGCGACGTCCACGGCCACGTGACGGTGCGGCCCGGCGGAGCCGGGGCCAACGCCGCGGTGTGGGCGGCCGCCGGAGGGGCCCGGTCCCGGCTGATCGGCCGGGTGGGGGACGACCTGGCCGGCCGGCTGCTGCGGGAGGCCGTGGCGGGCCGAGGGGTCGTCCCTCACCTGGCGGTCGACCCCGACGCCCCCTCGGGGACCCTGCTGGCGGTCCTGGAGGCCGGGGAGCGCTCCATGGTGGCCGACCGGGGGGCCAACGCTCGGCTGTCCCCGGACGACCTGCCCCCGGCCATCGAGGCCGCGGCCGTGCTGGTGTCCGGGTACCTGTTCTTCGACCCCGGCTCCCTGCCGGCGGCCACGGCGGCCGTGGGGCGAGCCCGGGCGCCCCACGTGGCCGTGGACGCGGCGTCATGGCCGCTGGTCCGGGACCTGGGCCCCGAGCGGTTCCTCCGGGCGGCCGAAGGGGCCACCCTGGTGCTGGCGAACGAGGCCGAGGCCCACGCCCTCACGGGCCTGGCCCCCGAGGAGGCCGCCGCGACCCTGGCCCGGCGGTTCGGGTGGGCCGGGGTGAAGCTGGGCCCCCGCGGCGCCGTGCTGGCCACCGGCGACGGCCTGATACGGATGCCCGCTCCGGCGGTGGAGGAGGCCGACCCCACCGGGGCCGGCGACGCCTTCGACGGGGTCCTGCTGGCGGCCCTGGCCGCGGGGGACCCGCCCGAGGAAGCGCTGGGCCGGGCCTGCCGGGCGGGGGCCTCGGCGGCCGCATCCCCATCGAACTGGCCGGAGCCGTGACCGAGCCCTTCGCCGTCCACGAGGAGGTCCGGGCGGCCCTGGCGGCGGGCCGCCCGGTGGTGGCCGTGGAGACGAGCGTCCTGTCCCACGGCCTGCCCCGGCCGGAGAACGAGGAGGCGGCCCGGCGCATGGCCGCGGCCGTGCGGGAGCGGGGCGGCGAGCCGGCCTGGGTGTGGGTGGGTGGGGGATCGGTGCGCCTGGGGGCCACGGACGAGGACCTGGCCCGGCTGTGCGACCCCACCCACGTGGCCAAGGTGGCCCGGCGCGACCTGCCCATGGCCGTGGCGGGGGGCGGGCTCGGCGGCACCACGGTGTCGGCCACCGTGTGGGCCACCCGCCGGGCCGGCATCTCCGTGGCCGCCACCGGCGGCATCGGGGGGGTCCACCGGGGCACCGGGGACGTCTCCGCGGACCTGGCGGAGCTGGCCCGGACCCCGGTGGCCCTGGTGTGCTCGGGCCCCAAGTCGATCCTCGACCCCGTGGCCACCGCGGAGCGGCTGGAGGAGCTGGGCGTGGGGTTGCTCGGCTACCGGACCGGCAGGCTGCCGTTCTTCGTGGCCCGGGAGGCCCCCGTCCCCCTGGAGCACCGGGCCGATGACCCGGCGGCCGTGGCTGCGGTCCTCAGGGCCCGGGCGGCCCTGGAGGTGGGCTCGGCCCTGCTGGTGTGCAACCCGGTCCCCGCCGAGGCGGCCCTGGACCCCACCGAGGTGGGCGCCGCGGTCGAACGCTGCCTGGAGCGAGCGGCCGGGGCCACCGGGAAGGAGGTCACCCCGTTCCTGCTGCGGTGCCTGGCCGAGGAGACCGGGGGACGCACCCTCCGGGCCAACCTGGCGCTGCTCGAGGCCAACGCGGCCCTGGCCGCCGACGTGGCCGCCCTCCTGTGACGGATCCGACTCGGGGCGACCGACGATGCCGGTGCGTCCGGATCGTCACGGAATCGTCAACGAACCGTACCCGGAACGCCGCACGGAACGGACAGGATTCGAGTCCCCAAGGCATCGTCGCCCCGGGAGTCCGTCCCGCTCGCCGAAAGGAGGGAGCCGTGCCCAGGTGCCCGGTCTGTGATGCGGCCCGCGTGATCATCGTCATCGGCGAGACCCGACGAGGCCTGTGCTCCGACTGCGGCTCCCGGTGGATCCAGGACGGCGCCGCCCAGCGGCACGTGGAGGCTCCCCCCGGCACGAGGTCCCGACCTCAGCGCACCGGTACCCAGTAGCGCCGCGTCAGCGGGGCGGGGCGCGGTAGCTCATCCGTCGCGGCCCCCGGGCGAACCCCGCCGCCGCCAGGATGTCGGCGCCCTCGGTGGAGCCGACCGGGTGGCCGTCCCACCGCTCCACCGTCACCTTGCCACCCGGGGACATCGGGGCCAGGACCGAGAGGAGCGAGACCGCCTCCTGGAGGCGGGCGCGGGCGAGCGGGACCAGCCGACGGCCGCGGCCCTCCACGGCCAGCACCGGCTCTCCCCCGGACACCACCAACCACGAGCCCGGAACCCGGTGGAGGCGGTGTGGCCGGTCGCCCGCCAGCGGGAGCAGGCGCCCGTACGGGTTGGCGGGGTCGGCCGCGGCCACCAGGCGCAGCCGCCCCGAGCCCCGTCGCCGCAGGCGCTCCACGGCCACCGGCAGGGCGAACTGGATCCCCGACAGCCCCCGGACGAAGTATCCCCGCCGCACCTCCCCGCGAGCCTCCAGGGTGGTGAGGGCATCCGCCACCACCGCCCACGGGACCGGCACCTCCGCGGCGGTGGCCATCTCCCGGGTCGCCACGCCGAAGGCCCCCAGGAGCCGCCTGGCCCAGGCCTCGGCCCGGCCGGACGGGTCCGGGTCCGGCTCCGGGAGCACGCTCCACCGAGCGTACAGGGGCATCCGGGGGGTCCGGTGGCGGCCGTTGCCCCGCGGCGGCGCCGGCTCCTCCAGGCCGGCCAGGGCATCGTTCGTGACCCGGCCCGCCCACACCAGCTCGAACAGGGCGTCGAGGGCTTCCCGTTCGCCCAGCCCGGCCGCCCCGGCGACCTCGGACAGGAACGAGGCCCCCCGGCCGGCCAGGACCTCGAGGACGGCCGAGGGCGCTTCCCCATCCGGCACGGGTCCCTGCCGGAGCAGCGGGACCGCCTCGCTCCGAGGCAGCAGGGCGGCCCGGCGGCCGGGCTGGCCCTGCCACAGGTAGGCGCCCGAGCCCACGAGCCGCTCCAGCTCCGGCCCGGCACCCTGGCGGAACCGCCGGGCGAGCACCTCCGGCACGAGGGAGGCGGCCGGCACCGGGATCCCGGCAATCCGGTCCACGGCCTCCCGGAGCCCGGATCCCGACGGCGGCCGCTCCAGCCCCACCCCGTGCCAGTCCAGGAGGAACTCCGCGTACCGGTGGGGATCGACCGGCTCCACGTCCTTGCGGAGGATCCGCAGGGTCTCCCGGTGGATCCTCCGCAGGTTGGCCACGTCCACCCACTCGCGCCCGGAGCCGCGGGGGCGGTACTCGCCGGAGGACACCTCGCCCGAGGCCTGGAGGTCCGTGAGGAGCGCCGCGGCCCGGCCCTCAGGCAGGCCGTATCGCCGGGCCACCTCGGGGGCGCTCACCGGGCCCTTCCCGGCCAGGTACCGCCGCAGGACCCGCAGGGAGGCCTCGGTATCCCCGGAGGCCAGGGCCTCGTAGTCGGCGCGGTGCTCGGGGGCCACCCACCGCTGCTCGCCGCCGATCGGCACCAGGGCGGCCTGCCCCGAGGCGGCCAGGCCCTCCACCAGCTCCCGCCACCGGGGACCGGCGCGATCCCGCACCTCGTCGGGGGACAGGTCGCCCAGGGCGGCCAGGGAGTCGGCCACCTCGTCCGCGTCTCGTGGGCGGGAGCGCCGATCCAGCCGTTGGAGCACCCGCTCCACGCCGTCCAGGGCCCGCTCGTCCAGGAGCTCGCGGAGCGCGTCGGGCCGGACCACCCGGGACAGCAGGTCCCGGTCGACCGCCAGGAGCTGGCTGCGCCACTCCGCCCTGGGCCAGTCGCCCACGTACTGGAGGGCCATGTTCATGTCGAACAGGAAGTGCGCGGCGAACGGCGAGGGCGCGTCGGAGACGACCCGGTGCACGGCGATGTCGCCGGAGGCCAGGCCGTCGGCGACCTTCCGGAGATCCCGGACCCTGAGCACGTCGTCCCAGGCCTCCCGGTACGCCTCCAGGAGCACCGGGAAGTCCCCCAGCCGCTTCACCAGCTGGAGCAGGTCCGCGGCCCGCAGCCGCTGGAGCCACAGGGGGGTGCGCCGTCCGGGGGCCCGGCGAGGGAGCAACAGGGCCCGGGCGGCGCTCTGCCGGAACAGCACCCCGAACAGGGGGGAGATCTGGAGCTCTCGCAGCAGGAGCTCGTCGAGGTCGTCCTCGGTGGGCAGATCGGTGATGAGCTCCAGCGGGACCGGTCCGTCCCGCCCCGGGAACCGCAGGATGAAGCCGTCGTCCACCGCTGTCCCCTCGACGTCGAGGGTCTCGGCATCGCGGATCCGGGCCCGGGCGGCCAGCATCCAGGCGTGGTGGATCCGTGAGCCGAACGGCGAGTGGACGATCACCCTGCGGTCGCCCAGCTCGTCGTCGAACTCCTCCACCACGACCAGACGGTCGGAGGGCAGGTCGCCCACCGCGTCACGCTGGTCCAGCAGGTAGGTCCGAAGGTTCAGGGCGGCCCGCTCCCCCAGAGCGCACTCCTCCCTGAGCCAGTCCACGAGGTCCGGCTCGTCGAGGCGCTCGCCACAGGCCCGCAGGAACTCGCCGACCCGGACCCCGAGCTCGTAGGGGCGGCCCACCTGCTCCCCGTGCCAGAACGGGACCGAGGGCATCGCTCCGGGGGCCTCGGTCACCAGGACGTCGTCGCGGTCGATGCGGTCGATGCGCCACACGGCCGAGCCGAGCAGGAACGAGTCGCCGGGGCGCGCCTCGAACACGAATTCCTCGTCGAGCTCCCCGAGCCTGGCGCCGGTCCCGGTGTGGACCACCGCGTAGTGGCCGCGGTCGGGGATGGCGCCCGCGTTCGTGACGGCCAGCATCCGGGTGCCGGGGCGGGCCCGCACCGCGCCGCTCTCCCGTTCCCAGACCACCCGGGGCCGGAGCTCCCCGAACCTGGCAGCGGGGTACCGGCCGGACAGCATCCCCAGGACCGCCTCGAAGCGGGCCCGGTCGAGGTCCCGGTACGGGTAGGCACCGCGGACCATCTCCAGCAGGCTCGATGCCGTCCACGAGCCCGCGCACACGGTCCCGGCGACCTGCTGGGCCAGCACGTCCAGGCAGCCCTCAGGGACCTGGGTCTCCTCCACCTCGCGGCGGAGCATGCCGCGGGCCACCGCCGCGGCGTCCACCAGGTCCGGGCGCACCTTGGGGATGATCCGACCCACCGCGGTCTCTCCCACCAGGTGCCCCGCCCGGCCCACCCGCTGCAGGCCGGCCGTCACGGTCTTGGGGCTCTCGATCTGCACCACGAGGTCGATGGCCCCGATGTCGATGCCCAGCTCCAGCGTGGACGTGGCCGCCAGCGCCGGCAGCTTCCCGGCCTTCAGCAGCTCCTCGGCCTCGAACCGCTTCTCCCGGGAGACGCTGCCGTGGTGGACCCGGCACACCTGCCGGCCGGCCCGCTCGTTGACCTGGGCGGCCACCCGCTCGGTCAGGGCCCGGTTGTTGACGAAGATCAGCGTGGAGCGGTGGGCCTGGATGAGCTCGGTGAGCTCGTCGAACACGCTGGGCCACACGCTCGGCCCGGGGAGCTCGCGGAAATCGTCGACGGGGGCCTCCACCAGCAGGTCGATCTCCTTGCGGCCTCCAGCGTCCAGCACCCGCACCGGGCGGGGCCGGCCGTCCTCCTGCCCCCCCAGCCAGGCGGCCACCCGCTCCGCGGGGCGGACCGTGGCCGACAGCCCCACCCGCTGGAAGGGCCGCCCCACCAGCCAGGCCAGCCGCTCCAGCGAGATCGCCAGGTGGGTCCCCCGCTTGTCGGGGGCCAGCGCGTGGACCTCGTCCACGATCAACGTCTCCACGGTCGCCAGGGTCCTGGCGGCTCGCTCGGAGGTCAGCATGAGGTACAGCGACTCGGGCGTGGTGATCAGCACGTCCGGGGGATGGCGGATCAACCGCTCGCGCTCCGACCGGGGCGTGTCCCCGCTGCGGATCCCGGTCCGGATCGCCGGCGGCGGCCGGCCGAGGCGCTCGGCCACCTCCCCCATCCCCACCAGCGGCACCTCGAGGTTGCGGTGGATGTCGTTGCCCAGGGCCCGGAGGGGGGTGACGTACAGGACCCGAACCCCCTCGCCCCCTGCGGGCTCGCGCGCCAGCCGGTCCAGGAACACCAGGAACGCGGCCAGCGTCTTCCCCGAGCCGGTGGGGGCCACCACCAGCGCGGACTCCCCGGCGGCCAGGGCCGGCCAGGCCAGCTCCTGGGCCGGGGTCGGCTCCCCGAACGTCTCCCGGAACCACGTCCCCGCCAGCGAGCCGAGCACCGAGCGCCCGTCACCCATCGCGCCCGCCATCGTACGCCGCAGCCACGACGGCGGGCGTCCGGGTATCAGCGGGCCAGGCGGACGCGGCCCGAGGAACGGCCGGCCAGGGCGGCCGGGCCGGCGTCCACCACGCCGTCGGCGTGGAGCGCGGCCACTGCGGCTGCCACGCGCTCGAGCGGCACGCCCGCGGCGGCCGCCAGCGAGGCCAGCGAGGCGGAAGGACGCCCCCGGAGGTCGCGGACCACGGCCCCCCGGACCTGTCGGAACGAGCCGGGGAATGGAGGCTGGGTCGGGCTCCGGGGTCCGGGCTGGACTCCCGAGCGACGGAACCGGCACCCCCGGGCCATGGGGCACTGGCCGCACCGGGGGGCGGGCCGACACACCTCGCGGCCCAGGTCCATGAGCGCCTGGTTCCACGCGCCGGGATCGGCCCGGTCCAGCCACGCCTCGGCCGCCCGCTCCACCTCCGCCCCCATGCCAGGAGACGGCTCCGTGCCGAGGCGGTGCCGGGCCACCACCCGGCGGACGTTCGTGTCCAGGGCCGGGACCGCCGCGCCGTAGCCCACCGAGGCGACGGCGGCCGCCGTGTACGGTCCCACGCCGGGGAGGCGGCGGAGCTCCGCGAGCCGGCCGGGCACCCGCCCGCGGTGGTCACGGACGATCGCCCGAGCGGCCTCGGACAGGGCCACTGCCCGGCGGTTGTACCCGAGAGAGCCCCACGCCCGCAGGACGTCGGCCCGCGGCGCTCGGGCCAGGGCGCGCACCGTGGGGAACCTCCGCATGAACGCCCCGTAGGCACCCGCCAACCGGGCCGCCTGGGTCTGCTGGAGCATCACCTCGCTCACCAGCACCCCGTACGGATCCGCCCATCTCCACGGGTACGCCATCCGCCGGGGCTCGTACCACGCGCGCAGCGCGCGCCGGCCGCTCACCGGCCCCCTGCCACCCGCATCGGTCGCGGCGCTCCTAGTCCTCCTCCAGGACCACCGGAACCGCCTCGCCGTTCAGCTTCTCGAGGTCCCCCAGGCGCACCAGGACCCAGCTGTCCTCGTCCGGGCCGACGTCGCCGCGGGAGCGGACCGCCCGGACGATGCCCCGGATCACCAGGATCCCCATGCCGGTCAGGGCCAGGCCCAGGGCCCGCTTGGCCCAGATCCCCGCCCGCGGCATCCGCTGCTCGAGCTCTCGGAAGTTCCCCTCGATGCGGTCCCGGATGTCCTCGATCTCCCTTACCGTCTCAGCTGCGCTCTTGCCCACTCGACGTCCTCCTTGATGGTCTCCTTGGCCCGCCGGGGAGCCAGCGGCACGCCTCGGAGCCGCCCCCGCCCGGCGAACGCGGCCACACCGGCCAGGAGCAGGAACGCTCCCCCGATGATCAACCGAGACAGCCATGGTTCCAGCGCCAGGTCCAGGCCCCACGCACCCGCCGACGCCAGGAACCCCAGCGCGAACAGCCCGAAGGCAGCCCCCGCCCCGAGCGCGGCCGCCCCCCTGATCCGCGCGGCGACGCCCTCGCGGACCTCCTGCTTGGCCAGCTCGATCTCCTTGCGGACCAGCGTCACCAGGTCCGAGCCGATCGACCGCGCCAGCTCCGCCGAGGACCGGGCCTCCGCCTGGGTACCGCCGGCCGGTACCGGCTCCCGGGCGGTGCCCTGCCCGTCCGTGCCTGCGGCTTCCATCACACCACCTCCTCGCTCCTCCTCGACCAGCACCGCATTCAGCTCGGCCCCGTACACGAACAGCCGAGCCGACAGGTACAGCAGCAGCATGGCAGCCACCGCCGCGGCGAACGTCCCGTACACGGCCGGGGCGTCCGTCAGCATCCGAGAGGCGTACCACGCGCCGGCCACCTTCAGGGCCGTCCACCCGAGCGCGGCGAACGCAGCCCCCGGCCAGAGCCGCCGCCAGGGAAGGCGCCTGATCGGCAGGACCCGGTACGCCAGCAAGAACATGGCGAAGTCCAGGGCCGCCGTCACGACCGGGACCAGGGCCACCAGCGCCACGCCCCCGGGCCCCCGAACCCGGATCCCCCCGATCACGGCCGCCAACCCCACCGTCACCAGGCCCACCGCGCCGAGCCACACCGTGGTCAAGACCAGCCACACCCGTTGCCGCAGGAAGCCCATCGTGGAGGGCTGGCGGAAGATCCGCCCCAGGGCGCTGCGAGCCGCCCCGATCACGCCCGTCCCCGACCATAGGAGGCCCACCAGGCCCACGATCCCGGCCCCGGCTCGCGTGGCCACCAGGCGGTCGATGTTCCTGCCCACGATCGCGTCGAGCCCGGGGACGGCCGCGGCGATGCTGTTCGCCACCCGGTCCTGGAGCTGGGGGTTGCCGGCCAGCACGAACCCCACCACGGACAGCGCCAGCAGGATCAAGGGGAACAGTGAGAGGAATCCGTAGAAGGCGATCGAGGACGCCAGGTAGCCCCCGGCGTCGTCTCCGTATCGCTGGTTGACGGCCACCGCCAGGCGAACCACGCGGCTGTTCTTGAGGCGGGCGACCAAGGTTGCGTCCTACCTTACCCCTGCTCCCGGAGGGCGAAAACCGCCTGAACGGCACAGACCCCCGAGGGGGAGGGAGCCGTCCTCGGGGGCCTGCAAACGATCGGCGGTCTACCCGAGGCCCGGGTCTGGCGACGCGGGCCTCACTGGGCGGCGTGACTCGCCGGACGCTTCCTTCCCCATCCGCGGAAGTTCAAACCGCCCATCCCACGAATTTTCGGGCCCGGGCGGACGCCGCCGGAGGGGCGGGATCCGGCCGTGGCGGTTTCCGCCCCCGGGGCGTGGAAAAGGTAGTCGGAAGAGCCACCTTCGAAGGAGGCGCCGCATGACGATCCTGGTTCGGCACGCCATGAGCGAGGAGCTCAAGACCGCATCCCCCGACATGAACGCGGCGGACGCGGCCGTCCTGATGAAGCAGTTCGACATCGGGGTGGTCCCCGTGACCGACGGCGAGGAGCTGGTGGGCCTGGTCACCGACCGTGACCTGGTGGTCAGGGTGCTGGCGGACCGCAAGAACCCCCTGGAGGTCCGGCTGGGCGACATCGCCACGAAGGCGCCGGTCACCGTGAGCCCCGACTCCCGGATCTCCGAGGCCCGGGAGCTGATGGCCGAGCACAGGATCCGCCGGCTCCCGGTGATGAAGGCCGACCGCCTGGTGGGCATCATCTCCATGGGTGACGTCGCGGTCGCCGACGCCTCGAAGCGTGCGGTCGGAGAGACGCTCCAGGAGGTCTCCGAGTCGCCGTCCACGACGGAGCTCTCCGACTACCCGGAGCGGGGGACCCCCCGGCGGGTCCGGGAAGCCCGCAGGTAGCGGGCGGCGCACCGCCCGTCCGTCGGCCTTCGTCTACTCCGAGCGCGCCGCGGTTCGGGCGCCGCGGCGGGCGCACACCTCGGCCACCACCCGGAAGTCGTCGGGGCTGTGACAGGCCTCGGCGGGGTGGCCGTTCGCCAGGATGACCTTGCGAAGCGCCGCCATCAGCCCGCGAACCTCGTCGTCCGACAGGGCCTCCATGAAGTGGCGTTCGATGCCTCGCAGGTGCACGGGAGCGGCGGCGTCGAACGCCCGGCGCCCCCTGGGCGTGATGGCCGCCCAGATGACCCGCCGGTCGTGGGGGGACGGCCGGCGTGCCACCAGGCCGGCCGACTCCATGCGATCGATCAGCCGGGTCGCCCCACTCTTGCTGAGCAGCAGCGACCGGGACAGGTCCAGCATCCGAAGCCTGCCGCCGTCCGCCATCCCCAGACTCAGCAGGACCTCGTACCAGGTCAGGGGGAGCCCGCGCTCACCTTCGAGCTCGCGGCCCAGGGCATCGACCACCACCGAATGGGCCTGGAGGAACATCACCCAGGCCGCCAGGCGCTCCTTCGTGCCGATCGCCACGGCTCCATCGTAGCAGCCAACTAGTTGACAATGCAACGATACGATGATACCCAGGAGGGGATGGAGCGACGAGGAGCGCGGACCCCCGTCGTCGCCGAGGGGCTGGTGAGGCGGTTCGGGCCCATCGAGGCCGTGGCCGGCATCGACCTGGCGATCGAGCGGGGAGAGGTCTTCGGGTTCCTGGGCCCGAACGGGGCCGGGAAGTCCACCACGGTTCGGGTCCTGACCACCTTGCTGCGTCCGACGGCGGGGCGGGCCTACGTGGCCGGCCACGACGTGGTCGCCGAGGCCGACGCGGTGCGCCGGGCGATCGGCGTGGCCCTCCAGGAGGCGGCCCTGGACCCCCTGATGACCGGCCGGGAGCTGCTCCACCTCCAGGCCGTGCTGCACGGGATCGATCGGACCGAGGGCCGCCGCCGGGCCGGCGAGCTGCTGGAGAAGGTGGGCCTGTCCGCCGCCGCGGACCGGCGGGTGGGAACGTACTCCGGTGGGATGCGCCGGCGACTCGACCTGGCCCTGGCCCTGGTGCACCAGCCGGAGGTGATGTTCCTCGACGAGCCCACCACGGGGCTGGACCCGAACTCCCGGGTGGCCCTGTGGGACGAGATCCGGGCCATGAACCGGTCGGGGACCACCGTGTTCCTGACGACGCAGTACATGGAGGAGGCCGACCAGCTGGCGGGGCGAATCGCCATCATCGACGGTGGGCGCATCGTTGCCGAGGGCACCCCCGCCCAGCTCAAAGCCAAGGTCGGCGATCCCACGCTGCGGGTGGGGCTGGCCGCCGACGAGGACCGGGACGCGGTGGCCCGGGCCCTGGCTCGGTTCGGCGAGGCCGTGGACGACGCCTCCGGCTACGCGGCCATCCGGCTCCACGGCGGGGCCGGGCGCCTGGGCCAGGTCGCCCGAGCGCTGGAGGACGCCGGGCTCTCGGTGGAGGGCCTGGAGCTGCATGCCCCCAGCCTCGACGACGTGTTCCAGCAGGCCACCGGGCGCCACCTGGAGGGTGCCGAGCCCGCCGCGCCGGAGGTCCCGGCATGACCGCGGTCCGCCAGTACCTGGCCCTCAGCCGCCGGGCCGTCATGAACATCGCCCGGCAGCCCACGGCGGTCGTCCCGGCCCTGGTCTTCCCCCTGATCTTCCTGGCCCTCACCTCGGCCGCCATGAACGAGTCCATCCGGCTTCCCCGGTTCCCGCCGGTGGAGTCGTTCATGCAGTTCGCCGTGGCCACCACGATCGTCCAGGGTGCCCTGTTCGGAGCCATCGCCGCCGGGTCGGCGATGGCCACCGACGTGCAGGACGGGTTCTTCGAGCGCCTGGTGGCCTCGCCGGTGGCCCGCACCTCGATCCTGGTGGGGAGGCTGGCCGGGGCGGCCGTGCTGGGCTTCGTCCAGGCGTGGGTGTTCCTCGGGGTCGCCACCGTGTTCGGGCTCACCGTGGAGGGGGGGCTCCCGGGGATGATCCTGATCTCTCTGGTCGCCTCGGTGGTGGCCGCCGGCACCGGGGCGCTGATGATGGCCTTCGGGCTGCGGACCGGGTCCGCCGAGGCGGTGCAGGGCGCCTTCCCCCTGCTGTTCATCTTCCTGTTCTTCTCCAGCGCGTTCTTCCCCCGGCCGCTCATGGACGGATGGTTCCGGACGGTGGCGGGGATCAACCCGCTCACCCCTCTGATCGAAGGCCTTCGCCGACAGGTGATCGGGGGCCTCGACGTGGGTGAGTTCCTGTCCGCGATGGCCGTTGCCGCCGGCATCTTCGTCCTCGGCGTGGCCGCGGCGGGCCTGGCGCTCCGAGCCCGCCTGCGGGCGGCCGGGTAGGACGGCATGCCCACGATGCGGATCACCTGGGGCGTGGCCGCCAGGAGCCTCCGGCTGATCCCCCGGCTGCCCTCGACGTTCGTGCCCTCGCTGATCATGCCCGTGGTGTTCGTGGTGGTGTTCTCGGGGGCGTTCGCCGGGCTCACCGCCCTGCCGGCCTTCCCCACCCGAGAGATGGTCGATTGGTTCATCCCGGTGGCGGCCCTCATGGGCTGCGGCTTCGCCGGGATCACCACCGGGATGGGGGTGGCCCGGGACCTGGAGATCGGGTTCTACGACCGCTTCCTGGTAAGCCCGGCGCCGCGACGGGCGCTCCTGGGCGGGGCCATCCTGGCCGCGGTGCTGCGGGGGCTGCTCCCGCTGGCGCTGGTCCTGGCGGTGGGGGCCCTGTACGGGGCCAGCGTGCCCGGGGGGGTTCTAGGGATCCTGTCGCTGATCGCGGCAGGGCTGGGGCTGGCCGCCTGTGCCGGGGCGTGGTCGGTGGGCATCGGCCTGCGGTTCAAGACCCAGCAGTCGGCACCGCTGATGCAGGTGGGGATGTTCCTGGGCATGTTCCTGTCGACGCTGCAGATGCCCCTGGAGCTGCTCACCGGATGGCTCCACACGGTGGCCACGTGGAACCCCATCACCCAGGTGATCGACCTGGCCCGGCAGGGCTTCGTCGGGAACGTGGGCTGGGAGACGACCTGGCCCGGCCTGGCCGCCGTCGCCGGGATCTTCGCGGTGCTCATCGTGTTCGCCGCCCGGGGCATGCGCGCCGTGGTCAGGTGATGGCGTGAAGACCGGGATCGGGCTGCCGAACGCCATCCCCGGTGTCGCCGGGAGCGTCCTGGTGGAGTGGGCCCGGCGGGCCGAGGAGCGCGGCTTCTCCTCGCTGGCCACGCTCGACCGGGTGGCCTACCCGAGCTACGACTCCCTGGTCGCGCTGGCCGCCGCCGGCGCGGTCACCGAGCGCATCGGCCTGATGACGAACATCCTGCTGGCCCCCACCCGCAACCCCATCCTGCTGGCCAAGGAAGCCGCCAGCGTCGACCAGGTCTCCGGAGGCCGCCTCATCCTGGGCCTGGGCGTGGGCACGCGGACGGACGACTTCGTGGCGTCGGAGCGAGGGTTCGAGGACCGGGGCCGGCGGTTCGAGCGGGACCTGGAGCTGATCCAGGGCGCCTGGCGGGGCGAGCTCGTGGGGGGGTGCCCCAAGCCCCCCACCCCCCGGCCCGTCCGGGGGCACATCCCGATCCTCGTCGGCGGCACGGCCGACGCGGTGATCCGCCGGGTGGTGCGGTGGGGCACGGGGTGGACCGCCGGCGGGGGGGCCGCGGACGTGGTGGGACCGTTCGCCCACCGGGTCCGGGCGGCCTGGGAGGCGGCCGGCCGCCAGGGCAGGCCCCGGATCGTGGCGCTCTCCTACTTCTCCATGGATGCCGACGCCGTGGAGGAGTCCAAGCGCACCATCCTCGACTACTACGAGTACCTGGGTCCCCCGGCCCAGGGGTTCGCGGACTCCATCCCTCGGGGGGCGACGGCGGTCCGTGACACGGTGAAGCGGTTCGAGGAGGCCGGCGTGGACGAGCTGGTCCTCGACCCCGCGGTGCCGGACCTGGCCGAGGTCGACCTCCTGGCCGACACGCTGGACCTCTAGCGGCGGCGGGCCCGCACCCGGCCGAACACCGCCCGGGGCCGCCAGTCGCGCAGCGACCGGTCGGAGACCCACGGTGCCGGCGGGGCCATGGTCAGCCCGGCCAGGGCGATCACCACCCGGTCGTAGTTGACCCGCCAACCCCTGAAGTCCTTCCAGGCCTGGTCGCGATCCTCCTTCAGCGGCAGCCCCTGCCCGGCCAGGGCGTCGTAGGCCTGGTCGAACTCCTCCCGGAGGATCGAGATCGGGTCGTCGGGCCGGGGATCGTCGTTGAACGGGATGTGGAAGAAGTTGGCGACGCGCCGGAGGGCCAGGTAGCCGGCCCGGATGCAGAAGGCCGCCCGGGGGTCGAAGGGGCGGTCCACGCACGCCAGCAGCAGCGAGGCCGAGTCGAGGATCGCGGAGGAGGAGATGACCCACGAGTGGTCCGGGAGGGGGGAACGGAAGAAGACCAGGGCGGGGATCGAGGTGTGGGTCTCGGACACGTCGAGGAACCAGTCCTCCCACCGGCTCCACAGCTCCCGCAGGCCCTCCAGCCGCTCCACTCGCCACGACCGCTGGAGGAGCTCCACCGCCGTGGCCGGGCTGCCGGCCCGCACCTCCAGGCTGGCCACCAGGGCCTCGCGGCGGGAGAACACCCCGTAGATGCTGGGCAGGTAGGTGATCAACAGGGCCAGCAGGACCAGCCCGAGGGCGGCCTCGCTGAACGACAGCACGCTGGCCGTGAGGTCGCCGGGCCGGGCGAAACCCAGGGTGGTGATGGACGAGCCGCTCAGGACGAGCGATTCCCGGACCGTTCGCTCCCCCAACCCCCAGTAGATCCCGGTGAACCCGGCGATCACCAGGACGTACCAGGTGACCAGGAGGACGAACAGGCTGACCGGCGCGTACAGGGCCATCACCCGGTCACGCGCCTCGTAGGGACGGTTGGGCCCGGCCCGGATCCGGAACAGCCGGCGCATCGTCAGGAACACCGCGCGGCTCAGCCGGGAAGGGATGGCCCGGGGGACCACCACGGTGCGGACCGCCGACCCCAGCGTGCCGGCCACCACGACCGCACCGGCCACCAGCACGGCGATCCTCAGGGCCAGCATGGTTGCTCCGTCATCGGCCGCCATGCTATCCCCCGTCGTTTATCCGCCGGGGGCTCCGGGCAAATCGACCGAGAGGAGGGGCCACCGATGGATCAGCAGCGGCTCGAGGAGCTGGTCGCCAAGCGCGACGCCGAGGGGCTCACCCGCGAGGAGGCCGACGAGCTCGGCAAGCTCCTGGCGGAGCAGGCCGGGGAGCCCTACGCGAACGCCGACGACCTGCGTGGCGACGAGGAAGAGATCCCCGCGGCGTGGCAGAACCCCAAGCTCGAGGAGCAGGCGGCCGGAGAGCTGGAGGAGCAGAGACCCGGGCAGGAGCCCGGCAAGCGCGACGCCCCCGACTCTGGGGCCGGAGCCCAGAAGGGCTCCCTCCCGGGCACCGGCCCCCAACCCGACGAGCCCTAGTTCGCTACGGGGCGCACGGCGGCTTCTGGCCCGACCTATCGGGTTTGGTCTGGACGTGGAGATGGTCGAAGTGGAGGGGAGCCTGCCACACGATCGTCATCAGGTCGGCGGCGAACTTCGCCTGAACGTCCCTCTCGATCCTGTCGCCCTGCTTCTTGTCCACCGGTGCCACGTCGATGGCCTGATTCCAGGCGTGGTAGCTCCATGAGCCGCCCTGGCGAGTCAATCTGCAGTTCGAAACCCCCCAGTTCTGCACCCCCGGGAACCGGCCCGGGGCGAACACGAACTGGTAGATCTGCTGGATCGCCTCCGGCCATGACGCGGCGGCAGTGGGCAGCTCGGCCTTCTCGATCACCTCGACCACCCGCAGGAGGATGGCCGGCCCCGTCCCGTCCTGGGTGTGGACCCGGAAGGTGTCGCCCACCTCCGAGCGGTCGATCAGCTGCCGGAGCCGCTTCAGGGATTCGTCCATGGTTCGACCGTGTGACAGCCCCTTGGTCTTGCCCCGGATGCTGATCCGGTAGGGCCCCCCGAGCTCCGCCGCCGCCGCCTTGAGCCGGTCCAGTGACTTCTTCCGAGGAGCGGCTTCCGACCAGGCCTCCGACCCGCCGTCCGGTCCCTGAGGGCCGACGATGAACATCCTCTTCATGGCTCCCTCCCCTGCCGCGAGGATGGGACCCTAGCGCAAGAGAGGCCGCAGCGGAATGGGCCGTTCGGCCTAGCCCGCCTCGGGAGCGGGCGAAGCGGGAAGCGACGCCGTTCGGTTCCCGCTCGATCCGTGGGCGGTGTCCCCGGCGGGCTCAGCCAAGCTTGTAGGTCACCAGGGCCCGAGCCACGATGTGGCCGTCGGCCGCCGTGGCCTCGGCGTCGACGAAGCACAGGCTTCCGCCGCGGCGGACCACCCGGGCCACGGCGGTCACGTCCTGGCCCCGGGCCGCGGCGATGTAGCTGACGGTGATCCCCACCGTGGCCCCTCGCAGGGTCTCCGGCACCTCGTCGCTGGACCAGGCCGCCGCGGTGGCCGCCGTGTCCAGGAGCGCGGCGATGGCCCCTCCGTGGACCACATCGGCGATCGTCACCACCTCGTTCCGGAACGGCAGCACGACCTCGGCCTCATCCGGGTCGAGCCGGCGGACCTCCATCCCCAGCAGCCCGGCCAGCGGTGAGCTCTCCAGCCACCCTCGCACCAGCTCGGCACCCTTAGTCACCACACTCGTCACCTCCCCGTAACCGAGGAGGATGCCAGAACCGACGCGCTCTTTGCGGCGTCACAAGGGCGATGAACATTCGGGCAACGATGGTAGTCGACCTTGCGGGAGCGGTGGTGGTGACCTTCCCGTCGGTTTCGGTGGCCAAAGGACACGTCAGGACCTCGTAACCACGCCTCGACGGGGCCCGAGGTTCGGAGACGAACACTTGCCAGAACGTTTCTCTTGAACGGCCTCTGGAAGATGACCTGAATAGCGAAAGATCCTGCATTTCCTGTATTGCGGGTCCCGAGAGCGGCCTCCCCTGGCCTGTTCCGGGCCATCACCGCGTGCGAAGGGCACGAGCCAACGGGCGGCAGTGGGGGTGCGCTCCTCTTCCTGGCAGCCGGCGTGACCTCCAGTGTCACTGCCTACCGCTAGCATGAGTACGTGATGAGGAAGACCCAGCGGAAGGGGGATATCGCCGTCGCGCAGGCGATTGCGACCTTCACGAGGATAGGGTACGACGTGGGAGTGCCGCTAACAGAGTCCGCGGCATACGACCTACTCGTCGACACGGGCGTGACGATCAAGCGAGTGCAGGTTCGTTACACCAGCTCGCATCAGGTGGACCTTCGGAGGATACACTCGAACTCGAAAGGCTTAAGAGGACCAGGTCAGGCGCCTACGACTGGCTTTACGTGTTGAAGAGCACCGGGGAAGAGTTCTTGCTCGAGATATGTTTGCCGGGGCGCAGATCCTGGAACCCGGACAGCCGTCACGCGATCCGGGTTCCCCTGGAGGGGTGGCCGAGCGGACGAAGGTGGCAGTCTTGAAAACTGCTGGGGGGCAACCCCCCCGTGGGTTCGAATCCCACCCCCTCCGCGAATGTCATGTCTCGGGACATCGTGGACAGATGTCTCGGGACATCGTGCCACCTTCACCGCCTCGCCTGGGGCTGGTAGTCGTGCGTGGGGTCCAAGACGAAGTCCCGTAGGAGCTCGCCCTCCTCGGTGAGGACCCGGACGTCGAGA
>JBOGVZ010000048.1:0-4096 GCA_050692985.1 Actinomycetota bacterium
TCCTGGCCGTCCTGCTGTTCGGCAACGTGGTGCTGCTGCTCCTGATCCTGCGCAACACCACCGAGACCGACGTGGTCCGGCGGGACTTCCAGCTCCTGATGGAGTGGATGGGCACGCACTCCCTGCCGGCCGAGGAGGTCGAGGCCCTCCCCGCCGGCGACCGGGTGGTGGTGGTCCTCCCCGCCCACAACGAGGGCGATAACCTCGCGGCGGTCCTGGGGGGCATGCCCGAGAAGGTCGACGGGCACCCCGTGGTCCCGCTGGTGGTCGATGACGCCAGCGAGGACGACACCGAGGCGGCCGCCCGAGACGCCGGCGCGCTGGTGGCCCGGCTCCCGATCCGCCGGGGAGGCGGCCAGGCGATCCGGGTGGGTTACGAGCTGGGGCTCCGCCTCGACGCGGTGGTGGTGGCCTCCCTCGACGCGGACGGCCAGCACGATCCCGCGGAGCTACCGCTGGTGGTCGAGCCGATCCTCCGCGGCGAGGCCGACATGGTCCAGGGCTCGCGGGTGCTGGGGACCTTCGAGAAGGAGAGCCGGGTTCGCCACCTCGGCGTGCTGGTGCTGTCCGGGCTGGCCACGCTGATGACCGGCACGAGGATCACCGACGTGTCGAACGGCTACCGGGCCATCCGGGCCGAGACGCTGCAGAAGCTGATCCTCCGCCAGGACCAGTTCTGGACCAGCGAGGTGATCATCGAGGCCCTTCGCCACCGGGCCACGATCAAGGAGGTCCCCATCACGGTCCGAGCCAGGGCCAGCGGCGAGACCAAGAAGCCCCGGCCGTTCAAGTACGGCTGGAACTTCCTCAAGGTGATGGTCAAGACATGGCTGCGCTAACTCGACCCTCCGACAAGCCTGCCCAGCAGAAATGACCACACCGAGTCGGGAGCCCTCCTCCTCCTCCTCCTCGCTATCGAACGGCGCCGCGACAGCTTCCCTATTGCTTGGCATCCTGGCCATCGTTGTGAACTTTCTTCCGTTCATTCAGCTCCTGATCTTCGTCCTCGCGCCAGCGACGCTGATCTACAGCGGTATCGGAATTCGCAGGGCGATCCGGACCGGTGTAGGCGGAGCGGCTGCCGCCTGGGGCTTGGTACTGGGAACGGTCGCTCTGACGCTTGCAGTGCTACTGGCGGCTCTGGCCTACGCACGCGGTTAGCGTCTTATGCCCTCAACAGCCAGAAGGACGGCTCGGATCGATTTCGTGGCGCCCCTTGGCTCCATGGCTTCGGTGACGGCTCGGACGACGACGATGCGAGTGGCGCCGGCGTCGAGCACCTGGGCCAGGTTGTCCTGGTTGATGCCGCCGATGGCGAACCACGGGCGCTCCTCGCCGCTCGCCGCCGCGTGGCGCACGGCGTCCAGGCCGGCCGCGGGTCGACCGGGCTTCGTGGGCGTCTCCCACACCGGGCCGATGCACAGGTAGTCGGCCTCGGGCGCCGCCGCGTCCCACTGCGCCGGCGAGTGCGTAGACAGCCCGATGATGGCCTCGTCCCCGAGCATCTCCCGGGCCAGCCTCGGCGGCAGGTCGTTCTGGCCGAGGTGGACCCCGTCGGCGTCCATGGCGAACGCCACGTCGGGCCGGTCGTTGACGATGAACAGCGCGCCGTGGCGCTCGGCAGCCTCCCGGAACGTCTCGCCCCACCGGAGGAGGTCGCCGGCTTCCGCTTCCTTCTCCCGGAGCTGCACAACGTCCACGCCCGCCCCGAGGATCGCCTCGAGGAACTCCTCCAGGTCTGGCCGGGCCCCGGTGACCACGTACAGCCGAGCCGCTTCCAGGCGCTCGCGGCGCTCCGACGGCTTCACGATCCCCCCGCCACGGCCCGGACCAGCTCCAGGCGGTCGCCGTCGGCGAGCTCGACCTCGTCGTACCGGGCCCGCTCCAGCGGCTCGCCGTTCCGCTCGACCACCACGTACCGGGGATCGAGCCCGCGCAATCGGACGAAGGCAGCCACGCTCATCGAGCCGTCCACCTCGAACTTGCGCCCGTTGGCGGTGATTCGGCTCACATTCACCCCGGCGCTTCCGAGCGGCGAAGTCCACGCACGCCGAGCACCAGCAGCGCTCCCCCCGCCACGGCCAGTCCTCCGCCCCAGAGCAGGGACTCGGCCCGTGACCCGTCGGCGAGCGCGATCGTCTGGGGGTCCTCGGCGTCAGGCGTCTTCTCGCCGGACTGTGTGCCCACGGTGAACACCCAAAAGGAGGTGGGTTCTGGAGGGCCATGGATCCCTTCGGCTGCCTGGCGGCCCGCCAAGGCCAGCAGCGGCACCGCGACGATCAGCGCGGCAACGCTCAGTCGACGTGTCTTTCGGCTCACGCTCGCCGCTCCGCTCGCACCGGCTCCCGTGAGAACAGGCCGCGGGCCACGCCGGTCACTAGCGAGGGGTCCTCCCACACCGGGTCGTAGCCCATGGCCCGCAGCGATGCTGCCACCTCGGCCGGGGACCGGTGGTCTGCGATCTCGAACTGCTCCTCGGCGCCGCCGGGCTCCTCGTACCCCCCGGGCTCGGTGTGGGAGCCGGCGCTGGTGTGGGTGATCCCGATCCGGTGGAGGCCGTCCCGGAGCGCCGGGGCCTCCCTGGTCGACAGGACCAGGCCCGCGTCCGGCAGGGACAGCCGGAGGGCCGCCACCAGCTGGGTGAGGTCACGGTCGCTCACCTCGACCCGGGGCTGGAACCCGCTGGCCGAGGGGCGGATCCGGGGCACCGACACGGTGACCTGCGACCGCCAGTGCCGGCGCATCAGGAACCGGGCGTGGGCGGCCAGCGCGATGGCCTCGAACCGCCAGTCGTCGTGGAGCCCCAGGAGCGCGCCGACGCCGACCCGGCGCATCCCGGCCCGGGCCGCCCGCTCCGGCCCCAGGAGCCGCCACCGGTAATCGCGCTTCCGCCCGGCCAGGTGGACCTCGGCATACCGGGCGGGATCGTAGGTCTCCTGATAGATCACCACGCCCTCGCACCCGGCGTCGCGGAGCCGCCGGTACTCGGCCTGGCCCCACACCTGAACCTCGATGGAGATCGATGGCACCACCGCCGACAGCACCCGAATGTGCCGCTCCAGGAACTCCACCCCGGTCAGCCGCTGGTGCTCCCCGGTCAGCAGCAAGAGCGACCGGAACCCCTGGTCGAGGAGGTGGCGGGCCTCCCGAAGCGCCTCCGCTTCGCCGAGCGTCTTCCGGGCCACGGGCAGGTTCTTGGCGAAGCCGCAGTAGCCGCACGTGGTCAGGCACTCGTTCGACAGGTACACCGGCGCGTACAGGTGCATGGTCCTGCCGAACCGGGCCAGGGTCAGCCCCCGCGACGCCCGGGCCAGGTCCTCCAGCCGCTCCCCCGCCGCCGGCGACAGGAGCGCGGCGTGATCCTCGAGGGTCCGGTCCAGCGGCTCGGTGCCCAGGGCTCGGTCCACCCGGCCCGCCGAGGCGCCGTGGGCCACGGCCAGAAGGTCGTCGACCGGGAGCCGGGCCAGTGCCCCGGCGAACGTGTCGGTCGGCCACGGATCCTCGAAGCCGTCGCGCTCGGTCAACGGCGCGGCCAGGTCGGTCAGTCGCTCGATCCTCATGGCTCCGTGAACCCCGGGTCGGTCTGCGAGGTGGCCAGCTTCTCCAGGAACCCCGTCAGTGGGCTGGAGGCCTCCGCGTCGCTCCGCTCCGGCGCCCGGCCGGCCAGGAACGCCTTCCGACCGGCCTCCACGCCGAGCCGGAAGGCCCGGGCCATCTCCACCGGATCGGACGCCACGGCGATGGCCGTGTTCACCAGCACGGCGTCGCAGCCCATCTCCATGGCCTCCGCGGCGTGCGACGGCGCGCCCAGCCCCGCGTCGACCACCACCGGCACGGTGGCCTGCTCCACGATGATCCGCACAGCGTCCCTCGTTCGGATCCCTCGGTTCGAGCCGATCCACGACCCCAACGGCATCACGGTGGCGCACCCGGCCTCCTCTAGGCGCTTCGCCAGCACCGGGTCGGCCCCGATGTACGGCAGGACGGTGAAGCCGTCGGCCACCAGGCGCCCGGCGGCCCGGAGCGTCTCCACAGCGTCGGGCAACAGGTACCTCGGCTCCGGGGTGACCTCGAGCTTGACCCACGCCGGCATCCC
>JBOGVZ010000049.1:0-148075 GCA_050692985.1 Actinomycetota bacterium
CGCTCGGCCCGCTCGGCGCGCTGGCGGGCCTTGCCGTCGCCCTTCGGCTTCCGGGTCACCGGTCCGGCGACGAGGGCGGCCTCGAACCCCGACGGCGGCGCCAGCTCTCGCTCCAGCCGCCCCCGGCCGACCGCCTCAGCGGCCTCCTGGTCCATGGAAGCGGCCCGCAGCGTGTCGGCCACCCGGTCGAGGGTCGGTCGGCTGGTGGCCCGTCCCGCCTCCTCCAGGAGCGATCCGGCCCGGCCGACGAGGCCGTCCACCACGTGCCGCCGCCGCGCTCCGACCTCGGCCAGCCGCTCGGCTCCCCGGCCGGAGAGGGCCGAGCGCTGGGCGTCTCGCAGCTCCTGGGCCACGGCCAGCAGCTCCTGCACCTCGGCCCGGTGCCGGCGGGCCAGCTGGTTCACCGCCCAGGCGGGGACCGTGGGCCGCCGCAGGCCCTTGATCTCGCCGGCCGCTCCCCGCTCGCCCGCCTCGCGCAGCTCGCCAGCCAGCTCGTCCCGGGCGGCCGTGAACCCCTCGGGAGGAAGATCGAACAACCGGTCGATGCGCGCGTCGGCCATGATCGGAGGGTACCCGAGGATCCGCCCGGAGGCTGCCCGGCGGCGAGGTTGCCCGCCGCGGCCCCCGGCGGCCACACTCTGCGGCGTGCGGATCGACGCCCATGCCCACGCCCTCCAGGAGTCCTGGGTCGGCCAGGGGTACTGGCAGGGCCTGGCCCGGATCGGGGAGGCGTTGCTCGGCGTCCCCGCGGAGGTGATCCGGGACGGCGTCGTCCCCGCCTACTTCGACCACGACGGCTCCTCCCAGCTCGGCGCCATGGAAGAGGCGGGAGTGGACGTGGCGGTGATGTTCCCGTTCGACTGGACCCTGGAGGAGCGCCTCGGCCCGGCGGCGGTGGGCTGGCGGGAGCAGAACGACTGGTACGCGGAGGTTGCCGCCCGCAGCGAGGGGCGGGTGCGATGGGCCTTCGGGGTGGACCCCCGGCAGCGAGGCGCGCTGCCGGCGTTCGAGGAGGCGGTCCGGGCCCGAGGCGCGGTGGGGCTGAAGCTGCATCCATCCGCCGGGTTCCCGGTCGACGACCCGGCCGTCTACCCGTTCGCGGAGAAGGCCGGGGAGCTGGAGGTGCCGGTGATCGTGCACGTGGGGCCCCAGATCGCACCCCTGTACTCCAGGTGGTCCCAGCCGATGCTCCTGGACACGGTCGCCGCCGACTTCCCCGAGGTGCGGTTCGTGGCCGCCCACACCGGGAACCTGGCCTGGCGGGAGGCCCTGGCCGTGGCCTCCGTGAAGCCGAACGTGTGGTGCGAGCTCTCCGGGTGGCAACGGCGCTTCCAGGTCAACCCCGCGCGCTTCTACGACGACGTCCGGGAGGTCCTGGAGGCCGTCGGCCACCGACGGGTGATGTGGGGCACCGACGCGCCCCACTACCGGGCCCTGGTCACCGACCCCGAGTGGGTCCGGGCGTTCACCGATGCTCCCCAAGGGACATTCTCCGAGGAGGAGGTGGACGCCATCCTGGGGGGAACGGCGGCGGAGGTCTTCGGCCTGTAGCTACCGCTTCCCGGCGGGCTTGCGGGTGGAGGTCTTCCTGTCCCGGCGGCGGGGAGCGGCCACGGCCTCGCGGAACTTCGTGCCGGGCTTGAACGACGGGACGTTGCGGGCGGGGATCTTCACGGCCTCGCGGGTGTGGGGGTTGCGGCCCACCCGGGGATTGCGGCGACGACGCTCGAACGTCCCGAACCCCGCCAGGGAGACGCGCTGTCCCTTGACCACGCGCTCCCGGATCGTTTCGAGCAGGGCCTCCACGGCCAGCGCGGCCTGGGCCCGGGGCAGGTCGGTCCGCTTGGCCACCTCCGAAACCAGCGCCCTCTTGTTCACCGAAGCGACCTCCCCGCTCCGGGGACCATACGAGCCGGGCAGGCGAGGGTCAAACGGGGCAGCCACGGTGTCGAGGATGCCGACCGTCGCCCCGGAAAGGAGCCGGTACAATGGGTTCGTCCCGGTGGGTCGTGGGGTAACGGTAGCCCGGCTGACTCTGGATCAGCTAGTCCTGGTTCGAATCCAGGCGACCCAGCCAGCGATCAGGTCCTTCCACATCGGCCGGCGTCGGCGGGAAACGCGTGCGAACGTCGATCCCCTCTGGATATCAGCTCGCTATCTGCATCCGGACGGTCGTCCCCGAAGCGCCCGGCACGATCTGAAGGAGGTCCACGAGCTGCCGGGCCTACCCACTCTGATCGCTTCTCAGTCCTCGGATCCGCCTCCGGCTCACGGGACCCGGGCGATCCAGGACGCTCAGGCGGTGAACCCGCCGGCGCGGAAACGTGCGAAGTCCCGGTAGAACCTCTCGACGCGGACGCCGAAGACACCGCGGAACGCGGACTCCCAGGAGCCCGTCTCTCCCAGCCTCTCCGAGAACCGCAGGAGCTTGGGGACGGTGGTGTCCAGGTACTCGATCGCCAGGAAGGCCGTGGCGTAGGCGCTTCCCAGTGGGTCCGTCCCGTAGAAGTCCTTCGGGGATTCCATCGAGCGGAGCGACGCCCCCGTGCCGCCGGCCAGCACGCGCATCTGGGACTTCACCTGGTCGAACGAGGTGTGGTCGCCGAAGCGGGCCACCCCCTTCCACCCCGCCCAGTCCGCCATCCCCTCGACGAGCCAGGTGGCAGCCCCTTCCCGCCCCTGGAGGTGATGGTCCACCAGGTGGAACCACTCGTGGTAGATGAGCTCACGCTTCTCGTCATCGTTCGCGAAGTTCGAGAGGTCGATGGTCGTCCAGCCGAGCTGGGCCACGCCGGAGATGTCCTGCCATTCCCGCTCCGCCGCCCGAAGACGGATCCCCGTCCGCTTCGCGTAGTGATCCAGCAGGGCCCCCCGGTCCGAGAACACGTAGACGTCCACGGAGTCCGGCGGGTCCTTCTCGTGCGGCAAGGGTGAAGAGGCGGTTCACCTGGCGGACCGCCCGTCGCACGAACGCACGGTCGGCGGCCGACACCTCGGGACTGAACTCGAAGAACGGGCGGAGGAACGGAGACCGGACGATGGGCAGGACCTTGCCGCCGTAGTCCACGGGCGCGGCGGGCGAGGGCTGGGGCGCCGCACGCAGCTCGGGCGAGGACGGTGTCCCACCGACGAGCAGCAGGGCGCCGACGGCGAGCGTGGCCACCGGCGCGGTGAGCTTCACCAGGAACCGCTTCATCCCCTATCCCCCGATCGGCATCGATAGTAACCGAGGCGGTCCCCCCGTCGGGGCGGTGGGTCGAACGTCGTACACTGAGCGGGCCGGTCCCTTCGTCTAGTGGCCCAGGACACCACCCTCTCAAGGTGGAGACACGGGTTCGAATCCCGTAGGGACCACCTTGCTGGAGGGCCTGAACCTTCGGCGACGGAAGATCGAGCGGGTGAACGCGCGTTGCCTGCCGCCGGCCTGCCCGGAGACCTGAGGCCAGCGCCTACTCAAGCGCGTCCAGATCCAGGCCGAGCACGGCGTCCACCGCGTGAGTGATGCCATTCTCCGCCTCGAGCGTATCGACGACAGCGGCACCATCGAGCGTAACCGTGTCGCTGTCGACGACCATCCGCAAGGTGTGGCGCTCATGCGCCATGGTCAGCGGACCCGTCTTGAAGTCCTTCCGCTCAAGCCGGTAGTCCACGAGGTGCGTGGGGAAGGCGTTGAAGAGGGAGCTCAGGTTCTCCTCCCTCCGCAGCGCCTCGACAGTGCCGGGCGGGAGCTCTCCGAAGGCCTCATCGATCGGCAGGAAGAGGGTGTGGTGGAACGCCGGGCCGCTCATGAACTCCAGGAACTGCGGCATCTGCTCGGAGAACAACAGCAGCACGACGGTGAACCGGCCGTCCGTGGCGAGGGCGTCCGGTCCCCTCCGGAAACGAGTCCGGAGCGAAGGTGGGCCCGGGGCTTTGCTGGCTGACCGGGGTACCGGCGGACCCGTTCATGGAATCTTCGTCCGGCGCTCCGCCGCCACAGGCTGTCGCAGCCAGAGCGAGCGCTACGAGCAGGGTAACGAGCGGATTCGGCCACCTGATGGCGTGCGCCATGTGACGCTCCGGTCGGAGTGGGCAATGTGTAACTCTCGTGCGGCTCTGCCTTTGAGCCGAAACTCGAATCCCGACCATGAAGCGCCCAAGCTGCACACCTCGTGGATGCCAGCACTCAGGGTGATTTCTGCTGAGAGAGGCGCCGACAGGCGTGTTCGCGCACCGATCAGTCAGGACCACTCGACGTCCCCGGCGGGAGTGATCGTTGCCATAGGTCCCACCTCTTGACGACCCGCATCCCGACGCGCTCGTAGAGCGCCGTCGCCCCCGTCGGGTTCTCCGCATCGACGTTCAGCAGCACGCGCTGGAGCCCACGATCCGCGAACATGGCGAACGAGCGATGGAGGAGGGCCGCCCCGGTCCCGCGCCCCCGGTAGGGCGTCAGGACCCCGAGGTGGTCCACCCAGCCGCGGTCTCCCAGGACGGCCGCGGTGAGGGTGCCGACCGGCTTCCCCCCCTCCGACGCCAGCAGCCAGAGCGTCGGGTCGTAGCTCGGACTCCTCGTCTGCTCTTCGACCCACCGATCGAACGGCTCCTGATGGTGGCCCCAGTGGTCGGCGAACGCCTCGTTGAGGACGGCATGGACTGGCCCGAGATCGTCGTGAGGCTCGATCCCGGTTATCTCGATCCCCTCCGGCGCCGGGCCCGGCTCGAACGGTCCAGCGAGGTCGATCTGCATGTGCCAGAAGTGACGGACCGGGCGCAACCCTCGGGCCTGGAGCATCGCCGCCGCGTTATGGTCGCCCGCGTTGATCGCATGCCGGAACCGGGGGGACGGAAGCCCCGCCAACAGGTTGGACGCCCGCTGCTCGATCCGATCCAACAGCGAGGAGCCGATGCCCTCCCCCCGGTGCTCGGGGTGGACGACCCCCCAGGAGTCGACGATGGTCGGCTCCTCGCGCATGGCCTGCCCGTATCCCACCACCGCCCCCGCACCGTTGACCACGACCCACGCGTCGGTGGCGAGATCGAAGCCGACCCGGCTCCACTCCTCTCGCAGGAAGCCCGCGCCCAGGACGGTCTGCTCGGCATGGTCGAGGTCATCGGCGATGAGCACATCGGCCACGGCATCGAGGTCGGCCGGGCTGGGCACTCGGAGCTCGTATCCGGGGGGGAGACCCATGCGGAAGAGCGTACCGCGCCCTCTGGGAGCCTTCGCGGCCCGGCGATCACACCCCGAACGGCGTTCCCCAGGACTCCGAACATCCGGGCGTTTTCGCGTACCGATCCTTCAAGAGGCTTTGACCCGCCGGTGTGCTCCGAGCAGCAGGTGCGCGAGGCTGCGATCCGAACGGGTCAGTATCGGCGGCCAATGGTCCGGTAGGCGACGCCCCGGTGACGGATCGCTCGAACGACGACCCTCCGTCGCTTCCCTTCGATCGTGAACAGGATGCGGTAGTTGCCCACCCGGCAAGACCAGAGGCCTCGGAGTCGCCCGCGAAGTCGCTTTCCCATCTTTTCGGGGTCGGCTTCGAGGAGGGTGAGCGTCTCGACAACGGCCTCCTGGATCGGCCGAGGGAGGGCGGTGAGGTCCTGATTCGCTCGTGCCGTGAGGAGGAGCTCAGGCAAGGCCGAGCTCGCGTCTCACCTCGTCCAGGGTGTTCAGCCGGCCGGCCTTGACGTCCTCCTCGCTCTCCCGCAACGCGTCGAGGAGCTCCTCGTCCTGGAGGATCTCCAGCGTCTCTTCGAGAGCCTCCTGCTCCTCCACTGGCACGAGGACGCCCGCCGGTCGCCCGTTCCGGGTGATGACGACGTGCTCATGCTGTCGTTCCAGCTCGTCGAGCAGCTCGCTGAGCTTCGCCCGGGCCTCGGTGAAGGGGACGGTCTTCGCCATGCAGCTATTGTACAGAATCCTGCACCGCTATGGGGATCTTGGAGGCCACCCTTCGCGCGCCTCGGGGAGGGAGCGAGCGGTGACAGCGCGGGGGATCCGCTACCCGCGTCAGGCCCCGGTGTCCTGAGGGGGTCAGCGCCGGTGGCGGAGGGCGGCGCGGGCGGCCAGGTGGCCGCACATCCCGTGGACCCCGGGCCCCGGAGGCGTGGAGGCCGAGCACAGGAAGATCCCCGGGTCGGCGGTGGCGTACGGGTTCGTCCGCAGGAACGGGCGGGCGACGGTATGGAGGCCGCCCTGCGCGCCGCCCGCGATGTCGCCACCGACGTAGTTCGCGTTGTACCGCGCCAGGTCCGCCGGCGAGAGCTTCGACCGGGCCAGGATCCGGTCGCGGAACCCCGGGGCGAACCGCTCGATCTGTGCCTCGATGCGCTCGGACATGTCCACCGTGGAGCCCGGGGGCACGTGGCAGTACGCCCACACCGTGTGACGTCCCTCCGGAGCCCTGGTCACGTCCACCACCCCCGGCTGGGCCAGCAGGACGAACGGCCGGTCCGGGTGCTCGCCCCGGGCCACCTGCTCCTCGGCCTCGGCGATCTCCTCGAAGGTCCCTCCCAGGTGCACCGTCCCCGCCTCCCGGCACCCCTCGGCGGCCCACGGCACCGGCCCGTCCAGCGCCAGGTCCACCTTGAACGCGCCGGGCCCGTGCCAGAACGCTCGGAGCTTCCGGCGGTCCCCCTCCGGCAGGCGGTCGCCCGCGATGTCGGCCAGGTGCCGAGGGGCCACGTCGAGCAGCACCACCCGCGACCGCGGGAGGTCCTCGAGGGAGGCCACGGGCCAGCCGGTCTCGATCCCTCCGCCCAGCGACCGCAGGTGCGAGGCCAGGGCGTCGGCGACCGCCTGCGAGCCGCCCCGGGCCACGGGCCACCCCACGGCGTGGGCCGAGGCCCCCATGACCAGGGCGAACCCCGCGGTCACCGGGCGGTCCAGGGGAAGGATGGCGTGCCCGGCCAGCCCGGCCACCAGGGCCCGGGTACGCTCACCCTCGAAGGTCCCCTCGGCCAGCCACCTCGCCGAGCGGACGGCCCGGGTGGCGAACCGGCCCAACAGGACCGGCCTACGAGGGAGCCGCACCGGATCGAGGATCTGAGCGGCCACGTCCTCCCAGCCGCCGACCAGGGGATCGAGCAGTCGCCGGTACGATCCCGCGTCAGTCCCCAGATCTGCTGCGGTGTCCTCGACCGACCGCAGCAGCGCCACGGCGGTTCCGTCGTCGAGGGGGTGGGCCACGGGGATCTCCGGCTGGAGCAGCTCCAGCCCGTGGCCGGCCAGGGGAAGACGGCGGAACAGGGGCGACGATGCCGCCAGCGGGTGGACCGCCGAGCACACGTCATGGACGAAGCCCGGGAGCGTCAGCTCGGCCGACCGGCATCCCCCGCCCACGGTGTCCCGAGCCTCCACAACCAGCACCGAGCGGCCCGCCTCGGCCAGAGTGATGCCCGCCGAAAGGCCGTTGGGCCCGGCCCCCACCACCACGGCATCGGAGTCAATGGCCACGAGGTGAACCCTACCCGGGCGCTCCAAGCCTCAGGGACGGTGGCCGCGGTGGCAGGCGACTGCTAGCGTTGCCCGGAAGTGAGGCCGTGACGCTGGTCCGCATCGTCGTGCTGGTCGTGGTCCTGCTCCTGGCTTCGTGCGCCCAGCTGGGACGGACCGGGCAGCAGCCGGTCCCCGGACCGACCGGGACCGGTGTCGGCACTGGCGACGCCACTCCGGAGTTCGGAACGCCCATCCCTGCCGGCGTGCCCGAGGGCGAGCAGGAGACCCAGGTGCCCCCCGTGACCGGGTAGCGCCCTACCCGTACACCTTGCGGGGGAAAAGGTCGGAGGCGGCCGCCACCCGGTCCAGGATCAGCAGGCCGTCGAGGTGGTCGACCTCGTGGAGCAGGGCCCGGGCCTCGAACCCCCGCATCTCGTACCGGCGCGGAGACCCGTCCGGGGCCAGCCCCCGGACCACCGCCCGGCGAGCCCGGCGGACGTTCGCCGTCAGGTCCGGCACCGACAGGCACCCCTCTCGGACCACGTCGGCATCATCAGCCTCCAGCACCTCTGGATCGAACAGGGCCACCAGTCCATGGGCGGTGTCTGCGCGGCGGTGTCCCGTGACGTCGAGGACGAACACCCGGACCGGCTCTCCCACCTGTGGCGCGGCCAGGCCCACCGTGGCCGGTGACGCTCGCATCGTTTCCACCAGGTCCTCGGCCAGCGCCCGGAGGGCGTCCGTGACCTCGCCCACGGGCTCGGCGGCCCGCTTCAGCACGGCGTCCGGGTAGCGGAGGACGGGCCGGACGGCCACCCTCAGAGCGTCTCGACCTCGACGGGCCCGAAGGTCACGTCCACCCCAAGGTCCCGAGCCGTGTCGCCGATGGCCGCCTCCAGGGCCGGGGCGTCGAGCCCCTCGGGAAGGGCGAGCTCTGCCACCATGGCGTACAGGGGCTCCCGGCCCCCCGTCCGCCGGCACGACAGGTCGGTGATGTTCACGCCTCGCTCGGCCAGCACCGCGGTCACCCCCGCCACGATCCCGGGACGGTCCGACCCGTACGCCGTCAGCGTGTGAGTGGGCCGGGGCCGCTCCGGCGCGCCGGCCTCCACGTCCGCCACGTGCACCTGGACCCCCAGCGGGCCCGCGGCAGCCTCGAGCGCCGCCCGCACCTCGGCCGCATCCCCAGGGGCGTCGACCACCAGCATCATGGCGAAATGGCCTCGCAGGATCGTGGAGGACACGTCCTCCAGGTTCCCGCCCAGGTCGTGGAGGGCGCCGGTGACCGCGGCCACGATGCCCGGCCGGTCGGCACCGATCGCGGTCACCGCGTAGTGGGCCACGGTCTCAGCGGGATGCGGCGGCTCGCAGCCGGTCCGCGGTTCGCTCCCGGCCCAGCAGCTCCATCGATTCGAACAGCGGGGGCGTGACCGTGGTGCCGGTCACGGCGGCCCGCACCGGCTGGAAGGCCTTCCGCGCGGACAGCTCCTTCTCTTCCTGGAGGCGGCGAAGGGCGCCCTCGATGGCCTCGGTGGTCCACTGGTCGAGGGCCTCGAGTCGCTCCAGCACCTCGGCCAGGTAGGCTTCCTGTCCCGCCAGCGCCTTGGCGGCCTTGTCGTCGGGCTCAGCGCCGTCGAACAGGAACCGCAGCAGCGACGCGGCCTCAACCATGGTCCGGCTCCGCTCCTGGACCAGCGGCGCGGCCCGGGCCACCACGCCCGGGTCGGCCGCTGTACCCACCCGCTCCAGGGCCTCCGCCAGCAGCTCGGCGAACCGCTCCGGCGGGGCCTCCCTGATGTAGTGGCCGTTCATCCACTCGAGCTTCTCCATGTCGAACGCTGCGGAATTCCTCGACACCCGCGACAGGTCGAAGTGCTTCACGAGATCGGCGCGGGAGAGGAACGTGGTGTGGTCGTCGAGCGACCACCCCAGCAGCGCCAGGTAGTTGACGAGGGCCTCGGGGAGGTAGCCCTCTTCGCGGAAGGTCTCCACGGCCACCGAGCCGTGCCGCTTCGACAGGGGCTGGCGATCCGGTCCCACGATCAAGGGGAGGTGGGCGTAGGCGGGAGGGTCCTCCACCCCGAGGGCCTCCAGCAGCAGCAGCTGCCGGGGGGTGGAGGAGAACAGGTCCTCGCCCCGGATCACGTGGGTCATGCGCATCTTCCAGTCGTCCACCGCGGCGGCCAGCAGGTACGTGGGGGATCCGTTGCTCCGCATCACGATGAAGTCGTCGAGGTCCGAGGCGGGGAACGTGACCTCGCCCCGGATCAGGTCGTGGACGACCACGTCGCGGTCGGGATGGCGGAAGCGCACAGCGGCCGGCCGGTTCTCGGCCTCGAACGCGGCGACCTCCTCGCTCGAGCGGGTCAGGCACAGGCGGTCGTACCGCCACGGCTTCCCCCGCGCCAGCACGGCTCGCCGGCGCTCGTCGAGCTCCTCGGGGGTGCAGTAGCACCGGTAGGCCAGCCCCTCGGAGAAGAGCTGGTCCACGGCCTGGTGATAGACGGCGAGCCGCTCGGTCTGCCGGTAGGGCCCGTAGGGACCCTCCACCCCCGGACCCTCGTCCCAGTCCAGGCCCAGCCACCGCAGCACGTCCTGGATCCCCTGGATCGATTCCTCGGTGGAGCGCTCCTGGTTCGTGTCCTCGATCCGGAGCACGAACGTGCCGCCGTGGTGACGGGCGAACAGCCAGTCGTACAGCGCGGTGCGGGCCCCGCCCACGTGGAGATAGCCGCTGGGCGCCGGGGCGAAGCGCACCCGGATCTCCTCCCCCCCGTCCGGACCCCCCTCAACCACTCTCGGCCTCCACCACGCCGTTCTCCAGGACCCCGATGCCCTCCACCTCGACCTCCACCCGGTCTCCCGGCTGCATGGGGCCCACGCCCGCCGGGGTGCCGGTCAGGACCACGTCCCCCGGGAGCAGGGTGATCGTCCGGGAGATGAACGCCACCAGCCGGGCGGGCGAGAACACGAACTCGGACGTCCTTCCCGACTGGCGGAGCTCGCCGTTGACCCTGGCCATCACGCCGAGGTCCGAGGGATCGACCTCGCTCTCGATCCACGGCCCCAGGGGGCAGAACCCATCCGACCCCTTGGCCCGGGCCCACTGGCCATCCGCCTGCTGCCAGTCGCGGGCGGTGACGTCGTTCGCGCACGTGTAGCCCAGCACGTACTTCGGGGCCTCGGTCTCGTCCACCCGCCGGCACAGCCGGCCGATCACGGCGGCCAGCTCGGCCTCGTGGTCCACCCGCTCCGCCCCCGCCGGGATCGGGATGGGATCCCGTGGCCCGATCACCGACGTGGCCGGCTTGAAGAACAGCATCGGGTGGTCCGGCACCGCGTTTCCGAGCTCCGCGGCGTGGCCGGGGTTGTTGCGGGCTACGGCCACGATCTTGGACGGGATCACCGGGGCCAGGAGGCGCACGTCGTCCAGGGGGATCTCCTCACCGGTGGGGACGGGTTCCTCGAAGAACGTTCCCCGGAGGGCTCGGATCACGGGACCGTCGAGGACGCCGGTGGCGATGCGGTCCCCGTGCCGGAAGCGGACCAGCCTCACGCCGAGACGTACTCGACCCAGGGCTCGTATCGCTCGATCTCGCCCTTGACGGCCCCGAAGAAGGTCTGCTGGATCTCCTTAGTGATGGGGCCGCGCCCCTGCGAGGCGAGGATGCGCCCGTCCACCTCCTTGATGGGCGTGACCTCGGCGGCGGTGCCCGTCAGGAAGGCCTCGTCGGAGGTGTAGATGTCGGCCCGGTGGAGCTTTCGCTCGACCACCTCGTACCCGAGGTCCCGGGCGATCTCCATGACCGAGTCGCGGGTGACCCCCAGCAGGATCCCCGCCGACTCCGGCGGCGTGATGAGCACGCCATCTCGGACCATGAACACGTTCTCTCCGGTTCCCTCGGCCAGGTGGCCGTCCGGGCCGAGCATGAGGCCGTCGTCGTAGCCCGCCTTGATGGCCTCGACCTTGGCCAGCCCCGAGTTGATGTACTGCCCGGTGGCCTTGGCCTGCGCGGGGAGGACGTTCGAGTCGGGCCGGCGCCAGGACGAGATCATCACCCGGGCCCCGTTCTCCAGGCAGTCGTCCCCGAGGTAGGTTCCCCACCGCCATACCGCGATGGCCACGTTCACCGGGGCGTTCAAGGGGTTCAGCCCCATCTCCCCGTAGCCGTGATAGACGAGCGGGCGCACGTAGCACGAGGTGAGGCCGCTGGCGCGGACGGTCTCCTTGGCCCCCTCGACCAGCTCGTCGATGGTGAAGGGGATCTCCATCATGTACACCGCAGCGGAGCGGAACAGCCGCCGGATGTGGTCGGTCAGCCTGAAGACCCCGGGGCCCTTCCTGGTGTCGTACGCGCGGATCCCTTCGAAGACGCCGCTTCCGTAGTGGAGGGCGTGGGTGAGGACGTGGACCTTCGCGTCCTCCCAGTCGACGAGCTTCCCGTCCATCCAGACCTTGTCCACAGGCTGAATCGGCATCCCGAGTCCCTCCTTCGCTGGCCCGCGGAAAGCGTACACCCTGGCTTGGGCGGCCGACCAAGGGCCGGTCTATTCGGACAGGGTGATCGACCGGGCCCGCTTCATGCCCACGGAGCGGACGATCTCCTCGAGCGCGGCGGCGGGGATGGGGCTGTCCACGGTGAGGCCCATGAGCGCCAGGCCCCCGGCTTCCTTCCGGCCAACCTCCATCCCGGCGATGTTGATGCCGGCCTCTCCGAGGATCGTCCCCACCTTGCCGATCACGCCCGGGCGATCCTCGTAGAGGAAGAAGGCCATGTGCTCGGCCGGGCTCATGTCGACGTCGAAGTCGTACACGCGGACCAGCCGCTCGCTATCGTGGACCCCCACGAGGGTCCCGGCCACCACGGCCTCACCCTCCTCGGTGTCCGCCCGCAGCGTGACCAGGTTCACGTAGTCCTGCGACTCCATGGTCCGGCGCTCGGCCACCTCGACGCCGCGATCACGGGCGATGACCGGGGCGTTCACGTACGACACCGGCTCGTCCACCACGCCGGCCAGCAGGCCCTTCAGCGCCGCCAGGGTGAGGACCTTGGTGTCGTGCTCGGCCACCTTCCCCCGGTACTCGACCTGCACACCGCGGACGGGACGCTCGGCCAGCCCCGTCAGGATGCGGCCCAGGCGCTCGGCCAGCGGCAGGAACGGGCGGACGTGCTCGTCGACCTCCGTGGCGGCCACGTTCACGGCGAAGGGCACGAACTCCCCCCGCAACGCCAGGCGGACCATCTCGGCGATGGCCGCCCCCGCCTTGTCCTGGGCCTCTCGGGTGGAGGCCCCCAGGTGGGGCGTGACCACCACGTTCTCCATCCCGAACAGCGGGTGCTGGGTGAGCGGCTCCTCCGAGAACACGTCCACGGCCGCTCCCGCCAGCCTCCCGGAACGGAGGGCCTCGACCAGGGCCGCCTCGTCCACGATGCCCCCCCGAGCCGTGTTCACCAGCCGCGCGCCTTCCTTCATCAGCGACAGCTCGCGCTCCCCGATCAGGGCCTCGGTCTCCGAGGTTCGGGGGAGGTGGACCGTGACGAAGTCCGCCTGGACCAGCAGGGCCCCCAGGTCGGGCATGAGCTCGATCCCCAGCTGGCGGGCGCGCTCCCTGGACACGTACGGGTCGTAGGCGAGCAGGCGCATCCCGAACGACAGGGCACGCTGGGCCACCATCGTGCCCACCCGGCCGAGGCCGACGACCCCCAGGGTCTTGCCGTGGAGCTCGACGCCCTGGAACCGCTCCCGGTCCCAGGTCCCCGAGCGGAGGGCACCGTCGGCCCGGGGGATGTTCCGGGCGAGCGCCAGGAGCAGGGCCATGGTGTGCTCGGCCGCCGACAGGATGTTCGACTGGGGGGCGTTCACCACGAGCACGCCCCGGCGGGTGGCGGCCTCCACGTCCACGTTGTCGACCCCGATGCCGGCACGGCCGATCACCTTCAGGTTCGTTCCGGCCTCGATCACCGCCGCATCGATCTTCGTCTGGGACCGGACCACGATGGCCTCGTAGGGACCGATCTGGTCCGCCAGCCCGCCGGCGGCCAGGTCGAGGCGCACGTCCACGTCGAAGTCCTGCCGCAGCACGGCCAGGCCTCCCTCGGCGAGCTTCTCCGTGACCAGGACCTTCATCACGGCGAGTATAGGAGCTTGCCCCCGGGGCCCCGATGCGGTCGGATGGCGGTGGAAGCGATCCCGAGAGGAGGGGCCGATGCCCATCTACATCACCCTGATCAACTGGACCGACCAGGGACGGGCCAAGGCGGGAAGCCTCCCCGACCGGACGGGCGAGGTGGAGAAGCGGATCCAGGCGGCGGGAGGCAAGGTCGTCGGGAACTGGCTCACGATGGGGCGATACGACCAGGTGGGGATCGTCGAAGCTCCCGACGACGAGACCGCCGCAGCGCTCCTGATGATCATCGCCGAGCGGGGCAACGCCATCACCGAGACGCTGCGAGCCTTCACGATGGACGAGGTCCGGGGGCTCCTGCAGACCGCCGGGGAGATCGCCGGGAAGGGCTAGGCTCCGGCGAAGACCCCTTCTGCCGCGGCCACGGCCGCCCCGCGCTTGACGGGGTATCCCATGGACTCCAGGGTCAGCTCCAGGGCGGCCAGGCAGCGCACGATGTCGAAGCGGTCGTAGTGGCCGAGGTGCCCGATGCGGAACACCTTCCCCTTCAGCGGGCCCTGGCCGGGAGCCAGAACGATCCCGTGGTCGGCGCGGACCCGGGCCACCAGCTCGTTCCCATCGATCCCCTCCGGGGCCCGGATGGCCGTGACGGCCCACCCTCGCTCGGGATGCTCGCCGTCGAGGTCCAGCCCGAGCGCCTGCACGCCGTCCTTGACGGCACGGGAGAGGAGCCGGTGCCGCTCGAGCACGGCCTCGGGACCCTCCTCCAGGTACAGCCGGAGGGCCTCCCGAAGCCCCAGCATCAGGTGGATCGCCGGCGTCCAGGGGCTCTCGGGATCGGGCAGGTCGTAGGAGTCCTTGTACGCGGCCCAGTCGAAGTAGAAGCGCGGGTTCGTCGCCTCCCTCGAGGCGGCCCAGGCGGCCTCGGACACCGAGACGAAGGCCAGGCCCGGAGAAGCGGACAGCGCCTTCTGCGAGCCGCCCACGGCGACGTCCACCCCCCACGCGTCGCCCTCGTACGGCACCGCACCGGCGCTGGAGATCACGTCGACCACCAGGAGCGTCCCGGCCTCGCGAGTGATCCGGCCCAGCGCCTCGATGTCGTGGATCACGCCCGTGGAGGTCTCGCTGTGCTGGGCCAGGACGCCCTTGGTGGGCGCCTCGGCGATGGCCGCGGACACGTCCTCCGCCCGGACGGCCCGGCCCCACTCGTAGTCGATGCGCCGGACGTCGAGGTGGAAGGCCTCGGCGATCCGGGCGAAGCGGTCGCCGAAGTAGCCGGCCACGGGGACGACCACGCGGTCTCCCGGCGAGAACAGGTTGGCCACCGCGGACTCCAGCCCGCCCGTGCCCGAGGCGGTGAAGAGGAACACGTCGCTGTCCGTCTTCAGCAGGGACTTGAGGCCCGCGGTCACCTCGCGCAGGAGGTGGCTGTATCCGGGACCGCGATGGTAGACGAGCGGGCCGGCCTGAGCCTGGAGCACCTGGTGTGGGATCGGCGTGGGTCCGGGCGACATGAGGATCTCGGGTCGTTCCATCCTGCTTCCCCCTTGGGATCCCGGCCAGCGTATCACGGGCCCTCCGGCCCTCCGGCACGGCTCATCGGGCGGGGGCGGGCCGGGCCCGGGAAACCGACAGCCCCCGGCGGGTGCCGGGGGCTCGGTCGGATGGCGCTCGGGTTACGCCGCGGCCTTGCGGACCTTCGGCTCCGCCCAGATGCGGCGGTTGATCGGCTCGAAGGCCTTCACCAGGTTCATGGTGTAGGCCCGCTGGGTCTTGACGAGCCGCTCCACGAAGCTCCAGTACAGCCGAACGTACTCCTCCGGCTTGGGAAGGTTCGACAGGACCTCGGCGCCCGGAAGCTTCTCCGGGAGCATCCCGTCGAGCCGCTCGGTCACCGCGGACGCGGCCTTGACGGCCAGGTCGTCGGCCTGCCCGATCATGTCGATGATCCGGTCGCCGAACTTGCTGACGGTGCTCTCGTACGTTGCCATTCCCTACCTCCTCCGTCGTGCGGTCGCGCGTAGTTTACCAAGCATGCGCTCGGGATGTCAAGAGAATCGTTTGATTTCTCGAGCAGAGTCCTTCCGCCCAGGCCCGGCGAGCGCCTAGAGTGGCAGCCGGCTCACGGCTCGAGAGGGAGGCGCCCGTGGACGTTCGCTGGATCTCCGCCGGCGGCGTGGAGCGACGCAGCGCCGAGGACATCGCCGCCCTGCTCGGGCGCGACGACGGCTTCCTGTGGGTGGACATCCCGACCTGCCACGAGGAGGCCAGCCGCACGCTCTCGGACACCTTCGGGTTCCATCCCCTGGCGGTCCGGGCGTGTCGGGACCGGAGCCACGTGCCCAGGCTGCGCACCTATCCCGACCACCTGTTCATCGTCCTCCACGCCCCCGAGGCCGGAGACGCCGGGCACGTGCACCTGGTCGAGCTGGACCTGTTCGTCGGCCTCCGCTACCTGGTGACCGTTCACGGGCCCCTCGGCGAGGGGGTCACCCCGGAGGTCGCCCTCCAGGACACCGGGGCGGTCCTCCGCCGGATGGAGGAAGGGCGGGTTCGCCCCTCGTCCCCCGCCGAGCTGTCCCACGCCATCGCGTCGGCCCTGGCGGGCCGGATGGAGAGCTTCGTGGCGGAGCTCGCCACCAGGGTGGCGGCCATGGAGCGCCGGGTGATGGAGGGGCACGTCCGCGACCCGGAGCAGGCGCTGGAGGAGCTGTTCCGGGTCCGGCACGAGCTCCTCACGGTCCGGACGATGGCGGCGCAGAGCACGGAGGTCTACGCCCGGATGTCCTCGCTGGTCAGCTTCCTGCCGGAGGGGACCCGGCCGTTCGTGGAGGACGTGGTGGATCGGTTCGACCGGATCCGCAACATGTGCGACGGGGAGAAGGAGTTCCTCCAGGGCGTCGTCGACTTCTACCAGTCGAGGACGGCCACCAAGATGAACATCGCCATCGAGCGACTGGCCCTGATCGCCGCCCTGATGATGCCGATCACCGCCGTGGCCGCCATCTACGGGATGAACATCATCGTCCCCCGTCAGACCAGCCCCCTGCACGTCGGGGGCGTGCTGGTGGTCATGGGGGCGGTGATGACGCTGATGCTGCGCTGGGCGCGGCGGCACGGATGGTGGTGAGGCCGGCTCAGTCCCGATCCACGAACCCACGGTAGACGCGCATCAGGGCCTCCTTCTGCTCGTCCGAGAGGGTCGGGTCGAGCCTGATGGCCTCCTCCACGTCGCGGGCCACGTCCGCGTCCGGATGCTCCTCCAGCAGCCCGGCCTTGGCGTACAGCGTCTCCGCGGAGACGTCGAGGGCGTCCGCCAGGTGCTTCAGGACCTTGGCCGACGGCTTGTACAGCCCGCGCTCGATCTGGCTGAGGTACGCGTTCGACACCTTGGCCAGATCGCCGAGCTGCCGAAGCGACAGACGAGCCAGCCGCCGCTGGGTGCGGATGAACTCGCCGACGATGTTCTTGGGCTCGGCCACGCCTCGAGGATACCACAGCGCTTGGTTTGCCAAGCACGGACCGCGGCAAACTCACCGGATGCTCGGCCGACCGAGCAGGTGAACCGGGTGGCGGGCCGCGGGACCTACAGCAGGCCGGCCAGCTCGTCGAAGAGCCGGTCCACGTCGGCCTCGGTGTTGAAGAAATGCGGGGAGACCCGGATGCCGTCGGCCCGGAAGTCCACGCACACGTCCCGCTCGTACAGGGCCTCGGTGATCTCGCCCGCGCGCTCGCCGACGGCGACGTTGACCACGCCTCCCCGTCCCTTGCGGTCGCGTGGGGTCCGCACCGGGAGGCCGGCGCGGTCGGCCCGGTCCATGACGTGGTCGGTGAGCTCGCCCTGCCGCTCCCGGATCCGCTCGGGGGTGACCTCGGAGATGATCTCCAGCCCGCCGCGGGCGATGAAGGCGATCGGCGCCGGGTGCGTCCCCGTCTCGAAGCGCCGGGCGGTGGGGTGCCAGTCCAGCTCCTGAAGGTGGAACCCGAACGGGTCGCGCTGGCCCCACCAGCCGGTCATCGTCGGCTCCAGCTCCGGGAGCAGGTCCCGCCGGGCATACAGGAACGTGAGGCCCGGTCCGCCGCACAGCCACTTCAGGACCCCGGTCGTGTAGAAGTCGCACCCGACCTCGTGGACGTCGATGGGGACGATGCCTGCCCCGTGGAAGTCGTCCACCACGGTTCGGGCCCCCGCCTCCGCCGCCAGGCGGCACACCTCGGCCACATCGAGCAGCGCGCTGGTCCGGTACAGGACCCGGTTCAGGATCACCAGGGCGGTGCGCTCGTCGATGGCCTCGGCGAAGGCCTCGACGGGGACGGTCAGGCCATCGGGGCTGGGGAGGAACACCACCTCGGCTCCCCGGCGGCGCTGGGCCAGGGCCACGTGGCCGTCGGTCGGGAAATCGAGCTCCGTGAGCACGATCCGGTTCCGCTCTCCCGACACGTCGAGGCAGGACAGGACCTGTGACAGGGCCATGGACACGTTCGTGGTGATGGCCAGCTCCGCGGGATCGGCTCCGACCAGGTCGGCGAACAGTCGCTTCACCTCACGCATCTCCGGGAAGATCCGCTCGAACCACACGGGCTCCGGCGCCCCCATGTCCTCCCACGCCTCCACGTAGCGGCCCAGGTGGTCCTTGGCTCGGCTCGAGACCGGGCCCAGGGAGGCACTGATCAGGTATGCCTTGCGGGTAGTCACCGGGAACTCGTCGCGGTACGAATCGAGCGACCGCGTCACAGGTAGCTCCGCAGGTCCCACAGCTCGGGGAAGAAGCGCTTGTCGAGCGTGGTCCGCAGGTACGAGGCTCCGCTGGAGCCGCCCGTCCCCGTCTTGCTCCCGATCTCCCGCTCGACCATCAGGATGTGGTGGTACCGCCACTGCGAGAACAGCTCGTCGTAGGTCAGCAGCGCCTCCGACAGCGCGAACAGCTCCGAGAACGCCTCCCGGTCCCGGACCATCTTCAGCAGGCTGGCCCGGCGAGCGTCCTCATCGTCGTGCGGCATGGGCAGCTTCTCCCGTTCGAGCAGCGCGCAGAACCCGTCCCACAGCGTGGGCTCCTCGAGCCGCTGCGACAGCCTGGCCCGATCCCCATCCGACTCGGCCAGGTTGAGGAAGCTGGGATTCTTGGCGCCCGACACGAACTCGATCTCCCGGAACTGCACCGACTGGAACCCACTGGCCGGGTCGAGGTTCGAGCGGAACTCCAGGAAGTCCTGCGGCGTCATCGTCTCCAGCACCGCGATCTGCTCCAGGAGGATGCGTTCGATCGCGTGGACCCGCTCCAGGGCCCGTCGGGGCGGGTAGGCCTCCCCGGCCATCATCCAGTCCCTGGCCGAGACCAGCTCGAACACGACCTCCTTGAACCACAGCTCGAAGGCCTGGTGCACGGTGATGAACAGCAACTCGTCGTGGCCGGGAGGTTCGGCGACCGGGGTCTGGAGCGAGAGGAGCTCCGGGAGCCTGAGGTAGCTGCCGTAGGAACGCTGCCCCTCCTCCTCGGAGATCCGCCCCATGCGCCTCGTCGAGCGGGGGCGATCCCGTTGATCCACGGTCCGATCGTACCCCCACGGCGACCCGGTCGCCGTCGTCACGGGAGGTTCGCTCGCCGTCCGGGCCTCGGCTTCCGCCGCTGGGGCGAGCTGCCCCGTGCGTCCGCTAGCCGGTGGGCCCTCCGTCGCCGGCGAGGCGACCCGACCGCTCCAGCAGGCGACGGTACTCGTCGGGCCACCGGCGAGGCCGGCCCGCATCGGAGATGAGGACCGCCACCACCCGGCCCTCCGCGCACACCTCTCCCCCGGCGGCGATCTTGAAGCCGTAGGTGACGGACGACCCCCCCACCGCTTCGACCGCCAGGGACACCTCCACCGGATCCCAGAACCGCAGCGGTCTCAGGTAGTCCACCGTGACCTTCCTGCGGGGAAGCCGGCCGTACACGGCCTTGACGATCCCCAGCCGGTCGAGGAGCACCGCCTCGGCTTCCTCCATGAACCGCAGCGGCGCGGTGTTGTGGTACTTCGTCGATGAGTCCGTGTCGAACCACTGGACGCGCCGGTGGATCACCACGGATGCGGGTTCGGCCACGGCTGAATCGTACCCGCGAGCCCCTGGTGTAACGTAGCCGGCGATGCGGGTCGGGGTGGGCTTGCCCAACGGCATCCCCGGGACGGAGGCCCCGCTCCTCCTGGAGTGGGCCCGCCGGGCCGAGGACGGGCCGTTCACCAGCGTCGGGGTGATCGACCGGGTCGCCTACGACTGCTACGAGCCGATGGCCGCCCTCGCCGCGGCCGCCACGGTGACCACGCGGGTGTCGCTGGTGACGATGGTCGTGATCGGGCCGCTCCGAGCCACCGCGCTGCTGGCCAAGGAGGCCGCGTTCATCGACGCGATCTCCGAGGGCCGACTGGTCCTGGGCCTGTCGGTGGGGGCGCGGACCGAGGACTACGAGGCCGCCGGCATCGACCCCCGGAACCGCGGCCGCCACCTGGACCGCCAGCTCGAGGAGCTGCGGGCCTACTGGGAGGAGGGCCCCGGGCCCAAGCCGTCACGGCCCGGAGGGCCCGTGCTGCTCGTGGGGGGCGGCAGCGACCGGGCGTTCGCCCGGATGGCCCGCTTCGCCGACGGCTACGTCCACGGAGGCGGGCCGCCCAGGGCCTTCGCCCGGGCCGCCGAGCGGGCCCGGGTGGCGTGGGCCGACGCCGGAAGGCCGGGCACCCCCCCGATGTGGGGGCAGAGCTACTTCGCCCTGGGAGACGACGCCCTCGGGGCCGGCAGGGCCTACATGCGCGACTACTACGCGTTCGCCGGGCCGTTCGCCGAGAAGATCGCGGAGGGGCTGCTGACCACTCCGCAGGAGATCGCCGGGCAGGTCCGCGGCTACGCGGAAGCGGGATGCGACGAGCTCGTCCTGCTCTCGGCCGTGGCCGACCCCGGCCAGGCCGACCTGCTGGCCGACGTCGTGGCCGGGCTGTGAGGGACAGGGCGCTCGATCCGATGAGGCCCTGAGGGAAGCATGCGTCGAGGTGGCGCCATGGACGTGGTGGTCCTGGGGGGCGGCCCGGCCGGGCTGTACGCCTCCACCCTGCTCAAGAAGCTCGACCGGCGGCACCGGATCACGGTGCTGGAGCGGAACCCCTCCGGCGCCACGTACGGCTGGGGTGTGGTGTTCTCCGATCGCACCCTGGCCGAGTTCCGCGAGGCCGACGTCCCCACCTACCAGGCCATCACCGACCGGTTCGTGTTGTGGGACGCCATCGATGTCAGGTACCGCGACGAGCTGATCCGCTCGGGCGGTCACGTGTTCGCCGGGATCGCCCGCCCGGCCCTGCTGGGCATCCTGGCCGGCCGGGCCCAAGAGCTCGGCGTCGACGTTCGCTTCGACACCGACGTCGCCGACCCCGGGACCCTGGAGGCCGACCTGGTGATCGCCGCCGACGGGGTGAACAGCGCCGTCCGCGCCGCCCACGCCGACGTCTTCCGTCCCCGGCTCTCGTCGGGGCGTTCCCGGTACATCTGGTTCGGAACGAACCGCGTGCTGGATTCGTTCACGTTCATCTTCCGGGAGAACGACCACGGGCTGTTCCAGGTGCACGCCTACCCCTTCGACGGCCACACCAGCACGTGGATCGTGGAGTGCGACGAGGCCACGTGGCGAGCGGCCGGGCTGGACCAGGCGGGGGAGGCCGAGGGCATCCGGTACTGCGAGAAGCTGTTCGCCGAGGACCTCCGGGGGCACCCCCTGATGTCGAACCGTTCGCAATGGATCAGCTTCGTCACGATCCGCAACCGCACGTGGCGCCACGGGAACGTGGTGCTTCTGGGCGACGCCGCCCACACCGCACACTTCTCGATCGGCTCCGGCACGAAGCTGGCCATGGAGGACGCCATCTCCCTGGCCCGGGGCTTCGAGCGCCATCCCGGCGACATCGGGGCGGCCCTGGCGGACTACGAGCTGGAGCGGAAGCCCGTGGTGGAGCGGTTCCAGGAGGCCGCCGACGAGAGCCGGACCTACTTCGAGAACACCCGCCGGTACCTGCACCTGGAGCCGATGCAGTTCGCCTTCCACCTGTTCACCCGGAGCGGCCGCATCGACTACGACGACCTGCGGAGGCGCGACCCCCACTACGTGGACGAGGTGGACCGGTGGTTCGTCCGGCGCTCGGTGGTGGCCCCGCCGCCGCTGTTCTCGCCGCTCGAGCTGCGAGGCCTGACGGTCTCCAACCGGGTGGCCGCGGCCATGCCGCCGACGGACTCGGCCGACCAGGGCACGCCCGGGGACGACCTGGTCGCCGAGACGGCTCGGGCCGCCGCGGGGGGTGCCGGGCTGGTGGTCGCTCCCGTGGCGGCCGTGTCTCCCGAAGGCCGCATCACCCCGGGGTCACCCGGCCTGTTCCGTGACGAGCACGTCGACGCCTGGGCCCCGGTCGTGGAGGCCTCCCACGCGGCGGGGGTCCCCGTGGCGATCCAGATCGGGCACGCGGGGCGGCGGGGGTCCACCCGCCCCCGGACCGGCGGCCTCGACCGCCCCCTGCGGGAAGGGGGGTGGCCTCTGGTGGCCGCCTCGCCGCTCCCCTACGGCACCCGGAGCCCCCGGACCCGCGAGATGGACGGGGCCGACATGGACCGCGTGACGGCCGAGTTCGCGGCGGCCGCGGAGCGGGCCGCGGCGGCGGGAGCGGACCTGGTCGTCGTCCACATGGCCCACGGGTACCTGCTGGGCGGGTTCCTCTCTCCGCTGTCGAACCGGCGCGCCGACGGCTACGGGGGCGCCCTGGAGTCGCGGCTCCGCTTCCCGCTCCGGGTCTTCGAGGCCGTTCGCGCCGAGTGGCCCGCCGGCCGGCCGCTCGGCGCGGCCATCCCGGCCACGGACTGGGCCCGCGGGGGGCTCGACGGCAGCGACGCCGTGGCCATCGCCGCCGCGCTGAAGGAACGGGGCTGCGACCTGGTCGTCCCGCTCGGTGGGCAGACGATCCCCGGCGACCGCCCCAGGTACGGGCGCTCGTTCATGGCGCCGTACACCGACCGGGTCCGCAACGAGGCGGGAGTGGCCACGCTGTGCTGGGGCGGCGTGACCACCACCGGCGAGGTCAACACGATCGTGGCCGGAGGGCGCGCCGACCTGTGCGTCCTGGACCGCCGATCCTGACCGAACGGAGCACCCTCGAGCCGGGGCGGTCCCCCGCTCCGGCGACGAACGGCCGACGGCGCCGTCAGAACAACCCGATCGGCCGGCCGTCGGCGTCCACGTCCATCCGGGTGAAGGCCGCTTCCGGCCCCAGTCCCGGCATCAGGAGCACGTCGCCGCACAGGACCACCACGAAGCCTGCCCCCACGGACGGCACCACGTCGCGGACCGGCAGCACGAAGCCCCGGGGCCGGCCCTTCCTGGCCGGGTCGTGGGAGAGGGAGAGGTGCGACTTGGCCATGCATACCGGGAGGTCGCCCAGGCCTCGCTCCTCCAACCGCTGCACGGCGGCCTCCGCGGTCGGGGAGAGCTCCACCGCGTCCGCCCCGTAGAGCCGCAGGGCGATCCGCTCGATCTGCTCCCGGACGGGCGTCCCCGGCGGGTTGAGCGGCCGGAACCGGGCCGGACGCTCCACCGCCGCCACCACGACCCGGGCGAGATCCTCGGCGCCCTGCCCACCCAGCTCGAAGGCGTCCGAGACGGCCGCCTCGTCCGCCCCCCGGGCCCGGGCCAGGTCCACGAGGAGGCCGACCTCCCGGTCGGTGTCCCCGGCCACCCGGTTCACCGCCACCACGGCCGGCAGCCCGAACGTCCGGACGTTCTCGACGTGGGCTTCCAGGTTCTCCGCGCCCCGTTCGAGCGCGGCCAGGTCTTCGCCGGAGGACGCGTCGTGCTCCGAGAGTCCCCCGTGCATCTTCAGCGCCCGGACGGTGGCCACGATGACGGCCGCCGACGGGCGCAGGCCACTGGTCCCGCACACCAGGTGGCAGAACTTCTCCAGTCCCAGGTCCGTGCCGAAGCCGGATTCGGTGATCACCAGCTCCGCCAGCTTGAGCCCCACGCGATCGGCGATGATCGAGCTGTTCCCGGAGGCGACGTTCCCGAAGGGGCCCGTGTGGATCAGGGCGGGCCGTCCCTCCAGGGTCTGGGCCAGGTTGGGACGGATGGCGTCCCCGAGCACCACGGCCATCGCCCCCGCCGCCCGGAGGTCCTCGGCCGTGGCCGGCGTGCCGTCGGTGCGTTCGGCCACCACCACGGCCCCCAACCGCTTGCGGAGGTCCGCCGGATCGGTGGCCAGGGCCAGGATCGCCATGATCTCCGAGGCGGCGGTGATCACGAACCCGGCCTCCCGAGGAACGCCGTGGGCCCGTCCACCCACCCCGACCACCAGGGGCCGGAGGGCCCGGTCGCCCACGTCGAGGGCCCGGGGCCAGGTGACCCGGCGCGGATCGATGCTCAAGGGGTTGCCGTGATGGAGCGAGGCGTCCACCGCCGCGGCCAGGAGGTTGTGGGCGGCGGCGATCGCATGGAAGTCACCGGTGAAGTGGAGGTTGATGTCCTCCATGGGCACCACCTGGGCCCGCCTCCCGCCCGTTCCTCCTCCCTTCGCCCCGAACACCGGCCCCATGGAGGGCTCGCGGAGGCAGAGCATGGCCCGCGTGCCCACCCGGGCCAGTCCCTGGACCAGTCCGATCGAGGTGGTGGTCTTCCCCTCACCGGCGGACGTCGGGGTGATCCCGGTGACCACGACCAGCCGGCCGTCGGGGCGGTCGGCCAGCCGGTCCAGCACCGACAGGTCGATCTTGGCCTTGTGCCGGCCGCGAGGGTCGACCTCCTGGGGGAGCAGCCCGGCGTCGCGGGCCACCTCCTCGATGGGGCGGAGGGAGGCGGCCTGGGAGATCTCCAGGCTCGATGGGCTCACAGGAGGACCCCGTCCCGGGGGTTGCTCCGGGACATCGGCGTCCCGCCGGGCGACGGCGACCGTGGCGTTGCCCGAAGGCCTTCTGGTAGCATCCTGAATGCCCGTTCAAACATTAGGTGACCGGGGGCCTGGGCGCAAGGCGCGATCGAGGAACGGAGGGGCGACATGAGTGGGGACCGGGCACCCCTTCCCATCGACGGGAACGCACTGGCGGCCAGCATGGAGCCGCCCGGACGCACCCTGCCCGCTCTCGCCTACGCCGCCCCGCAGGTGTTCGACTGGGAGCGGGAGCACCTGTTCGAGGCATCGTGGTACTGCCTGGGGCGGTCGGCCGACCTTCCCCGCCCGGGAGACCGGCGGGCGGTTCGGGTGGGAACGGATGCCGTGCTGCTCGTTCGCGGGGCCGACCGAGAGCTCCGGGGCTTCTTCAACACCTGCCGCCACCGCGGGCACGAGCTCGTGTCCTGCGGCGGCTCCGTGGAGGGCGGAAGGTACATCCGGTGCCCGTACCACTCGTGGACCTACGACCTCGATGGGTCGTTCCGGGGGGCGCCGGCCTTCCGCCACCGCCGGGAATGGAGCAGGGACGACCCGGACAACGCCCTGGTCCCCGCCCGGGTCGGGGAGTGGGCGGGCTGGGTGTTCGCCGACTGCTCCGGGCAGGCTCCGCCCCTGCGCCAGCACGTGGGGAACCTCGACGAGGCGCTCCGCCCCTACGAGACGGCGCGCCTGGCCGTGGCCGCCTCCGATCGGTACACGGTCGCGGCGAACTGGAAGCTCGTGAGCGAGAACTACCACGAGTGCTACCACTGCTCGACGATCCACCCCGAGCTGTGCCGGGTGACCCCGCCCGACAGCGGGACGGCCTTCGCGCCCACCGGGCTCGTCATCGGGGGGACCATGGACCTCATGGATCACGCCGAGACGATGTCGCTCACGGGCCGGAGCGGCGGACAGCCCCTGCGGGGGCTGGACCCGTCGCGGCTGCGCCAGGTGCTGTACGTCCAGGTGTTTCCCAACCTGCTCGTCAGCGCCCACCCCGACTACGTCCTGACCCATCGGCTGGAGCCGGTCGGGGCGGGGCGCACGGTGATCGAGTGCCAGTGGCTGTTCCCTCCCGAGGTCGCGGGTGGCGATGGGTTCGACCCGTCGTACGCCGTGGAGTTCTGGGACCTCACCAATCGCCAGGACTGGGCCGCCTCCGAGGGCGTGCAGCGCGGGGTCCGGGGCCGGGGCTACCGCCAGGGCCCGCTGTCCGAGGCCGAGGGGAACGTGTGGCAGTTCGTCTCCGTGGTGGCCCAGAGCTACCTGCACGGGCGGCTCACGGGACCGGTCCCCCGCTGGCAGCCGGTCTCTTCCTGACCCGGGGCCGCCGTTCCCGGCCTCGGACGAGGCCTCCTCCGTGAACGGGGAGGCGGCGGTGGTGGACGGTGGCCGGCCAGCCGGGTTCCGCGAACAGCCAGGCCGTGGGGGCCAGGGCCACCATGGCCACCCCCGCGGCATCGAAGGCCACGGTCACGGTGGCCCGCCGGGAGCGAGGCTCCAGCCGGGGGGCCACGAACGCCATGACCGCCACCGCGGTGACCGCCAGGGCCACGAACTGCAGGCTGAGACCTCCGGGGGACAGGCCGTGATCCACGAGGAACGCCTCGAAAACCACCACCCACACCCCCCAGAAGGCCCCGTAGGTCAGGTACGCACCCACCAGGGGGGCCGTCCCCGCCCGCGTCGACCTCGCCGCCATCCGGGTCCCCTTTGCCGGCCGTCCGGACGGGCCCTATGATATTGAACGATGGTTCAAAGAAAGGTCGCTCCGGACGCGCTGGCGAGGGACGTGGCCCGGCTGGAGGCCCTCATCGAGGAACAGGAGCGGCTGTTCGTCGAGCGCCAGCCCGGCTCCGCCGCCCTGGGGGACCGGGCCCGGCTGTCCCTGGCCGGAGGGGTCACCTCGTCGTGGCAGATCGCCCGCCCTCAGCCGGTGTGGATCAGCCACGGCCGGGGGTCCCGGGTCTTCGACGTGGACGGCGCCGAGTACGTCGACCTGCACGGCGGCTACGGGGTCAACCTGGTGGGCCACGGCCACCCCAAGATCGTGGAGGCGGTCCAGGCGCGGATCCCCGGAGGCAGCCACTTCGCCCAGCCCACCGAGGACGCCCTGCTGGTTGCGGAGGAGCTGCGTCGGAGGTGGGGACTGCCCCTGTGGCGCTTCACCAACTCCGGGACCGAGGCAACCATGGACGCGTTCCACCTGATGCGGGCCGCCACGGGGAGGGACCTGGTGGTCAAGGTCGAGGGCGGCTACCACGGGCACCACGACTCGGCCATGGTCTCCGTGTACAACCCGTTGGAGGAGCTGGGCCCCCCGGGGCGTCCGGCCAGCGCGGTCTCCGGCGCCGGCATCCCCGCATCGATCGTCGATCTCACCCTGGCGACACCGTTCAACGACGCCCGGACGCTGGAGAAGGTGCTGCAGGAGCGCCCGGGCCGGATCGCCGGGATGATCGTGGAGCCCATCATGATGAACGCCGGCATCATCCTTCCCGACGGCGGATACCTCCAGCGGATCCGGGACCTCCTCCACGACCACGGCGCGCTGCTGGCCTTCGACGAGGTGAAGACCGGGCTCACCGTGGGGCCGGCCGGGGCCACGGGCCTCATGGGGGTGACCCCCGATCTCGTCTGCCTGGCGAAGTCGCTGGGTGGCGGGCTCCCCTGCGGGGCCATCGGCGGCACGGAGCAGGTCATGGGTCTGATCGTGGAGGGGACCTACGAGCAGGTGGGAACCTTCAACGGCAACCCGTTGACCGCGGCCGCGTCCCGCGCGGTGCTGACCGAGGTCCTCGACCCCGCCGCGTACGCCCACCTGGACCGGCTCCGGCAGCGGATGGTGGCCGGCGCCCAGCGGGTCATCGAGGGCTGGGAGCTCCCCGGGCACGTGGTCGCCGTGGGAGCCAAGGGGTGCGTCACCTTCTCCCCGACCCCGGTCCGCGACTACCGCGATTTCCTGGCGATCGACGACCGATGGAGCCACTGCCACTGGCTCTTCCAGCACAACGGCGGGGTGTTCCTGCCTCCGTGGGGCAAGGCCGAGCAGTGGATGCTGTCGGTCCAGCACACCGAGGAGGACGCGGACCGCTTCCTTGACAACTTCGAGGCCTTCGGGCGAGCCTTGCGGCGATGAGCGGAGGGCACGTCAAGCTCGTCGGCCTGGTCAAGCGGTTCGACGACATCACCGCGGTGGACGGCATCAGCGTCGACATCCCCGCGGGCCAGTTCTTCTCACTCCTGGGCCCCTCCGGGTGCGGGAAGACGACCACGCTCCGGCTGATCGCCGGCTTCGAGCGCCCCGACGAGGGCAAGATCGTCCTCGACGGCGAGGACATGGCCCAGACCCCGCCGCACCGGCGGCCGGTCAACACGGTCTTCCAGAACTATGCCCTGTTCCCCCACCTCAACGTGCGGGACAACGTGGCCTTCGGGCTCCGCTTCCAGGAGGTCCCCCGGGACGAGGCTCGCCGGCGGGTGGCCGAGGCGCTCGGGCTGGTCCGGCTGGCGGGGTTCGAGCAGCGCAAGCCCACCCAGCTCTCGGGCGGCCAGCAACAGCGGGTGGCCCTGGCCCGATCGCTGGTCCTCAACCCCCGGGTCCTCCTGCTGGACGAGCCCCTGGGCTCCCTGGACGCCAAGCTCCGCAAGGCCCTCCAGATCGAGCTGAAGGCCATCCAGGAGCAGGTGGGTATCACGTTCGTCTACGTGACCCACGATCAGGAGGAGGCCCTGACGATGTCGGACCGCATCGCGGTGATGCACGACGGCCGCATCGTGCAGGTGGGCGGCCCCAAGGACGTGTACGAGGAGCCGGCCACCGCCTACGTGGCCGACTTCCTGGGGGTCTCCAACCTGATGGACGCCCACGCCGAGGGCCCGGCCCCCGAGGGGGGGACCCGGATCTCCCTGGGGCAGTTCGAGCTGGTGGCCGCCTCCGGCGACCGGGACGCCAGCGGAGACGTAAAGATGGTCATCCGGCCCGAGCGGGTCCAGGTCGGCGACCAGGGCGAGCCCGGCCCCAACCGGATCCCGGGCATAGTCGACCGGACCGTCTACGTGGGGGCCATCATGCAGGTCATCATCCGCCTGCCGGAGGGCCAGACGGTCCAGGCCATGATCCCCAACCGCGGCGAAGCCCACGGGTACGCCAGCGGCACCCCGGTGACCCTGCACCTCCCCCCGGAAGACCTCAGGGTGCTGGGCACCGACGACCGCTCCGACGCAGAGCGCGGCGAGGCGGCCGCCGCGGCCGCCTCCTGAGCTAGACCTCCAGGCGGGCGAGCTCCTCCGCGGCCGAGCCGGCCCGCTGCTCGCGTCGGCGGGTCCGCCGAAGGACCAGGCCGGCGATGGTGATGATGATCAGCGTGCTGAACAGGAGTGCGCTGGCCAGGGCGTTGGTGGCCGGGGTGGGGCCCAGACGGGCCGCCGAGTACACGCGCACGGGGATCGTGACCGTGCCCGCGTCGCTCAAGAGGAACTGGCTGATCACGAAGTCGTCCAGCGACAGCGCCAGGGCCACCATGGCGCTGACGAAGATGGCCGGGCGGAGGAGCGGCAGGAGCACGTAGCGAAGGGCCTGGGCCCGCGAGGCGCCGAGGTCCATGGCCGCCTCCTCGTACTCCCGGCCGATGGCGAACAGCCGTCCCCGGACCACGATGACCACGAAGGAGATGGTGAACGTGACGTGGCCCAGGATCTGGGCGCCGGTGCCCAGGTCGATGAAGGGGATCATGTACACGAAGACCAGGAACAGGGAGACTCCCATGATGATCTCCGGCGTCACCAGCGGGAGCAGCATCAGGAAGTTGGCCGGCCTGGAGAGCCGTCCCCGCCACCGGGCCAGCCCGATGGCCAGGGTGACGCCCAGCGGGGTGGCGATCAGCATGTTGGCCGCGGCCAGCTTGAGGCTCTGGAACATGGCCGATCGCATCGACGGGTCGTTCCAGATCGACAGGTCGGGGTCGCTGTACCACCAGCGGAGGGAGAAGCCCTGCCAAGCGCTGCGGGACCGCCCGGCGTTGAAGGAGAACACCACGGCGATCACCACCGGCACCAGCGACCAGATGATGAACAGCCAGGTCCAGATGCTCAGGAACCGGGGCTGCCCCCAGGGGTTCCGTATCCAGCCGCCCAGGCGCCCGGCCACGGTCCGCGGCCGGCCCACCTCCACGGGGAGGGGGGCCCGGACGACGGTCTCGGTGCTCACCGGACCGCCTCCCGCTGGGCCCGCAGGATGCTGAACAGGTAGTAGAGCATCAGGAGGGCAACGAAAAGCATCAGGATCAGGGTCAGGGCGGCGGCCCCCGGCTGGCTGACGCCGATCCCCAAGCTGTCGGCGATCTCGCTCCCGATCAGCCGTACCGCCGGCCGCCCGTCCCCCATGAGCTGGGGGGTGTAGTAGTCGCCGAACATCGGCAGGGTGATGATCACCAGCCCCGCGAGGATGCCGTACTTGGACAGGGGCAGGGTCACCCGGACGAACGCCCAGAACGGGCTGGCGCCCAGGTCCCGGGCGGCCTCGATCACGCTCTTGTCGATCCGGTCGAGGGCCGCGTACAGGGGAAGGATGAAGTACGGGATGTACCCGTAGACGAGGCCCAGGATCACCGTCTCAGGGTTGCCGGCCAGCCAGTTCCGGGGCTCGCCCAGGATGCCCACCCCGGTGAGGATCTGGTTGATGAAGCCGCCGGTGTCCAGGAGGCTCCGCCAGGCGAACATCCGCATGATGTAGTTGATCCAGAAGGGAGCCAGGATCAGCACGAGGAGGAGGATCTTCCAGCGACCGGCCCGCCGGGCCACGTAGTACGCCACCGGGTAGCCCACCAGGAGGCACAGCCCCGCGGCGACGGCCACGAAGAGGATCGTCCGCAGGAAGAGCTCGCCCAGCCGGCCCCCGAAGATGTCCTCGAAGATGACGCCGAAGACGTCGGGGTTCCACTGGATCGGGTTCCACTGGGGGTCGGGGACCAGGAGGATGGGATGCAGCCCTCCCATGGCCACCGAGAAGATCGCGTAGAAGGGCGTCAGGAACAGCAGGACCAGCCACAGGACGCCGGGAGCGGCCAGGGTCGGCCAGATCCCCCGCCGCTCCCCGACGACCCGCTCCTTCAGTGCCGCCTTCCTAGCCGCCAGCCTTTACCTCCGACCAGGCCCGGAGCCAGAGCGCCTCGGCCTCGGGGGTCAGTTGCACCGGTGCCTGCCCCATCTGGAAGTCCTCCTCCAGGACCACCGTGGAGCTCACGTACTCCGGGATGTATCCGTCGCTCACCAGGCTCTCGGGCTCCAGCCCCTGGAGCGGCGGCTGGTAGAGCACCCAGCTGAAGTTCTTCAACGCCACGTCCCGGTCGAGCATGTAGTTCAGGAACATGTGCGCCAGCACCGGGTGCTCGGCGTTCCGGGGGATGCCCATGGCGTCGTTGGACACGTACCCTCCGTTGAACGACGAGTTCTTCGGCGGCCACATCCACCGAAGAACCGTGGGGTCCACCCCCTTGGGGGCGTAGTAGGGAGCCGCGGCCACATCGCCCGACCAGGCGTGGTGGAGCCCCAGCTTCGCCTCGGGGAGCTGGATGTACGCGCCGTCGATGGTGAACGCCATGTTCAGGGCGTTCACCGCCTCCACCAGGCCGTCCTTTGCCCGGGTGACCAGGTCGGCGTCGCCGCTGTTGATGTCGGTCTCCCCCAGGTGGTAGATGCCCACGCCGATCGTCTCCCGGTAGTCGTCGTACAGCCCGGTGATGTCGGCGTTGGCCGGGTCCCAGAACACGTCCCAGGGGTTGTCGAAGTCCTCCGGGGTGGACTTGGCCATGTCCTCCCGCCAGCCGATCCCGGTCTCGTAGACGGTGTACGGCACCGTGTACCGGGACTCTTGGTCGTAGTACGGGCTGGACAGCCGCGGCCAGATGTTCGGCTCGAGGTTCGGGAGGTAGTCGTGGTTCAGCGGCTGGAGCAGCTTCCCCGCGATCAGCTTGGGGATGTTCTCCGCCGTCGGGAAGAAGATGTCGAAGGCCACCTCGCCCGACTGGAGCTTCTGGATCCCCTCCTCCAGGTTGAAGAACGTGCTGAGCTCGAACTCGACCCCGAACTCCTCCTGGAAGTCCTTCAACACCCGGGGCCAGATGTAGTCGGCCCAGTTGTACAGGCGCAGCGGGCCTGGCTCGGGATCGAGGCCCGAGTCGATCGCCGGGTTGTCGTCGAAGAGCGGTTGGGTCACCGGGTTCTCGGGGGTCCCGATCCGCAGGCCCCCATTCCCGCCGCCTCCGGTGAACGGGCCCTGCCCTCCGCCGCAGGCCGCCAGCCATGCCGCGGCCAGCGCCGACCCCCCGGTCATCCGCAGGAACTCCCTCCGGCTGACCGGCCGGCCCCACGGCCACCCCCCTCCCCGCCGCCTGGACCCTCCCTGGCGGGGATGAAAGACCATCGAGACCTCCTCTCTGGCGCGCTGCTACTTCCTGCCCCTCCTGCCGCCGGCGGTGACCGGCGTCTTCCGGAGGGCGGCGTCGGTTTCGAACCCCAATTCCCGACCGGCCGTCTCCAGGGCCATCCGCCGGGCCCGGTCCGTGGTACAGGCCGGGTCGCGGAGGACCACCTGGATGGCCAGCCCGTCGATCAGCGAGGCCAGCCGAAGGGCGAACGTTTCCGCTTCGACGTCGGCGAACTCGCCCGCCCGCTGGCCGTCCCGGACCACGTCGGAGATGGTGTCTCGCCACCGGCGGTCCAGCGCCTCCCGCTTCCGGGCGACCTCCGGGTCGCGGAGGGCACGAGACCACAACTCCAGCCACAGGACCCAGTCGCCGAGGGTGTCGCCGGCTCGATCGGGACGCGGCAACGCCAGGTCGATGAGCCGGACCAGACGGTCGCGGGCTCGCTCCAGCTTGGCGAGCTCGTGGAAGGTCTCCAGGTAGAACCGATCGTCGGCGAAGGTCAGGGCCTCGGTCAGGAGGTGGTCCTTCGATCCGAAGTAGTAGAGGACCAGGGCCGCGCTCACTCCGGCCCGCGCGCCGATATCCGCTACCCGAGTGTCGCTCAGCCCGCGGTCCGCGATCACGAGCGCGGCAGCCTCGAGGATCTGCTGTCGGCGCTGGCGCGTCAGCCTGGGGGCCATTGCCCTCCCGTGTTTGTACGTCCATTCAATGAAGTCGGTCGCCGGATGTCAAGGCAAGGCGGGCCGTTCCGCCTCCCGAGGCCCGGGTACACTCATTCGAGTTGAACGGCCACTCAGATTCCGCCGGGGCCAGGACCGGGGCGACGAGCGCCACCACGGCCCTCCGGGGCATGCTCGAGGCACGCTCGGTGGCCGTGGTGGGGGCCAGTGCCCGGCCCGGGTCCCCCGGGGAGCAGATGGTGCTCCAGCTCCTCCGGGGCGGGTTCGAAGGTCCCGTGTATCCCGTGAACCCCAGGTACCCGGAGGTCCTGGGGGTGCCGTGCTTCCCATCCCTCGGCGACCTCCCCGGCCCGGTGGACCTGGTCCTCGTGGGGGTGCCCAACGCCGCGCTGGAGGAGCAGCTTCGGGCCGCCGCGAGGATCGGCGCGGGCGCGGCGGTCATCTTCGCCAGCGCCCACGAGGACCCCCGCCCCGGCGTGGCGCCGCTGACCGACCGGCTGGCGGCGATCGCCGCACGGGCCGGGATGCGCATCTGCGGTGCGAACTGCATGGGGTTCGTGAACCTGGAGCGGCGGCTCCGGGCGCTGGCCTTCCACGAGCGGGAGGACCTCGAGCCCGGGCCGGTGGCCATGGTCAGCCACTCCGGGTCCGCGTTCAGCGCGCTGCTGCACAACCAACGGGGACTGCGATTCAACCTGGCCGTTTCGGCGGGCCAGGAGCTCACGACCACCATGGCCGACTACCTGGCCTACGCGGTGGAGCAACCGTCCACGCGCGCGGTGGCGCTGTTCCTGGAGACCGTGCGGGACCCCGAGGCCTTCCGCGCTGCGCTCGACCGCGCCGGCGAGCGAGACGTGCCGGTGGTGGCCCTCACGGCGGGAAGGGAGGAAGCGGCCAGGCCGCTCGTCGAGGCCCACTCCGGGGCCCTGGCCGGCGAGGACGCAGCCTACCAGGCCCTGTTCGAGTCGCACGGTGTGATCCCGGTCGGGAGCCTCGACGAGATGTCCGACGTCCTGGAGCTCCTGGCCGCCGGCCGGCGGGCCGGCCCCGGCGGGCTGGCCTCGATCCACGACTCCGGAGGCGAGCGGGCCCACCTGGTGGACGCGGCCGCCGAGGAGGGCGTGGCGTTGGCGGACATCTCGGAGGACACCCGCGGACGGCTGTCCGAGCTCCTGGAGCCGGGACTGCCCCCGGTCAACCCCCTGGACGCCTGGGGGACCGGCCGCGACTACGAGCGGATCTTCGCGGAGTGCACCCGGGCCCTCGCCGGTGACCCCGACACCGCGGCCATGGCCTTCGCCGTGGACCTCTCCGGGGAGGACCTCGAGCCGGGCTATACGCGGGTGGCCCTGGAGGTCTTGCCGGAGACGGACAAGCCGTTCGCCGTGCTGGCGAACCTCCGCAGCGCCATCGACCAGGGCCGGGCCGCCGAGCTGCGCGCTGCCGGGATCCCCGTGCTCGAGGGGACCATCACCGGGCTGGCCGCCTTCCGGGCGCTGTTCGACCATCGGGATCACCGCGCCCTCCCCCCGCTTCGCCCTCCGGATCCTGCCCCGCCCGATGTCCGGGACCGGTGGCGCCGCCGGCTGGTCCGCCCGGACCCGGTGGGGGAGCTCGACACCCTGGCCCTCTTGAGCGACTACGGGATCCCGACCGTGGCCGCGGAGGCCGCTACCGACGCGGCGGAGGCGGTCGCCGCCGGCCACCGCATCGGGTGGCCGGTGGCGTTGAAGACGGCAGCGCCGGGCGTCGGCCACAAGACCGACGCCGGCGGGGTGGTCCTGGGGATCGAGGGCCCCCAGGAGCTCGATCACGCGTACCGGGGCCTGGCCGGCCGGCTCGGCCCCCGGGTGACGGTGGCGGCCATGGCCCCGCCCGGGGTGGAGATGGGCCTGGGGATCGTCCGGGACATCCAGTTCGGCCCGCTGGTGATGGTGGCGGCCGGCGGCGAGCTCATCGAAGTGCTGCGGGACCGGCGGATGGGCCTGCCCCCGCTGGACGACCTCCGGGCCCGGCGGCTCCTTGACCGGCTTGCGCTCCGCCCTCTCCTCGACGGGGTCCGGGGGCGCCCCGCCGCGGACGTCGACGCGGTGGCCCGCGCCATCGTCCGGCTCTCGGCGGTGGCCGTCGACCTCGGCGACCTCCTCGAAGCGGTCGACGTGAACCCGCTGATCTGCGGTCCCCGTGGCTGCGTGGCCGTGGACGCCCTGGCCATCCCGGTCCGACCGGCCGGCTAGCGCCGACATCTCGCCGATGCCCTCAACCGGATGAGGCCGCGGCGAGCCCCGGAGCGGTGCACCTCTTGCGGAGCCGAGCCTGAGCCAGGGAGCTCGAAGCGCGGCGGGAAACGCGTGGCCCGAGGGCCCGGATGGACGCGCGTTTCGCCCGCAGAGAGCGACCGAGCAGGCGAGGCGCAGCGCCCCGCGGAGCGGGCTCGCGGCGAGCCCCGGTGGGTACGATCAAGGGCCCCGCGGCCGTGAAAGCCGGCCGCCCGTCAGTGGCGGAGGTCGAACAGGATCTCGCGGGCGGCGTTCGCCCCGGGCGCCCCGGTGATGCCTCCCCCGGGGTGGGCCCCCGACCCGGCCAGGTAGAGCCCGGGGATCCCGAACCGGTACCGGGCGTGGCCCAGCAGGGGTCGCCAGGCGAAGAACTGGTCCAGGCCGGGCTCGGCGTGGAGGATGCATCCCTCGGTCAGGCCGTACTCGTGCTCCAGGTCCGGGGGAGCCAGCACCTGCCGGGCCTCGACCAGCCCCGATACCCCGGGCGCGTAGGCCTCCAGGGTCTCCAGCGCCACATCGCCGAGCCGGTCTCGGGCCGGGCCATCCCACCCGCCCCGCCGGAGCCGGTAGGGGGCGTGGTGGACCAGGATGGAGGCCACATGCCCTCCCTCCGGCGCCAGGGTCGGATCGGTCAGGGAGGGGATGGCCATCTCCAGCCACGGCGCCTCCGAGACCCGGCCGTACTTGCGGTCGTCGGCGGCCCGCTCCAGGTGGTCGATGCTCGAACCGACGACGATCCGGCCGGTGAGCACGGCCGGGTCGGCCACGTCCCGGAACGCCGGCAGCCCCGACAGCGCCAGGTTCACCTTGCCCACCGATCCGGGCGAACGGATATGCCGGCCTCGCCACAGCAGGGTCGGGCCGGCCACCACCGGGTCCACCCACGACAGGGTGCGCTTCGGGTCGGCGGCGGACACCACCGCCCGGCCGGCGATCTCCTCGCCGGAGGCCAGGGCCACCCCCGTGGCCCGGCCGTCCCGGGAGGTCACCGCCACCACCTCCGCGCCGGAGCGGACCTCGGCCCCGGCGGCCCGGGCCGCGCGCTCCAGCGCATCCGCCACGGCCCCCGGTCCGCCTTCCGCATACCTCGGGGCCCCGGCGGCCCCCCCGCCGGCCACCGCATCCGTCATGAACACCCCAGCGCTCCCGGGGGTCCACGGCCCCATGGCGGTCAGGGCCACCCCACGAGCCGATAGGAGGGCCCGGAGCGGGTCGGTTTCGAACACGTCGCCCACCAGGTCGGCCACCGGCATCGGAAGGACCCGCAGGGTCTCCCGGCCGGCCCGGTCCCCCAGGCGGCGGAAGGCCCGGCCCAGACGGAGGCCCAGCAGGGCGTCGGCCATCGACGGGCGATCGAGGTCGGGCGGGGTGGCCGCGGCCACGTGGGCCAGGAAGCTGGCGATCGACCGGACCCGCCGATCGAAGCCCGGGTAGGCCTCGGCGTCCTGGGGTGAGCGAGCCTTCAGCTCCTCCGCGGTGCGCTCGGGGTCGGCGTGGAGGGCGACCCCCCCGCCGTCCGGGTCGGGGGCGAAGGCCGCGACCTTCGGGGTGAGGAGCCGCAGGCCGTGGCGCTCCAGACCAAGATCCCGGACCACGGACCGGCGGAGCCTCCCCACGTCGGCCAGCACGGCCGGAGCCCGGTAGCCGGCGGTCAGCTCGACGGTGGCCGCCACGCCGCCGACCCGGTCGGCCCGCTCCACCACCAGGACCCGTCGCCCCGCCCGGGCCAGGGAAGCGGCGCACACCAGCCCGTTGTGCCCGGCCCCCACGACGACGGCGTCGTAGGCCGTCACCCAGCCTTCCTTCCGCCGCGGGCCCCCTTCAGGACCTCGAACGCGGCCAGCCGCCCGGGCGCCCCCATGATCCCGCCCCCCGGATGCGTCGAGGAGCCGCACAGCCACAGGTTGCGGACCGGGGTGCGGAACCGGGCCCACCCCGGCGCCGGACGGCTCCAGAACAGCTGCTCCAGGGTCAGCTCCCCCTGGAAGATGTTGCCCTCGGTGAGGCCGAGCGTGTCCTCGATGTCCAGGGGGCTGAGGACCTGCCGGTGGAGGATGAGGTCTCCGATGTTCGGGGCGTGCCGGGCGATGGCGGCCACGACCGCGTCCCCGAACGCCTCCCGGGTCGCGTCGTCCCACTCCCCCCCGTCGGCCAGATGGTAGGGGGCGTACTGCACGAAGCAGCTGACCACATGCTTGCCCGGCGGGGCCATGGACGGATCGACCATCGTCATGATCTCCATGTCGATGAACGGTTCCCGGGAGAACCGTCCGTACTTCGCGTCGTCGTACGCCCGCTCCAGGTAGTCGACCTCCGCCCCGATCCCGATAGCCCCTCGGAGGTGCTCGGTGGTCTCGCCGTTCGGCAGCGAGGTGAACTCCGGGAGCCCGTCGAGGGCCAGGTTGACCTTCCCCGAGGACCCCCGGTACTTGAACCGTCGGATGTCCTCCTCGAAGTCCTCCGGGAGCGTCCCGGGCTCCAGGAGCCCGAGGAAGGTCCGCCGGGCATCCGCGTTCGACAGGACGTGGCCGGCGTGGATCTCCTCGCCCGAGGTGAGCGCCACCCCCGTGGCCCGGTCTCCCCCGACGAGGACCCGGGCCACCTCCGCCTCGGTCCGGATCTCCGCCCCGTACGAGCGGGCCGCGGAGGCGATGGCCTCGGACACCGAGCCGGTGCCTCCGCGAGGGATCCCCCACGCCCCGAACGAGCCGTCCACCTCACCCATGTAGTGGTGGAGCATCACGTACGCGGTCCCCGGCGAGCGGATCCCCAGGAACGTCCCGATGATCCCCCACGAGGCCATGGTGCCGATCAGGGGGTCGGTCTCGAACCACTGCTCCAGGAAGTCCACCGCGCTCATGGTCATGAGCTGCACGAAGGCCGCCCGCTGATCGGCGGGCAGGTCGCGGAAGGCCCGGACCAGGGGGCGGAGCGGCAGCCAGTTCCACGGGCTCAGCCGGGTGGGATCGGGCGGGACCACCCCCATGATCGGCTTGATGAACCGGATGATGTCGGCCATGAGCTGGCCGAACTCCTCGTAGGCCTCGGCGTCCCGCTTCGACCACGACCGGAGGTTGCGCATGGTTCGGCCGTGGTCACCGGTCATCCACAGGTACCGGTCGTCGACCGGGATGAAGCTGCCGTCCATCGGCAGGATCTCCAGCCCATGCCTGGCCAGGTCGAGCTCCCGGATGATCTCCGGGCGGAGGAGGGACACCACGTAGGACGCCACGCTGAACCGGAAACCGGGGAACACCTCCTCGGTGACGGCCGCCCCGCCCACCAGGTGCCGGCGTTCGAGGACCAGGACCCGCTGGCCCGCGCGGGCCAGGTAGGCGGCCGCCACCAGGCCGTTGTGGCCCCCGCCGATCACCACCGCGTCGTAGCTGTTCCCCATATGGACCCGCTCGCCGCCGGAACCCCATCTTCCGCAGGTTTGAACAGCGAGTCAAGCGCGTACCGCCGCCGCTCCGATTGAACGCCGCAGGTAGAGGCGATAGGGTGGGCTCCGAGCGGCCCGCCCGGGGGCCGCGGAGGCGGTCGGTCCTGTGCGGAGGCTCAAACACGTGGACGGCGTTGCGGGGAGGCCGGCGTGAGCCCCGGCACCGCCTTCCACCCCCGAAGCTCGGCCCTCAACAGCAAGCTGGCCTGGGAGGACTGGCAGGGGTACCTCACCGCCTCGGTGTACGCCGACCACCACGACATCGAGTACAACGCGATCCGGGAGGCGGTGGCGGCCATCGACGTCTCCCCCCTGTTCAAGTACCTGGTCTCCGGGCCGGACGCCACGAAGCTCATCGACCGGGTCATCACCCGGGACGCCACCCGGCTCCAGGTCGGCCAGGTCTACTACACGCCGTGGTGCGAGGAGCGCGGAAAGGTCGTGGACGACGGAACCATCACCCGGCTGGACGAGACCACCTACCGGTGGACGGCCGCGGAGCCCAACCTGCGATGGATCGAGCTGAACGCGGACGGTCTCGTGGTCCGGGTGGAGGACGTCACCGACGATCTGGCGGCGCTGGCGCTCCAGGGACCCCGGTCCCGCGAGGTCCTGGAGGCCGTGACCGGGGAGGGCTGGGCGGACGTGCGCTACTACCGCCGCCGGCCCACCACGATCCGAGGGTTCGACGTGGACGTGACCCGCACCGGGTACACGGGCGACCTGGGCTACGAGCTGTGGGTGGACGTTGACCGGGCCGTGGACCTGTGGGACGTCCTGTTCGACGGCGGCGCCGCCTACGGGATCCGGCCGGTGGGGAACCGAGCCATGGACGTGGCCCGGGTGGAGGCGGGCCTGATCCTCATCGACGCGGACTTCGTGGGCGTCCGCAGGGCGCTGAACGCCGAGCAGGAGTACTCGCCGTTCGAGATCGGCCTGGGGCGGCTGGTCGGCCTGAAGCGGGAGACCGCCGAGTACGTGGGCAAGCGCGCCCTCCAGGCCGAGGACGCCGGCGGCGGACCGCGTCGGCGACTGGTGGGCGTGGTCTACGACTGGGACGGCATCGAGCGGGCCTTCGCCTCCCACGGGCTGCCGGCGACCCTCCTGCCGGAGGTGTCATCCGAGCCCGTGCCCCTGTACGCGGGGCGGCGACGGGCCGGCAAGGTGACCAGCAGGACGTGGTCGCCGATGCTCAAGCGGATGATCGCCCTGGCCTCGGTGACCGGGGAGCACGCCGAGGAGGGCACCCGGCTCCAGGTGGAGTGGACGGTGGAGGGCTACCGCCACCGGGTGTGGACCACGGTGGTCCCCCTGCCGTTCCTCGACCTGCCCCGCAAGCGCGCCTAGGGTCGCGACGGCCAGCCGGTGAAGGCGTCGGGCCCTCGTTTCGTCAGCTCGCCCAGGAGGATCAGCCGCTGGATCTCGCTGGTCCCCTCCCAGATGCGGTCCACGCGGACCTCCCGCCACAGGCGCTCCACGGGCGTCTCGCGCATGTAGCCCCTGCCCCCGTGGATCTGCACGGCCCGGTCCAGCACCCGGCCGGCCGTCTCCGAGCACACCAGCTTGGCCACGGCCGCCAGGGCGTGGCTCTCCGCCGGCGAGGGCGAGCCGCGCCCAACCTGCCAGGCGGTCCGGTACAGGAGGGCCTTGGCCGCGGCAACCTCCGCCGCCATGTCCGCCAGGGCGAACCCCACGCCCTGGAACTCCACGATGGGCCGGCCGAACTGGACCCGCTCGCGAGCGAAGGCCAGGGAGAGCTCCACCGCGCGGGCGGAGGCGCCCACGGTCCGGGCGGCGATCATCAGCCGCTCCTCAACGAACCACTCCTTGGTCAGGTCGTATCCGGTGCCCACCTCGCCCAGGAGCTTCCCCGGGCCCACCCGGACGTCCTCCAGGGCGAAGACGGGATGCTCGAACACGAATCGGTGCATGTACTTGGGGGTCCGCACCAGCCGCACCCCCGGGAGGTCCCTGTCCACGAAGAACACTGCCGGCCTGGCGGGATCGCCGTCGACCACCGCGTGGACGAGCAGGAAGTCGGCCACGTCGCCCGTGGTGACGTGCCACTTCTCCCCCCGCAGGACCCAGTCGTCGCCGTCCCGGGTGGCCGTGGTCCGGACCATGGTGGGGTCGGACCCGGCGTGCTCCTCGGTGATCGCGTAGGCGTCCCGCCGCTCCCCCCGGCAGGCCGGGCGGAGGTACTCGTCCTTCTGCTCATCGGTCCCCTCGCGCATGGGGATCGACGGCCGCCAGGGGACATCCCACAGCGCCCCCGTGGCTCGGCCCCACTCCTCCTCGATCAGCGACTGCTCGAACAGGTCGTGCCCCTGGCCCCCGTCCTCGGGGCGGTGGTTCATGGCATTGAACCGCCATTCGACAACGGCGGACCGGATCTCCGCCAGGCTCTCGGGGGACAGACCGTCGTTCTCCTCGCACTCGATCTCGTAGGGGAGCAGGTGGCGCAGGGTGAACCGGCGGGCCCGCTCCTTGAGGTCCCGGTCGCTGTCGGACAGCGCGAGGTCCACGGGGCTCCCTTCCCGTTTGCTGGTTTGAACGGCGAAACAGTACCCTGTCCGCACAGCCCATGGGGATCCGGGACGTCATCGTGGTCGGCGGCGGCCACAACGGCCTGGCCTGCGCGGCCTACCTGGCCCGGGCGGGGATGGACGTCCTGGTGCTCGAACGACGGGACGTCCTCGGCGGGGCCGCGGCCACCGAGGCGCCCTGGCCCGGGTACCGGGTGTCCTCGGCCGCCTACGTGGTCAGCCTGATGCCGCCGCGGATCGTGGCCGAGCTGGGGCTCCGTCGCTTCGGCTACCGCGTCTCGATCATCGAACCCGACTACTGGTGCCCGTTCCCCGACGGCTCCTCGCTGACGCTGTGGGGGGACGTGGGCCGCACCGCGGAGGAGATCGCCAGGTACTCCAAGGCCGATGCCGATGCCTACGTGGAGTTCGACCGCTCCTTCCAGCGGCTGGGGGGCCTCCTCCGGGACCTCCTGTTCGTCGTCCCGCCGAACCTGACCCTCCGCGACCTTCCCGGATGGGCGGCGGTGGCGGGGCGGCTGCGCCGGTGGAGCGGCCGGGACGTTGCCGAGGTGGTCCGCCTGTTCACGCTCAGCGGCGCCGACTTCCTGGACGAGTGGTTCGAGGACGAGCGGGTCAAGGGGGCCCTGGCCACCCAGGCCATCATCGGGGCGTGGTGCGGTCCGATGAGCCCGGGATCGGCCTACGTGCTGATGCACCATTGGATCGGGGAAGTGGACGGCCACCCCGGCGCGTGGGGGTGGGTCCACGGGGGCATGGGAGCGGTGAGCGCGTGCCTGGCCGACGCGGCCCGGGCCGCCGGGGCCGAGGTCCGCACGGGGGCGCCGGTCGGCCACGTGGTCGTCCGGGAGGGCCGGGCCCGTGGGGTGGTGCTCGAGGACGGCACCGCCCTTCCCGCTCGCCGGGTGATCTCGAACGCCCACCCGGTGACCACCTACCTGGACCTGGTGGGCGCCGAGCACCTCCCCGCCCAGGTGGTGCGGGACGTCCGGCGATTCCGCAGCCGGTCGGGCTCGGTGAAGGTGAACCTGGGCCTGTCGGCGCTCCCCCGCCCGGCGGCGTGGGAGGGGCCCACGCCCGGCGACCCCCACACCGGGCTGTTCGCCATCTCCCCCTCGGTGGCCTACCTGGAGCGGGCCTGGGACGACGCCAAGTACGGCAGGACCTCCGAGCACCCGTACATCGAGGCCGTGTTCCCCACGGTGTTCGAGCCGGGGCTGGCCCCGGGCGGCAAACACGTGGCGGCGTGCTTCACGCAGTTCGGGCCGTTCGAGCTGGCGGAGGGATCGTGGGACACCGAGCGGGAGGCCTACGGGCGCAAGGTCATCGGGGAGATGGCCCGGTACTGCCCTGGGTTCGAGGACGCCGTCGAGGAGATGGAGGTGCTGGCCCCCCCGGACATCGAGGAGCGCTTCGGGCTCCTGGGAGGCAACATCTTCCAGGGCGAGATGACCCCCGACCAGATGTTCTCCCTGCGCCCCATCCCCGGCTACGCCGACTACCGCACCCCCGTGCACGGGCTGTACCTGTGTGGGTCGGGAACCCACCCCGGAGGGGGGGTCATGGCCGTGCCGGCCCGAAACTGCGCGCGGGTGGTCCGCCGGGACGCCCGGCGGGAGCGGCTGGGGCTGGGCCGGGGCTAGGGACGTGGGATCGCCCCTGTCGGATCGGGACCGCGAGGTCCAGGCCGCCGCGCGGACCCTGGCGGACGAGATGATCCCCCACGAGGTCGAGGCCGAGATGAACCGCGGCCGCCTGCCGCCGGAGGTGGAGGAACGGCACCGCGACAGGGCCCGCGAGCTGGGGCTCCGGGCCATGAACATGCCCAGGGATCTCGGAGGCGGCGGCCTCACCGCGCTCCAGCAGGTGCTGGTGCAGGAGCAGATCGGGCGGGTGACGAACGGCCTGGGCTGGGTGGCCACCACGCCGGCCGGGTGGCTGCCGGAGGTGGCCACGCCCCACCAGCTCGACACCTGGGTGAGGCCGACGGTCCGCGGGGAACGCCACGAGTGCTACGCGATCACCGAGGAGCATGCCGGGTCGGACACCGGCGCCATCGAGGCCACCGCTCGCCGGGACGGCGACGGGTACGTGCTGAACGGCGTGAAGTGGCACGTGACCTCGTTCAACAAGGCCGACCACGTGTTCTTCCAGGCCAGGCTGACCGAGGGTCCCCACGCCGGCTCCCCGGCCCTGTTCATCGTGGACACCGACAGCCCCGGGGTCCGGGTGGACCGGGTCCCCGAGTACAGCCACACCTACGCCGACGAGCACCCCATCGTGGCCTTCGAGGACGTCCGGGTCCCCGCCGCCAACCTGGTGGGGGAGGAAGGCGACGGCATGCGGTTCACCTACGCCTGGTTCCGGTACGAGCGGCTGATGATCGCCGCGAGGTGCTGCGGGGCCGCGGAGCGCCTGATCGACGAGGCCTCGGCCTTCGCCGCGGGGCGGGAAGCTTTCGGCCGGCCGCTGTCCGGCTACCAGGCCATCGCCTTCATGCTGGCCGATTCCCTGACCGAGCTGTGGGCGGCCCGGTTGATGACCCGTCGCACGGCCCGGGAGATCGACGACGGCGCCGACGTCAAGGTCCAGCACGCCCACTGCTCGATGGCCAAGCTCTACGCCTCCGAGATGGCCGGCCGGGTGGCCGACCGCGCGGTCCAGGTGTTCGGGGGGCGCGGCTACATGCGGGAGAACGTGGCCGAGCGATTCTTCCGGGAGCTGCGGGTGGACCGGATCTGGGAGGGGACCAGCGAGATCCAGCGAGCCATCATCGCCGACCAGCTGTTCAAGCGCGGGACCGGCCTGGCCGGTGGCGGGAGCGAGGGATGAGCGACCCGGTGCTCGTCGAGGAGGACCTCGGTCCGGTCCGCCGGCTGACCCTCAATCGCCCCGACGCGCTGAACGCGCTCTCCTCCGAGCTGGTGGAGCGGCTGTCGGAGGCCCTGAGCCGCGGGGCCCGGGACCGGGAGGCCAGGGTGCTGGTGATCCGTGGCGCCGGCCGGGCGTTCTGCGCCGGCTACGACCTGAAGGAGGAGGCCGAGCGGGAGGCCAGCCGGGGCCCCCTGGACCTGGCCGGGTGGCGGTCGGAGCTCGGGCACGACGTGGATCGCATGCTCGAGCTCTTCGACCACCCCAAGCCCGTGATCGCCCAGGTCCATGGCTACTGCCTGGCGGGCGGGTGCGACCTGATGATGATGTGCGACCTGGCGGTGGCCGCGGGTGACGCCGTGTTCGGCGAGCCGGAGATCCGGTTCGGCTCGGGCGTGGTGACGATGGTCATGCCGTGGCTGGTCGGGGCGCGGAAGGCCAAGGAACTGCTGTTCACCGGCGAGGACCGCATCCCCGCCGCCGAGGCCCTCCGGATCGGCCTGGTGAACAGGGTGGTCGCTCCCGAACGCCTGGAGGAGGAGACCCTGGCCCTGGCGCGCAGGATCGCCGTGCTGGATCCCGTGGGCATCTCGCTCACCAAGCGAGCCATCAACCGGGCGTGGGAGGCGGCGGGCTTCCGGCAGGCCCTGCTGGCGAACGTGGAGCTCGACGCGGAGATCGAGGCCGCGGAGGTGCCCGAGCGCAGGGAGTTCAACCGCATCCGCGCGGAGCGAGGCCTCAGGGCCGCCATCGAGTGGCGCGATGCCCGCTTCGGTCAGGAGCCCAGCGAGTAACCCAGCCGGCGGGGCAGCCCCGCCAGGAAGCGGGTCAGCGCTCCGGGGCGCCTGCCGGCGTCCTCCAGCCGGTCCTTCCGCAGGATCGCCGCCTGCACCACGGACGTCCCCACCGCGGTGAGGGGGCGGGGCGGGAACCGCTTGGGCTCCCGGTTCACCATCGGTAGGTCCGTCACCGGGTCGTCGGCACCCGTCGCCAGCGCCGCCAGGATCCGGCCGGCCAGATGGGCGGGGGCCACCCCGTTCCCGGTGAAGCCCACGGCGTAGTGGACGGTGCCGGGGCCCGCGGTTCCGAACCACGGGTGGTGGGTCCCCGACACGTCCACCGGGCCGCCCCACCCTTCCTCGATGGGCACGTCGCGGAACGAGGGGAAGATCCGGTGGAAGCCATCCCGGACCCACCCGAGGGAGCGCTCGTCGTAGTCGTAGTCCGGGCCCACCCGGAGGCCTCGAGCCCGACCCACTCCCCCGATGGCGATCCTGCCGTCGGGTGTGGTGCGGAAGTAGTGAAGGGCGGTGCGCGCGTCGCAGATGCACTCCCCGCCGGTCCACCCCAGCTCCTCCAGCTTCTGGGGGGCCGGGGCGGTCACCAGCATGTAGCTCCCCCGCACCACCAGCGACCTGCGGAGCCCCGGCCAGCCCGCGGACCAGGCGTTCAGGCAGAGGATCGCCCGGCCGGCCCGGACGGTCCCTGCGGGCGTCTGCACCCGGACGCCTCCCCGAGCCTCCATGCGCATCGCCGGAGTGCCCTCGTAGATCCGGACCCCGCGCTGCAGCAGGACCCTGCGCAGACCCCGGGCCAGCCGGGCGGGCTGGACGGTGGCCCCCCTCATGACCGCGCCGGCCCGGAGCACCGGGGACCGGCACACCGACCGGACCTCCTCCGCCGAGATCTCCCGATACCCCCCCGGGACGCCCATGCGGCGGCACGCCTCCACCGAGGCGGTCCACGCCCCGTCCTGGGCCGGGGACGAGGCCACCTCCAGGTAGGCCACCGGCCGGTACCACGCGTCCACGCCGTTGGCTCGGCACCACTCCCCGATGGCCTCGACGCTGGCCTCGGCCGCCCGGCAGGCCTCCAGTGCGGCCTGGTCCCCGTACCGCGCGGCCAGGTCGGCGGCATCGTCCCACCAGCCCCCGGCGAACCCCCCGTTGCGGCCGCTGGCTCCCCACCCGCAGATGTTCCGCTCCAGCACGGCCACCCGGATGCCGGGGGCCCGCTCGGTCAGGAACCAGGCGGTCCACAGCCCCGCGTACCCGCCGCCCAGGACCACCACGTCCGCGGTGGCGTCCCCCCGGAGGGGGGGACGGGGGTCGCCGGGGTCGGCCTCCAGAGCCTCGCGGAGCCAGTAGGAGACTCCTTCGCTCCTGGGAACCGGGGCCCGCACTACGCCGCCGGGATCCGCTTGACGGGATCGATGAACGGCAGGGCGGCGGTCACGGCCGGACGGCGGGTCCCGTCCACCGGCTCCAGCTCCACGGCGACGCCGGGGCCGGCCAGCTCGATCGGAAGCCACACGTACCCGATGTTCCGCTCCAGGCGCGGCGACCACACCATGGCGGTGGCCCGGCCCACCCGGTTCCCGTCGTGGACGGCGGGCCAGGCCTCGGTGAGCTCCCAGTCCAGCGGCTCCCCGCCCATCTCCACGCCCACCAGCTTGCGGGCAGGGCCGTCCGAGCGGATCCGCTCCAGGGCGTCCTTCCCGATGTACTCGGCCTCCTGCTCCTCCACCAGGCGTTCCAGTCCCGTGACCTCGAACGGGTTGTGCTCCAGGGTCATGTCCGAGCCGTAGTTGAAGATGCCGGCCTCGATGCGGCGCGGCTCGCACGGGGCGATGGGGCGGATGTCGTGGGGGCGGCCGGCGTCCATGATCCGCTCCCACAGCTCGTCCCCGCGGGCGGGGTCGCGCAGATACACCTCGTAGCCGATCTCCCCGGTCCAGCCGGTGCGCCCCACCACCACGGGGATGCCACCCAGGTCCGCCTCCGTGCACCAGTAGTACCGGAGGCCCAGGACCTCCTGGCCGAAGAGCTCCGCCATCACGTCCCTGGCCCTGGGGCCCTGGACCTGGAGCGGGTAAACCTCCGGGTCGTCGATCCGGACGTCCATCCCGCTCCGCCACGCCACCCCGCGGGCCCACAGGCCGGCGTCGCTGTCGGCCAGGGCCAGCCAGAACCGGTCCTGGCCGATCCGCAGGAGGACCGGGTCGTTGACGATCCCTCCGTCCGGAGCGATCAGCGGCGCGTACTTGCACTGCCCCACGGCGCACCCGGTCAGGTCGCGGCACGTCAGCAGGTTGGCGAGCGCCAGGGCATCGGGACCGGCGATCTCCACAATGTGCTCGGCCCCCACGTCCCACAGCGTGACGTGCTCCAGCAGGTGCCAGTACTCCTTGACGGGGTCGTCGTAGTACGCGGGAAGGTACGTGTGGTTGTAGATGTCGAACGCGGAGCACCCGTGGCGCAGCGTGGCCTCGAAGAAGGGGGTCTTCCGGTACCACGGGCCGAAGTAGAGGGCGGATCGCGTCTCCGCCACCCTCACAGCCCCGGCTTGAACACCATGTCCCACACGACGAACAGCAGCACCGCCAGGTCGAGGCGGGACACCAGGAGGTTCTGGCGGATCAATCGCTGGACGGTCGAGCCTCGAGGTCCCTCGGTCTCAACGGCACGCTCCAGCCGCTTGGACGCCGGTCCGAAGTAGGCGATCCCCACCACGAACGACAGCCCGAACGCCACCAGGGCCAGCACGATCCACAGCTGGGAGAAGGCCCAGGCGTCACTGACCACGACCATCCCTACCCCCAGCCCCAGGACCGCCAGGGAGGCCGGAGCGAAGACCCTGGGGCCCAGGATCTCGATGTCCCGTGAGAACTTGACCATCCCCTCCTCGTCCCGGGCCCTGGCCAACCGGCCGCCCAGGACCTGGAGGAGGATCCCTCCGCCGATCCACACCATGGCCGCCAGGATGTGGAGGAGCAGCAGCCACCGGTACAGGGTCACCTAGGCGCCCAGGTCGTAGACCTGACCGGGATCCTGGTCCAGGCCGTTCATCACCTGCCACAGGGCCGCCAGGGCCTTCGTGGCGTTCCGCCGGGCGAACGGCGCCAGCTCGTCGGGGTGCTGGCCCAGGACCCGCTCCAGGGTCCGGTAGGCCTCCACCACCTGCCCCTCCGCCTCGTTCAGGTCGGTCACGTCTGCCTCCGCTCTCCCTCGGTCCCGATCACGATCCGCTCGTCGAGCACCCGCTTGGCCTTGAGCTCGAACCGTGGAAGGGTCTCGTCGTCCACCTTCTTCACACCGAACCGCAGCCCCTCGTGGGCATCGGCCAGGGCCTTCTGGAGGGCGCCCACGATCCCGTCCGCGTCCGCCGAGGCGTCGGGGATCTCCACCAGGATCTCGATCTCGTCGCGGATCCCCTCCTCCGTGTACAGGTGGAGCTGGAACTCGTCGACCTCCGGGTACTCGCGGATGATGGCCTCCACCGCCCGGGGATAGACGTTCGTGCCGCGCACGAGCTTCATGTCGTCCACCCGGCCCCGGATCCCGCCGTCGTAGATGTCGAACGTGCGGCCGCACGGGCAGGTCGAGCCCGGGACCTTCACCACGAAGTCCCGGGTGCGGTACCTGATCACCGGGATGAACCCCCGCCCGAACGAGGTCACCACCCGCTCCCCCAGCTCGCCGTAGGGAACCGGCTCGTCGGTCTCCGGGTCCACGACCTCCTCGATGTAGTGGTCCTCGATGATGTGGGTCCCGCCGGGCTGCTCGGAGCACTCGAAGACCATGATCGTGCCCAGCTCGGTCATCCCCGCGGTGTCGCCGGCCCTGGCCCCCCACTGCTCCTCGATCAATCGCTTCGTGGCGGGGATCGAGCCGGCCGGCTCCCCGGACAGGATCAGCCGCTGCACCGGGCTCCCCGCCAGGTCGATGCCCAGCTGCCGGGCCTCCTGGGCCATCCGCAGGGCGTACGTCGGGGTCGACGCCACCACCGTGGCCCCCATGTCCACGATCTGCTTGACGCGCTGGTCGGTGGTCATGGCCCCGCCCGGGAGCACCAGGCAGCCCAGCTTCTCGGAGGCGTAGTGGAGCCCCCAGAAGCCGATGAACGTGGAGTACCCGAACGCCACGAACACCGTGTCGGCGGGGCGGACCCCGAATCCCCACAGCCCATAGCACCACATCTCGGCGATCCACTCCCAGTCCTTCATGGAGTCGAGCACCCGGATCGGGGTGCGGCCGGTGGTCCCGGACGTCATGTGGTAGCGGATGGCCGTCTCTTCGGGCGCGGCCAGCAGCGTGCCGTAGGGGGGGCTCTCGACCTGCCCCTCCATCCACTCGTCGCGGGTCAGGAACGGCAGCCGCCGCAGGTCGCCGATGCCCGAGATCGCATCCGGGGTCACGCCCGCGTCGCGCATCCGCTTGGAGTGGAAGGGGACCTTGGCGTCGGCCCATTCCAGAAGGCTCCGCAGCTTTCGGACCTGGAGCGCTTCGAGATCCTCGCGCGGCAACGTCTCGTGCCGCGGGTTCCAGTACGGTGAGTCCGTCATCCTCGACCTCCCACCGGTCTCGCCGCCACGTGCCCGGCCATCCTACTATCCCGACATGACCGCGGCGTTCGCGCTCACCGAGGAGCAGCACCGGCTGGCCGAGGATGCCCGGCGCATCGGGCGGGAGGTGCTGGTCCCCGTCGCCGAGGCTGGCACCACCGGTCGGGTGAACCGCGAGCTGGTCCGGGCCCTGGGGGATCACGGGCTGCTCCCACGGATGTTCCCCCGGCGTGCCGGGGGCAGCCGGTCGGGCGACATCTCCGCGCTGGAGCTGTGTCTCATGCGCGAGGCCCTGGCCCAAGAGAGCACCACCGCGGAGACCGCCCTGGCCATGCAGGGGCTGGGCGGCTACCCCATCCTCCAGTCCGGAGGGGACGAGGCCGTGGCCCGGTGGATCCCGGCGATCGCCCGGGGGGAAGCCGTGGCCGCCTTCGCCCTCACCGAGCCGGAGCACGGGTCCGATGCCGGTGCCCTGGAGCTCCGGGCGGAGCGGGAGGGGGACGGCTACCGGTTGTCGGGAACGAAGACGTGGATCACGAACGCCCCCGACGCAGACGTCTACACCCTGTTCGCCCGCACCACCCGGGACGCGGGGGCCCGGGGCGTGACGGCGTTCGCCGTCCCCGGGGACGCCTCCGGCCTGACCGGGGACGCCCTGGACCTGGTGGGCGACCATCCCATCGGCCGCATCGAGCTCGACGGCGTAGCCGTTCCCGCCGACCACGTGCTCGGCGAGGTGGACGCCGGCTTCCGCGTGGCCATGCGGACCCTGGACCTGTTCCGCCCCAGCGTGGGGGCGTTCGCCGTCGGCATGGCCCAGGCCGCGCTCGACGCGGCGCTCCACCACGCGGGCTCACGCCGGGCGTTCGGACGGCCGCTCCGGGAGTTCCAGGCCGTGTCGCACAACCTGGCGGAGATGGCCACCCGGACCGAGGCGGCCCGGCTCCTGGTCTACGCGGCCGCCTCCGCCTACGACGAGGGGGCCCCCGACGTGACCCTGCGGTCGGCCATGGCCAAGCTGTTCGCCACCGAGACCGCCCAGTGGGTGGTGGACGCGGCCGTCCAGGTCCACGGCGCTGCCGGGCTCCAGCGGGGCCACCTGCTCGAGCACCTGTACCGCGACGTCCGGGCCCCGAGGATCTACGAGGGCACCTCGGAGATCCAGCGGGAGGTCATCGCCCGCCACCTGTTCCAGGACGGCGGCGAGAACTGAGCTACGCATTCGCGCCGCCCGTAGCTGAGACGACAGCCCTCCGGCGGGGGCGACGGAGTCGAGCCCTCAGGGAGCGGGGACCGCGAACCCCGGCGGGTCCTCCGGCCCGGGGACCTCGCAGTACCGCCCGGTGGGATCCTGCCGCGTCCCCGCATCCCGGCCCGGCCCGGGCGTCACTTCGGAGGGGTTCACCTCCACCAGGCCGTCACGGACGCGCACGGCCACCCTGTCCATGCCGCGGCTCGAAGGGCCGTCCACGTACAGCCCGAGCCGATCGAACAGCTCGCCGTGGCGGCCCACGAAGGTCTCGTTGGACGGGCAGTACAGGAGCCGGTGCTCGAGGTGGGGGCTCACCGCGGAGAGGGCCACCGGCGCCCCGTCCCCGGCGACCACGAACACCATCGACCGCCGGAGGTAGAGGACCCCGGCCTCCTCGAGGTCCCGCTCCGTCGCCGCCCTGACCCACCCCCGGCCGGGCAGGCCGGACAGGATGTTGGCCACGACCAGGGCCACCACGATCGCGGCGAGGATGTACATCGACCGCCGCAGGCCGGCTCGCCTGGGGAGGCCTCGGAACCCGTCCCCCTCCACCGGCCCGTCAGGCCGGGGGGACCACCGCCACGGCCACCAGCTCCACCTTGGCCGCGGGGTCGAACAGCTCGGTCACGCCCATCAGCGCCACCGCGGGGAAGTGGCGGCCGAACCGCTGGCGCCACAACGCTCCCAGGTCCGCCAGCCGGTCGCGGTACTCGCCGACGTCGGTGACGAAGATCAGGACCTGCACCAGGTGCTCGGGGCGGCCTCCGGCTGCCCGGAGGGCCTCGGCCACGTTCGCGGCGGCCTGGTCGAACTGGGCCACCAGGTCCTCCCCGGCCAGCGTCCCGTCGGCCCGGTGGCCGGCCTGGCCGCCCAGGAACACCGCCGACCCCGGGACCGCCACCACCGCGTGGGCGAAGCCCACCGGCGGCGGGAGGGTGTCGGGGTTGACCAGGCGATGAGGAGTTTCGTCCAAGGGGGTCGGCGGCTCGGTCACCGGCCGGTCCATCGCGGCTTGCGGCCTTCCTGGAAGGCCGCGTAGAACTCGGCGTGGTCGGCCGAGGTCATCAGCAGTGCCTGGGTCATGGCCTCCAGCTCCAGGGCCCCGGCCATGTCCATGTCGAGCTCACGGGACAGCAGCAGCTTCGTGCTGGCGTAGGCCAGGGCCGGCCCGTCGGCCAGTCGGCGGGCCAGCACGGTGGCCTCCCGCCACAGCTCCTCGTCCTCCACCACCTTGAACGCCAGGCCCAGCTCGGCGGCGCGGTCGGCCTCGACGTCTTCCCCCAGGATCAGCAGCTCGGTGGCCCGGCCGAGCCCCACCAGCCGGGGCAGCAGGTAGGCCGACCCCATGTCGGCCCCGGCCAGCCCCACCTTGGTGAACAGGAAGGCGAGCTTCGCCGAGCGGGCCAGGATGCGGAAGTCGGCCGCCAGGGCGATCACCGCCCCGGCGCCGGCCGCCACCCCGTTCACCGCGGCGATCACCGGCATCGGCAGCTCCCGCATCCGCTGGACCACCGAGCCGGTCATCCGGGTGAAGTCGAGCAGCTGGCGGGCCTCCGTCTTCTGGAGGGCCCCGATGATGCCCTCGACGTCGCCGCCGGAGCAGAACCCCCTGCCGGCCCCGGTGATCACCAGCACCCGCACGTCGTCGCGGTTCGGGAGCTGGGCCAGCAGGTCGCGGAGGTCGGCGTAGGACTGGAACGTCAGCGCGTTCAGTCGGTCCGGCCGGTCGAACGTCACGGCGGCCACGCCGTCCGTGATCTCGAACCGGAAATGCTCCCACTCCTCGGTGAGCGGCGCGGACCCGCGGAAGGGGGTCACCTCAGGAGAACGCCCGGAGCCCGGTGATGGCCTCGCCCAGGATCAGCGTGTGGATCTCGCTGGTCCCCTCGTAGGTCAGCACCGACTCCAGGTTGTTCATGTGGCGGATCACCGGGTACTCGAGCGTGATCCCGTTTGCTCCCAGGATCGAGCGGGCTTCGCGGGCCACCCGCAGGGCCTCCCGCACGTTGTTGAGCTTCCCCACGCTGACGTGGTGCGGGCTGGCCCGGCCCTCGTCCTTCATCCTTCCGACCTGGAGCGCCAGCGAGGTCCCCTTGGCGACCTCCAGCATCATGTTCACTAGCTTCTCCTGGGTGAGCTGGAACCCCCCGATCAGCTTGCCGAACTGCTCTCGCGTCTTCGAGTACTCCAGCGCGGCCTCGTAGCACGACCGGGCCGCCCCCATGGCTCCCCACAGGATCCCGTACCGGGCCTCGTTCAGGCATGACAGCGGGCCCTTCATCCCCACCACGCCGGGCAGGACCGCGTCGCCGGGCAGGCGGCAGTCGTCGAAGATCAGCTCCGAGGTCACCGATGCCCGAAGCGAGAGCTTCCTCTCGATGTCCCTGGTGTGAAACCCCGGCGTGTGGCGGGGGACCAGGAACCCCCGGACGCCGTCGTCCGTGCGGGCCCACACCACGGCCAGGTCGGCGATCCCGCCGTTCGTGATCCACATCTTCGTGCCGGACAGGATCCAGTCGTCCCCGTCCTGCTTGGCGGACGTCCGCATGCTGGAAGGGTCGCTGCCTACGTCGGGCTCGGTGAGCCCGAAGCACCCGATGGCCTCTCCCCTGGCCATGCGGGGCAGCCAGGTCTCCTTCTGCTCCTCGGAGCCGTACTTCCAGATCGGGAACATGCACAGGGAGCCCTGGACCGAGACCATGCTGCGGAACCCCGAGTCTCCGGCCTCCAGCTCCAGGCACGCCAGGCCGTACATCACCGCGCTGGCGCCGGCGCACCCGTAGCCCCGGAGGTGCATCCCCAGCAGGCCGAGGTCGCCGACCTCGGTGGCCACCTCGCGGGGGAACGTGCCCTTCTCGAACCACTCCTCGATCCCCGGCATCACCCGGCGCTGGACCCACGACCGAACGGTGTCGCGGATCATGCGCTCCTCGTCGGACAGGAGGGCGTCGAGGTCGAGCGGATCGAGCGGCTTGAAGACGCCCTTGCCTTCGGTCGCCATGGCTGTACACGATACTGGAAAGATGCCCACCGTCCCGGACGGCTACCCTTCACGCGATGGCCTCCGCGGACCGCCGCACGAAGGCCCTGGTCATCGGGGCCGGCCCCGCCGGTCTGGCGGCCGGGGCCATGCTCCGCCGGGCGGGGATCGAGACCCTCCTGGTGGACCGCGGCGACGACATCGGCGAGGGCTGGCGGCGGCACTACGACAGGCTCCACCTGCACACCGTGCGGTGGCTCTCGAACCTCCCGGGGCTGCCGATCCCCCGGGCCGAAGGGAAATGGGTGTCCAGGGACGGGGTGGCCCGCTACCTCCAGGCCTACGTCCACCACCACGGCCTCGACGTCCGGCTGCGGACGGAGGTCACCCGCCTCGATCGCCGCAACTCCGGCTGGGTGGCCCACATCCCCGGCGGCGCGCTGCATACCGAGACCGCGGTGGTGGCCACCGGATACAACCGCATCCCGTGGGTGCCCGAGTGGCCCGGGCGCGAGTCGTTCGCCGGCCGGCTCATCCACTCCAGCCGCTATCGCCATCCCGGTCCGTACCGCGGCCAGGAGGTGCTGGTGGTGGGGCCGGGCAACTCGGGGGCCGAGATCGCCGTGGACCTGGCGGAGGGCGGGGCCCGGCGCGTTCACCTGTCGGTCCGCACGCCGCCGAACATCCTGCGACGGGACCTCGCCGGGCTCCCCACGCAGGTCCTGGGCACCGCGCTCCGCCGGCTGCCCGCACCGGTGGTCGACGCCGTGGCCGCGGCCACACGTCGGCTCACCATCGGGGACCTCAGCCGGTACGGGATTCCGTCACCTCCCCGGGGCACCTACACGCGTGTGCGGGAGGACGACCGCATCCCCATCCTCGACGTGGGCCTGATCCGGATGCTCAAGGCCGGCCGGATCCAGGTCGTGGCCGCGGTCGAGCGCTTTGAGAGCACCGAGGTGATCCTCTCGGACGGGACGCGCCTCGCTCCCGATGCCGTGGTGGCCGCGACGGGCTTCCGCCGCGGCCTGGAAGGCCTGGTCGGGCATCTGGGGATCCTGGGGAAGCACGGGCGGCCGGTGGTCCACGGGCCGGTCACCCATCCGAGCACCCCGGGCCTCCACTTCATCGGGTACACCAACCCGATCAGCGGCAACCTGCGGGAGCTGGGCATCGACGCCAGGAAGATCGCCGGGGCCGTCGGCCGCCGGCGGCGCCGGCCGGGGGCCGGCGTGGCCTGAGACCCGCTTATGACTCCGCCGACCGCCGGCCGATCATGGCCTCCGCGGCGGCCCGATCATCGCGGGGACGCTCCCCGAGCAGGACCACCACCAGGTTCGCCTCCCGCCAGATCAGCGCATGCGTCCCGCCGAGGACCCCGATGGGCGTCCCCTCGAAGACCCGCTGGCCGCCCACACGGATCTCCTGCATCGGGGAGCCTGCCTCCGCGGAGAACCCCTCCGCGACCTGCCGGTCGAAGCCGGGGCCACCGACCACGTCGGGATCGACCGCCAGGACCATGGCCAGGGCCACCGCCTCGCCTCCCGGGTCCACGACGGTGCGGATCTCCACGTCGGTCACGTGGTCGGCCAGGTCGGGGTTCGCCAGGTACGCGTGCTGCACGTCCCGCTCGAACGTCGGAGGAAGCCGGTTGAACCCGTAGTCCTCGACGCCTTCGAAGACCGACGCCGGGTCCAGCACGGGTGCCCGGTCCACGCACCCGGCGGTCGAGGTTCCGCCGACGACCGCAAGCACGAGGACGATCCGCCGGATCGGGCTCAATCGAACGGCCCAGTTCTCGGCTATCCGGGGATGGGGACCTCGGGGACGCTCTTCAGCCCGGCCTCGAGCTGCCGGTCCTCGTACTCGACCTCCGGCAAGCGTCCGGTCAGGAAGTCGTCGTAGGCCTGCATGTCGAAGAACCCGTGACCGGAGAGGTTGAACACGATCACCTTCTCCTGGCCGGCCTCTCGGGCCGCCACGGCCTCGTCGATCACGGCCTTGATGGCGTGGGCCGGCTCGGGCCCGGCGATGATCCCCTGGGCCTGGGCGAACTGCTGGGCCGCGGTGAACACCTCGTTCTGGGTGTAGGCCCGGGCCTCCATGTACCCGTCCTTGACCAGGCCCGACAGCGACGGGGCATCACCGTGGTATCGCAGTCCGCCGGCATGCACCGGGGCCGGGACGAACTGGTGTCCCAGCGTGTACATGGGCAGCAGCGGGGTCATCTGGCCGGTGTCACCGAAGTCGTAGGCGAACCTGCCCTTGGTCAAGGTCGGGCAGGCCGCCGGCTCGGTGGCGATGAACGTGGCGTCCAGCGTGCCGGCCAGCCTGTCCCCCATCCACGGGTAGCAGAACCCCGCGTAGTTCGACCCGCCGCCCACGCAGCCGATGATGACGTCGGGCTGCTCGCCGGCCATCTCCATCTGCTTCCTGGCCTCGAGGCCGATGACGGTCTGGTGCAGGAGGACGTGGTTCAGCACGCTGCCGAGCGAGTACTTGGTGTCCTCGTGCTGGGCGGCCACCTCGATGGCCTCGCTGATGGCGATCCCCAGCGAGCCGGGCGACTCGGGATCCCCCTCGAGGACCTTCTTCCCGGCCTCGGTGGTGGAGGTCGGGGAGGGGCGGACCTCGGCCCCGAAGGTCTCCATGAACACCCGGCGGTACGGCTTCTGCTCGTAGGAGGCCCTGACCATGAACACCAGGCACTCGAGGTCCAGGAACTTCGCCGACATCGCCAGCGCCGAGCCCCACTGCCCGGCGCCGGTCTCGGTGGTGATGCGCTTGGTCCCGGCCTCCTTGTTGTAGTACGCCTGGGCGATGGCCGTGTTCGGCTTGTGGGAGCCTGCCGGCGAGGTGCCCTCGTACTTGAAGTAGATGTGCGCCGGGGTCTGGAGGGCCTGTTCCAGCCGGAAGGCCCGGTACAGCGGGGTGGGCCTCCACAGGCGGTAGACGTCGAGCACCGGCCCGGGGATGTCGATCCACTGCTCCGTGGACACCTCCTGCTCGATGAGGGCCATTGGGAACAGCGGCTCCAGCAGGTCCGGGGTGACCGGCTCCTTGGTGCCCGGGTGGAGCGGAGGGAGCGGCTGCCCGCCCGCGCCCACGATGGCGGGCACGATGTTGTACCAGGCCGAGGGCAGGTCATCGGTGGAGAGGTTGAACTGGTTCCGGTCGGGCATGGCGACCTCCTTGGCTCTGGGGGGACGAGTATAGTCCGAGGCGTGGAGGTCAGCGGAGCGACCGTCCTGCTGACAGGGGGCTCGCGGGGCATCGGCCCCCACATCGCCCGCGCGCTGCTGGCCCGAGGGGCCCGGGTGACGCTGGCCGCCCGGTCGGCCGGTGACCTCGAGCGGGTCCGGGGGTCGCTGGGGACCGACCGGGTCGCCGTCTCGGCTGCCGACGTCACGGACCCCCGGGGCCGGGCCCGGATGGTGGCCGCCGCCCAGGAGACCTTTGGCCCGATCGACGTCCTGGTCAACAACGCGGCCATCGAGCAGGTCCTGCGGTTCGCCGACCACACCGACGAGCAGATCTCGGAGATCGTCCGGCTGAACCTGGAGGCCGCGCTGCTGCTGACCAGGCTGGTGCTGCCCGGGATGCTGGAGCGGCGGAGGGGCCACATCGCGAACATCTCCTCGATCGCCGGGAAGGCCGCCGTGCCCTACAACACCGTGTACGTGGCCACGAAGCACGCCCTGGTGGGGTGGTCGCTGTCGCTGCGGGCCGAGCTGCGGGGCACCGGGGTCGGGGTGTCGGTGATCTGTCCGGGCTACGTCCTGGACGCGGGGATGTTCGCGGAGCAGCGGTCGGTCGAGGTGAAGCCCCGGGCCGGAACCGGCACCACACCGCGCAAGGCGGCCGATGCTGTGGTCCGCTCCATCGAGCGGAACCTTCCCGAGGTGCTGGTGTCCGGCTTCCTGCCCAGGCTCTCCGACCTGACGCTGGCGATCTCCCCGCGGCTGTTCGAGGCCACGGCCCGGCGGAGCGGCGGGTGGACGCCGATGAAGCGGGAGGCCGACGCCCGGGCCCGGACCAAGGGAGGTGGATGATGCCGATCCTGCTGCGCTTCGGGATCCCGCTGGTGCTGTTGATCCTGTGGGTATCCGCCCTGGTGAGCGCCATCTCCGTCGAGGACGACTCGATGTACCAGACGGGCAACAAGCTGATCTGGGTGCTGGTCATCCTGTTCGCCGGCCCGGTCGGGGCCCTCCTGTACTGGGCCATGGGCAAGCCGGAGCGACCCCGCCCCCGGACCCGCCGCCCGCCCGACCAGCCGCCGCTGGACGACATCATCTGACGCCGGCATCCCGCCGGCGCCGAGCCTGGAAGGAGGCGTTCCGATGCTGAAGGAGTTCAAGGCCTTCGCCCTCCGGGGCAACGTGCTGGACCTGGCCGTGGCCGTGATCCTGGGGATCGCCTTCGGCGCGGTCGTGGCCTCGCTGGTGGACGACGTGCTCATGAACCTCATCGCCGCCATCTTCGGCCAGCCTGACTTCAGCGAGCTGACCTTCACGGTGAACGACTCCGTGATCCGCTACGGGAGCTTCATCAATGCGTTGGTGAACTTCCTCCTGATCTCCCTGGCCCTGTTCCTGGTCGTCCGGGTAGTGAACCGGGCCATGGGTGTGCGCAAGGACGAGCCCCCCGCCATGCGGGAGTGCCCGTTCTGCCGGACCAGCATCCCCGTGGCCGCCAGCCGGTGCTCCGCGTGCACCAGCCAGGTGGAGCCGCAGCCAGCCTAGGAGGAGAGCCGCTCGCGGAGGAGGCGCTGGGCCTCCTGGGGGTTGGCGGCGCCGCCGGTCTTCTTCATGACCTGGCCCACCAGGAACCCGATCACGCCTTCCTTGCCGCCGCGGAACTGCTCCACGGGCCCGGGGTTCTCGGCCACCACCTCGTCGATCACCGATCCCAGCGCTGCCGCGTCGGAGATCTGGGCCAGCCCCCGCTCCTCCACGATCTGCCGGGGAGGGCGGCGTGCGGTGAGGGCCTCATCCAGGACCTCCTTGCCCACGGTCACCGAGACCGTGCCGTCCGCCACCAGCTCGACGGCCTCGGCCACGGCCTTGGCCTGGTCCCGGGCCTCCTCCGCGGTGATCCGGCCCTCGTTGACCACGCTGGCCACGTTCTGCGTCACCCAGTTGGCCGCGGTGCGGGCCTCCACGGCCGGGACCAGGCCGGTCACCTCCTCGAACAGCTCGCCGAGCTCGCGCGAGGTGGTCAGGATGCGGGCCTGCTCGGCGGTGAGCCCGAGCTCGTCGCCGTAGCGGCGCCGGCGGGCCGCGGGCAGCTCGGGCAGCTCGGCGCGGAGCCGTGAGGTCCACGCGTCGTCGGGCTCGATCGGCTCCAGGTCGGGGTCGGGGAAGTAGCGGTAGTCGAACGCGTACTCCTTGGACCGCAGGGGAAGCGTCACCCCCCGGTCCTCCTCCCAGTGGCGGGTCTCCTGCACCAGGGCCTCGCCGGTCCCCAGCGCCTGACGCTGGCGCTGCTCCTCGAACCGAAGGGCCCGCTCCACCGAGCGGATCGAGTTCATGTTCTTGATCTCGACCTTGACCCCCAGGTCCGCGGCCCCGGCCGGGCGGACCGAGACGTTCGCGTCGCAGCGGAGGGAGCCCTCCTCCATGCGGACGTCGGACACGCCGAGGGACTGGAGGAGCGCCCGGAGCTCGACCAGGTACGCGCGGGCCTCCTCCGGCGAGCGGACGTCGGGCTCGGACACGACCTCAACCAGCGGGACGCCCGCCCGGTTGTAGTCCTCGAGCGCGTACTCCGCCTCGGCGATCCGGCCGGTGGCGCTGGCGTGGACGGTCTTGCCGGTGTCCTCCTCCAGGTGGACCCGGGTGATGCCGATCCGCCGCACCTCCCCGTCCACCTCGACGTCCAGGTGGCCGCCGGTGGCGACCGGGAGGTCGTACTGGCTGATCTGGTAGTTCTTCGGCATGTCCGGATAGAAGTAGTTCTTCCGGTGGAACAGCGACCGGGGGGCGATCTCGCAGTCCAGGGCCAGCCCGATCCTCATCGTGTACTCCACCGCCCGGCGGTTGGCCACGGGCAGGGTGCCCGGGTGGCCCAGGCACACCTCGCACACCCGCGTGTTCGGCTCGCCGCCGAACCGGTTGGGGCAGGCGCAGAACATCTTGGTCTCGGTGGAGAGCTCCACGTGGCACTCCAGCCCGATGACCGTCTCGTAGCTCACGGCCGCACCGCCAGGTAGTACGCCCGCTCGCGGCGGAACAGGAAGCCGCCGTCCTGCCACCGCAGGACCCGGAACCCGCCCGCCAGCTCCCTGTGGCGGCGGATGGCCCCGCGGACCGCGTCCAGGTCGCCGCCGGCCAGGGCCACCCACTGGTCGTCGCGGCAGTCCTCCGTCTGCCGCTCCTCGGCCCGCAGCTCCAGGCCGGCCTCGTCGAGGAGCGCCCGCACCCGCGTGGGAGCCAGGATGGCCACGTGGTCGGGGGCCCGAGTGCGCTCGATGTCGTCCCGGGCCTGGCGAAGGACAGGGTGCTCGGGTCCGGCGGGCTCGAGGAGAAGGAGCCGGCCGCCCGGCAGGAGCACCCGGGCCGCCTCCGCCAGCACCGCTCCGGGCTCCGCGGTGTGATGGAGGACCCCGTCGCAGGTGGCCAGGGTGAACGCCGGGGCGGCGAAGGGGAGCGCCGCGGCGTCGGCGGCCACCGGGTACAGCGCCGGCGCCCGGGCCCGGAGCGGTCCCAGGACCGGCTGGGCGAGGTCGACCCCCACGGTGGCCCCGACGTGGGGACCGATCACGTGCACCATGGCCCCCAGGCCCGCCCCCACGTCGAGGTAGCGGTCGCCCTCGTGCGGCTCGGTCAGGCCCAGGACCAGGTCGGCTTGGTACCGGCCCGGTTCGTCGAACGAGTCCACACCACTCACGGGCCCCACCGTGTCCGGGGGAAGGGTCATGCCGCCTCCTCGGCGGCGATCGGGGAGACCGCGTCCAGCGCCAGGTCCTGCTCCAGCGTGGAGGCGGCCCGGAGCACGGTGGCCTCGCCCAGGGCCTTGCCCATGACCTGCAATCCGACCGGCAGCCCTCCGCGGTCGAACCCGCACGGCACGGAGATCGTGGGCGTCCCGGACAGGTTCGTGGGGATCGTGAAGATGTCCGACAGGTACATGGCCAGTGGGTCCTCGGCCTTCTCCCCCAGCCGGAACGCCGTCGTCGGCGAGGTGGGGGCTACCAGCAGGTCGTACCGCTCCCACGCCCGCTCGAAGTCGCGGATCACCAGGGTGCGGACCTTCTGGGCCTGGCCGTAGTAGGCCTCGTAGTAACCGGCCGACAGCGAGTAGGTCCCCAGCATGATCCGGCGCTTGACCTCGTCCCCGAACCCCTCGCCCCGGGTGCGCATGTTCATGTCGACCGCGTCGGTGGGGTCGTCCGCCCGGTGGCCGTAGCGCACCCCGTCGTACCGGGCCAGGTTCGACGAGCACTCCGCGGGCGCGATCAGGTAGTAGGCGGACAGCGCGTACTCAGCGTTCGGCAGGGACACCTCACCGACCTCCGCCCCCAGCGCGGCCAGCCGCTCCACCGCCGCGTCCACGGAGGACCGGACGTCCTCCTGGACCCCCTCGCTGGACAGCCAGTCCCGGACCACACCGATCCGCAGGCCGCCCACGCCGGCGTCCAGCGCCTCCGAGTAGTTCCCGGGCGCGTGGGCGATGGACGTGGAGTCCTTGGGGTCGTGCCCGGCGATGGCCGATAGCAGCACCGCGCAGTCCCGGACGTTGCGGGTGAACGTGCCCACGGTGTCGAGGGAGGACGCGAAGGCGATCAGCCCGTAGCGGGACACCAGCCCGTAGGTGGGCTTCATCCCCACCACGCCGCACAGCGACGCGGGCTGGCGCACCGAGCCTCCCGTGTCGGTCCCCAGGGCCCACACGGCCTCCCCCGCGGCCACCGCCGCCGCGGATCCCCCCGAGGAACCGCCGGGGACCGTCTCCAGGTCCCACGGGTTACGGGTGGGGAAGAACGCGGAGTTCTCCGTGGAGGAGCCCATGGCGAACTCGTCGCAGTTCGTCTTGCCGACCAGCACGGAGCCCGCCGACGACAACCGGGCCCACGGGGTGCAGTCGTACGGCGGGACGTAGCCGTCGAGGATCTTCGAGCCGGCGGTGGTCGTGACCCCCCACGTGCACAGCACGTCCTTCAACGCCAGGGGGATCCCGGCCACGGCCGGAAGCTCGTCCCCGGCGGCGAACCGCTGGTCCACGGCCCGGGCCTCCTCCCGGCCCCGGTCTCCGGTCACCGCCAGGAAGGCCTTGACCCGCTCGTCCACCCGCTCGATGCGGGCGAAGCAGGACTCCAGGACCTCGGCGGCCGAGGTCTCCCGACCGCGCAGGGCGCGGGTCAGCTCGTGGGCGGGGAGGTCGCACAGCTCGGGCATCACTCGGCCTCGATGATCCGGGGAACCTTGAACCGGCCGTACTCCACCTCGGGGGCCCCGGCCAGGGCCTCCTCCGGGGACAGGGAGTCATGGGGTGTGTCCTCGCGGAACACGTTCGTCTGGGGGACGGCGTGGGAGGTGGGTGGGACGTCCTCGGCGGCCACCTCCCGGACCCGCTCGGCGTGCTCGAGGATCAGCCCCAGCTGCGCGCGGAAGCGCTCCCGTTCTTCGTCGGTGAGCGCCAGCCGGGCCAGGCGAGCCACGTGATCGACATCGATCTCGACCGGCACGGCTGAGAGTCTAGTTGAGGCCCGCGGCCTTCAGGATCGCCCGCTCGCTCCGACCCGGCCGCACGGGGATCCTGTGGCGGAGCCTGCTAGCGGCCCAGGCGCTTCAGGAACTCCCGCTCGTCCACGATCTCCACGCCGACCGAGACGGCCTTGTCGAACTTCGTGCCCGGGTCGGTGCCGGCCACCACGAAGTCGGTCTTCTTCGACACGCTGGAGGCCACCCGGGCCCCGGCGTCCTGGGCGGCCTTGGTGGCCTCCTCGCGGCTCATCGACTCCAGGCCCCCCGTGAGGACGATGGTCGTGCCGGAGAGCGGGCCGTCGGCCTTCTTCTTCCGCGGCCGGTCCGCCATGCGCACCCCCGCGGCGCGGAGCTTCTCGAGCAGCCGGAGGTTGTCCTCGTCGCGGAACCAGTCGTGCACCCCCCGGGCCACGATCGGGCCGATCTCCTCCACGGCCTTCAGGTCCTCCACGGACGCGCTGGCCAGCGCATCCACGGACCCGAACGCGGCGGCCAGAACCTGGGCCACGTGGGAGCCCACGTGGGGGATCGACAGGGCCACCAGCAGCCGCCACAGCGGGCGGTCCTTGGATCCTTCGATGGCGCTCAGCAGGTTCGAGATCGACTTCTCCTTGAACCCCGGCAGCTGGGCCAGCTGGTCCGCGGTCAGCGAGTAGATGTCGGCGGGGTCCTCCACCCACCCCCGGTCCATCAGCGCCATCCCCGTCTTGTAACCCAGGTGCTCGATGTCCATGGCCCCTCGGGAGGCGAAGTGGAACAGCCACTCGATCGACTGCGAGGGGCATCCCCGGCGGTTCGGGCACCGCCAGTAGGCCTCGCCTTCCTTGCGAACCAGGGCGGTCCCGCACGAGGGGCACTTCTTGGGGAACCGCCACGGCCTGGCGCTCTTGGCGCGCTTCGTGGGGACCGGCCCCACCACCTCGGGGATCACGTCCCCGGCCCTCCGGACGATGACCGTGTCCCCCTTGCGCACGTCCTTGCGGCGGACCTCGTCCTCGTTGTGGAGCGTGGCGGTGCTCACCGTGACCCCGCCCACGTACACCGGCTCGAGCTGGGCGAACGGCGTCACCACCCCGGTCCGGCCGGTGTGGGTGAAGATCCCTCGGAGCAGGGTGGTGCGCTCTTCCGGCGGGAACTTGTAGGCGATGGCCCACCGCGGGGCCTTGCTGGTGGCCCCCAGCTCCTCCTGGAGCGGGATCTGGTCCACCTTCACCACCACGCCGTCGATCTCGTAGTCCACGTCGTGGCGGTGGTCCTGCCAGTGGCGGCAGAACTTGAAGACCTCGGCCAGCGTGCCGAACAGCTCGGCCTCCGGGCTCACCGGGAGCCCCAGGGCCTTCAGGTACTCCAGCGACTCGGAGTGGCGCTGGAACCGCTTGCCCTGGGCCACGCCGATGCCGTGGCACCACAGCCGCAGCGGACGGGACGCGGTGACGCCGGGGTCCTTCTGGCGGAGGCTGCCGGCGGCGGCGTTCCGGGGGTTGGCGAACACGCGGTCGCCGCGCTCGGACAGCTCCTCGTTCAGCTGTTCGAACGCCTTGACGGGCAGGTAGACCTCGCCCCGGACCTCCAGCACCGGAGGATGGCCGGTGCCCTGGAGCCGAACGGGGACCGCACGGATCGTGCGGATGTTCGCGGTGATGTCGTCACCGACGTACCCATCGCCGCGGGTGGCACCCCGCACGTAGGCGCCGTCCTCGTAGGTGATGGCCACGGCCACGCCGTCGATCTTCAGCTCGCAGTAGAAGTCCGCCTCCCGGCCCAGGGCCCGCATGACCCGCGCACCCCACGCCTCCAGCTCCTCCCACGAGAACGCGTTGTCGAGCGAGAGCATGGGGACGCGGTGGCGGGCCGGGGCGAACAGCTCGGTGGGCTGCCCCCCCACCCGCTGGGTGGGGCTGTCTGGGGTGATGAGCTCGGGGAACTCCTCCTCCAGTCCCCGGAGCTCCCGCATGAGCTCGTCGTACTCGGCGTCGGAGACCTCGGGATCGTCGAGGACGTGGTAGCGGTAGTCGTGGTAGTTGACGACGTCTCGGAGCTCCTCCACCCGCCGCTTGGCCTCCGACCGGCGGCGCTCGAGCCCCTTCTGGCGTGCCTGGGCCATCGGAAGGCGATGATACTGGAGCGCTCCGACGTCCCCGGCCGGGCGGTCAGCCGACCGGCGGACGCTCCAGGCTCCGGATGCGGCCGGCCATGATCCCCAGGATCTTCGTGGCCAGGGTGGGCTCGCGGGAAAGGATGTCCTTCAGGTCCCGCCCCGACAGCGTCAGGAACCGGGACGGCGCCTCCGTGGTGACCGAGGCGGTCCGAGGGCCGCCGTCGAGGAGGGACATCTCGCCGAAGAAGTCGCCGGGCCGAAGGGTGGTCACCGTGCGGCGTCCCCGGACGACCCTGGCCGACCCCTCCAGGATCACGAAGAACACCGAACCGGCGGCCCCCTCCTTGACGACCGTGGCTCCCGCCGGGTACTCGGAGACACCGGCCACCCGGGCGATCGCTCGCAGGTGTCGCTTCGACAGCCCGGCGAACAGCGGGGCCCTGGCCAGGGCGGCCTCTCGCAGGGCGATGCCCCGGCGGGCCGGGCCCCTCGACCGTGCCGTGGGCTCGAAGTCCCACGAGAAGCGGGGGCCGGGCGGCGTCCGGGTCATCCTTCCTCCTCGCTCAGGCGGGCGCCGTCTGGTGGGCCAGGGACACCGGGTCTCCCACCCGGATGTCGCTGGCCTCGACCACCCGGGCCAGCATCCCTCGGCGTCCCCGGAGCCGCTCTCGCAACCCCTCGGCGTCGCCGACCCCCAGGTCCGCGCCGATGTGGGTGCACGGCTCGCAGGGCCCGTGGATCTCCACGACCGCGGCCCCCAGGCGGAGCCGGGTGCCGGCGGCCAGGGTCATGAGGCCGGGGAGGTCCACGGTGACCTGCTCCCTGAGGTCGCCCGGGTGGAGCCCCAGGTCCCGGAGGTCCCCGGCGTCCATCAGCAGGACCTGGCGGTTCGGCGACCGTCCGGGGGCGGCGTGGAGATCGCCCTCGATGCCGAGGGGCGTGGCCCGGGCGGCATCGACGGGCTCGGGCCGGGCGTGGCGGGTGCGGGTCACGTGCAGGCCCACCACCCGGCCCATCGCTTCCTCCCCCGCCGCGGTCATCGCAGCGCCTCCCGGATCGTCCCGCCCCCCACGACCTCGTCGCCGGCGTAGAAGGCCACCGTCTGGCCGGGGGTCACCGCTCGCTGCGGGGTGCGGAACTCCACCATGGCGCCGTCCTCGGCCACGGGGTCCACCGCCGCGGCCACCTCGGGCCCCCGGTAGCGGACCTTGACCTCGGCCTCGAACGGCCCCCCGGGCCGCTCCGCCACCCAGCTCACCCGCTCGGCCGCCAGGCCCCGGCGGGCCAGCAGGGCGTCCGGGCCGACCATCACCCGGTTCGCCTCGGCATCCACGTCCACCACGTACGACCGCTCCCCCGTCGACACGCCCAGGCCCCGCCGCTGCCCGATCGTGAACCGGTGGGACCCGTGGTGGTGGCCGAGCACCCGGCCCGCCGGGTCCACCACCTCCCCCTGCCGGACCAGATCCGGCGCCCGGGCCTCCACGAACGCGCCCGCGTCGCCCGCGGGGGCGAAGCACAGGTCCTGGGAGTCGGGCTTGCCGGCCACCGGGAGCCCCAGCCGCCGGGCGTGGCCCCGGGTCTGGTCCTTGGTCTGGTCGCCGATCGGGAACAGCGACCGGGAGAGCTGCTCCTGCCCCAATCCGGCCAGCACGTAGGACTGGTCCTTGGCCCGGTCCCGGCCCCGATACAGCCGCCACCGCCCGCCGGCGTCCCTGGCGGTGCGCACGTAGTGGCCCGTGGCCACGAAGTCGAAGCCCCCGTCCCGGGCCCGGTCCAGGAACGCGCCGAACTTGATCCGCTCGTTGCAGCGCACGCACGGATTGGGGGTCCGCCCGGCCCGGTGCTCGGCCAGGTAGTCGGCCACGATGCGATCCTCGAACGTCTCCGAGAGGTCCACGACCTCGAACGGGAACCCGGCCACCTCCGCCACCGCCCGGGCATCCGTCTCGGCGGCCGGCCCGCAGCACCCGTGGTCCACCCCGCCGGTGTGGACGAGCTTGAGGTGGGAGCCACGCACGTCGTAGCCCGCCTCCTGGAGGAGGCAGGCCGCGACCGAGGAGTCCACCCCGCCGCTCATGGCCACCAGCACCGAGCCCATGGAAGACACCTTGCGAGGGTAGCATCGGGCCGGGTGATCCGATGCTGGTGGACCTGAGCTTTCCGATCGAGGATGGCATGCCGACCTACCCGGGCTTCCTGCCCGAGGCCCGGGTCGAGGCGCTCCTGGACCACGAGGCCTCCCGGGAGCGGTACCAGGGCAAGGCCCAGTTCTACCTCGGCCGGGTGGACATGCCCGGCAACACCGGCACCTACCTGGATGCGCCGTTCCACCGCTATCCGGAGGGCGACGACCTGTCCGCCGTGGGGCTCGACCGGCTGGCGGGCCTTCCGGGGATCGTGGTCGAGGCATCGCAGGACGCGGCCCCGGTGACCATCGACGCCTCCGCCGAGTACGTCCGGGGCCTGGCGGTCCTGGTCCGGAGCGGGTGGGACGCCCGGTGGGGCACCGAGGCGTACTGGGAGGCGGACCCGTGGCTGTCCGATGAGACGCTGGAGGTCCTGGTCGAGGGCGGCGCCGCGCTCGTGGGGGTCGACTGGACGAACGTCGACGACACCACCGACCCGGCCCGCCCGGCCCACACCCGGCTGCTGGGTGCCGGCATCCCGATCGTCGAGCACATGACGGGCCTGCACGCGCTCCCACGCACGGGCTTCCGGTTCTGGGCGGTCCCGCCGCGCATCGTCCGGGGGGCCTCGTTCCCCGTTCGGGCCTTCGCCGAGATCCCCTAGCCACCCCCCTCGCGGACGATCACGCGGTGCTCGGCTCGCTCCATCCCCACGCCCATCCGCTGGCGAAGCTCCGGGAACGGCACTGTGCGGCACCGCACCCCCAGGGGGGCCAGCCGGCGACCCAGCTCCTCGGCGTCGCGGGGCATGGCCCCGCCGAGCAGGGCTTCGACCACGTCCGTGCCCATCTCCCCCGCCTTCCGTCGGATCTCCACCTGCCACAGGGGGATCCCGGTGGCCCGCCACAGGTGCGGGAGCGCGTCGGCCACGTCGACCTCCACCGGACCCCGGGGACCCGCCACCCTGGCCCTCCACTCTGTCCGCGACAGGTCGGGGGCGATCCGGGGGACGGTGCGCCGGCAGCCCGGGCATCGGTCCCAGGTGATGCCCCGGCGGGCCACGATCCCCGTGCGGTACCGCAGGAGCACCGACCCTCGCCAGTCCAGCGAGGTGTACACGAGCTCCCCGGGCTCGTTCTCCCCCAGCGAGCGGCCCTCGGCGTCCACCACCTCCAGCAGCTCGAGGTCCGGGTAGGTGTGGTAGCCGAACGAGGCCTCCGGGTCGCCGGGCGGCGTGGGGCACTCCGCCCAGGCAACCCGGGCCTCCGGGATGCCCAGCAAGCCGGCCACCCCCGCGTCGCCCGCCCCACCGGCCCGGAGCCTGATCGTGTACCGCTCCCGGGCGCCCTGGAGCTCCGTGGGCTCCCACAGGGCCAGCACGCGGAGGTTGGCGAAGGTCGAGGGCCGAGCGCCGCGCAGGAGCCCCTCGGCGTACCCGGGCTGGGCCAGCAGCATCGTGGCGGCGGCCCGCTCCATCCACGCGGTCGCCCGAGCGGGCCGGACCACCTCGCCGGCGCCGAGGTGGAACGCGGCCATCCCCGCGCCCAGGGCCGCGTAGTACCCCTGCCAGAACCCCAGCTCGGGCCCGAGCGGCAGCACGGAGACCAAGACGTCCGACCGGCGGGCGCCCAGCACCGCCATGGTCCGCGCCCCGGCCTGGGCCAGGGCCGAGAGGTCGCGGATCGTGTAGCCGACAACGGGTCCGTCCCGAACCGGCAGGTGCACGTGCACGGGCTTGAACTCCTCGGCCAGCAGCCGCTCCGCGGCCTCGTCGCCGCGCAGCAGCTTCTCCACGGCCACCCGCCGCAGCAGCGAGCGGTGGGCCGACCGCTTGAAGGTCCGCTCGTCCGGCCGGAGCAGGGCCCGGAACGGGCGCCAGGCGTCGTCGGGGGTCGGGGCGAAGTCCTCCCGAGAGACGAGCGGCAGCTTGTCGATGTCCCGGAGCCGTCGGATGTGCCGGGGCCGCAGGCCGCGTTCGTCGAAGAGCCGCCGGTAGAACGGGCTGAACGGGTAGGCGAACCGCTGGATGAAATCGACGAGGAGCGATTCCTGGAGGCGAACGTAGTCTCGAGGAGCGAGCCGGTCCCAGGGCCGGGCCACGCTCAGCCGTCCCTGGCCTGCTTCGTCTCCTCGGCCACGACCATCGTGTTCACCTCTCGCCTCCAGTGGGGAACGGGCGCCGGATCTTCCCTGCCCCCGGCCGCGCGATTCTAGCCCATCCCTCGGGGCCCACTCACCGAAGCCCCCCGGGCGGGGCTCCCGGATAATGGCCGCATGAGGCTGCTCACCGTCCTCCTGCTCCTGTCCCTGGGGGCCGCCGGGGCCGTCGCCGTGGAGCGCTACGTCCTCGAAGGGGCCGGGGACGGCCCGCCCGGCCTTCCCGCCCTGGAGGACCGGGCCCCCCGGGGGCCCGACGACCCGCCGGTGGTGTGGCTGGACGGCGACCTCCGCGAGGTGAGCACCGACCGCGTGACGATCAGGAAGGGCCGGGGGCCCCAGATCCGGCTCCAGCGGCTGTCGGAGGGAGCCACCTCCTTCCTCCGCCACACCGGTGGCGAGTGGCGCTCGCTCACCGGCGACGAGATCGCCGCCCTCGGCGCCGGTGAGCGCGCCTGCGTGGAAACCCTGCTGGACGGGCGGGTCTTCCTGGCCCTCCGGGTGTTCATCGGGGTCGACTGCGGCCCCGCCCGGTGACCCCGCCCACAGGTTCGTGCGGCCTACGCTGGGCCGCGATGCCCGGCGACCACCTGCCACTGACCGGGGAGCGGACCGTCCCCGGAGTCCCGGAGGAGAACTACTGGTTCCGCCGCCACGTGGCTGCCTACCGGGCGGCGCGGCGGTGGGTCCGGGGGGTGATCGTGGACGCCGGCTGCGGCGAGGGCTACGGGACGGCCATGCTGGCCCGCCGGGGACGGACGCTGGGGATCGAGCTCGACGCCGGCGTGGCCCGGCACGCCGCCCGTCGCTACCCCTCGGCCCGGTTCGTGCGGGCCGACCTGTGCCGCGCCCCCGTTGCCGAAGCATCGGTGCACGGGATCGTGGCCCTCCAGGTGCTCGAGCACCTGCGGTGCGCGGACGACTTCGTGGCCTCGTGCCGGGCGGCCCTGCGCCCCGGCGGCACCCTGGTGATGTCCACACCGAACCGGGCCACCTTCCCGGCCGGGCTGAACCCCTCCCATGTCCACGAGTTCGTCGCCGGCGAGCTGCGAGGACTCCTGGACCGGCACTTCCGGGACGTGCGGGTGCTGGGGATCCGGCACCGAGCCCCGCTGCGGGCCCTGGACCGCGTCCTGGGTGAGCCGCTCCCGCACCGGCTGGTCCGGGTGCCCTACCGGGACCAGCCCGCGTGGCTGCGACTGGTGCTGCGAACGGTCACCGCCGGGGACTTCGCCGTCTCCGCGAACGCGGAGGCGAGCATCGACCTCATCGCCCTATGCCGGGTACGGTGACGACATGGACGGAGGTCGGCCGGAGCGGCTCTCCACGGTCCACCTGGGACAGTTCACCCGGGAGCACGCCAACGAGATCGCCGGGCAGCTGGAGGAGGCCGGGATCACCTGGTGGTACAAGGAGCCCGGGTTCTTCAGCCAGATCTGGGAGTGGGGCGTGCGCCTGTTCGTCGACAAGAGCCGCCTCAAGGAGGCCAGGGCCATCGCCGACCGGGTCGTGGGGGACCGGCCCTAGCCCGACGGGCACGTCCCCGACCTGAGCTGGCCCACGGTGGGCGGGTCCACCGCCAGCAGCTCCGGCACCGTGACCGGCCGCAGGTTCCTGCGGTCCAGCACACGCAGCAGCTTCGGGAGCACGTGTTGCGTCGACCCCCGGTTCTCGTGGAGCAGGATGATGGCCCCGGGCCAGATCTCGTCGCGGAGCGTCCGAAGCTCGACCGGGCCGGTGGCGCCCTCCGCCGCGTCCCCGGAGTCCACGCTCCACAGCACAATGACCATCCCCAGGGCCCGCACGCGGGCCTCGGACTCCTCGTCGTACTGGCCGAAGGGCGGGCGGAACATCCGCACCTGGACCCCGGCGATCTCCTGGAGCGCCCGGGAGGTCTCGTCGATCTCGGCCACCATCCCCTCCGAGGACAGTTCCGTCACGTCCACGTGGTTCCAGGTGTGGTTGCCGATGGCCCCCATGTCCGCCTCCCGCCGGGGAAGCTCCACGAACCGGTCCTCGAGCTTGATCCCGTTCAGGAAGAAGGTCGCCGGGATCCCGGCGCTCTCCAGCAGGTCGAGTGTCTGCTCCGTGTAGGGGCCGGGCCCGTCGTCGAACGTGAGGGCCACCACCCGTTCGTTGCCCCCGCCGCACCGGATCGGGTAGCCCAGGTCGACGAACCGGTCAAGGGCCGCCCGGGCCTGCCCCCGGGACGTCGCCGGCGCCGCGGCGGCATTCGTTCCTCCGCCGCGATCCTGAGGCGATTCACCGGCGGCCCGGGCCGGGGCCGGGCCGACGTCGAAGCCGCCGACGCGCCACCATCCGGCGCCCACCCCGAGCAGGACGACGATCACCAGGAACGGGACGAATCCCTTTCGTGGACGGCGCCGCGCGAGCGGGCGCGCGACGAAGGTAGGCTCCCTCACTTCGCCGGGATGCTACCAGCCCGGGGCTGCCGTTCCGAGCACGCGCCCCGAGATGCCGCTAGGCGGCGGCCTTGCGGCGGCGCTCCCCCCTGGTCAGCGGGAACTTCAGCGGCGCGTGGGCCCAGCAGTGGTCAGCCTTGTTGTACATCGAGATGCGCGTCTCGCAGCCCGGGTGGGCGCAGACCCTGCCGGAGGCATAGGTCCGGTTCGGGCGCGGAAGCTCTCGGGGGCGGGCTCCCCGCATCACCACGTCACTCATCGATCCCCCTTCCCGCCCGCGAGCATCCTCCCGGGCGGTTGTGCCTGCAACTGTGCCGTGAAACCCCTCCCGCCCGCCGGACATTCCCTCCGTCCGCGGTTTCGGGCGCACCGGTTGTACCCGGAGCCCGACCCGGATACACGCGAGCAAGCCGCGCTAGGTGCCCTCTTCCCCCGTCCGGCGCTTGACCACCCGGCCCGGGTTCCCCACGACCACGGAGCGCTCGGGGACGCGGCCCCGGACGACCGAGGCCGCTCCCACGACCGTCCCCCCGCCCACCGTGGCCCCGCGCAGCACGGTGGCCTTCGCTCCCACCCAGCAATCGGGACCCAGCCGGACCGGGGCCTTGACGATCCCCTGCCGCTGGATGGGCACCTCCGGGTCCTGGTACCGGTGGTCGAAGTCCCCCACGTAGACGTCGTCGGCGAAGATGCAATCCTGCCCGATGTCCACCTCGAGGTAGCAGTTCACGGTGTCACGGCCTCCGAAGACCACCCGGTCCCCGATCCGCAGGAACCCCTCGTGGCACCGGATGGCCGTTCCCCGGCCCACCCACACGTCGCGGCCGATCTCCAGGTGGCCCAGCCCCCGGGTGCACCGCACCTCCACTCCGCGGGACAGGAACACCATCCCCCGGGTCACCACGTGCGGGTTGCGGACCTTGAACCACCAGAACCGGAGCCGGTAGCCCCACAACCGGGGCCCACGCATCCGCCCGCCGGGGACGCTACCCACGGGACTATCCGGAGGGAGGCCTCTCCGCATACAGCAGGAGGTTGTAGAAGAGCCGCCCGGGCACCGCCCGGTACAGCGCCCGGTCCAGCCGGTACAACGCCACCCACGTGCGGAAGGCGAACCGCGCCCACCGCGGCCCCAGCAGGCCCGGCCGGACCTCCGCCTCCAGGGTCCGGATGGCCCACCCCACCACGCTCGAGGTGAGCTCCTCCGTCTCCACCCGGACCGCCGCGGCCCCCAGGTCCCGGGCCCACCCCGTCACCTCCTCCGGCTCGAACGTGTGCAGGTCCACGGCGAACTCCAGGTCACGGAGGATCCGCTCCTCCTCCGTGACCGGCGGAGCGGATGGCGGCCGGAGATAGCCGCGGAGGGCCGGCACACGGCCGGCCAGCCGAGAGGCCCGGACGACGGCCGCCTTGGCTCCCCCCGCCAGCCGGTCTCCCGCCCGGGTCGGCTCACCGGCGATCAGCAGGGTGCCCCCGGGCCTCAGCACCCGGAACATCTCGCCCAGGACGGCCCGGGGGTCGGGAACGTGGTGGAGGAAGGCGTGCCCCGTCACCAGGTCGAACGTCCCGTCCTCGTAGGGGAGGCGCTCGGCGTCCGAGGCCCGGAGCTCGACCCGGCACCCCAGCCGCCGGGCGTTCTCCCCGCACACCTTGAGCATCCCCGCGGAGATGTCGGTGGCGTGGGCCTCCCGGACGAACCCGGACTGCACCAGGTTCAGCAGCCAGAACCCGGTGCCGCAGCCGACCTCCAGGACCCGGCCGTACCCGGGCCGAGGGAGCATGCGGGCCGCCCGGTCGGCAACGTACGCGCGGGAGGGCTCGTCGAAGGCGATGGCCCACTTCCCGTCGTAGGACGCCGCGGCGGCGTCGTGGTAGATCTCGTTGGCCCGCCTCGGATCGAGGACGCGCCGGGCGCCCACGCTCACGAGCCCTTGAAATCGGCCTTGCGCTTCTCCAGGAAGGCCGCCATGCCCTCCTTCTGGTCCTCGGTGGCGAACAGCGAGGAGAAGGCCTCGCGTTCGATGGCCACCCCGGTGCGCAGATCCGTCCTGCTGCCCCAGTTCACCGAGGCCTTGGCGGCCCGCAGGGCCGCCCCGGGGCCGGCCGCATACCGTTTCGCCGTCTCCACGGCCTCGGCGTACGGATCGTCGGCGATCCGGTCCACCAGCCCGATCTCCAGGGCCTCGGACGCCTCGACCATCCGGCCCGAGAAGATGATGTCCTTGGCCCGGGCCGGGCCCACCAGCCGGGGGAGCCGCTGGGTGCCGCCGGCGCCGGGGATGATGCCCAGGTTGATCTCCGGCTGGCCCACCTTTGCGTCGGGAGCCGCGTACCGGAAGTCCGCGCACATGGCCAGCTCGCAGCCGCCCCCCAGGGCGAAACCGGTCACCGCGGCGATCGTCACCTTGGGGATGTCCTCCACCGCGTTGAACACCTCCTGGAGGCCCTGGATCATCGGGCGCACCTGCCCCGGGGACATGGAGGCCATCATCTTGATGTCCGCTCCGGCAGCGAACACCTTCTCGCCGCCGTAGATCACCACGGCGCCGACGTCGTCCCGGGCCCCGGCCTCGCGGGCAGCCTCCAGGAGGTCCCGGGTCAGGTCCTCGTTGATGGCGTTCATCGGCGGGCGGTCCAGCCGGATCGTCCCCACGCCGCCGTCGACCTCCAGGCGAACGAGCTCTCCCATCGGCCCTCCTCGGGGTCAGTGCTCGATCGAGCGCTCGACGGCACGGAGCCGCCGGCTCATCTCGATCAGGAGCTTGCGGGCGATGCTCGGGTAGTCGTCGATGAGCGGGAGGAACGCCCATGAGGTGATCGAGAGGGTGTGGACGGGCGTGGCCGCAGTGACCGTGGCGGAGCGGGGGCCGCCGTCCAGGAGCGACATCTCGCCGAAGTAGTTGCCCGCCCGCAGCGTGGCCCGGCTCCGGCCGCCCACGGTGACCTTGGCCTCGCCCTCGAGGATCAGGTGGAACCCCACGCCGGTGGCCCCCTCCTCCACGATGGCCCTGCCCTCTCGGAAGTCCACGAGCTTGGCCGACGCCAGGATCGCCTGCAGCTCGCGCCTCGACAGGCCTTCGAACAGCCCCACCGACCGGAGCATCGCCAGGATGTCCTTCTTCGTCTTGGCCACTTCGGGACTCCTCCCCTCGCCCGACCCGGGCATCATAGCCTCGCCCGGCGTACCCTGCCGCCGTGGACCCGATGGGCGACTTCGACGGGACCTTCCCCTTCGAACCGCGGTACCGGCGCGTGGCCGACGACGTCCGGCTCCACTACGTCGACGAGGGGGAGGGCCAGCCGGTGCTGCTCCTGCACGGCAACCCCACGTGGAGCTACCTGTACCGCCGGTTCATCCCGCCGCTGGCCGAGGCCGGGTTCCGGGCGGTGGCCCCCGACCACATGGGGTTCGGGCGGTCGGACCGCCCCCCTGGGCACGCCCGGTACACGATGCGGTCCCACGTCCAGAACCTGGTGGGGTTCATCCGCGGCCTGGACCTCCGCGAGGTGACCCTGGTGATGCAGGACTGGGGCGGGCCGATCGGGTTCGGGGCGGCGGTGGAGGAGCCGGACCGCATCGCCAGGCTGGTGATCATGAACACCGGCGTCGGGGTGTTCCCCTCGGGGACCCCGATGCCGTTCCACGAGCCGTTCCGCCAGAAGGGCCTGGGCGAGCTGCTGGCGCTGGGGTCGAACCTGTTCGTGGAGGCCATGTTCGGGGGCATGCGGCCGGAGAGCGCCACCCCGCTGGTGGCCGAGGCCTACCGGGCGCCGTTCCCCGATTACTACTCCCGGGTGCCGATCCTGGCCTTCGTCCGCGACGTGCCGATCGGCCACGAGCACCCCACCGCCCCGTACATGCACGAGGTGGCCGAGCAGGTGCCCGGCCTCCGGCGGCCCACGCTGGTGGTGTGGGGGATGCGGGACCGCACCTTCCCCCCGTTCCTGCTCGAAGTGTGGAGGCAGATCTACCCCCACGCCCAGGTGCTGGAGCTGCCCGAGGCCCGCCACTACCTCCAGGAGGACGAGCCCGAGGCCATCACCGATCGGCTCATCGCCTTCCTCCGCTCGGACCCGGCCTGATATGCAGCTGCAATGCCACTGCACTAGGGTGGAAGCGTGAGCGAAGCCGGTGCCGTGGCCGCGATGCTCCGGGAGCGCGGCTACCGGATCACCCCCCAACGCCAGGCAATCCTGGAGGAGGTCCTTCGCTCCCGCGGGCACATCACCCCCCAGGACGTGACCCGCCGGGTCCAGCGGCGGATGCCGGCGGTGAATCCCTCCACGGTGTACCGCACCCTGGCCATGCTCGAGGACGTGGGGGTGGTGCGGCACTCGCACCTGGAGCGCGGGGCCGAGTACCACCGCGCCGACGACGTCGAGCACGTCCACCTGACGTGCTCCCGGTGCGGCGCCGAGGACGACCTGTCGATGCGGGAGGCCGAGTCGCTCAAGAGGGTGGTCCAGCGCCACCGGGGGTTCCGGCCGGACCTGACCCACTTCGCCATCTCCGGCCTGTGCCAGGAGTGCCAGCGGGCCGGCTGACCCCGCTCAGGCGAACAGGTGCGGCAGGAGGTCGGTCGCTCCCAGGACGAACACCGTCCCGATGAACAGGCTGAACGCGGCGGTGACGATCGCCACCGTGGCGTAGACGGGGAAGTTCCGAGAGGCCCTCAGGAACCCCACGGCGGAGCCCACCGTGATCAGCGAGTTGGAGCCGAGCAGCCCCGCGATGAACGCCACCAGCACGAGGACACCGACGAGCGGGCCGCCGGCGCCGGCCGCCGTCAGGAAGATCAGCACCTGGGTGGGGGTCTCGGCGCCGATCCCGTGGATCATGCCGACCGCGAGGGCCGTGGCCCTGCCGTAGCTGGGCACCCCGTCGTCCGGCTCCGGACGGCGGTGATGGTGATGGCCGGGACGGCCGTGGTGCCCGTGGTGCCACATCGCCGGCTCGACGGCGTCGACGAGCTCATCCTGTGGATCGACGGGGCTCATCGGCAGCCCGCCGCCCGGGCCGACGGACACCGGTCGCCGGGCCCGGGCCCGGTCGCTGACCCAGCGCCAGCCGCGCCGGACACCCACGAACACCAGCATCCACCGGCTGCGGAGCTGGAAGTCCCGCCCGTGCCGGACGAGGGACACGATCACGTAGACACCCAGGAGGACCAGGGTCACGCCGACAACCCTGGTCATCACCTCGTCCACGCCCCGGGGAAGACGCTCCCCGGCCAGGATGGCCAGCACGCCGAGCACCAGGACCACCAGGCCGTGGCCCAGCGCGTACAGGGTCCCGAGGAAGACGGCCCGGCCACGGTCCTCGGTCGAGCCGGTGATGTCGGTGATGGCCGCGAGGTGGTCGAAGTCGATCCCGTGGCGGAACCCGAACCAGAAGGCCGCCACCAGGAGTCCGAACCCCAGGCCCGGACCGGCGATGTCTCCCGCGGTCACACCCCGGATTGAACCAGACTCTTGCAGTCTGTTGCAACTGATATCCCTTGCAACAGGGTCCCAACGGGCTCGGCCCGGCCGGACGGTATCCTCGGCGTGTGGACAGGGCGGCCGGGTCGCGCTCGTGCACGAACTGTGCAGAGCCCGTGGAGGAGAACGACCGGTTCTGTGGCCAGTGCGGCGCGGCCCTGGGCCGCGACGAGACGGCGCACGTCCTCGAGGACGACGAAGATCCCCTGGCCGAGTGGGAGCGGCACCGCTCGCTCCGCGGGCCTGTCGTCCCGGACGACCAGGCCCCCACCGAGTCCATCCCCGCCGCGCGGCCCGGCGACACCGCGGTCCTGCCGGAGGTCCCCCCCGCCGAGCCCGCCCCCCCACCCGGGCTGTCCCCCGCGCCGCCTCCGGTGGCCATCGCTCCTCGCCGAGGCTTCCCCCTCGGCGCCACGCTGGCTCTCATCGGTGGGATCGCCGTCATCCTGTCGGCGATCCTCCCGTGGACGACGGCCGCCCATCCGGACCTCGCTGGGCCGGTCCTTCCTCGCGACATCGGGTTCCTGGCGGTGCTGCTCGGCGGGGGGACCGACCGCGGTGGGCCCAGCCTGGGGATCGTGCTCCTCGGTGCGGGGGTCGCCGGCGGGCTGATGGCGCTCCTCACGATGGTCGCGCCGGCATTGAAGGTCCTGCGCCGGCTCATCGGGCTGGCCACCCTGGCGATCCCCGCCCTGTTCGTGTTCCGGGTCGCCCAGGGCTTCCTGGGAGAGCCCGGCGCCCCGGCGCTCGTCGTCCAGTCGCTGGCGGCCGGGGTCTACGTGGCGGCCGCCGGGGCGCTCGTCCAGATGGTGGCCGGGCGGTGGTTCCGCCGGTGAGCGCTACTCCAGGGCCCTGCCCGCCAGCTGCTCCCTGAACACATCGAAGTCTCCCAACCTGGTCTGAAGGATCTCCACGACCCGGCGATCGTCCACCTCCTGGTAGCCGTGCACCAAGAGGTTCCGGAACCGGGCCATGCGCTCGAGCTCGGCCCCGATGTCGGTGTGAAGGTAGCCGGACGCCGCCAGCACGCGGAACACCTTGGCGAACGAGCTCGGCGCCTCCAGCCCCTCGGAGGCGATGACGTGCTCCCCGGCGTCGATGCAGGTCTCGATGGCCACCACGAACCTGTACTTGGCCGCCGCCAAAGCGTCCTCGTCCGCGAGCAGCTCGGCGGCGGGACGCTCCGCCATCCGCCGCAGGTGGCCGGATTCCTCGCCGAGCCGATCCAACAGGGCCCGCAGCCGGCCCGGATCCACCATCAGCGACGCCCGGAGGCGATCCCTCGCAGCAGCTCCTGGTCCAGCCGGCGGGCGTGGATCTCGAAGTCGAAGAACTCGCGGAGGGTGCGACTCTGGTACCGGACCCGAGTGGGCTCGTCGCGTGAGTAGAAGACCACCCCGTCCCTGACGGCCCGCCCCCGAACCGGAAGGGCGGCCTCGTTCAACACCACCACCTCCACCGGTCCCACACCCGCGGCTTCCTCCAGCCGCCCGGCCAGGGCCAGCCGCAGGTCCAAGAAGCGTTCGGGATCGAGGTCGGGGTCGACGAAGACCGCCACGTCGACGTCACTGCCCCGGTGGGAACGCCCGGACGCCCGTGACCCGAACAGGAATGCGAACACGACCGGCGTCTGGTCGAAGGCCGCCGGCCCCGCCTCGCGGAGAGCCTTGAGGATGTGATCGTCCATGGCCTCGCCATGCTAGCGCAGGGTGCCGTCCTCTCCTCGGAGGTGCTCAGGCGGCGGGCAGCGGCTCGGCTGAGGCCAGGGCCCCGGACAGGGCGGTCAGCAGGTCGCGGTTCACCCGGTAGAAGGCCCACCGCCCCCGCTGCTCCCGGGAGACCAGTCCGGCCTCCAGCAGCACCTTGAGGTGGTGGCTCACGGTCGGCTGGGACAGGCCCAGGGGCTCGACCAGCTCGCACACGCAGGCCTCGCCCCCCGGGCCGGCGGAGATCAGGCTGACCAGCCGGAGGCGGGCCGGGTCGGCCAGGGCCTTGATGGCCTCCGCCAGGACCTCGGCGTCCCCGGCGCCCAGACGCTCCCCAGTCAGCGGGGGGCAGCACTCCAGGACGTCCAGCTCCACGGTCACGGCCTCATATTGACATCTGTCGATGGATGCGTCAAGATCCATCGATGGTCGTCGATGAAAGGAGGCCCGGCGTGGCGGATCCGTGCTGCCCACCGGAGTGGTGCTGCCCGCCCTGCTGCTGACGGGGGGTGCCGGGGGGTGGGGCTCCGGCCCCGCCCCCCTCAGAACCGGGGCGTCTCCGTGTACTCCCCGAACACCTCGCGGAGGGCACCGACGATCTCGCCCTCGGTGCAGTAGGCCCGGGCGCAGTCGATCAGCGGCGGCATCAGGTTCTCGGACTCGTCGGCCGCGGCCGCCCGCAGGGCCTCCACGGCCCGGGTGGCCGCGCCGTCGTCCCGGTCCGCGCGCATGCGCCCGACGGATGCGACCTGTGACTCCTCGATCTCCGGCCCGATCTTGAGGATGTCGATCGGTGTGTCGTTCGGGTCCACGAACTCGTTGACCCCCACCCTGACCAGTCGCCCCTTCTCGAACCGGGTCTGCTCCCGGTAGGCGGCATCGGCGATCTCCCCCTGGAACCATCCCCGCTCGATCCCGGCCAGCACGCCCTCGAGCATCGACCCCTTCCCCATCTCCTCGATCCTGGCGAAGTACTCCTCGGCCTGGGCCTCGGTGCGGTTCGTCAGCGCCTCCACGAAGTACGAGCCGCCCAGCGGGTCGATCACGTTGGCCACGCCGGTCTCGTGAGCGATGACCTGTTGGGTCCGCAGGGCGATCTGGGCGGCCTTCTCCGTGGGCAGGGCCAGCACCTCGTCGAGCGCGTTCGTGTGCAGCGACTGGGTCCCGCCCAGCACCCCGGCCAGGGCCTCGACGGCGGTGCGGACGATGTTGTTCTCGGGCTGCTGCGCGGTCAGCGAGCACCCCGCGGTCTGGGTGTGGAACCGCAGGCGCCACGAGTTCGGGTCCTTGGCCTCGTACCGTTCCCGCATCCACCGGGCCCAGATCCGCCGGGCCGCACGGTACTTGGCGATCTCCTCGAAGAAGTCGATGTGGGCGTTGAAGAAGAACGACAGCCCGGAGGCGAAGCGGTCGATGTCCAGGCCCCGCCGCCGGCCCAGCTCGACGTAGGAGAACCCGTCGGCCAGGGTGAACGCCAGCTCCTGCACCGCCGTGGACCCGGCCTCGCGGATGTGGTAGCCGGACACGCTGATCGGGTGCCACTTGGGCACCTCGGCGGCGCAGAACTCGATGAGGTCGCCGATGATCCGCAGGTGCGGCCGGGGCGGGAAGATCCACTCCTTCTGGGCGATGTACTCCTTGAGGATGTCCGTCTGGAGGGTGCCGTCGAGCGTCTTCCAGTCCGCGCCTTGGCGTTCCGCGGCGGCCAGGAGGAAGGCGAACAGGATGGCCGCCGGCCCGCTGATCGTCATCGACGTGGTGATGTCGCCCAGCGGGATGCCGTCGAACAGGGCCTCGAAGTCGGCCAGCGAGTCGGTGGCCACGCCGCACCGCCCCACCTCGCCCTCCGACCGGGGGTCGTCGGAGTCCCGGCCCATGAGCGTGGGCATGTCGAAGGCCACGGACAGCCCTCCCTGGCCGTGCTCGAGCAGGTACTTGTAGCGGGCGTTCGTCTGCTCGGGGGTCCCGAAGCCGGCGAACTGGCGCATCGTCCACATCCGGCCGCGGTACATCGTCGGGTAGACGCCGCGGGTGTACGGGTACTCGCCCGGGTAGCCGAGGTCGCGCTCGTAGTCGAGGTCCGCCACGTCCTCCGGCGTGTACAGCGGATCGAGGGGCTCGCCGGAGATCGTCTCGAAGTCGACGTCCCGCTCCGGCGTCTTCCGGTACCGCTCCAGCCAGGCGTCCTTGTTCATCGCTCCTCCACCTTGGCGATCAGGATATCCGTGGCCCGGTAGGGGTCCACGCGCCGGGAAGCCAGGTCGTCGGCCAGGTCCTCCAGCGCTCCCCGTTCGAGCATGTCGGCCGCCCGGTCCCGCAACCGGACCGACACCATCTCCTCCACCTCCCGCAGCACCCGCCGGCGGCGCCGGCGCTCCAGCTCGCCGGTGGACTCGAGGTGCTTGCGGTGGGACTCGATCGCCTCCCACAGGTCGTCCACGCCCTCGCCGGTGATGGTCGAGGTCTTGACCACGGGCGGCTTCCACTCCAGCGCCGGCCCCAGGTGCAGCATGGCCTCCAGGTCGCGGACGGCTTCGGTCGCACCATCCTTGTCCGCCTTGTTCACCACGAACACGTCGGCCACCTCCAGGATCCCGGCCTTGGAGGCCTGGATCGCGTCGCCCCACCCGGGGGCCACCACCACCAGCGTGGTGTCGGCCGCGGTGGCCACCTCGACCTCGGCCTGGCCCACGCCCACGGTCTCGACCAGGACGACGTCGGAGCCGGCGGCGTCCAGGACCCGGACCGCCTCCGGCGCGGCCAGGGCCAGACCGCCCAGGTGGCCCCGGGTGGCCATCGACCGGATGAACACGCCCTCGTCGGTGGCGTGGGCCTGCATGCGAAGGCGGTCACCCAGCAGGGCGCCGCCCGTGAAGGGAGAGGTGGGGTCGATGGCCAGCACGGCAACCGTCCGCTCGCGCCCGCGGATGGCCTTCACCAGGTCGGCCGCCAGGGAGGACTTCCCGACGCCGGGCGAGCCCGTGAGCCCCACGGTGTAGGCCCGGCCGGTGCCCGGGTAGATGCCGCCGATCAGCTCCGGGAGCCCGTCGGAGCCGTCCTCGACCATCGAGATGGCCCGGGCCACCGCCCGGCGGTTCCCCTCCAGGACCCCCTCGACGACCTGCGAGACGTCCATGCCCGGCCAGCGTAGCAGCCGGCCCGTGCCGGCCGGGTCCCCCGGGAGATGGTCCGGAGCGCGGCCCAGGAGTCGGTCACCGATGAGTCCTGCGCCCGGTGTTGGGGAGGACGGTCGCTCAGGCCACGGAGAGCAAGCGATTCAGCCGGGAGACGACCGCCGGGCGGGTGAGGAGGCCCTTCACCGTCAGGTGGCGGCGGAGGAGCTTGGCTGTCACGGCCCGGCCCTCCGCGGTCATGACGTCCGGGAAGCCGAAGCGCAGGGGAACCGAGGTCAGGTCGGCGAGCGTCTCGGAGTCCGCCCGCACCACCACGCCGGGCCGCCCCACGATCCCGTTGGCCACCTGCACCCCGGCCGGCGACAGCCGCAGGGTCAGGGCCACGTCCGCGTCGGAGGCCTCGATCCCGATCACGGCCGGGCGCAGCAACGCCTCTCGCTCCGGGTGCTGGGACAGGTTGGCCTCGATGAGGCCGCCGATCATGGCCGCCAGGCCGTTGGGCTCGCCCCGGTACTCGACGGTGGCCACGGGCTAGGGCTTCAGCAGGACCTTGGTGGCCTCTCGCCGCTCGAACATCTCGTAGCCTCTGGGGGCGTCGTCGAGCGGCAACGTGTGCGAGATGATCGGGAGGGGATCGATCTCCCCCTCCCGCACGGCCTCCATGGCCCGCTCCCACCACGCGTGGATCGGGGTGACGCCCGCGAAGCGGATGTCCAGCATGCGGAACCAGGAGATGCCCAGCTGGAGGTCCGTCGACTCGGTGACGTACATCCCCAGCACGCAGATGGTCCCGCCCCGGCGGACGATGTCGATGGCGCTCTGGAAGGCGGGCACCGCTCCGACCGCCTCGATGACCACGTCGGCCCCCCGCCCCTCGGTGAGATCGGCCACGGCCGTCTGGGCGTTCCGTTCCCCCACGTTGATCGGGGTGAACCCCATCCGCTCCAGCAGCTCGAGCCGGTCCGCCTGCACGTCGAGCACCAGCACCTGGGCGGGATCGTGCAGCCGCGCGGCCTGGGCGGCGAAGAACCCCACCGGGCCCGCCCCGATCACGGCCACGGTGTCGCCCGCCCCGATCCCGGAGATGGCCGCCCCGTAGTACCCCGTGGTCAGGATGTCCCCCACGAACACGGCCCGCTCGTCGGAGACCCCGTCCGGCACCGGCAGGAGGTTCACGTCGGCGTTCGGGACCCGGACGCGCTCCGCCTGGGTCCCCCCCAGGTCGCCGCCGGCCGCCCCCGCACCCAGGTTCCTGAAGTCCTCGCACAGGGAGTGCTGGCCGTGCGTGCAGAACCAGCACTCACCGCACACGGCGTTGAACGCCACGACCACCCGGTCCCCGGGCTTCACTTTCTTCACCGCGTCGCCGGCCTCCTCCACCACCCCGACACCCTCGTGGCCCAGCTGCTCCCCGGGGAACAGCGGGGCCTTGCCGTGATAGAAGTGCAGGTCCGAGCCGCAGATCGCGGAGATCGTGACCCGCAGGATCACGTCGGTGGGCTCCTCGATCGCCGGCTCGGGCACCTCGTCCACCCGAACCTTCTCCACGTCCTCGTAGACGACGGCCCTCATCGCTCGTCGAGGAACTCGGTGGGGACGGTGGTGGCCAGGTTCACCAGCTCGTTGGAGGCCTTCACGTACCGCACGATCGTGGGGAGGTCGCCGCGGAGCTTCAGCTTGCCCTGCATCATGCCCTTGACCGGGTCGAGCTCCTTGTTGATGACCTCCTTCCACCTGGAGTACGGCGCGCTGATGACGAACGCGGCCTTCTCACCCTCGTCCTTGGAGACGAGCTTCCCCTCACGGCACTCGCCGTGCCACAGGTCGAGCCAGCCGTGGAGGTCCTCCTTCAGCCCCTTGTCGGGCTCGGCCTCGAAGATGAAGCACACGTCGCCCTCCCAGGTGGCCGCGGCCTCCTTGTAGGCCTGGCTCGAGTTGATCCGCTCGACGTACTGGGCCAGCCATTCCTCGCTGGGGAACTCCGCCATCGGTCCCTCCTTCTCCGCGGCCGAGTAAAGCACGCCCCTCAGGCGTGGGCCACCGGGCCTTCGGGGCCCAGCACGGCGTCGGCCAGCACGGGGAGGACCGTGCCGGCCGGGCCGTTCACCCGGATGTCGGCCCGGATGAAGGTGGGGCCGGGGCCGATCTCCACCACCACGGCCCCCGCGGACCGGGCCCGCTCGGGCAGGGCCGCCGCGGGCCACACCTCTCCCGACGTCCCCACCACCAGCATGACCCGGCACTCCTCCGCCAGGCGCTCCGCCGCCTCGAACCCGTGGAGGCGCTCCCCGAAGGCCACGAAGTCCGGCCTGGCCGGGCCGCCGCACAGGGAGCACCGCGGCAGGAGCGACGCCAGGCTCGGGACGAACGCGGCCCGCAGGCCCATCACGGATCGGTCCACGTTCGCCAGGAAGTCGTCGCGGCTGATCCCCTCCCGGTGCCCACAGACCAGGCACACGGTCCGCCGGAAGCTGCCGTGCACCTCGACCACGCGCCGGCTGCCGGCGTCCTGGTGCAACCCGTCCACGTTCTGGGTGATGACACCCTCCACCAGGCCGGCCTCCTCCAGCCGGGCCAGGGCCCGGTGGGCGGCCCCGGGCCTGGCCCCCCCGATGACCCGCCGCAGCTCCTGGAGGAAGGCCACCAGGGCGTCCGGCCGACTCATGGCCACCCGGCTCAGGCCCTCCCACGTCCCGAACTCGTCCGGATCGAACGTGTCCCACAATCCTCCGGGGTCTCGGAACGTGGGGATCCCCGACTCCGCGGAGACCCCCGCGCCGGTGAAGGCCACCACCCCGCCGCCGGCGACGGCGGCGGCGGCCTCGGCCATCCCGGACCGGGGCTCGGTCACGCTCGGCTCAGCACGATCGCGGTGAACCCGATGATGTTGAAGGCCGCGTGGCCGGCCATGCTGGCGGCCAGCGATCCCCGCCACTCGTAGAGGAGCGCCAGCAGCATCCCCACCACGAACATGGCGGGGACGAGCGCGCCCCCCTGGGGGGCGTGGACCGCGGCGAAGAACCCCGAGGAGACGATGGCCGCCCAGCCCAACCCGATCCGCTTCTTCAGCCCCCCGTACAGGAACCCGCGGAAGAAGGTCTCCTCGCCGAAGGGCGCCGCCGCCACGACCAGGACGGCCGACAGCACGGTGTTCAGCAGATCGAACTCCACGGGAAGCTGATCGATCGGGCTGGGAGGGTGGCCGGTGATCGCCTGCCACAGGAGCTGGATGGCCGGGAACACCACGAACGCGATCACCCCGAAGATGGCCGCCCCGACGAACGCGCCCAGCACCACGTCCCCGGTGGGCCGCCGGCTGCGCAGCCCCAGGGCCGGGACGGCTCCTCGGTGCCGGACCGCCACCCACACGACGCTGAAGCCTCCCAGGGCCAGCTCGAACGCCAGCCCCCCCAGCAGCAGGCCGGGCCCGCCGATCCCCACGGCCGCGGCGATGAGGACCGAGGCGATGGCCGTGGCCCCGAACGCCGCCAGGGCCACCGGGATCGCCTCCCACGGCTCCCACGGCGGGATCGGCCGCCCGGGCCGGCTCAGGCGCTCCGCCACCGGGCCTCCAGGGCCGGGTACACCAGGGCCGCGGCCAGGTACACGAAGGCCACGCTGGCCGTCCCGAACGTGTCGTTGAGCAGCCACCCCGCCATGGCCCCGGCCGCCAGCACCACCACGGCGTCGCGCCACGACGGCCGGGCACGGAGCGGAGCGGCGAACGGGCCCCAGCGGCGCCAGGCCACGAGGAACGCCACCGGGATCATCACCAGCGCCGGCCACACCGCCGGGGTAGCCGAGGTCGCGTCGTAGTTGAGGACCAGCCGATGCCCGAAGGCGCCCAGGGCGCCCTCCGAGACCGCCGTGGTGAGGTGGGCGCTCACCGGCCACAGGCGATGGGTGACGATGAGGATCCCCACGCCGGCACCGGCGACCGCCGCCGTGACGGCCACCTCCACCGGGCCCAGGCGGCCGCGGACCCGCAGCGCCCACCACAGCGCGGCCACCACGAACAGCGTCAGGGCCCCGCCGACGTCCGCGCCCAGGAACGGCAGCCCGGCGAACAGGGCCGCGGCCACGAGCAGGGCCACGCCGGCGGGCGGCCGGAGGACCGCAGCCACCAGGACCGCCCCGGCCAGCACCAGCCCGGCGTAGGAGTTGCCCAGCCCGAAGAACCGCACGCCGTCCAGGGCGCTTCCGCCCAGCAGCGGCGTGAGCAGCGCGGGCCACCCCAGGGCGGCGTCCACGGCCACCAGCGCCAGGCCGGTCCCGGCGACCACCGTCACCGGGGCCACGGGGCTCCACCGCCGCGACCACAGGGCCACGGCGGCCACCGCCAGGCCGATGACGAGGATCGCCGTCACCACCGCGGCGGGCTCGAAGGACGGCAGCCAGCTCCCGGGAAGCAGGGCCACGTGGAACGAGATACCCACCAGGCCCCACACGGCCACCGCCCCGGCCAGGCGCGCCGGGGCACCGGGCCAGAACAGGATCACCAACCCGGCCACCAGGGCGGCCAGGGCGAACAGCAGCACCGCCAGGCCCACCGGCACGACGACGGTGCGGTACTCGACGTACCGCTCATGCAACGCGGTCGGCGCCTCCCCCTCGACCCGGATCGGCGATCCCGTGATGCCCTCCGGGATCGGCTCCCCCAGGAAGGACAGGATCGTCGGCGCGAGGTCGACCTCCGCCACGATCCCAGGCCGCCGGGTCGTATCGGAGGTCAGGCCCCGGGGCGGCCCTTCTCCCTCCAGGAGCTCCTGGGGAGCGCCGCGGGCCAGTATGAGGGGCGCGACCCGGCCGGCCTCCGCCGGTGCCGCGGCGATGAGCACCAGGATCTCCTCGGACCCGGCCCCCTGGAGCAGCGCGCGGACACCGGCGTCGATCTCGGGCGCGGCCGTGCCCGGGAACAGGATCGTCACGAGCCTTCCAGGGGCCACGTCCACGCTGGCCTCGTCGATCTCTTCCTCGGTCTCGAGCGGACGGCCGTCCTCCGCCGTCAGCAGGGCCACTCCGCCGGTCCGAGCCAGCTCTCGAAGCGTCGGCTGGGACAGTGCCTCCTGGTAGGTCAGGCCGGGGATCAGGAGCAGAAGGACCTGGCGGGCCATCTGGGCGGAGGCGGACGGACCGGGGAGCAGCAGGAGCGAGACCAGCAGGAGGGTGAGCCCGCGGGCTCCCCTCACGGGGAGAAGGCCGGAGACAGCGAGGGCTGGCGGGTGACCTGGGCGCCGATCCCCCCGAGCTTGGCCTCGAGGTCCTCGTAGCCGCGGTCCACGTGCTCCACGTCGGACACCTCGGTGACCCCGTCTGCACCGAGGGCCGCCAGGACCAGGGCCGCCCCGGCCCGCAGGTCGAGGGCTCGGACCGGCGCCGAGGACAGCCGCTCGACGCCCCGGATGACCGCGTGGTGACCCTCGGTCCGGATGTCGGCCCCCATCCGGTTCAGCTCGTCCACGAACATGAACCGGCTCTCGAACACGTTCTCGGTGATGATGCTCGTTCCCTCGGCCGCGGCCAGCAGGGCCATGATCGGCGGCTGGAGGTCCGTGGGGAACCCGGGGTACGGGAGCGTGACCAGGTCCGCGACCCGCGGCCGGCCGGCCATCCCCACGCGGACGCCCCCTTCCTCGATGTCCACCCGGGCACCGACCTCGTCGAGCTTGGCCAGCACCAGGTCCAGGTGGTCGGCCCGGGCCCCCTCCAGCAGGACCTCGCCCCCGGTCACGCAGGCGGCGATGGCGAACGTCCCGGCCTCGATGCGGTCGGGGATCATGGCGTGCTCCGCGGGGCGGAACCGGTCCACACCCTCGATCTCGATCGTGGGGGTGCCCACGCCCTCGATCCGGGCCCCCATCGCGGTGAGGAACGTGGCCAGGTCCTCGATCTCCGGCTCCCGGGCGGCGTTCTCGATCACCGTGGTGCCCCGGGCGGCCACCCCCGCCATCAGCAGGTTCTCGGTGGCCCCCACGCTGGGGAAGTCGAGCGACACCACGGCCCCCTCCAGCCCCCCGGTCTCCGCCTCCAGGTAGCCGTGGTCGAAGGAGAATGTGGCCCCCATCCGCTCCAGCCCCCGGATGTGCAGGTCGATCCGGCGCCGGCCGATGTTGCAGCCTCCCGGCATGGCCACCCGGGCCCGGCCCGTCCGGGCCAGCAGCGGCCCCAGGACCAGGATCGAGGCCCGCATCCGCCGCACCAGCTCGTACGGGGTCTCGATGCCCAGCGTCCCGGTGGCGTCGATGACCACGGCGTGGTCCTGCCGCTCCACCCCGGCACCCAGCCGCTCGAGGACGTCCACCATGGTCCCGCAGTCGGAGATGTCCGGGACGTTGCGCAGGACCGTCCGGCCCTCCGCCAGGAGGGCCGCCGCCATCACCTTCAGGGTGGCGTTCTTGGCCCCCCCGATCCGGACCGAGCCGGCCAGGCGGGGGCCTCCAGTGACCATCAGTCGACCCATGACCAGGTGATTCTACGCGCGCCGCTCCCCTTCCCCCTGCGGGCGGGGAGGAATGAGGCAGCCGGCGTCGAATCTTCCCCCGGGAGCCGTTTCCCCATGCCCGCGACCTGGAGGTGGAGGATGCGAAGGCTCGCCCCGCTGGCCCTCTCGGTGTCCGTGGTCCTGGCCCTGGTACCGGCCGCCGGCGCCGGCGCCCGAGCCGAGGCGCCGATCGACCCCCCGGTGCTGGCCACGGCCGGGCGGCAGAGCGCCCTGGTCCACGTCGAGCCGTCGGCCTCCCTGGAGGCCGGGGTGGAAGCGGCCCGCGCCGCCGGCCTGGACCTGGGAACCACGTATCCGATGATCAACGTGTTCGTGGCCTACGGCGACCGCGACGCCTTCCGCAAGGTCGCCGCCTCGCCGGTCGTGGAGCAGGTCGAGGCCAACAGCCTCCTGGAGCTGTTGACGAACACCTCCCACATCGCCACCCGGGGCCAGGACGTGCTCGACGGGGCCGTGACGCTCCCCGACGGCACCGTGATCGACGGCACCGGGGTGGGGGTGGCCGTGGTGGACACCGGGGTGGAAGGGACCCACCCCGACCTGGAGAGCCGGATGGGCGGGAACGTGCGGATCTACTGCACCGCCCCGGGCGCGATCATCGCCATCGGGATCTCCGGCCTGGGGTTCTCGGAGTGCCGGGGCCCGAAGGTCGTGGTGCCCCTGGACGACACCGACACCCCCGGAGCCGGCGGGCACGGGACCCACGTGGCCGGGATCGTGGCCGGCGACGGGACGGCCTCGGAGGCCACCTTCCACGGGGCCGCGCCGGGGGCCACCCTGTTCGGCGTGGCGGTGGGGACCACCCTGCTGGTGGAGAACGCCCTGGACGGGCTGCGGTGGGTCCTCGACAATCACGACCAGGTGGACCCGCCGATCAGGGTCGTCAACAACTCCTGGGGCGGCGGTCCCGGGCCCGGCGACGAGGACAACGTCCTCCAGGGAGCCATCACCAAACTCCAGAACCTGCTGATCGGCGACGGCGTCACCGTGGTGTTCGCCGCCGGGAACTCCGGGGGGAACGGCTCCAACCAGCAGACCACCGCGCAGTGCGCCCTGACCACCCCGGGCAACGTCTGCGTGGCCTCCTACGACGACGGGGACACCGGCACCCGGGACGGCTCCCTGTCGTCGTTCTCATCCCGGGGCTCGGCAGCCAACGCGGCCACGTGGCCGGACATCTCGGCTCCCGGCCAGTTCATCATCTCCACCTGCCGGTACACCCTGCCGGTGTGCTGGGTCCACGCCGGCCAGCAGCTCGATCCCCCGAACTCGTACTCCGAGCTGTCGGGAACCTCCATGGCCGCCCCCCACATCTCGGGGATCATCGCCCAGCTTTACCAGGCCAACCCCGACCTGACCCCGGCGCTGGTGGAGGAGGTGCTGGAGGACACCGCTCACAAGTTCACGTTCGGCGCGCCGTACCAGGACGACCCGTTCAACCCCGACGACACGTCGTCGTTCGACAAGGGGCACGGGCTGGTGGACGTCCTGGCCGCCGTGCAGGCGGTGCTGCCGGAGCCGGTAGAGCCGAGCCTGGAGATCACCGCTCCCGAGGACGGCTCGATCGCCCGCCAGACGATCACGGTCTCCGGCACCGCGTCGCATCCAGGCACCGTGACCGTGGCCGTCGATGGGGTCGAGGTGGGCGCCGCCGACGGCAGCGCCCCCATGTGGTCCTTCGACCTGGACACCCTGAGGCTGCGGGAAGGCCTCCGCCAGGTGTCGGCGACGCTCTCCGCCGCCGACGGGGTGACGGCCCGCGACGCCATCACGATCGTGGTGGATAACTGCCCGCCCTACCAGGCCCCGGGAGGCTCCCGGCCGCCTCCGCCCAGCTGCCGCAAGGGCGGCCGTTAGGGGGACGACCGGTCCCGCGGGCGAGGAAGGGGGAGCGGGGCCTGCCGCGCCCCCTCCTCGGGCGGGTCCCGACAGCCTTCGGTGACATTTCTCGGAAGAACCGGCCAATCCCGGAATCCGAACTTGACGCGGTTGTCCGGAACGGCCAAGATTCCCGGGCGAGGAAGGCAACCACTGGGCGATCCGGCCCGGTTGAGCGGAGGGAGGTGGTTGTCGAGGACCAACGCCGTTGTCGGAGCTCTCCATGGGCTCCCTGCCCGTCGAATCCCTTTTCCTACACAGGAGGAACCGCTTGATGAGGAAGTCTCCGCGCGTACTTGTCATGCTGGCCGGCGCCGTGGCGTTCGCCCTAAGCGGGCTGCCGGGCGCCAGCGCCACGCACAACGCGGACGTCCACACGCCCAACATGGCGTACGAGGGCACGTCCGTGAAGAACGACATCACCAACTCGGACCTGGCCTTCTGGGGGAACCGGGCCTATGCCGGGAACTACGCGGGGTTCCGGATCATCGACATCACGGACCCCACGGACATCGAGAACCCGGCCAACGTGATCACCGACTTCTCCTGTCCGGGTCCGCAGAACGACATCTCGGTGTGGGACAGCGATGGGGACGGGACCGCCGACCTGCTGTTCCTGTCGGTGGACTCCCCACGCACGGATGACAGCTGTGCCAGTGGAGCCACCACTGCCAGCAACGTGGACTCCTGGGAGGGCGTCCGCATCTTCGACATCAGCAACGAGCTGGCCCCGGTGCAGATCGCGGCCGTGCCCACGGACTGCGGCTCGCACACCCACACGCTGGTGCCGGGGGACGACGGGAACGTGTACCTCTACGTGTCCTCGTATCCGCTGGGAACCGCCGCGGTCACCACGAGCCTGGCGGCTCGCAACGATGTGGTGGTCGACGGCGTCCAGATCGACTTCCCCGCGGGTGTCCGCAACGACGGGACGGAGTGCCTGGAGCCCGAGGCCGGGGAGGCCAAGCAGAACGGGATCCACAACAAGATCTCCATCATCCGGGTTCCGGAGGCCGACCCGGCCTCTGCCGGCGACCGGACGCCGAACGACCCGGACGGCCCGGGCGGCAACGACCCCATCGGGTGGACCTACCCGAACGTGAAGGAGGTCGCGCTCGACGGCGGCACGTACTGGACGCACCGCCCCTCGGGGGGCAGGGTCTTCGACTTCACCGCCTGCCACGACATCGCCGTGTTCATGGAGATCAACCGGGCCGCGGGAGCCTGCTGGGCCGAAGGGCACATCTGGGACATCAGCTCCCCCTTCAGCCCGCACTTCCTCCGCCGGTTCCGCCACGACAAGGTGAGCGACCTGTTCCACTCGGCCACCTTCTCGTGGGACGGCAAGATCATGGCCTTCGAGGATGAGTCCGGCGGCGGCGGCGCCGACCGGTGCCACCTGGAGAACGGGGAGACGGACGAGCAGGGCGCCATGTACTTCTACACCCTGACCGGCGACCTCCTGGGGACCTTCAAGATCCCCATGGACATCCCCGGTCCGTGCACGGCGCACAACTACAACGTCGTCCCCGTCACCGACGGTCGGTACATCCTGTCGTCGGCCTGGTACACCGGAGGGACGTGGATGGTCGACTTCACCGACCCGTCCGAGCCGGTGGACGTCGGCCACTACATCGCCAACACCGCGCCGAACGGCGTCGGGGATCCGATCTCGTCGGACGTGTGGTCGTCGTACTGGTACAACGGCTACGTCTACGCCAACGACGGGCTCCAGCGCGGCGACGCCATCCAGGAGCGGGGGCTGGACGTGTTCTCGTTCAACTCCCCGAAGGTGGCGACGGCCATCGACCTGGACTTCCTGAACCCACAGACGCAGATGGAGCTGATCCCGCAGACTCCGGTGGTGCCACGGTGCTTCGGGCTCAACGCCACGATCGTGGGCACGAAGGACGCCGACGAGCTCGACGGGACCGCCCTGGCAGACGTGATCGTCCTCAAGGGAGGCCACGACACGTCGAACGGCAAGGGCGGGAACGACCGCATGTGCGGCGGCGCCGGGCGCGATGAGCTGAGCGGCGGCAAGGGCAAGGACCGCCTCAAGGGAGGCAAGGGCGCCGACATCCTCGAGGGTGGGCCCGGAAACGACACCCTCATCGGCGGCCCCGGCGTCGACCTGTGCATCGGCGGCAAGGGCAAGAAGGACAAGGCGAAGGGCTGCGAGTTCATGAAGGGGATCGAGATCGTCCTCGACTGACGCTCGCAGGTAGCAGGACGGGAAGGGGCCCGGCCGCCAGGCCGGGCCCCTTCCGTTGCCCGGGTCTCCCCTGCAACTCGGACGAAACGGCCGGGACGCGGTAAGATTCTGAGGCCCATGAGCCGACCTGCCGTCCGGGCTCGAGCCGCCGCCGTGCTGGCCTCCACCGCCGTCCTCGCGGGCATCCTGGTCAGCACCCCGGCCCGGGCCGAGGCCTGCGGCAACTTCTCCGTCCGCCTGGCCGAGCTGGCCTACGGCGAGCCCGTGGAGTCGGTGTTCAACCCGGTCCCGGGGGCCCACTTCTACTGGGCCGCCGAGGGATCCCCGAGCGTGGGGTTCACGATCGTGGCCTTCGGCCACGACTGCACCGGGCAGCAACACACCGCCAGCTTCGCCACGGGAACGGGGACGGCCACCTCGGGCCAGGACTACCAGGCCCGGACCGGGACCACCCCGCAGATGGAGGTTCAGGACATCGACCCGGAGTACTGGTCCAGCACCATCACCCTGCTGAACGACGCGGTCGCCGAGCCCGCCGTGGAGTACGTCCCGTTCTCGATCACGGCGTCCGGGGCCAACATCGTGTCCCCATGGTCGGTCCCGGTGTACCTGGTGGACGACGATGGGCTCAGCCGGGTGAGCCTGCCCCCCACCCCGACGAGCTACACCGTGGGTGAGAACGTGGGGACGTGGAGGATCCCGGTGTTCCGCGCCGGAGACGCCAGCGCGTCGAGCGGCACGATCACCGTCTCCGCCACGCACGGCACCACGGACGACGCCGACTTCAGCATCTCGCCGTCTTCGTTCTCCTTCGGCCCGGGGCAGCGGAAGCAAGACATCACGGTGACCATCGTTGACGACAAGGACGACGAAGCGGACTCGGAGTCCTTCACGGTGTCCATCTCCGGCACCCAGGTGGAGGCGCCCTCCAGCGTCACGATGAACATCCTCGACAACGATCTCCCCCCAGGGAGCGACACCGCAGCTCCCAAGACGTGGTTCCACCACCCAAAGCACAAGAAGGACTATGCGTTCGGCTCGCTCAAGGCCCGGACGATCCACGTGTTCGCCCCCACCGAGGACGTGGCCAACAAGTACGGCCCGGCCGAGCCCAGCGGGATCGACAAGGTCCAGGCGGCCCTGAAGAGGAAGAAGACCAGCGGCAAGTGCCAGTGGTGGACGGCCTCCCGCACGTGGAAGGGCGGGAAGTGCGGCTCGCCGAAGTGGTTCAAGCTGAAGTTCGACTTCAAGCTGGCCTCCGACCGCTACCTGTACGTGTACGACCTGCTGACGGACCTCAAACCCAGCAAGGGGACCAAGGTCAAGTTCTACCAGGTGTGGTCCCGGGCCCAGGACGGAGCCGGCAACTGGGAGTCCACCTTCGAGGTCGGCCGGAACAAGAACAGGTTCGAGATCAACAAGAAGAAGTAGTCGGAGCCCGTCGGAAGGGAGGATCGGCCTATGGAGAAGGAATCGCGAGACGCGCAGGTGGCTCCGGAAGGGACCCGGCGTGTGTGGCGGCGTGTCCTGGCGATCGGGATCGCCCTGGTCCTGGTGGTGGCGATGTCCGCGGTGGCGCTGGCTGCCGTCCAGAAGGTGAAGGCGGTGGACGGCAACAAGTTCAAGCCCAAGCATGCGTACATCGAGCGGCTCGACAAGATCAAGTGGGTGAACAAGGACAACATCACGCACAACGTGAAGTCCACGAACCTGAAGAAGAACTGGAAGTACGGTCCGAAGACCATCAAGCCCGGAGAGAGCGTCAGCCGGAAGTTCAAGAAGCTGGGGACGTACATCTACCGGTGCACGCTGCATTCCGCGATCGTGAGCGGCGTGTGCGAGGGGATGTGCGGGTTCGTCCACGTGCAGAAGAAGACCTAGCGCCGCGCGCGCCACGCACGAGAGAAGGGGGCCGGCTGGACGCCGGCCCCCTTCCTCGTGAACCGCCCCGGCCCTACGGGCCGGTGTACCTGAAGATGTACAGGCCGAAGTCCCGGTCGCTGGCCACGATCAGGCGACGGCCCTTGTCATCCTTTCCGGCAAGCTGGACGCCCCAGAAATCGTTCCCACCGATGTCGGCGAAGTGGCCGACCTCGTTGATCCCGATGTTCTTGCCGTACTTGGCCACCCGGAAGCCACCGTCGTAGTAGGCGAAGTACGCCAGCTTCCGGTTCCCCTTCATCGAGTCGGTGGCCACCTCGTGGACGGAGTAGGTCCCGCCCTGGATGGCCAGGTCCTCGTCGAGGCCTTCGGGGATGACGTACTGATCGAGCTCGGTGGACGTCCCGTTGAGCGGGTCGCTCTGGAACAGGTGGCTGTAGCCCCACCCGTCGAAGTGCGCGGTGAAGGCCACGTCGTCACCGACGTCACCGACGTCCGGCTCGACGTCGCCGGGGTCACCGACCGGATAGGGCACCGTGTAGTCCGGGGGGTACCCGAACAGCAGGTGCATCTCCCGGTGCCCGATGCAGGTGCCCGGGATCTGCGGGTCGAAGATGTGCCCCTGGCTCCCGCAGATGAAGGCATCCGGGCTGGCTCCCGCGCCCGACCCGGAGTGGTGGTTGGCGACGATGGCGCCGCCGTAGCCCAGGAGCTGGGCCGTCTCCACCTTCTCGGAGAAGAAGCAGGCGTCCCCCGGGTTGTTCGGGTCAGAGACCGGTCCCCGCTGGGTCACCAGGATGAGCTCCTCGTCGGGCCCGGTGGCGATCCCGGTCTCCGCGGCCGTGGGGATGTTGTCCCTGTCGTTCGGGCAGGCATAGCCGCCGAACACCGTCGGACCGTTCATCGAGTTGTCCGGCAGCGTGGCGATCGGCACCGTCCACCCGAACTCCCCGGCCGGATACTCGCCGGCGTTGGGTCCGCTCGTGATGAAGTGGTCCTGCCGGAACGGCGAGAAGTCCTCATCGTTGCCGATGAAGAGCTTCTTGGACCGGTTCCACTCCCCGTAGTGTGCGTTGCCCTCCGGAGGGCAGAACGCGGGGAAGAACGGCTCGCAGGCGGCGTAGTCGCTGTCGCCCAGGAACACCGGGTTGGCCGGGTCGCTGAGGTCCAGGTTGACCCACCCGCCGTCCCAGTACGACAGCAGCCCGACTGGCGTGCCGTCGACCTTCTTCGTGGTCAGGTCGTGCAGGAAGGCGTTCGTCCCGAAGGCGTCCACGTTCAGGCTCGGCCAGTCCGGTCGCCCCGTCTCCTGGATCAACACGGGGTTCGTCGGGTCGCTGAGGTCGAAGATGTCGACGTCGTACTGGCCCGACTCGTTGTTGTCCACCGCGATCGCGTAGACGTTGCCCCCGCCCTTCCAGGCGAACGCGCTGTGGTACTGGTGAGGGGCGGTGATGATCGCGCCGGGGTCCTGGAAGTGGCCGATCGTGGTGTCGCCCACACCCTCGGACAGCTTCACCGCGTCCCGGGGATCCGTGATGTCCCAGATCGTCAGGCCCCCGATGCCGCCCGGGCCGCAGATCTCGTTGGAGATCAGCAGGATGTCCCCGGTGAATGCGGCGGTGTTCATGTGGAAGGCCTGCATCCCCTCGGTGGCATAGGTGTTCGTGTGGCTCTTGAGGAACCCGCCGACCTTCCCGGGCTTCTCTGGGTTGTTCATGTCCACGACCCAGGAGCCGCCCGTGCACAGCTCGAACGGAAGGCCCGCCTGCCACCTGGCCAGATAGGCGAAGCCCTTGTGATAGGCCACGTCCGCCACGCGGCTCTCGACCTTCGTGACCTGGAGCTTGCCAACGAGCTTCACGTTGGACTTGGTCCCCTCAGGGCGATTGGTCGCCTTGCCCTTCGGGGCGGCATGGTCACCCCTCTGTTCCGCCACCTCCTGCATGGTGGTCTGCCCGTCCCGGGCATTCTTGCTGCCCCCACCGTCGCCATCGTCGTCGGCCGACACTGGGCCGGAGACGAATAATCCGGTGGCCAGCGCAAGGCCGAGGACGAGCGCGAGGCTCCTGCGTCGCTGCATACCTCTCCCCCCCTTTCAGGGTCCGTAGGCGGACGAACTCTAGGCTTTTCCCGACTTGCGGCGCAACCCTCGACCTGGGGGTATCGACCTCCTTGGCCGGCTCTTCTTGTGTGACATGCCGCTCAAGCACCCAACCCGGCCTCGAAGCACCCCGACAGGCCGGCCTCCGGGGCCACTCCGTCGAATCGCCAGCGGCCGGGTTCCAGCCTGGCGTTTGCGGAGAAGTGGCCTCGCGACAGGGGATCGGCCCGGAGCGTCATGGGATCGGTCCCCGGCTGCCACGCCGTGATCGTTGGGGTACCCGCCGCCACCTCCTCCCCCCCCTCGTCGAGGAACGTGAAGTGCACCTCGTAGCTGGGCCCCCCGAAATACAGGGTGTATCCCTCCACCGACCCTCCGGCCGGCGGCTCCGTCAGGTAGATCGTCGGTTGGGCCGAATCCGGGGGCGGCTCGATCTCCTGGGCCCGGCACACCGTGGCCATCTGGAGGGGCACCTCCACGGCGGTGTCCCCCTCCTGGACCAGGACCGCGACGTCCCACACCCCGCCCACGGCCAGGTTGCTGCCCACCCCCCGGTAGTCGCCCTCGTCCTCGGCCTGGAGGGCCAGCGTGGTGTCGCTCACTCCCCCGCCGGTGAACGAGAAGCGCACCTGCACGCGGTCGGCATCAACCGGCTCGCCGGAGTCGAAGTCGGTCACCTGGACCCGGAACCGGTTCGGGCCGGGGAGCGCGGGGTCGACCTCGAGCCGGGCACGCACCGAGGTGGCGAAGTCCGACCCTGCGACCGACACCGCGGCCGGCGGGACGGTCACCGGGGGGACGGACTGCGGGGGAACCAGCGCGGCCAGGGTCCCCGCGGCGGCAAGCGTGACCGCGCCCAGGACGAGCTCCCCCCTGGAGACGCGGCGCAGCCCCCGCAGGGAGCGGCGGGCCGCCGGCACGTTCCGGTACCGATTGACGGCTCCCAGTCCGGCCAGCCCCAGCAGGAGCCCGGCCTTCACCAGGACGATCACCCCGTACGAGGAGGAAACCAGCTCGCCCCAGGCACCGACCTCGTCCACGGCCCGGAGGACGCCGGTCGCGGCCACCGCGCCCAGGCCGAACGCCGCCACCGCCGAGAACCGCCGGACGGCCCGGGCCTTGGCCTCGTCCGTGTCGCCCCGGACACCGACGAGCAGGGCGGCCAGGCCGCCGAGCCACACCCCGGCGGCGGTGAAGTGGGCCCACTGGAACCCGACGCTGGCCCACTCGAACCGCCCACCCGCGGCCGCATGGCCCGAGGCCACGTGGACCAGGATCCCGGCCGAGGCCACCACGCCGGCGGCCAACAGGGCGGGGCGCCGGGCCGCGGGGCGCCCCCACGTGGCCACGACCACCAGCACCCCGGCCACCCAGATGGCCGCCGCTCGCCACAGCAGGGCCCGGCCCACCGGGGTCCCAAGCAGGGCGCCCACCCCGGCGCCGGCCGCCCGCCCCTGGGCCACCGCCAGCCCCGCCAGCCCGAGCGCGGCCACCCCGGAGGCCCACAGGGCCACCCGCAGCGTCCGCCTGGGCGGCTCCCGGAACGCCAGGGCCCCGACCCACCCGGCTCCCACCACGAACCCCAGCCCGACGAACAGCGCCCACCGGCCGGCGATCTCCAGGAGGGATGGGGACTCCGAGGGCGGCTCGGGGGTCGGCGGGAGCGTCGCCTGGAGCGGCGACACGCCCACCCCAAAGGCGAACGCGCCCCCGGTGGGATGGCCGTCCACCCGGGACACCACCCGCCACGTCACGGTGTAGACCCCCTCCTCCAGCGGGCGGAGGCCCACCCGGAGCGCCAGCGGCTGGCCGGGCACGGGCTCCGCGGAGCCCTCCTGGACCTCGGCCCCTCCCTGGTCGAGCACCCGGACGTGTGACAGCGAGGGCTCCGGGGGCTCGGTCAGGGTGATCGTGACCTCCCGGGGACCCTCCTCGACCTGGGCGCCGTCGGCGGGATCGGACCCGCTCAGCAGGGCGTGGGCTCGGGCCGGGGTTGGGAGCGACAGCAGCGCCGCCGTGGCCACGGCGGCTGCCAGGAGGAGGCGTCGCACAGGGCCCTGCGGGTGGCTAGGAGGCACGGCGTCCGGCCAGGCCGGCCCCGGCCAGGACCACGGCCAGGGCGGCCAGGACGACGGCCACGATCGCCAGCACGGTAGAGGCGCCGGCACCGGATCCCAGGTCCTGCGCCTGGATGTCCTGCCGGAGCGCCTGGATGCGGGAGTCGATCCGATCCAGCCTGGTGGCCAGCTCCCCGGCGGTGGGGTCCCGGGCCGGGAACTGCGCGTCCGCGGGGTTCTGGACGTCGTCGAACGTCTCGCCCGAGGTGAACTCCTCGTCGAAGTCCCGACCGGCCAGCGCGCCGGTGATGAGGAACGTGTAGGTCCCCGGGCGGGTCGGGATCAGGAACGCGTGGTACTCGCCGGGGCTGCCGAACGCGGGAAGGAGGGGCAGCGGCTCGGTCGACTCCGTGCTGTCGGGGTCGCCGAACAGCACCTGGACCTCCAGGTCGGCCCCCCGGACGGGCCGGTTGCCCCGGACCGCCGTGAGCTGGACCGCGTTGGCGAAGCCGGCGAAGGCGGGCTCTTCGAGCCAGCCGACCTCAACCTCCAACGGCCCGACCTGCCGTTCCTCGTGGGCCCGGGCCGGGGTGAGCGTCAGCAGCAGGACCCCGGACGCGGCAACGACGACACCCCTCCACACGGCCCGCCAAGTGTAGCGGGTGCCCGCGCGCAGGGGCGTCGGTGCTAGGGGGCCGGCGTGAGGCCCTCGGCCACCCGGGTGAGCTCGTCCAGGCCGAGCCCGTACTCGTTCACCGAGTGGAAGGTGCAGTCCTTCGTCGGGTCGCTCGTGGCGCCCCTATTCGGGTGCCGGAACTGGACCATGAAGTCCTCGCCCGCCGGGCCTTCCTCGTAGTTCGGGACCACCGGGCCGAAGTCGGCCGTCTCCCGGCCGAGCACGGTGATCGTGGGGCCGCCCTCCTCCTGGACGATCTCCACGAACAGCATCCCCGGGCGGCGGATCTCGAACGACCGCTCGCCGTCGGTCCAGTGCACCACGCCCTGGCCGTCCTCCGCAGGGTAGATCGACTGGGGGGCGGGCCCCGGCACCGGGTCCTCGGAGAACCCCTCAGGCAGGTGCGACGGCTCGAAACCCAGCGGGCCGGGGCAGGCCCCGGTCAGGACCACTGAGGACCCCCCGACGGGGCTGGGGGTCAGTTCCGCAGTGGCCGTCTCCTCCGGGGTCGGCGAGGGGGCGCTGGGAGAGCCGAAGCCCACCGGTGGCCGCTCCCCTCGGACCGCCTCCAGGGCCCGGGGGACGCCCACCGCGGCGGCGGCGATCACCGCGGCCGCGGCCATCCCCGCACCGACCCGGTAGAGGGTGCGGCGGCGCCGTCCCCCCGACACGACCCGGCGCAGCGACGGATCCACCTCGGGATCCGCGTCGGCCGCCAGCCGGGGCAGCCCGTCGCGCAGCCGGTCATCCAGCGACATCAGAGACCTCCTCCTCTCCCAGCACCTCGGCCAGGCGCTTCCGCGCCCGGTGGAGGTGCACCTTGGCGGTCGAGGTGGCGCATCCCATGATCTCGGCCACCTCGGCCACCGGTCGATCCTCGAAGTAGTGCAGGACCACCGCGGCCCGCTGCGAGGACGGCAGTCCCAGCAGCGCCCGGCGGAGGTCCGGGTCGGACACTGGCTCGGTCCGTCCCGGGTCCTCGACCTCCGCCTGGAGCACGGTCCGCCGGCCGGCCCGCAGCGACCGCGACGCCAGCCTGATGGCCACCCGGCGGACCCAGGCACCCGGACGTTCGTACCGGGAGATGCGCCGCCACCGCGCGTACAGTCGGATGAAGGCCTCCTGGGCGACGTCTTCCGCCGCCGCCCGGTCGCCCAGCATCAGGTACGCCGTGCGCACGATCGCGGGGTACTCGTCACGGAACAGCCAACCGAACGCGGTGTCCGTGTCCGTCTCCCGTGCCACTCGCAGCTCCGTGGTCAGTGCCATACCCTCCCACAGCCCCGGGCGTCGGGGAAGGTTTACCGACGACGGGGCCCTTCCCGGAGGCCTACCGGCGGTCGAGCTCCTCTCGAAGGGCTCCCAGGGCATCGGCTTCCTCGGGGGTGCGGGCCAGCCGGATCAGGTCGTCGACCGAGGCCACGCGGACCGTGAAGTCGCCCATCGGGACAGCCTCCGCGGCGCGGTCGAGGAGCTCGTAGGAGCCCACGCGGCGGAGCGCCCACCGCGGCGTCACGGTCCCGTACCGGATCCGGCCCGCTCCCAGCCGCTGGACGGCCAGCCGCAGGCGGCGACGGTTCATGGCGTCCGGCCGGGGAGCAACCTCAACCGTGCTCGGCCAGGCGGGCGCCCCGCGCAGCAACGCGGCCACGCCCCCGATCGCCACACATCGGACGCGGCGGCCCCTGACGAGGATCCGGAGCACCTGGGCCGGCCGGAAGCCTGGGGCGCTCGCATGTGCCAGGCGCTCGGACGGGGTCAGCCGCAGGAGGTCCCGGATTTCCTTCCGGTCCACGTCCATCCCGAGTCGGGGCTCGACCGCCAGCGAGGCCCCGCACGCTCGCAGGAGCCGCTCGAGCGTGTCGACCCGGGGGATGCCCCCGCCACGCTCGATGCGCGCCACGGCGGGCTGAGGCAGCCCGGCCCGCCGGGCCACCTCGGCCTGGGTCAGCCCCGCACGAGCCCGTGCCTCCCGGAGGACCCTCGCAGCGTTCACCCCGAGCCCCGATCCCGGAAGGGGATCTGCACGGCTCGAGAATTTATAACGTTTTCGTTATGGGCGTGGGGGCGCCCCAAGGAAGGAGGGCGGGACAAAAGGCCCTATAACACATTCGTTATAATTTCACGAGGGTGTCCGGAAGGCTCTCGCGATCCTCTCGTCCGCGGAGGCGCTAGCGGGTGCCGTGCTCGGCGCGCATCAGGGCCTTGGACAGCTCCGCCGCGGCGTCGACCTCTCCCTCGTCCGCACGGCGCTTGAGCTCCTCGGCCCGGGCCCGGGCGTCCGCGGCGTCGACCTCCTCGGGGAGCTGCGCGTGCTCGGCCAGGACGTCGATCCGGGTGCCCTCCTCGCGGGGCGTGACGTGCAGGTAGCCACCGTCCACCAGGACCACCTGCTTGTCGCGCTCGTCCTCGCGGATCCGCAGCGGCGCGATGCCCAGCTCGATCAGCATGGGGGCATGGCCGGGGAGGATGCCCACGTCCCCCTCCACCCCGCGGGCCACGACCATGTCTGCCTCGTCCGAGTACAGCTCCCGTTCCGGGGAGACCACGAAGACCTGGAGCTTCGCCACGTTCCTCCTACTCGCCGCCCTCGCCGGCCATCCGCTCCCCCTTCTCCACGGCCTCCTCGATCCCTCCGACCATGTAGAAGGCCTGCTCCGGCAGGTGGTCCAGCTCGCCTTCGGTGATCATCCTGAACCCCCGGATCGTGTCGGCCACGGCCACGTACTTCCCCTCGATCCCGGTGAACTGCGTGGCCACGAAGAACGGCTGCGAAAGGAAGCGCTGGATCTTGCGGGCCCGGGTCACGATGACCTTGTCCTCCTCGGACAGCTCGTCGATGCCCAGGATCGCGATGATGTCCTGGAGGTCGCGGTACCGCTGGAGGATCTCCTGGACGCGCCGGGCGGCCGCGTAGTGCTCCTCGCCGATGTACCGGGGGTCCAGGATGCGCGAGGTGGAGTCCAGCGGGTCCACGGCCGGGTAGATCCCCTGCTCCACGATGGCCCGGGACAGCACGGTGGTGGCGTCCAGGTGGGCGAACGCGGTATGCGGGGCCGGGTCGGTGATGTCGTCGGCGGGGACGTAGATCGCCTGGAGCGACGTGATCGAGCGGCCCTTCGTGGAGGTGATGCGCTCCTGGAGCTCCCCCATCTCGTCCGCCAGCGTGGGCTGGTACCCCACCGCGGACGGCATCCGGCCCAGCAGCGTGGACACCTCGGAGCCCGCCTGGACGAACCGGAAGATGTTGTCGATGAACAGCAGCACGTCCTGGCGCTGGACGTCGCGGAAGTACTCGGCCATGGTCAGCGCCGCCAGGCCGACCCGGAGGCGGACCCCCGGCGGCTCGTCCATCTGGCCGAACACCAGGGCGGTCTTGTCGATGACCCCCGTCTCCCGCATCTCCAGCAGGAGGTCGTTCCCCTCGCGGGTGCGCTCGCCCACGCCGGCGAAGATCGACACCCCGCCGTGCTGCTCGGCCACGCGGTAGATCATCTCCTGGATGATCACGGTCTTCCCCACGCCGGCCCCGCCGAACATCCCGATCTTGCCGCCCTGCACGTACGGCTCCAGCAGGTCGATGACCTTGATGCCGGTCTCGAACATCTCGGTCCGGGCCTCCAGGTCCTCGAACATCGGGGGGTCCCGGTGGATCGGCCAGCGGTCCTCCGCTTCGACCTGGTCGGTGTCCAGGGGCTTGCCCACGACGTTGTAGACGTGGCCCAGGATCCGGGGACCCACCGGCGCCGTGATCGGCAGGCCGGTGTTGCGCACGGGCGTGCCCCGCACCACGCCGTCGGTGGGACGCATGGCCACGGCCCGCACCATGGACTCCCCGATGTGCTGAGCCACCTCGCACACGATCGTCTCCTTGGTGCCGCCGAGCTCCACGTCCAGCTCGATGGCGGTGTTGATCTCCGGGAGCTCCTCCGGGGGGAACTCCGCGTCCACCACCGGGCCGATCACCTGCACGATCCGGCCGTCCGCCCTGCCGTTTCCCTGTTCGGCCACTGTCACTCTCCCGATGCCTGCTGGAGGGCTTCCGCCCCGCCAACGATCTCCATGAGCTCCGTCGTGATCTCCGCCTGCCGGGCCTGGTTGGCCACCCTGGTCAGCCGCTTGATGAGGTCCTCCGCGTTGTCGGTGGCGGCCTTCATGGCCCGCTGCCGGGACGCGTGCTCGGAGGCCGCCGACTCCAGCATCGCGTGGAAGATCTTGGCTGTCACGTACCGCGGCAGCAGGCCGTCGAGCAGCGCGGCCGGGGCCGGCTCGAAGATGTACTCCGCCGACGGCTCACCGCCCTCGCCCGCGACCTCCTCGGGGGCGATCGGCAGGAACCGCTTGTCGATCGGCCGGAACGTGAGGGCCGACCGGAAGTCGGTGTACACCGCGTGCACCGCGTCCACCTCGCGCTCCTGGAAGGCCCCGATGAGCGTGCCGGCGATGTCCTCGGCGTGCTCGTAGCGGGGCAGCTCGCTGAACCCGGACCAGGCCTGCTCCGCCTGCATCCCCCGGAACCGGAAGTACGACTGGCCCTTTCGGCCGGCCACGTAGAGCGCCGGCTCCACCCCGCCCCCCCGGAGCCGCCCGATCACCCGCTCCGAGCGCCGCAGGACGTTGGCGTTGTAGGCCCCCGCCAGCCCCCGGTCGGACGTCACCACGAACACCGCCGCCCGCCGGGGATCCTCTCGCTCCTCCAGGAGAGGGTGGAACTGGGGGCCGGTCTGCCGGGCCACGTCCTCCAGGGCCACGGTGAGCTGCTCGGCGTACGGACGGGCCGACTGCACCCGGTTCTGGGCCCGCAAGATGCGCGACGCGGCGATCAGCTCCATGGCCCGGGTGATCTTCATCGTGGACTGGACGGAGCGGATGCGGCGGCGGACCTGCCGGAGCTGGGCGCCCATGGCTATCCCGGCGGCTGGGCGTCGGTGTCACCCACGGGGCCGGCCTCCTCCTCCTCGACCTTCCGCCCGGTGGCCGGCGGCTCCCCCTCGCCCCCCGGTGAGTCCTCGCCCACGCGGTCCCAGCCCACGTCGGCCTTCTTCTCGTCGACCAGCCCTCCTTCGGTGGCCGGACCGCCCGGGGCCTCCTCGGAGGGGGCGAACTGCTTGGAGAACTCCTCCAGGGCCTCCTTCAGCGTGCCCTCGGCCTCCTCCGGCAGGTCCCCCTGCTCGACGATGTGGCGCCCCACCTCGGGGTGGCGGCTCTCCATGTACTCCAGGAACTCCCTCTCGAACCGCTTGGCGTCGGCCGCCGGGACCCGGTCCAGGTAGCCGTTCGTGACCGCGTAGATCGACAGCACCTGCTTCTCCACCGGCAGCGGCTCGTACTGGGGCTGCTTGAGGACCTCCACCACCCGGGCGCCGCGCTCGAGCTGGGCCTGGGAGGCCTTGTCGAGCTCCGAGCCGAACTCGGCGAACGCCTCCAGCTCGCGGTACTGGGCCAGGTCCAGCCGCAACCGGCCGGCCACCTGCTTCATGGCCTTGATCTGGGCCGCGCCGCCCACCCGGGACACGGAGATGCCCACGTTGATGGCCGGGCGGACCCCCGCGTTGAACAGGTCGATCTCCAGGTAGATCTGGCCGTCGGTGATCGAGATGACGTTCGTGGGGATGTAGGCGGAGACGTCGCCACCCTTCGTCTCCACGATCGGCAGGCCGGTGAGCGAACCACCCCCGTTCTCCTCCGAAAGCTTCGCGCACCGCTCCAGCAGCCGGGAGTGCAGGTAGAACACGTCCCCGGGGTAGGCCTCACGGCCCGGCGGGCGGCGCAGCAGCAGCGACACCTCCCGGTAGGCGTCGGCCTGCTTCGACAGGTCGTCGAAGACGATGAGGGCGTGCTCCCCCTTGTACATCCAGTGCTGGCCGAGGGCCGAGCCCGCGTAGGGGGCGATGTACTTGAACGGGGCCGGCATCGAGGCCGGCGCGTTGACGATCACCGTGTAGTCCAGGGCCCCGCTGGAGCGCAGGGCCTCCTCCACCTCCCGGACCGTGGAGGACTTCTGGCCGATGGCCACGTACACGCACTTGACCTGCCGGTCGGTCCCCCACAGCCCCCGCTGGTTGATGATGGCGTCGACGGCGATGGCGGTCTTGCCGGTCTGGCGGTCGCCGATGATCAGCTCCCGCTGGCCCCGCCCGATCGGCGTCATGGCGTCGATGGCCTTGATCCCGGTCTGGAGCGGCTCCTTGACCGGTTGGCGGGCGATGACCGAGGGTGCCTGGACCTCCAGGGGGCGCTGCTCCTCGGCCTGGATGGGGGGCCCGCCGTCCACCGGACGGCCAAGCGGATCGATCACCCTGCCCAGCATCCCGTCACCGACGGGGACCGAGAGGATGCGGCCGGTGCGCTTGACCGGGTCCCCCTCCTGGATCCGCTCGGACTCGCCGAACAGGATGCAGCCGATGGTGTCGACCTCGAGGTTGAACGCCAGCCCCTGGACCTCGTGCGGGAAATCGAGCAGCTCGTTCGCCATGACCCCCGGCAGGCCGGTGACCCGGGCGATGCCGTCGCCGGTGTCCACCACCCGGCCGACCTCTTCCTGCGCGGTCTCGGGACGGAAGTCCTCCACGTGGCGCCGGAGCGCCTCCGCGATGTCCCGGGGGTCGATCGTCAGCTCCGCCATGTCCTCACACCTCGCTCAGCCGTTCCCGGGCCAGCTCCAACCGGCGCCGGACCGACCCGTCGATGACCTGATCGCCGATCCTGGCGAACACCCCGCCGATCACGGAGGGATCCACCAGGGCCTTCAGCTCGACCTTCTTCCCGGTGGCCCGGCCCAGGGCCTGGGCCAGGCGGTTGCGCGTCTCCTCGTCGAGGGGGATGGCGGTGCGGACCTCGGCCACCACTCGCTGCCGGCGCTCGGCGGCCAGCTCGACCAGCCCCTCCACGATCGCGGACAGCTCCCGGGCCCGCCCCTGCTCCACCACGAACGCCAGCAGGTTGACCGTGTGCAGGTTGGCCCGCTCCCCCAGCAGGTCCTCCAGGATGGCCCGCTTCCGCTCGGTGGGGAGGGCCAGGTCCGTCAGGGCCTCCCGGAGCGGGGGCTGCTGCTCGACCGTGTGGGCGAACCCGTACAGCTCGTCCTCGACCACATCGAGGACGCCCTCGGCCTCCGCCACGGCGAACAGCGCCCGGGCGTAGCCGCGGATGGCCTCGTCACGCGCCACCGGGGCCCTCTCCCTCCTCCGAAGACGACGGCTGGCCGTGGCCGTTGCCGCCTCCCATGCGGGCCACATCCTCGATGTAGCCCTCCACCAGGCGGAGCTGCCGCTCCCGGTCGAGGCTTTCCCCCACCACCCGGGCGGCCAGCTCGACGGAGAGTTCCCCGACCTGTCGGCGGAGGCCCTCGAAGGCCCGGTCCCGCTCGGCGCGGATCTCCTCCTGGGCCCGCTCCACCACCTGCCGGGATTCGTCCTCGGCCCTGGCCAGCAGGTCCCTCCGCATGGACTCGGCCGTCTTGCGGGCCTCGTCGATGATGCGTCCCGCCTCGGCGCGGGCATCCCGCAGCTGCTCTTCGTACCGGCCCAACTGCGTCTCCGCCTCCGTCCGGGCCTTCTCGGCCTTCTCCAGGTCGCCCTGGATCTTGTCGCTCCGTTGCCTCAGCCCCTGGTTGATGCGGGGGAACGCGTACTTGGCCAGGACCAGGAAGACGATCAGGAAGGCGATCGCCCCCGGGATCAGCTCATCGATCTCCGGGATGAGCGGGTTGTGCTCCTCGGCGGCCTCGGTCTCGGTGCCGTTCTCCTGGGCCAGGGGGAAGGGGGTCCCCGCGATGTGCAGCTCCATGGTCGCCTCCGTCAGATGATGAACGAGAGCACGAACCCGAACAGCGCCAGCGCCTCGACGAAGGCGATGCCCAGGAACATCGTGGTCCGAACCATGCCGGCCGCCTCGGGCTGGCGGGCCATGGCCTCCACCGACTTGCCGACCAGGAAGCCGATGCCGATGCCGGGGCCGATGGCGGCGAAGCCGTAGACGATGCCCCGGCCGATGACCGCGACATCGCCCTCGACCTGCGCGACGACCCCGCCGATCTGCGCCAGTAGGTCTCCCATCGTTCCTCCTCCTCAGTGCTCGGGGTGGATGGCTCCGCCGATGTACACGGCGGTCAGGATCGTGAAGATGTAGGCCTGGAGGACCGACACCAGGAGCTCGAACGCCACCAGGGCCACCGACAGGCCGAAGGCCGCCCCTCCGGCGATCGGGCCGAACGGCGGGCTCAGGATCAGGTACACGCTTCCCAGGAAGAAGATCGAGAGGATCAGGTGGCCGGCGATCATGTTGGCCAGGAGACGGACGGACAGCGTGAACGGCCGGACCACGAAGGTCGAGATGAACTCGATGGGGGTCAGCAGGATGTACATGGCCTTGGGGACCCCCGGCGGGAACAGGGCGTTCCTCAGGTAGCCGAGGCCCTGGGCCTTGAACCCCACCGCGTTGAAGATGACGTACGCCATGCCGGCCAGGAGCGCGGGGAGGGCCATCCGGGAGTTGATGGGGAACTGGATGCCCGGGATCACCTCGAAGACGTTGCCCACCAGGATGAAGCAGAACATCGCGGTCAGGAACGGCACCCACGGGAGGCCCTCCCGCCCGATCACCGGGAGCACGATCTGCTCCCTGATGAAGTCCACGATCACCTCCACGAAGTTGCGGACCCCGCGGGGCACCAGCCCGGACTTCCTGGCGGCCAGCACGAACAGCACGCTGACCACGGCGGCCGCCAGGAACATGTACAGGACGACGCGGTCGAGCTCGAAGTGCACGCCGAACAGGGTGAACTCCAACAGCGACGGGGGCTCGAAGATCTCCAGGCCGGGCGGCTCGAACGGCTCGGGGGGGCGGCTGACGGCCAGGAGGGATGCCACCTAGGGCCTCCCCTCGCGCGTCCGCAGGCGTTCGGCCGCGACCACCGCGGCCCGGTCGGGTGGGATGTCCAGCCGGCCGCCCAGGCCGGCCAGGGCCAGCCGGGCCTCATAGGTGAGCAGCGCCAGGGTCGAGGCCACGGCGGTGACGCCGAAGATCAGGGGGGAGAAGAGCGCCACGCGGTCGAGGGCGAACAGCAGTCCCACGATGACCCCCATCCGGAGGACGAAGCCGCCCAGGGCCACGACCTGCACGGCGGTGATCGACACGCCCGCCGCCCACGCCAGCGACAGTCCGTTCGCGGCGAAGTTCAGCCCGACCACGGCGACCGCCAGTCCCGCCGAGAACGCGCCCTGGGCGCCGGCGGCGACCGCACCGAGGCCCACCGCCGCCGGCAACGCCACCGCGCCGGCCGCCAGCGCCCGGCGGACCATCACGTGCTCCGGCCTGGTGACCTCAGGTCCCTTCATCGCTCCCATACCGCTTCATGACCAGATAGATGCTGCCGCCGGCCCCCAGCACCATGCCGATCGGCAGGAACAGCCACCGGAAGCCCAGGAGCCAGTCCACGAGGAGGCCGATCCCGCCCCAGGTGACGATCCCCGCGAGCAGGGTCCCGGTCACCGCCCACGCCGTCCCCATCGCGTGCCACCCGCTGTCGCGCTCGGGCCGAGGTGGGCCACCCATGGGCCGGGCAAGTATATCGGCGTCGCGGTCGCCCCCGCGAACCAGCCTCGGCCGCCCGGGCGAGCTTGTGAAAGTTTTCACAAGCTCATCGTACGCCCCGAGCGGCCCGGCCGCCACCCTCGGAAGCGGCCCGCCCCGGGCCGCCCGACTGTACAAAGGGCACCCCCCTTTTCGGCCGGGCGGCTCGGCGCTTCCCACGGTCGCCCGCTACGCTTGCGCCATGGTGGGGGCCGCGTCGGACGAGGGGTCGGTAGAGGCCGCGTCGGGCCGGGCCGACGTCCGACTGGTGGGGGTCACCAAGAGGTTCGGCGATGTCGTGGCGGTGGACGGCATCTCCGTCGACATCGCCAGGGGTGAGTTCTTCAGCCTGCTGGGACCCTCCGGCTGCGGCAAGACCACCACGCTGCGGATGATCGGCGGGTTCGAACTGCCCGACACCGGCCGCATCGAGCTGGACGGCGCCGACGTGGCCGGGCTGCCCCCCCACCGCCGAGACGTCAACACGGTGTTCCAGTCCTACGCCCTGTTCCCCCACCTCGACGTGTTCGGCAACGTGGCGTACGGGCTGCGGCGGCGAGGGATGCCCAAGCGCACGATCGCCGGGCGGGTGGCCCGCATCCTGGAGCTCGTGGACCTCCCGGGGTTCGAGCGCCGCCGGGTGACGCAGCTCTCGGGCGGCCAGCAGCAGCGGGTGGCGCTGGCCCGGGCCCTGGTGAACGAGCCGAAGGTGCTCCTGCTCGACGAGCCCCTGGGCGCCCTCGACCTCAAGCTGCGCAAGCAGATGCAGCTCGAGCTCAAGGCCATCCAGCACGAGGTCGGGGTCACGTTCATCTACGTGACCCACGACCAGGACGAGGCCATGACGATGTCCGACCGCATCGCGGTGATGCGAGAGGGGCGCATCGAACAGGTCGGACGGCCGCAGGAGGTGTACGAGCGCCCCGCCACCGAGTTCGTGGCCGGGTTCCTGGGAGCCTCGAACCTGCTGGAGGGGACGGTGGGGCCCTCGGAGGAGGGGTTCCGGGTGGTGGTGCTGGCGTCCGGAGAGAAGGTCCGGGTCCCGCGGGGCTCGCTGAACGGGTCGGAGGGGACGATCAAGCTCGGGGTGCGACCGGAGAAGATCCGCATCCACGCCCGGGCGCCCGGCGGGGGCGACAACGCGATCGAGGGCCGGGTGATGATGGCCACGTTCGTCGGGGTCAGCAACGTCTACACCGTGGAGACCCGGACCGGCCAGACCGTCACGGTGTACGCCCAGAACCTCGGCGACCCGGCGGAGCGGGCCCCGGGGCCCGGAGAGCGGGTGGCCCTGGCGTGGCAGCCCGAGCACACGTTCGTCGTTCGATCACAAGGAGGTGCGGAAGGTGCGAACGGTGGATGAAGCGGACCGGTTCCTCGACACGCTGAAGCGACCGATCACCCGCCGCGAGCTGCTGCGGCGGGCCGGCCACGGGTCCATGTACCTGGGGGCCATGGCGTTCCTGGCGGCGTGCGGTGTCCAGGGCCAGCGCCGGCAAGGCGGCGACCGCCTGGAGCCCCTCCCGCCGAGGGCCGGCGAGGTGGTCATGGCCAACTGGCCCCTGTACATCGACAAGGAGGGGGGCCGCAGCCCCACGCTCATCGGCTTCCGCGAGGAAACGGGCGTCCACATCCGGTACCAGGTGGCCATCAACGACAACGAGGAGTTCTTCGCCACCATCCGCGAGCCCCTGTCCCGGGGGGAGCCCACCGGATGGGACATCATCGTGGTCACCGACTGGATGGTGGCCAAGATGATCCAGCTCGGCTACCTGGAGCGGCTCCACCACGACCGGCTCCCGAACTTCGAGGCGGAGGCCGCCGACAAGTTCAAGGACCCCTGGTACGACCCCGACAACGCCCACAGCATCCCGTGGGCGGCAGGCATCACCGGGATCGGCTACGACGTGTCGCTCACCGGGCGGGACCTGACGAGCGTCCACGACCTGTTCGACCCCGCCTTCGCCGGCCGGGTGGGGATGTTCTTGGAGATGCGCGACACCTTCGGGCTGGCCCTGGCTGCGCTGGGGATCCGCTCCGCCGACGCCACGGTGGAGGACGTGGAGCGGGCCCAGCAGCTCCTGCTCGACAACCGTGACAGCTTCCGGGGCTTCTACGGGAACGACTACACCGAGCAGCTGGCCACCGGGAACCTGGTGGCCTCCATGGCCTGGTCCGGCGACATCTTCGCCCTCCAGCTCGACAACCCGAACCTGCGATTCATCATCCCGGAGGAGGGGGGGATGCGGTGGGTGGACAACATGGTCATCCCCGCCGGGGCCGAGCACCCCACCGACGCCCACATGTTCATGGACTACGTGTACCAGCCCCGCATCGCCGCGAACATCACGGAGTGGGTGTGGTACGAGCCCCCGGTCGCCGAGGTCGAGCAGATCGTCCAGGAGGACGTGGCCGGCGGCGGGCCCGGCTACCTGAAGCAGCTGGCCGAGAGCGACCTGGTGTTCCCCGACGAGGGGACCCTGGCCCAGACGATCCCCTACAAGCGGCTCGACCTGGAGGAGGAGCAGATCTGGAACGACCTGTTCCAGCAGGTGGTGCAGGGGTAGCCACGGGAGGAGCCGCGGAGGAACCCGCCGGGCGATGGCGGGGGCGCTCGGCCGCGTACTGGCTCCTGCTCCCCGGGGGCCTGTGGCTGCTGGCGTTCTACGTTGTCCCCACCATCTTCATGCTGTCGGTGTCGCTCCAGACCGGCTCGCTGGAGGCCGGATACCGCCTGACCTGGAACTTCGGCGTGTACCCGGAGGTGCTGCTGCGCAACGACACCCAGATGATCCGCTCCGTGGGGTACGGGCTGTTCATCACGGTGGCCTGCCTGCTGATCTCCTATCCCCTGGCCTACACGATCGCCGTGCGCGGGGGCCGGTGGAAGAACGCCCTGCTGTTCATGGTCATCCTTCCGTTCTTCGTGTCGTTCGTGATCCGCACCCTGTCGTGGAAGTTCGTCCTGGCCGACGAGGGCTTCCTGCTGGGGGCGCTGAAGAGCGTGGGCCTGCTGGGAGAGGGATTCCGGGTGCTGGGGACGCCCATGGCCGTGCTGGGAGGGCTCGTCTACAACTTCCTCCCGTTCATGGCCCTGCCGCTGTACGTGTCCCTGGAGAAGATGGACAAGAGCCTCCTGGATGCCGCGGGCGACCTGTACTCCAACCGGGTCACGGCGTTCTTCCGGGTGACGTTCCCGCTGTCCCTGCCGGGGGTCTTCGCCGGATCGTTGCTCACCTTCATCCCCGCGGTGGGCGACTTCATCAACGCCCAGATCTTGGGCAGCCCCGGCACCACCATGATCGGCAACGTGATCCAGCGGGAGTTCCTGGTGAACAACGACTACCCGCAGGCCGGGGCCCTGTCCTTCATCCTGATGGTGGGGATCCTGGTGGCGGTGGCGTCCTACGCACGGCTGCTGGGGACGGAGGAGCTGACCGGGTGAGCACGGGCACCGCCACCGCACAGCCCCGGGCGGCGGAGGTCCCCGCCCCGGCCCCCCGGCGCCGCCGGCGCCGGCAGTGGGGGATGCCGCTCTACACCGGCCTGGTCATCACCTACCTGTTCTTCCCGATCGCGGTGATGATGCTGTTCGGCTTCAACGACATCCGGGGCCGCTTCAACTTCACGTGGCAGGGATTCACGCTGCGGTGGTACCGGCAACTGTTCGACGTGCCCGAGCTCACCGAGGCCCTGCGGAACTCCCTCATCGTGGCCGGAGCCAGCACCATCGTGGCCACCGCCCTGGGGACGTTGATGGCCCTGGCCCTGACGCGCTACCGGTTCCGGGGACGGGGTGCCACGAACCTGTTCGTGTTCCTGCCGCTGGGGACGCCGGAGGTCGTCCTCGGAGCCTCCCTGCTGTCGCTGTTCATCACGTTCGGCGTGTCCCGGGGGCTGGGGACGATCCTGATCGCCCACATCATGTTCAACATCTCGTTCGTGGTCGTCACGGTGAAGGCCCGGACCCACGGCTTCAACAACGAGTGGGAGGAGGCGGCCAAGGACCTGGGGGCCACGTCGTGGACCGCGTTCTGGACGGTGACGTTCCCCCTGATCTTCCCGGGCATCCTGGCCGCGGCGGTCCTGGCCTTCGCCCTGTCCGTGGACGACTACGTGATCACGCTGTTCAACGCGGGGCAGACGCTGACGTTCCCGCTGTGGGTGGTGGGAGCCTCCCGGTTCGGCATCCCCCCGCAGGTCAACGTGATGGGTACGATCATCTTCCTGGTGGGGGCCGCCCTGGCGCTGGGGAGCGTGGCCATCCAGCGGCGGAGCTACCTCGGCGCGAAGCCCGAGGAGCTCACCCCGCGGCTCCCGTCGGCGGCGGCCGGGTGAGGAGAGACATGAGCGACGACCGGATGACCGCGCGGGCCCGCGAGATCGCCGAGCGGGAAGCCGCCGGGCTGCTGGAGCGGACCCCGGCCTCGGCGCGGCTGTACGAGCGAGCCGTGGGGTCGCTGCCGCTGGGGGTGGCGTCCTCGTTCCAGGCCAACGATCCCTACCCGATCTACCTGGCCCGGGGGCGGGGGAGCCGGGTGTGGGACGTGGACGGGACCGAGTACGTGGACTTCCACAACGGCTTCGGGACGATGGCGGTCGGGCACGCCCATCCCAAGGTGGCGGAGGCCATCGAGCGGGCGGCCCGCACCGGCACCCATTTCGCCGTGTCCACCGAGCGGACCGTGGCCCTGGCCGAGGAGCTGTGCCGGCGGTTCTCGCTCGACCGGGTGCGGTTCACGAACTCCGGCACCGAGGCCACCATGGACGCCATCCGCCTGGCCCGGGCCGCCACCGGGCGGGACACGATCGCCAAGATCGAGGGGTCCTACCACGGCCACCACGACGCGGTCATGTTCTCTGTGGTCCCCAACGCCGACGTCATGGGGGGCCGGGACCGGCCGTCCTCGGCGCCGCTGTCGAAGGGCATCCCCGCCGACACCGCCCGGCACACCGTGGTGGTGCCGTTCAACGACGCCCCCGCCCTGGAGCGGCTGCTGGAGGAACGGGGCGGGGAGATCGCCTGCCTGATCATGGAGCCGGTGATGATGAACATCGGCATCTGCCTCCCCCAACCCGGTTACCTCCGGGCGGTCCGGGACCTGTGCACGCGGCACGGCGTGGTCCTGATCTTCGACGAGGTGAAGTCCGGGGCCACGATCGCCCCGGGCGGCGCGGCCGAACGGTTCGGGGTGGAGCCCGACCTCAAGTGCTTCGCCAAGGCCATCGGCGGCGGGGTGCCGCTGGGGGCCTTCGGTGGACGGGTGGAACTCATGGACGTCATCGGCACCGGGGCGGCTCAGCTGGGGACGTTCAACGGGAACCCCCTGGCCATGGCCGGGGGCCTGGCGGCGCTCACGGAGGTCCTGACCGCGGACGCCTACGAGCACCTGGCCAAGCTGGGGACCCTCCTGGCCGAGGGGTGCCACGGAGCCATATCCGAGCACGCCGTTCCCGCGCACACCGTGGACCTGGGGTGCAAGGGATGCGTCTCGTACCGCCCCGAGCCGCTTCGGAGCTACCGGGACTTCCTGGAGTGCCGGGTGGAGTTGTTCGAGGCCTCGTGGCCGTGGATGGTCAATCGAGGGCTGTTCATGACCCCCGGAGACGAGGAGCAGTGGACGATCAGCGTCCAGCACACCGAGGAGGACATCGCCCGGTACGTGGACGCCTACGCGGAGTTCTGCGCCGCCCTGGCCGCCTGACCGTCCCGTCCTGAGGGGTTCGCTCGCCGTCCGGTCGGGTGCTGTCCGGCTCAGGGCGGGCCGGTCCCGGAAGCCCGGCCCTAGGAGTGGTAGACGCGGACCTGGGTGCCGATGGGCATCAGGCCGTGGAGCCAGATCGCCGTCCAGTACGGGACCCGCGAGCAGCCGTGGCTGGCCGGGTAGCTCGGCACCGACGGCCAGCCGTGCACGGCCCTGTTCCCGTCGAAGTAGCTCGGGTAGTAGAGGTTGTTCGGGCTGTACCCCGCGATCTTCCGGTGCACCGAGAACACGCCGTCGTTCGTCGGCGTGCTGGCCTTCCCCGTCGAGGTGTGGACGATCTCGTCGATGTCCCCATTCTTGATGACGTACAGCACCTGCCGGGTCTGGTCGATCTCGATGTGGAACTTCGGCTTCGTGGACACGGACTTGGGCACGAACGGCTTCGTGAGCTTCTTCCAGGTAGCCGCCTTCACCGTCTCCACCCGGGCCATCCCCTGGACCTTGTGGAAGGCCATGACCGCGTCGCCGGTGCGGTAGTCGAACGACTTGTTCACGCCAGTCAGGCGGTGGTCGAGGTTCCGGAGCCGCCACTCCAGCGACTTGACGTAGGGCCCGTGGGCGCCCGTCGACAGGTTCGGCGGCAGGGGCGCGGTGCGCCGGGCGCTCTGCTTACTGGCCGCGGCGTGGTCCTCGTCGTTGAAGCGCAGCTTGGCCCGGTGCTTGCCGAGCTTCATGATCCGGAACTTCACCGAGAAGGTGCTCTTGCCGGAGAGCTTGGGATGCTTGCGGCCGACCACCTTGCCGGCCCGCCGCAGGGTCACGGTGACCTTCTCTCCGGGGTGGGCCGGCTCCACGCTCCCGGTCACCTTGGCCTTGTCGAACAGCCGCACCTTCTTGAGCTTGACCTGGAGGACCGGCCGGACCTTCAGCAGGAGCGCGTCGCTGACGATCCCAAGGTCATCCAGCTGCGCCTGCACGGTGGTGTTGCGCTCGGGGGCCTGGTCCAGCTTCGTCTCGAAGTGGCCGGCGCCGTCGGCCGCCGTGGTGGCCAGCACGTCGGAGGGATCGTCGGCGTCCACGATCGTCACGGTCGTGCCCTCGGGGGGAGGGGGCGTCACGTCGCCGAACAGGGTGGTGTTGTGCCCGTACGTGAGGATCGTGCTGGTGGCGTCCAGCGTCACGACCTCGCCGGCGGCCACGGCGGGAGCGGCGGCCCACAGCATCGCCACTCCCAGCAGCACGGCCAGCGGTGGCACGGATCGTGTGCGACGGTCCCCACCCATCCCCTCTCTCCTCCTCTTCCGCGTTCCGAGCCGGACTATACGGCAACGGCGGGCACGGGAGAATACCTCTCGGGCGGATCGGGGGTCGACGGCGGGGCGGACATCGGGGAGAATCCGGCCGAGGAGAGGGGGACCCGATCGGCCTGCGCGCACTCACGATCATCGCCGCTGTGGCGATCCTCCAGCTCCCGGTGGCGGCCGAGGCAGCGACCGGCGACCTGGTGGTGGCGCTCACGGCGGGAGGCACCGGCACCGCCGGGCTCGACCTGTCGCTCACCGCCCGGGTCGACAACGTGGGGGACGGCCCGGCCGACGATGTCACCGTCACGATCACCGTTCCGGCCACGATGCCGGTGGCGTCGGCGCGATCCTCCGCGGGCGGCTGCCAGGAGGAGGCGGGGGCGGTCACCTGCGAACCGGGCACCGTCGCGGCCGGGGAACACGTGACCGTGGATCTCACCGTGACGCCCACCCAGGCCGGGCCGGCGGCCGTGGACGCCGCGGCCACGGGCACCGGGGCGGACCCCACGCCGGACGACAACATGGACCAGGTGTCCGTCGCCGTGGACGGGCCCTCCTGCCAGGTGGTGGGGACCCAGGAGCGGGACACCCTGGAGGCCCTGCCCGGGGGCAGCGTGGTGTGCGGGCTGGGCGGGCGGGACGCGCTCGTGGGCGGCCCGGGGGACGACGTGCTCGTGGGCGGCTCGGGCATCGACCGGGCCACCTTCGCCGGGGCCGAAGGGCCGGTCACCGCCAGCCTGGCGGGGGGCACGGCGGGGGGCCACGGCGACGACCTCCTGGTGGCGATCGAGCACCTCACCGGAGGCCCGTCCGGCGACCACCTCACCGGCAACGCCGGGGGCAACATCCTGCGCGGAGGGGGCGGGGGCGACACGCTGGAGGGGCGCAGAGGTCCGGACGTCCTGGCCGGCGGGCCGGGCCCGGACACGCTCAAGGGCGGGAAGGGCCGCGACCGAGCCACGTTCGCCGGAGCCGGCAAGGGGGTCGTGGTCGACCTCGGTCCGGGAACCGCCACCGGGGAGGGGGCCGACGCCCTTCGGGGCATCGAGGACGTCACCGGAAGCGCCCACGACGACGTGCTGATCGGATCCGGCGCCCCCAACCGCCTCCGCGGCCTGGGGGGGCGGGACGTGCTGCGGGGCGAAGGGGCCAAGGACCGTCTGTTCGGCGGGCCCGGACCCGACTCCCTGGTCGGCGGGGCCCGCCGGGACCGGCTCGACGGCGGGGGTGGCACCGACGGGTGCCTCCAGGGCGTGGGGAAGGGGACCAAGCGCCGGTGCGAGGTCCTGGCGTGGAGCGAGGCCCCGGACGTGGCCCTGTTCGTCCCGTCGCGCTCGCTGGTGGGCATCGGGTTCCACCAGTCGCTGTTCGGCTCGGCCGTGGCCCTGCGCCCTCACGGCAAGCTCCACCGGAACGACCACGGCGGGTTCACGGCCCCCGCCCCCACCGACGGTCCCGGCTACGCGGTGATGGGGAGTCGCGGCCGAGGGACGCCGGCCACGTCCGCCGCCGACCTCGTGGTCGGCTCTCACACGAAGGTCACGTCGCCGGTGCACGGCGTGGTGACCCGGGTCCGGCGCTACCTGCTGTACTGCCACACCCCCGACTGGCAGGTGCTGATCCGGCCTGCGGGACGGCCGGACCTGGTGGTCATGGTTCTCCACCTGGCCTCGGTGCACGTGAGCAAGGGAGATCGCGTCGCGGCGGGCGTGACCGGGCTGGGGAAGGCCGCCGGGAACGACGCGGCATCCGCCCAGGCGAACGCGTACTTCCCGGACCAGCACCCCCACGTCCACATCGAGGTCGAGCGGGACGGCGCCAAGCCGATCCCGGGCTGTCCCCTCTGAGCCGGCCCCTCAGCGGCGCTTGGGCGAGGGCACCGTCCCGGCCCGGACCCGACCGTTCGGCCGTCGCAGGATCCGCGGCACCGAGGTGCCCAGCAGCACGACGGCCACGCCGGCCAGCAACCCGGCGGCCAGGGCGGTGCTGCGGACGAACGTGACGGCCAGGGCGGCCCCACCGAGCAGGGCGCTCCACAGGTACATCAGCAGGACGGCCTGGCGGTGGCTGTGGCCGATCTCCAGCAGCCGGTGGTGGATGTGCTCCTTGTCGGGCCTGGTGACCGGCCTCCCCCGCCGGATCCGCCTGAGGATCGCCAGGGCCACGTCGGTCAGCGGAACGGCCAGCACCAGCACGGGGATGAAAACCGGGATGGCCAGGGCGGCGAACTCCGTGCCGGTGGGGGCCTCGGTGCGGCCCACCCCGGAGATGGTTGCCGCGGCCAGCACCACCCCCAGCAGCATGCTCCCCGAGTCGCCCATGAAGATCCGGGCCGGATGCAGGTTGTAGGGGAGGAACCCCACGCAGGCCCCGGCCACCACCGCGGTGAGCAGGGATGCCGGGGAGGGGCCGTCGCCCCAGATCGGCGAGTCGGGCACCACCATGTAGATGAAGAACGCCGCCGCGGCGATGGCCACCACCCCCGCCGCCAGTCCGTCGAGGCCGTCGATCAGGTTGACCGCGTTGATCATGGCCAGGACCCAGAGCAGGGTCAGCGGCACCGAGAGGTCGGCCGACAGCGACAGCACGCCCAGCCCCGGGAACCAGAAGAACAGCAGCTCCACCCCGAACAGCATGAGCACCCCGGCGGCCAGCACCTGGCCCGCCAGCTTGGCCGGAACCGAGAGCCCGCGCACGTCGTCGTAGGCGCCCAGGATCATCACCGCGGTCCCCGCCAGCAGGGCTCCCAGCGGCTCGAACGAGCCCACGAACAGCTCCCGGAACCACGGGATCAGCCGGGCCACGCCCAGGCCGACCAGGATGGCGAACCACAGGGCGACCCCACCCAGCGTCGGCGTGGGGTTGGGATGGACCTTGCGGTCCGAGGGCCGGTCGATGGCCCCGAACCGCACGGCCAGGCGGCGGACCACCGGCGTGGCCGCGAACGCGGCCACGGCCGCCGCCAGGAACACGCCCAGGTGTGGCACGGGGCTACGGGTAGGCCGGGAAGCGGGCCGTGAGGTCGGCCACCCGGCCCCGGGCCCGCCGCTTCACGTCCTCGTCCTCCGGTGCCCGGATCACCTCGCCGATGATCTCAGCGACCTCCTTCATCTCGCCCTCGTCCATGCCCAGGGTGGCCGGACCGGGGGTGCCCACCCGGATCCCCGACGCGGTGGCCGGAGGCAGGGGGTCGAACGGGATGGCGTTCTTGTTGATGGTGACGTTGACCTCGTCGCAGGCGGCCTCGGCGTCCGCCCCGGTGATCCCCACCGGCTGGAGGTCCACCAGCGCCAGGTGCGAGTCCGTGCCGCCGGAGACCAACCGCAGCCCCTGGTCGGCCAGCCCGGCCGCCAGGGCCCGGGCCGTGCGGACCACCCGGTGGGCATAGTCGCGGAACTCCGGGGTCATCGCTTCCTTCAGGGCCACCGCCTTGGCCGCGATGCAGTGCTCCAGCGGCCCGCCCTGCATCATGGGGAACGCGGCCTTGTCGATGGCCCTGGCGTGCTCCGCCTTCGACAGGATCATGGCCCCCCGCGGGCCCCGCAGGGTCTTGTGGGTGGTGAACGTGACCACGTCGGCATGGGGGATGGGGCTGGGGAACGCGCCGCCGGCCACCAGGCCGATGAAGTGCGCCGCGTCGACCAGGAAGATCGCGCCCACCTCGTCGGCGATCTCCCGGAACGCGGCGAAGTCGATCGTCCTGGGGTACGCGGTGGCTCCGGCCACGATGACCTTCGGTCGATGCTCCTTGGCCAGGTCGCGGACCTGGTCCATGTCGATCAGCTCGGTGTCCTTGTCGACCTCGTAGCCCACCACGTCGAACCACTTCCCGGAGAAGTTGACCGGCGAACCGTGGGTCAGGTGGCCGCCGTGCGGGAGGCTCATGCCCAGCAGCGTGTCCCCGATCTCCATGAACGCGAAGTAGGCGGCCATGTTGGCCTGGGCTCCGGCGTGCGGCTGGACGTTGGCGTGCTCGGCGCCGAAGAGCTCCCTGGCCCGGTCGATGGCCAGCTGCTCGGTGACGTCCACGAAGCGACAGCCGCCGTAGTAGCGCTTCCCGGGCAGTCCCTCGGCGTACTTGTTGTTCATCGTGGAGGCCAGGGCCGCCAGGACGGCGGGGCTGGTGTAGTTCTCCGAGGCGATCAGCCGGATCGTGGTGCGCTCCCGGTCCAGCTCGGACACCATCGCCTCGGCCACCTCGGGATCGGTGGCCCGGAGCGCCTCCCAGTCCGCCACCCACTCCTTCATCGCTCTCGCTCCTCGTTCTCGATGGCCTCGATCTGGCGGATCCGTCGCTCGTGGCGCCCACCGCCGAACCCGGTCTGGAGCCACGTGCGGACGATCTCCCGGGCCAGGGCCGGGGCCACGATCCGGCCCCCCATGGACAGGACGTTGGCGTCGTTGTGCTCCCGCGACAGCGTCGCGGTGAACGGATCGTTGCACAGGGCGGCCCGGACTCCACGGACCTTGTTGGCCACGATCTGCTCGCCCTGCCCCGAGCCCCCCAGCACGATCCCCCGGTCCGCCGTCCCCTCGCGGACCGCCCGGGCCACGATCACGCAGAACCGCGGGTAGTCGACGGGCTCCTCGGAGTGCGTTCCCACGTCCTCGACCTCGTGGCCCAGCTCCTTGAGGAACCCCTTCAGGTCCTCCTTCAGCGCGTACCCGGCGTGATCGGATCCGATGGCGATGCGCACCCTACACCCTTCCCTCCCCCGTGGCGGCCCGCTCGGTGACCCCGAACAGGCCCTCGACCAGCGCGTCGACGTGGCCCTCGATCTCCCAGGCCACCGCCCGGTAGGTCTGTTCGGACAGGCCCAGCGGGTCGGACACGTCCATGTCCGGGATCTCCGGGGCCCGGGGGTCGCCGCGGAGCCGATGCGCCACCGCGATCCGCTGGAGGAGCGCCTCCTGGGAGGGACCGGGCTGGGGCGGAGGAAGGACGCGGAGCAGCCCCACGATCTCCTTGAGGGTGAACGTCTTGGGGGACGCCTCGGGGACCAGGGCCAGCACCTGGTCCCGATGGTCGGCGGTCATCGTCAGGATCAGGTCCGAGCGCGCCACCACGCCGGCATCCAGGGCCGAAGCCTGGAGCGCGGACACGTCGACGCCCCGTTCGGCCGCGGCCCGGACGGCCTCGGGCGTGGGAGGCATCCCCGGCCGGCCCAGCGTGCCGGCGGAGCGCACCCGGACGGCACCGCCGAGCAGGCGCTCCGACCGGTCGAGGAGGAAGCCTTCGGCCATCGGGGAGCGGCAGATGTTGCCGGTGCAGACGACGAGAACGGCCAGCACGTCGGCAGTGTAGCACCGGGCAAATCCGGCTCCTCCCGGCCCGCGGCGCTCGCTAGCGGCGGAGGATGACCTCGTCCACGACCTCCGACCCGGGGACGGCCACCGCCCGCAGCCGCAGCGTCTCCCGGGTCGCTCGCACGGTAACGAAGTGGTGCCGGTCATCCAGGGCGAACACCGGATCGGGGGTCCCCGCGGGGCACTCGTCCACGTCGTCGAGGTCCTGCCCTCCGCCGCCGGAGACCACGAACACCACGTCCCCGAGCCGTGGGAAGCGCTGGTAGTTGTGGTCGTGTCCGGAGAGCACCAGGTCCACGCCCCCCGCCCGGAAGACCGGGAGCCACCGCTCCCGGATCTCCCCGTGGCCGTCGTGGTGCCCACAGGTGTACGGGGGATGGTGGACCACGGCCACCTTCCACGGCGCGGCGGACCGGCGCAGCGCCGAGCCCACGAACGACAGCTGGGCCGGGTCCTCGAGGTGGTTCCCGTCCAGGACGAAGAGCTCCACGGGCCCCAACCGGTGCGCGTACCAGGGGCCGGGCATCGACAACAGCTCCATGACCGGCGCTCCCCCGCCCGTCTCCGCGTCGTGGTTGCCCAACGACGCCAGCACCGGGATCCCCTCCCGGTCCACCCAGCCGTACGGTTGGTGCCAGGCCTGGTCGAACTCGTCGGGATGCCCGGAGTCGTAGATGTTGTCGCCGGTGGTCACCAGGGCGTCGAGGGGTCGCCCATCGGCCCACGTGCGGAGGGCCTCGGCCACCTCCCGCTGGGCCTCCTCCCCGGTGCCGAAGTCCCCGATCACCGCGAGGTCGACGGGCCCCCGGACCGCCGTGCGCTGGAGGAGCGGTCCCGTGGGCTCGGGGGGCGCGTCCCGCCCGCACCCCACCGCCACCAGGACGATGGCGGCCAGGACGGCGAGCCCAGCCTTCCGGCCGGCACGCCGCCGGGGGCGGCAGAGCTCAGAGCGCGGCGAGGACATCGGCTGCCGGGACGGCGCCCTCGCGGAGGACCCGGGGTGGCGACCCGGTGAGGTCGACCACCGTGGAGGCCGTGTCCCCGGCCACCGAGGCATCCGCGCACAGGTAGACGGCCACGGCCTCGCCCAGCGCCTCTCGGACGTCCCGGCACGTGGCGGGGGTCGGCTCACCGGAGCGGTTGGCGCTGGTGACCGCCAGCGGCCCGGTCCGCCGGAGGAGCCCCAGCGCGGTCTCGTGACCGGGAACCCGCACGCCCACCGTGTCCCGCTCGGCCCCCAGGTCCCACTCGCGGCTGGCCTCGGCACGGGGGAGGACCAGCGTGACCGCGCCGGGCCAGAAGCGCTCGGCCAGGCCGCGGGCCCGCCGGTCGAAGACCGCCACCTCGGCGGCCTGGTCCATCCCGGCGGCCAGGACCGGCAGCGTCAGGCGCGGGGGGCGCTGCTTGGCCTCGAAGATCCGCGCGGTTGCGCCCGGCAGATCCGGCCGTCCGCCGACGCCGTACACCGTGTCGGTGGGGAACACCACCAGCCGTCCGTCCCCCACGGCCCGCTCGGCCGCGTCCAGGGCGGCCGTCGGATCTCGCCCGACGTCGAAGGCCTCACTCACCGAGCCGCCCCCCGGGCCACGCGATCCCGCCCGGCGAGGTCCGGGAGCACCTCCACCTCGGTGAAGCGCTCCTCGAGGAGCCGGCGAGCCTCGCGGCCCTGCCGGTCGCCGATCTCCATCACCAGCCACCCCCCCGGCCGGAGCCACCCGGGCGACTCCTCGGCCAGGCGGCGGTGGATCTCGGTCCCTCCCACCAGGGCCTCGTACGGCTCGGCCCGGACCTCCGCCGGCAGGTCCTCGTACTCCTCCATCGTCACGTACGGCGGGTTGCTGACCACCAGGTCCACCCCACCCCGGAGCTCGTCCGGGACCGGGGCGAACAGGTCGCCGCGGAGCACCTCGACCTTCAGCGCGTGCCGCGAGGCGTTGGCCCGGGCCACCGCCACGGCCTCGTCCGAGACGTCCGTGGCCACCACGCGGGCGTCCGGACGGCGGCGCTTCACGGCCAGGGCCACCGCACCGGTGCCCGTGCCCACATCGACCACGACGGGTTCCCGGCGCCCGTCCACCGCCTCCAGGGCCCGCTCGACGACCACCTCCGTCTCCGGCCGGGGGACGAACACACCCGGGGCCACGCCCAGGACCAGGTCGAGGAACTGCTGCTCGCCGGTGAGGTACTGGAGCGGCACCCCGTGGCACCGCTGGCACAGGGCCCGGCCGAACAGCCGGGCGGTCCGCGTGTCGAGCCCCTCGGTGCGGGCGTACAGCCCGGCCCGGTCGGTGCCCAGGAAGTACATCAGCAGGGCTTCGGCCGTCTCCCGTGGCGACTCCACCCCGTGCCGCTCCAGGTACTCCGCCGCACGCGTGACGACCTCGGCCGGCCTCATGACTGAGTTCATTGTCGCTGACTCCGCGGGCGGGTGGCCTCCTCACTGGGAATCGAACCGATGTCGACGCCCCAGTAGATCGACGGTCGGGCGATCCGGGGGTGGAGGAACCTACGCGACCACCTTGAAGTAGGCCCACGGTGACCCGTCCTTCGCATGGTCCTCACCGTGGGAGAACCAGCCTCTGATGCGGAAGCTATAACCGCCAGCTGGATCGACGAGCTCGATGAATACCGAGCTCTTCTTCCCGAGCGTAGCCTTCAGCTTCCCGAGAGACTTCCACTTGCCCGCGAAGCGCACCTCGAGTACCACGACGAGCTTGTTGCCCGCATGATTCGGGACGACCTTACCCTTATAGATCGGATCATCGCCTTCATCGTACAGGTGGTATTTCGCTTGCTTTCCGTAGGCGCCGAGCAGCTTTCCCGTGGTAATTACCTTCACCCTCACGGTCCGCGAATTGCTCTCGGCGGGACGCCAATCAGCCTCACCTGCCCACGTCGCTGTGTACTTGGTGTTCTTCGAGGGTGAAACCTTCACGGTGAGGTCACCGTCACCGTCAACGAGGCCCGAGGTGAGCAGGGTCTTCGTGCCATTGATCGGTTCCTTATAGATGGAGACCTTCTTGTTCGAGCTCTGGGCGAACGCATCGAGGTGTGCGGTCAGCTTGGCGGACTTCCCGAAGCCGATCGTGCCTTTCGACGTCGCGAGGGTCAGGGCGGTGATCTTGATCGCCGGTCCGTACAGCGAGTGGAAGTACGCATCTCCACCGTAGATGCTGGTCCCGGTCACGGCGAAGATTCGGGCTTCGTCCTCCGTGATCCCGACGCCCCTGGGGTAGAGGTAGGGCCCGGGAGTGCCATCGAAGTCCACCGATTCCGATGGTGTGGGATCGCCGGCCGGAAACACATGCACGTCGGGCTCATAGATCCCATGAACCCCCCCCACCACGTGACTCGGCCCGACGGCGAGCGCATCCGGGTAGGGCGGCAGCGGATACGTGAACCCGGTGGGTTTGAGGTCGGACGCAGACAGCTGTCGGATCTCGTAGGGGGCGCTTGCCGTCACCAGGAGGCCCTGACCGTCCGGCATCACGGCTACGTCCTGGATGTTGGTCATGTCGGAGGCCCAATTCTTGGCGACGAGCGCGGGCGGGTCGACGCTGATGTCGTAGCGGGAAATGGAGCTGCCCGCCATGAACAGCGCGTCAGGGATGACCGGGCTCGAGGCGAACAGGCCGCATCCGAAGTCCCCTGTGTGCATCGTGACCACCTCGGTGGAGAGATCGACGGACGCCACTTGGGAACCGAAGGACCCACATGAATGCGCGAACCATAGGCGGCCGCCCCCGACCCCAAGCGTTCCCCAAGCCGTGACATCGAGTTCGATCGAACCGGTCTTCTCCAGCGTCACGGCGTCCACCTTGTAGATCTGATCGCGACCTTCGGCCACCGCATACAGCGTCTGGTCGATCAGGACCATCCCCGCAGCACGGGGCACGTCCCCGACGGTGGCGGCGAGGGTCGCGTCGAAGTCCATGACGAGGATCTCCGAGGACCCAAGGCCGCCCGAGACGAACACGTGCCCGCCTTCCTCGTCGATCACGAGGTCGTAGAAATTCGCAAGGGGCAACTTCACGCCCACATCAGCGGATGCCTGAGCGGATGGCGTGACCTGTCCGACCAGCGCTGTCAGTGTGGCGATCAACGCGACGGTGCCGATTGAGGCGCGAAGCGCCGAGGCTCCGGAATTGCTGGCCCGCAACATCACCGGATTGTCTGGGGCGGGAGAGATGCGGTCAATACAGGGAAGTGCGTATCTGAGAACGATCAGGTAGAGGTAGCGCCGAGCTGGGCGGCGCGCTCGCGGGCGGTGAGGGCGTCGACGAACTCGTCCAGCTCCCCCTCCAGGATCTGGGTCAGGCGGTGGGAGGTGATCGGGATCCGGTGGTCGGTCACCCGGCTCTGGGGGAAGTTGTAGGTGCGGATCTTCTCGGCGCGGTCGCCGGTGCCCACCTGGGCCCGGCGGGCCTGGGCCTCCTCGCGCTGCTGGCGATCCTGCTCCAGCTTGAGCAGCCGGGCCCGCAGGTAGCGAAGCGCCTTCTCCTTGTTCTGCCGCTGGGACCGCTCCTCCTGGACGGCGATCACGATGCCGGTCGGCTTGTGGGTGAGCCGCACCGCGGAGTCGGTGGTGTTCACCGACTGGCCGCCGGGGCCGGAGGACCGGTACACGTCCGTCTCGATGTCCTCCTCCCGGACCTCGACCTCCACCTCATCGGCCTCGGGCAACACCGCCACGGTGGCCGTCGAGGTGTGGATGCGCCCGCCGGACTCGGTCTCGGGGATCCGCTGGACCCGGTGGACCCCGGACTCGTGCTTCAGCCTCGAGTAGGCCCGATCCCCGCGAACCTCCAGGACGATGTCCTTGAAGCCTCCCAGGTCCGACGGGCTCGAGGACAGGACCTCGGTCTTCCACCGGTGCCGCTCGGCGTACCGCCGGTACATCTCGAACAGGTCCGAGGCGAACAGCGCCGCCTCCTGCCCCCCGGCTCCGGCCCGGATCTCCAGCACGACGTTCTTGTCGTCGTAGGGATCCCTGGGCAGCAGCAGCACCTCCAGCCTGGCCTCCAGGTCCCGGGCTTCCGCGGCGGCCCGGTCGGCCTCCTGCCGGAAGTACGCCTGGGACTCGGGGTCCTTCTCCTCGTGCGCCAGCGCGCGCGCCTCCTCCGCGTCGGCAGTGGCCTTCTTGAGCTGCCGGTAAGCGGTGACGACCTCCTCGAGCTCCCGGTGGCGCTTGCCCAGGTCCCGGAGGCGGGCAGGGTCGGCCGCGACCTCGGGGCTCGACAGCTCCCGGGTCAGCTCCTCGAAGGACGCTTCGATCTCGTCCAGGCGCTCGCGCATGACGGCTCCATTATCCGCGCTGCGGGGAGCCTCGCCCCGGCCTCCGGCGCCCTACTCGGGGAGTGGCGGGGCGGGGGACTCGGCGGGGGCACCGGCGGCGGCCTCGCCCTCCATGGCGCGCACCTGCTCGAAGGCGGCGATGGCCACCTCGATCTGCTCCCGAGCGGGAGGCTTCGTGGTGACCTTCTGGAGCCACAGTCCCGGGGCCATCAGGGCCCGCATGACCCGGGAGCCCGAGTGCCGGGCCCCCAGCCGCAGCAGCTCGAAGGCCAGCCCGGCGATCAGCGGGATGGCGATGAGCCGCGAGCCGATCCGCCACGGCAGGGAGGGGTTGCCGAACAGGGCGAACACGAAGATCGTCAGGATCATCACGATCAGCAGGAAGTTCGTGCCGCACCGCACGTGGAGCGTGGAGTAGCGGTCCACGCTCTCCGGCTCCAGCGGGGCCCGGCGCTCGTACGCGGCGATCGTCTTGTGCTCGGCGCCGTGGTACTCGAACACCCGGCGGATCTCCTTCATCCGCCCGATCAACAGCAGGTACCCCAGGAACAGCGCCACCCGGAAGATCCCCTCGGCCACGTTGAGCAGGAGCCCCGAGCCCACCCGGTCCCGGGCCAGGCTCGACACGAAGGCGGGGAACACCACGAACAGGCCGACGAACAGGGCCAGGGCCACGGTCATCGACAGGGCCATCTGGCGGGGGGTGAGCTTCTCCTCCTCCTGGGCCGACTGGTTGGCCGAGATCGTGAGGGCCTTCACCCCGATGGCCAGGGCCTGCCCCAGGGCGATCACCCCGCGGAGGGGGGGCATCCGAAGGATGCGGTACCGCTTGGCGATCGAGTCGATCTCCCGCCCCTCGAGGTGGATCTCGCCGTCCGGCTTCCGGACCGCGATCGCCCAGTCGTCGCGGCCCCGCATCATCACGCCCTCGAGGACCGCCTGCCCCCCGTAGTAGTGCTCCTCGGCCACGAAGCCATTGTAGGGGCGGGCCGAGGAGGGCGGCCGCCCCCCTACCGGGCCGTCACCTCGATCGCCTCCGCGATCTCCGGGTCGAACGAGATGTGCCGGTTGTCGACGTACTCCACCCGCAGGGTGTGCCGCCCGGGCTCCAGCTCGACCTGGGCGATGCTCGAGTACGGCATCTGCTGGAGCTGCCCGTCCACGTACAGGTGCAGGTGGCCCCCCTGCTCGTCGGTGGGAGAGGTGGCGATCTCCGCACCCACCACCGCAACCTCGATCTCTACGGGCTCGCCGGCGGCGACCCGCTCCCCGGGCGCCGGCCGGAGGATCGCTACCGTGGCGTCGGGGGCCGGGGAGCCGAACGGCGAGAGCACCGCGCCGAGGACCACGAGCACCAGGCCGACGCCCAGGACCCACCGGCCCACCGACAGGCCGCCCTTCCAGGCGGCCGACAGGGCGACGGCCACCAGGACGAGCGCGCCGCCGGCGATCATCACCGGGACGTTCCCGCCCTCCGGCCCGGCGATGTGGGCGATCAGGGGAACCATCTCCTTCATTCTGATCGTATCTTCCCTTCCGGCGAGTGCCGGGCCGACGTCATCCCGGCCAACGTCGCGGCGTTCACCCTTCGATCTCCTCCCTGAAGTACGCGTCGACCGGGGTTCCCTCCGGCGTCGAGCCCTCCACCCGGAACGTCCACCGGCCCGCCCCGAGGTCCTCCTGGGCCACGAAGTGCCCCGGGGAGAGCACAACCGGGTCCAGCAGGAGCGGTGCCCCGGTTTCGGGAGCGGCCTCGAAACGGGCGACCTCTACCGGCTGCTCGGCCCCTTCTGGGGTGAGGAAGGTGAGGTGGACCTCGTTGGGGCCTTCCTTCCCCGGATCGACGAATCCCTGGATCGAGATCCCGTTCGGCAGCGCGATCGTGTAGATGGTGGGCTGGCCCTCCGCCTCGGAGACCGTGATGTCCTGGGGTGGGAGGCGGGTGCGGAGCCCGAGGTCGATCGTCCGGGAGTCCCCGCCCAGGAGGACCAACGCGTCGACCTCCCAGGAGCCGTCGACCGAGAGGTTGGGCCCCTCGGCTCGCCACGCTGCCTGCCCGACGCTCTCCAGGTCCAGCTCCGAGGGCGCGATGTCCGGCCGAGAGGGGAGGGAGAACGACAGACGAACGCCAGTCGCGTCCACGGGCTCTCCCTCGCCGTCCGTGACCCTCACGTCGAATCGATTGACCCCCGCCGTGCCGGGGGTGGCGGTCAGCCGGACATGGAGCAATCCCGCGGGATCCGACCCCTCGGCCACCACGCGGGCGGGAGCAACCGGAGGGGGGGCCTGGGCCGGCGGGGGGAGACCGGCCATCAGGCCGGTGAGCCCGAAGACTCCCGCCCCGATGGCCAGCTCGGCGCCCACCGTGCGGCGGAGGGTCCCGAACAGCCGGCCGCGCGAGGAGATGCGGGGGACGATCCGGTACCGGTTGTAGGCGCCCAGGGCCAGCAGACCCAGGAACAGGGCGCTCTTGCCCACCACGGTCAGGCCGAAGCCCGTGTCGATCAGGCGATCCGGCTCCAGGCCCACCTGGTTCAGCGCGCGGAGGACCCCCGTCACGGCCACCACGGGGAGGGCCACCGTGGCCAGCGCGGAGAACCGGCGGACGGCACCGGAGCGTTCCTCGTCCGGCTCCCCCCTGATCCCCACCAGGAGCCACAGCAGCCCTCCCACCCAGGCCGCCACGCTGAGGATGTGGACCCACTGCACCCCGACGTGCAGGGGCGCGTTCTCCACGGCGCTGGCATGGCCGGCGAAGGCGTGGACCAGCATGGCGAGGGCGGCCGCCGCGGCGAGGATCGCGGCGATCCACCGGCGGGGCCGGAGCGCCGAGGCCGCGGTCGCCGGCAGGGCCAGCAGGACGACGGCGCCGCGCGCCACGAGGAGCCGGCCCCGCTCGGATCCCAGCAGCTCGGCCGCGGGGACGTCCACGGCGGCACGCTCGGCCAGGAACATGCCGAGGACGCCGAGGGCGGCCGCGGCCCAGGCGAGCCACAGCAACCCCGGCACCGGACTCCGTGCCCGGAAGACAAGGAGGCGCCCCAGGGCCCCGCCGAACAGCAACGCGAGCCCCCAGTAGAAGGCCCACCGGGATCCGACGGCCAGGGGGGTGGGACGCTCCTGGGTCGGGTAGGACCCCTTGGGCTCGGCGACAGGCTCCACCGCCTGGCCCACCCCGAAGGCGAACGACCCCGTGGTGACGTGACCGTCGGCCGTGGAGAGGACCCGCCAGCTCACCGTGTACGTGCCCCGGGACAACTCCGGCAGCGACACCCTGAGCCCGCGTGGCTGGCCGGCGACGCCCTCGAGGGGGCCGACCTCCACGGGGGCTCCGGTGGAGTCGAACACCCGGATCTGCGACAGCCCGTGATCGGGCGGCTCGGTGAACGTGATCACGATCTCCGGCGGGGCGGTGTCGAGCACATCGCCGTTGGCCGGGGAGGAGCTCTGCAGGAGCGCGTGGGCGTGGGCGGCCGGGCCGGTCATCACCAGCCCGGCCGCCGCCAGCCCGAGAACGACGAGCGCCCGCCGCACCGCTCAGGCCGCTCGCTTCCTCCACAGGGCCATGACCGCCACCACCAGGGCCAGGACCCCCGCCGCGATCCCCACGTAGGCCAGTGTTTGCGCCGACGAGGCCTCGTCGGACGCCCCCGCCTCCGCGCTCACCTGCTCGATGAGGTCGCCCAGCTCGGCGTTCGACGGGTCATCCACGGGGAACGCTACCTCGCCCGGATCTTCGATGTCGCTGAAGGTCTCGGGCCCGGAGGTGAACATCTCGTCCACCTCCTGGTCCTCTACGGTCCCGAAGATGCGGAAGGTCCACGTCCCAGCGCGGGTCGGATAGATGTCCGTGTTGTAGTTCCCCGGCTCGCCGAAGACGCCCACCACGAACGCCGGCTCGAGGACAGCCGTCATTGTCTCGCCCTCGAAGCGATCTCCACCTGAAGCTCGACGCCCTCGACGACGGGGTCGCCCCGCGAGTCGGTGATGGTCACCTCCGGGCCGTTCTTCGCGTTGGCGAAGGCGGGCTCGTCGTACCACCCCACCACGAACTCGTAGTCTCCGACTTGGCGGCTCTCGTGCGCCGCGGCCGGAGCGGCCGGCATCGCCACCAGCGCGCCGGCGGCCAGCGCGATCACCGCGCGTGCAGCGTTACGCATGTGTCCTCCCTTTTCGTAGGTTCGACCGACGCTCGCCGAGAGACCCGGGCGGCGCCGAGGTGCTACGGATCGGTCAGGAAGAGGGAGGCCCCCGAAGGGTGAGCCCGCCCAAGGCCACGTGCGCGTGCGACGGGGTGTAGACGACGGCGGAAGGGGGTCTCAGCGCGCGGGGCGCCCGGGCCCTTCGGGGCCGCATCGCGGATACCAGCGCTTCGACCATCCTCGTCACCAGGACGACCAGCGCTGCGATGGCCAGGGCAACCACGACCTGGAGGCCGACTCCGATCAGGAACGCCGGTTCGCGCACCAGGTCGAGCGGCCCGTGACCCGACAGGATCCGCTCGACGAACTCCAGGAGGCCGAAGCCGAGGACCTGCACCAGGATCAGGCGGGCCGCGGCGTGAGCGAGCACGCCTCCGAGTGACGGCGCTCCCCCGGATCGCCGCCACAGAGCCAGGTGGATGAACGTGGCGACCACTCCGGCAACGGCGATCGCCGGGAGCGCGGGCCACCAGGCGTGCCCGGTGCTGTGGAGCAGGGCCTCCCGTTCGGCCTCGTGAGGAACGGCGAGCCGGAAGGCCACGACGTGAGCCAGGGCGATCCCGGACCCGGCCATCGCTCCGAGGACCAGCCGCATGCGGAGGCTGACGCGTCCGCCCATCATGGCGAGTCTACCCGGAGGCCGGGGTTACCGGAGCAGCAGGAACACGAGGGCGCCGGCGACCCCCAGGGCGATGAGCGCCGCCAGGACCACGGCTCGGGACCGCTGGGCCGCCGCCGGGTCCGCGGGGATGGGGCGCAGGGACTCCCTCGCCGTGAATGCCGGGCTGGGGTGGGCGTGCCACCACTCCCGCAGCGAGCGGCACCGGCCGTCTTCGGCGAACTCCAGCAGGAACACTCCGTCGAGGCGGGTGGGCTCGCCGTTCCGGATCTTCACGTAGGAGGCCCACCACCGGACGATGGCCCGTTCCCCATCCACCGACAGGGTCTCGAACCCGAACGCGATGTCCCGCTGCGTCTCGGGGATCTCCGACCAGTACCGGTAGATGGCCGCCCGCCCGGTCATGGGCTCGTCGAACGGCTTCTCCCGATACTCGGCATCCTCGGTGAACAGCTCGGCGGCCGCGCCCGGGTCGCGGGTCTCCCACGCGCGGCCGTACCGCTCCAGCCAGCCCTCGACCGCGGCGCGGTCCACCGGGTGCTAGGCCTTCTTGCCGTAGCGGCGCTGGAACCGCTCCACGCGGCCGCCGGTGTCCACGAACTTCTGCTTGCCCGTGTAGAACGGATGGCACACGTTGCAGATCTCGACGTGGATCTCGGGCTTGGTGGCCCGCGTCTCGAACGTGTTGCCGCACGAGCACCGCACCACCGCGGGGCCGTACTCGGGATGGATCCCCTGCTTCATCTCTCGCCTTTCAGCTCACGCGCCTGGGGGCCTCCGGCCGCCGGACGCAGTGTCAAGAATACGAGAGGCCGTGGTCCTCCATCAGCCCCTCCACGTACCGGTGGAACGCCAGGTGGTCGCTCCGGTATTCCCGCTCCTCATCGTCCTTGCGGACGGTGACGACGTCGTACGGGCCGCCCGGCGTGTCCCGGTCCTCGGTGATCTTCACCGGCTCCCAACCGTCGTCCTCGACGGCCTGGCGCAGCTCGACGAGCGTCGGATCGTCTCCCCACCCCGCCATCGGCTCTCCCCCCGAACCCCCGCTCAGTCCCGCATCGGGGCCTTGGCGATCTCCTTGAGGAACTGCTCGTTCGACTTCGTGGCCCGGATCTTGTCGATGAGCATCTCGATGGAGGCCCCGCTGTCGAGGGCGTGGAGCACCCGGCGGAGCCGCCACGTGAGAGCCAGCTCCTCGCTGGGCATGAGGCGCTCCTCCTTGCGGGTCCCCGAGGCCTCGATGTTGATGGCCGGGAAGATCCGCTTCTCGGAGAGCTGCCGGTCGAGCCGGAGCTCCATGTTCCCGGTGCCCTTGAACTCCTCGAAGATCACCTCGTCCATGCGCGACCCGGTCTCCACCAGGGCGCTGGCGATGATCGTCAGCGACCCGCCCTCCTCGATGTTTCGGGCCGCCCCGAAGAACCGCTTGGGCGGGTACAGCGCGGTGGAGTCCACGCCTCCCGACAGGATCTTCCCGGACGCGGGCGCTGCCAGGTTGTAGGCCCGGGCCAGCCGGGTGACCGAGTCGAGCAGGATGGCCACGTTCTGGCCGGACTCCACCAGCCGCTTGGCACGCTCCAGCACCAGCTCGGTGACCTGGATGTGCTGGTCGGCCGGCTTGTCGAACGTGGAGTACACGACCTCGGCGGCCTCCACGGTCCGCTGCCAGTCCGTGACCTCCTCGGGACGCTCGTCCACCAGCAGGACCATCACGTGGGTCTTCGAGTCGGCGGTGATGATCCCGTTGGCGATCTGCTTGAGGACCGTGGTCTTGCCGGCCTTGGGCGGCGAGACCACCATCCCTCGCTGCCCCTTCCCGATGGGGGCCACCAGGTCGATGATCCGCTCGGTCACCGCGGTCGGTCCGCTCTCCAGGCGGAACCGCTCCTCCGGGAACAGGGGGGTGAGCTTCTCGAACTGGGGGCGCTCGCGGGCCTCATCCGGGCTCATCCCGTTGACGGTGTCGATGCGCAGCAGCGCGAAGTACTTCTCGCTGTCCTTGGGGTGGCGCACCGCGCCGGTGACCTCGTCACCCTTGCGCAGCGCGAACCGGCGGATCTGCGACAGCGAGACGTAGACGTCCTGGGCGCTGGGCAGGTATCCGCCGGTGCGGAGGAAGCCGTACCCCTCCGGGAGGATGTCGAGGATGCCGGTGTGCACCGGCGCCTCGGCCAGCTCCTCCTCGGTGGCCTCGCGGGGTCCCCGCTCACGCCGGCGATCCCGTCCCCGGCGCCCGCGACCGTCCCGGCCGTCGGGCCGGCGGTCCCTGGGCGGGGCCTGCGTTCGGACCTGCCCGCCACCGCCCTCGGAGCCCTGGCGAGCCTCGCCGGAGCCCTGGGCGGCCCGGGAGGCCTCCCCGCCGTCTCCGGCGGACCGGCGGGCCTCCCCGTCGTCCGAGCGGGCCACGATGGCGTCGATGAGGTCACCCTTCTTCAGCCGCTGGTGCCCCTCGACGCCCAGCCCCGAGGCGATCTCCTGGAGCTCGGGCAGGACCTTCTGCTCGAGCTTGGATCGATCCACGGTTCGAGATTCCACGTTACGCTCCTTCCTTACCGAGCTTCTTCTTCAGCTCACCCCAGTCCGCCAGGAACCTCTCGAGGCCCGCGTCGGTCAAGGGGTGCTTCACCAGCTTCGAGAACACGTCGTACGGCATGGTGGCAATGTCAGCGCCGGTCAGGGCCGCCTCGACCACGTGCATCGGATGGCGGAGCGATGCGGCCAAGACCTGGGTCTCGTAGCCCTGGACCCGGTAGATGTCGCAGATCTGCCGGAGGGCGTGCATCCCGTCCGCGGCCGCATCGTCGATGCGACCCAGGAACGGAGACACGATGTACGCGCCGATCTCCGCAGCAAGGATAGCCTGTGCCGGCGAGAACGTCAGCGTCACGTTGATCTTGATCCCGTCGCCGACCAGCCGCTTGCCGCACTGGAGACCGTCGGGGGTCATGGGAACCTTGACCACGGCGTTCGGTCCCAGCGAGGCCAGGTACTTCCCTTCCTCGTACATCGCCTCGGCCTGTGGCTCGGTGGTCTCCAGGGACACGTCGCCCTCGACCTCGTCCAGGACCTCCTTCCACACCCGCTCCGGCTCGAGCGCTTCCTTGAAGATGAGGGAGGGGTTCGTGGTCACGCCCGACAGGACGCCCCACCGGTTGATCTCCCGGATCTCCTCGATGTTCGCCGTGTCCAGGAACAACCTCACCGCTTCCTCCCCCCTTCGAGCTCCAGCACCTGTTCGCGGTCGGCGCCTCCCCGGGCACGGACGCGAGCGGTGGCCCGCTCCACCACGAGGTCGATGATGGCCGTGATCGCCTGGTCCAGGTTGTACGAGGCCACCACGGGCCAGTCGTGGGACAGGGCCTGGCTCTTGATGTACTTCTGCACCTTCCGGATGTTGTCGAAGTTGTCCAGGTAGCGGTCGAAGGGACGGGCCGCCGAGTCCGCTGACCGGGCCTGGAAGTGGCTGCGGTGCAGCTCCTCGTCCTCCACGGTCACCACCACCGGCACGGCCACGACCCGCTCGGTGAACGCCAGCACGTCGAGGAACCCCGGGACGATGTGTGCGCCCTCGATGATCACGCTGATCCCCTCGACGGCCGAGCGCTCGATCAGGGCCCGGACGCCCACGGCCACCGCGTGGGTCTGCTCGCGGAATCCCACGATCACCTGGTCCGCCGCCCGGGCCGGCGGCTCCCGCAGCGCCGTGTCCGCATCGAACGACGACGTGTACAGGGTGGGCATCAGCTCCCGGGAGAACAGCGCCCGCATGACTTCCCGGACCGCATCGGTGGGGATCACCCGGACCACGCCCAGGCGGGCGGCGATCTGCGTGGCCATCGTGGACTTCCCCACGCCGGTAGACCCGCCGATGAGGATCACCAGGGGCACGTCGAGCGCGGCCACCTCCTGCCACCGCATGAAGTTCTTGGCGTAGCGCTCGCCGGCGATGTCGTCGAGGACCCGCACCGTCAGCGCCCTCAGCTCCTCGGTGGTCACCGAGCTGAGCCCCCGGTCCACGAGCACGTCCTCGATGCGCTCGGCCACCTGGTAGGCGCGGTACGGGTTCAGGCCGGTCACCGAGACCTGCGAGGCCATCAGCCCCTTCGAGTACGGAAGGCCGGGTTCTCCGTCCGACACGATGATGTGGGTGTTGCGCTTCGTCTTCTTCTTCATCTCGCTCCCGCGCGCTCGACCGCCAGCCGAGCCGTGTCCAGCAGCACCTCCGACAGCTCGCCGTCACCGTCCAGCGTCTCGGCCCGGTTGTCGGCGAACACCACCTCGGCGCCCCGCGCGACGGCCCGGTCGGCGGCCACGTCCACCGCGGCCGCCTTGAGCTCGGTCACCAGCACGTCGAAGTCGGGGGCCGCCTCGAGGTCCTCGGCCAGCCCCGCCCGGTCGGCCAGGCGGTGGCTCGCCCCGACCACCGTGCATCCGAACCCTCGTTCCAGGGAAGCCACGAGGTCTGGGAGGCCGGCCTGGGGCGCCGTGGTCGTGAAGAACACCTTCTTCCCCCCGACTTCGCCCAGTGGCACGGGACGGAAATCCGTGATGACGATCCGCGCGTCTGGACGTAGCCTTCGGACGTGGGATACCAGATCGGAAAGATCCTGCGGCCCGCGTTGAGGGCCACCTCCCATTGTAAAGATGACGGCGTCGGATAGCAATACCCTGAACGGTCCCAGGTACCCCGCCAGGTGCTCCTGCGGCGCCGAGGCCGGGCACACCAGCACACCCGCATCCCAGGGGATGGGGGGCACCGCCGCGCCGCTCCCCTCCAGCAGGACCAGCCCGGCACCCCGTTCCTCGGCCACCGCGGCGGCCTCGCGGACGTTCGACACGAACGGCCGCCCCGCCAGGCCCCCCCCGCACCGACGGGCCCCCACGGTCGTGACCCCGGTGGTCAGCGCGTCCTCCAAGTAGTCGCTGGCCGCGTGCTCGCCGGCCCGGACCAGGTCCACCAGGCGCTCGAGGTCCACCGAGCCCGGGTCGGCCACCTGCGGGGCGGGCGGACCGCCCCGGCCCATGGCCACGACCACCGGGCGCATCCCCGCCCGGTCGGCCACCCGGGCGGCCTCCCCGGCGATGGCGGTCTTCCCCGTTCGCTTGCCGGTCCCGATCACCGCCAGCGTGGGCGTGGACAGCGGGGGCCCGGTCACCGGCGGCTCCAAGGAGAAGTCCGGCCCCACGTAGCGGAGGCCGGCCGACAGGGCCACCGCGGCGACCAGCATCCGCTCCCGGTAGCCGAGCACCGGCTCGTCCGAGAGGTCCAGGACCACCTCCGGCCGGTGGGCCACGATGGCCTTCACCAGCCCCGCCGCCAGATCGTCGCCCGCGACCTCCACGGGGACCGGACCGAAGTCCAGGTTGCCGCCGGCGTCGATCTTCTCCACCCCGCCCACGAACAGGCACGCCGCCGGCTCGTACCCGAGGGTGCGGGCGGCCGCCAGCCCCCACCTGGTGGTGGGTGGGTAGTGCTCGCCGTCCACGAGGACCAGGGCTCGGATCATCGTCGCGCGTCCCGGCTGGCGCCCGGCCTACTCGGCCGGAAGCGGCGCTTCCTGCCGCGGCTCCAGCGTCAGGGTCTCCAGCTCTCGGTGGTACTGGGTGCCGCTGGCGACCGAGAAGTGGGCGTTGAGGGTGGACCCTCCGAAGGGGAACTTGCGGAAGATCTTCACCTCGTCCCCCTCGATCTCCAGGACGTTGTAGCAGGGTTTGGTGTGGCCGCGCAGCCGCAACGACGCGCAGGTCCCGGCGTTGGCCACGTAGAGGTCCTCCAGCCGCCACACGTAGGGCACGTGCTTGTGCCCCGTCAGGACCACGGTGACCCCGGTGCCGATGAGGACCTCCAGGAGGTCGCCGGCATCGTAGACGATGTTGCGCTCCCGGCCGGTTCCCGGCACGGGGAGCAGGTGGTGGTGCAGGACGAAGATCTTGAGCTCGGCCGGAACCGAGAACTGCTCCTTGATCCAGCCGTACCGCTCCCGCCCGATCTGGCCGTGGTCGAGGTCTGGCTCGCTGGAGTCCGCTCCCACGATCCGAACCCCCCGGACGTCGACCGACCAGTGCCTGGGGCCGATCAGCTCCTCGAAGTGCACGTAGCCCACGTTTCGGGCGTCGTGGTTGCCCGGCACCGAGTACACCGGGGCCTTGATCCGCTCCAGGTACGCCACCGCGGTCTTGAACTCCTGCCGGTAGCCGAAGTTCGTGAAGTCCCCGGTGCACAGGACGGCGTCGGGCTGGAGCTCGTTCAGCTCCACGATCACCCGGTTCATCAGGTTCGGCACGAAGTACGGGGAGCCGATGTGCGGGTCCGAGATGTGAGCGATGGTGGCCATCGTCGGGCCCAGTCTACCCAGCCGCGCACTTCGGGGACCGAGCGGGGGCCGTGAGAGGATTGGCGGCGTGAACCTCCTGGACCTCCTGATCGTCCTCCTGGTGGCGATCTCCATCTATACGGGGTTCCGCCGGGGAGCGGCCCTCCAGCTGGTGACGTACACGGGGCTGATCCTGGGGCTGGCGGCCGGAGCGCTGCTGGCCCCGGTGCTGGCCCGGACGGCCACCGAGCCGTTCGCCCAGGCCACCATCGCCCTGGTGACGCTGCTGGTGCTGGCGGCCCTGGGGGACGCCATCGGCTGGGCCCTGGGGACCCGGGCGTGGCTGGCGGCCCGCCGAAGCGCGATCAGCCCGGTCGACCAGGGCGCCGGATCCCTGGTGGCCGGCCTGGCCGCGTTGCTGGCGGTGTGGTTCCTGGCGTTCAACCTGGTCCAGGGCCCGTTCCCGGTGGTCTCCAAGCAGATCCGGGGCTCGGCCATCGTGCGGGGGATCGACAACGTCCTCCCCCGGCCGCCCTCTGTGTTCTCCCAGGTGCGCCAGTTCCTCAACCGGTTCGGGTTCCCCGAGGTGTTCGCCAACCTCCCCCCGGCCCCGGCCGGTCCCGTGCAGGGCCCGTCGGAGGCCGAGGCGAACGCGGCCTTCCAGGCCGCGGCCGCCAGCACGTTCAAGGTGGTGGGCCAGGCCTGCGACCGTATCCAGGAGGGCAGCGGATTCCTGATCGAGCCGAACTACGTGGTGACGAACGCCCACGTGGTGGCGGGCGTGGGCTCGCCCCAGGTCCAGCCCCAGGGCGGAGCGACGCTACCCGCCACCACCGTGCTGTTCGATGACGACCTCGACCTGGCGGTGCTCCGCATCGAGACCAGCCCATCCGACGACCTGGACTTCATCGAGGGCACCGCCGGCCGGGGGGCCACCGGTGCCGTGGTCGGCTACCCGGGCGGAGGCGGCCTCACCGGGGTGGATGCCGCGGTCCGCCAGCGACTGGTGGCCCGGGGCTACGACATCTACAACGACGACCAGGTCCGGCGGCGGGTCTACGAGCTCCAGGCCGTGGTCCGGCCGGGGAACTCGGGCGGCCCGTTCGTGACCACCGACGGCCTGGTGGCCGGCGTTGTCTTCGCGGCGTCGACCACCGACGGGAACATCGGCTACGCGCTCACCTCCGACGAGGTGCTGCCGATGGTCCAGCAGGCCCTGGGGCGAACCGAGACAGTGGGCACCGGCCCCTGCATCCGGTGAGGATCGGCACCCGGCAGCATCGCGCCGGAGCTACTCCTCCATCACGACGCGGACGTCGCCCTCCTTCTCCTCCAGGGAGAACGAGGTGATACCCGCCTCCCGCCGGAACTGGAGCGTGAGGACGCTGTCCCCCACCCGGAGGTTCCGCAGCTCCGCCCGGTTCAGCCACACGGGCAGGTGCGGCTGGTTCACCCGCAGGAGGTTCTCGTGGGCCACCGCGGAGATGCCCAGCATGGCCTGGAGCAGCAGCACCGGCACACCGGCGGCCCACGCCTGCGGCGAGCAGGCCACCGGGTACTCGACAGGTGGGCTGGGGGTCCGCCGGACGAACCCGCAGAAGAGCTCGGGGAGCCGCATGTAGTCGCTGAAGGTGGCCGCGTCGAACAGGGCGGTACCGATGCGGTTGATGGTCTCCACGAACTTGAACCGCTTCATCCCCGACGCGATCAGGGCGTTGTCGTGCGGCCATACCGTGCCGTTGTGGTAGCTCATGGGGTTGTAGGCTGCGGCGGCCTTGCTCATCGTCCGGACCCCCCACCCGGAGAACATCTCGGGCGAGAGCAGCCGGCGGGTCACCAGCTCGGCGTGGTCCGGGTCCACCACGTCGCAGTACAGCAGGTGCCCGGGGTTCGACACGATCGTGCGGACCTGGCGCTTGTCCCCGTCCAGGGCCATGGCGAAGTACTGCTCGTCCTCCATCCAGAACGCCTCGTTGACCGCCCTGCGCAGGGCCGCCGCCTCCTCGCGCAGGCGGACGGCGCGCTCCCGGTCACCGAGCGCCTCGAACACGAAGGCCATCCGGGACTTGGCCATGTACACGTACCCCTGCACCTCGACGAGCGCGATGGGCGGCTCGGCCAGGGTGCCGTCGGCGTGGACCACGGAGTCCTCGGAATCCTTCCACCCCTGGTTCACCAGCCCCCGCGGGGAGCGAGATCGGTACTCGACGAACCCGTCGCCGTCGAGGTCCCCGTACTCGTCGATCCACCGCAGCGCCGCGTTGGCCGCCGGGAGCAGCTCCTTGACGAATCCCAGGTCGTTCGTCCACCGGAAGTACTGGGCCAGCACGATGAGGAACCAGGGCGTGGCGTCCACCGACCCGTAGTACGGCGTGTGGGGCAGGTACCCGGAGGCCGCCAGCTCCCCGCGGCGGATCTCGTGCAGGATCTTCCCGGGCTCCTCGTCGCGCCAGTCGTCCACCACGGTTCCCTGGCGGGCCGCCAGCACCCGCAGGCTGTCCCGGGCCGTCTTCGGTGACAGGAGCAGCGTCTGGTGCGAAGAGATCAGGGCGTCCCGGCCGAACACCGCCACGTACCACGGGATCCCCGCCGCGGGAAGCGATCCTCCCTCCACCGGCGTGTACAGGGCCCGGAGGTCGCGGAGCCCCCTGGCCACCCACTTGTTGAACAGCGCGTTGTCGGTGCGGATCTGGGTGCACTCGCTCTCCCAGTCCTCGTACGAGTGCCGCAGGGTGCTGACGGTGGCGTCGAACTCTCCCGGTGGGAGCTCCTCGTCTCCCACCCGCGGCTCCACGACGATCGGCAGGACCCTCGTCCGCCCCCCGCCCAGCCGCACGTCGAAGGCCACGGACACCACGTCCCCTCGCACGGAGGTGGCCACGGGGTCGGCCCCCATCACGATCCTCGTGGTCCGCCGGGCCCCGTCGTGGCCGACGTAGGCGAACTCCACCTCCCGGCCCTCGGCCCGGGGTGGCTCGAAGGTGCCCCGGACCTCCCGCACCAGGCCCCGGACCTCGAAGATGTCGGCGAAATCGGCCCCGAACGTCAGCTCCAGGCGGAACCGCACGGGGGACGCGTTGTAGTTCTTGATCCGGATCCGGTCGTACAGGCGGTGCCGGATCGTGCGGATCCGCCGGATGCTCAGGGAGTGCTGGGGAATGGCCCCGTTCCCGGCGTCGGCCAGCGGGGGGTTCGTCAGGTCCACGTGGGAGATGTAGGCGCGCTCCGCCGAGGACGACAGCAGGATCGGCTCCACCCCGGAGACCCGCATGCGGTAGTGCGACAGGAACCGGGTGTCGCGATGGTAGAACCCCAGCCCGAGCTCGTGGCGATCGCTGATGTTGCCCTCGACATCGGAGTAGAGGAAGGATTCGCCTTCCTTGATCGTGAGGACCTTGCTGGGGAGATCGCTGGTCACCACGGGGACTCGAGGGATCCTCACGGCGTCCCCGGAGCCGGGGGCGTCGGGCTCGGTCACCACGCCGGAAGCCGCGACGGGTCCATGGTGACGAGTCTATGGGACCCCCGGGGCGTGGGGGCGGCTTCCACGACCCGAACGTGTCCCACGTTCAGGCCACGTGGGCCCCGGTGGCGGAGACGCCCGGCCGGAGCACCCGCCACCCCGGCCCCAACGCCGGCAGCGGCGAGGCGTCCACCTCGAAGGCCAGCAGCGACGGCCCCGAGCCGGCCACGCACACGGGGATGTCCGCCTGGCGGAGGTCCTCGAACAGGGCCCGGCTGGACGGGGCCAGCGGCAGCCGCCGGGACTGGTGGAGCCGGTCCTCGAGGGCCTCGGCCAGCAGGTCGGGGCGAGCCGTCAGGGCCAGCACCGCCAGCGCCGCCCGGCCGGCGTTGAAGGCCGCGTCGCTCAGCGGCACCTGCCGGGGCAGCACCCGGCGGGCGTCCTCGGTGGCCACCCGCTCCTCCTCGGGCACCAGCAGCACGGGCCGAAGCGCGGGGTGCGTCTCCAGGCGCTCCGCTCGCCACCCCTGTCGGGACAGGTACGCCAGCACCAGGCCGCCCCGGAGGCACGCCGACACGTTGTCGGGATGGCCCTCGATGTCGATGGCCACCTCGAGGAGGCGGTAGGGGTCGAGCTGCGTGCCCAGCAGCCGGTCCGCCAGCACCAGTCCCGACACCACCGCGGCCGCCGACGAGCCCAGGCCCCGCTGAAGCGGGATGCGGTTCACGCACCGCAGAGCCATCTGGGGCAGCGGCCGCCCGGTCTCCCGGGCCAGGTAGGCCATGGCCCGGAAGACCACGTTCGAGCCGTCCTCCGGCAGCTCCCCCCGGCCCTGGCCCTCCACCACGACCGCGGCCTCCGCGCCGGTGTCGGCGGTGACCTCGTTGGTTAGGTCCATGGCCAGGCCCAGCGCGTCGAAGCCGGGGCCGAGGTTCGCCACCGTGGCCGGCGCGGTGACCGAGACCCGCACCGCTACAGCCCCAGCGCCTCGGCCACCGCGGCGGGGTCCGCGGCCACGGCGGTGGGCGGCGCCGTGTGGGCCAGGGCGGTGTCCGGGTCCTTGAGGCCGTGCCCGGTGAGGACGCACACCACGGTGGCCCCCGGGGCAACACGGCCGGCCCGCGACAGCGCCCGCAGCCCGGCCACCGAGGCGGCAGAGGCGGGCTCCGCGAACAGCCCCTCCCCGGCCACGCTGGCATAGGCGTCCAGGATCTCCTCGTCGGTGACGGCGGCGATCTCCCCACCGGAGAGCTCCGCGGCGGCCAGTGCCCCCTTCCACGACGCGGGGTTGCCGATGCGGATCGCGCTGGCGACGGTTTGGGGGTCCTCCACCGGCTCACTCCGCACGATGGGGGCCGCCCCCGCCGCCTGGAAGCCGTGGAGGGCCGGGGGCCGGGCGATCACGCCGTCGTCGGCGTACTCCCGGTACCCCTTCCAGTGGCTGGTGATGTTCCCGGCGTTCCCCACGGGGACCAGGTGGAGGTCGGGGGCCCCGCCCAGGTCGTCGCAGACCTCGAACGCGCACGTCTTCTGGCCCTCGATCCGGTCGGGGTTCACCGAGTTCACCAGGGTGACGGGGTGGTCGTCCGCCAGGGTCCGGGTGAGCCGCAGCGCGGCGTCGAAGCCGCCGTCGACCTCGAGCACCGTGGCCCCGGCCACCAGGGTCTGGGCCATCTTGCCCAGGGCCACGCCTCCCTTGGGCACCAGGACCGCGCAGGTGAGGCCGGCCCGGGCCGCGTACGCGGCCGCCGAGGCACTGGTGTTCCCGGTCGAGGCGCACACCACGGCCCGGGCCCCCACCTCCAGGGCCCGGGACACCGCCACGGTCATACCCCGGTCCTTGAACGACCCGGTGGGGTTGGCCCCCTCGACCTTGAGGTACACCTGTGCTCCGGTCTCCGCCGACAGCGCCTCCGATCGCACCAGCGGCGTGCCGCCTTCCCGGAGGGTCACCACCGGGGTGGAGTCGGTGACCGGGAGCCGGTCCCGGTAGGCCTCGATGACTCCGGGCCAGGTCCCCCTCAACCCTCACCGCCCTCGACCCGCATCACGCTGCGGACCTCGGCCACCACGTCCAGCGCTCGCAGGTCGGACGCGGTGGCCTGGACCGCGCCCTCGTTGGCCCGGTGGGTGATGAGCACGAGCAGGGCCTCCTCCCCGGTGCCCTCCTGCCACACCTCCTTGATCGACACCAGGTTCCGGCCGAACGCGTCGGCCACCTGGGCCAGCACCCCGGGCCGGTCCACCACGTCGAGCAGGAGGTAGTACTGGCTCTCCATGTCCTGCATCGGCCGCAGCGGCCGGTCCCGGTAGCAGGTGCACCCCACCCCCCGGCCGCCGGAGGCGACGTTCCGGGCCACCTGGGCCAGGTCACCGACCACGGCCGTGGCGGTGGGGCCCCCTCCGGCCCCGCGCCCGTAGAACATGAGCTGGCCCACGGTGGGGCCCTCCACGAAGACGGCGTTGAACGTCTCCCGCACGGCGGCCAGGGGATGGTCGGCCGGGATCATCGCCGGGTGGACCCGGGCGGAGACGTCGCCGTCCTCCAGCTCGGCGATGGCCAGGAGCTTGACCACGTACCCCAGGCGGCGGGCGAACACGATGTCCTCCACGGTCACGCCGGAGATCCCCTCCCGGTACACCTCGCCCGCCACCACTCGGCTGTTGAAGGCGATCGAGGCCAGGATGGCGCACTTGGCCGCGGCGTCGAAGCCCTCGATGTCGTCCGTGGGATCGCGCTCCGCGTAGCCCAGCCTCTCCGCCTGGGCCAGGGCTTCCTCGAAGGCCATCCCATCCTCGGTCATCCTGGTGAGGACGTAGTTCGTGGTGCCGTTCACGATGCCCAGCACCCGGGCCAGCCGCTCCCCGGCCAGCGACTCCTTCAAGGGGCGGACCAACGGGATGCCCCCGCCGACCGCCCCCTCGAAGAACAGGTCCACCCCGGCCGCCTCCGACGCGTCGAACAGCTCCCGACCGAGGGAGGACAACAGCTCCTTGTTGGCGGTGACCACGTGCTTCCCCGCGGACAGGGCCCGAAGGATCAGGGAGCGGGCCGGCTCGATCCCCCCGATCAGCTCCACGACGACGTCCACGTCGGGATCCGAGGCCACGGCCCGGGCGTCACCGGTGATGCGCTCGATGGACACCGGGACGTCTCGCTCCAACGCCGGGTTCCGGACGGCCACGGCCGTCACCTCGATCCGGCAGCCGGTCCGGCGCTCGAGGTCCTCGGCGCCCGCGTGGAGCATGCGGGCCACCGCCGAACCGACGTGGCCGCAGCCCAGCAACCCGACACGGATCGTCCTCACAGCCACCGTCCCATCACGATCTCATCCTCGTACCCGGAGGACTTCTTCGAGTGGCCGGACAGCCGCCCCTCCACCGCGAACCCGAACTTCTCGTACAGGGCCAGGGCCGCCTCGTTGTCCGGGTACACCGATAGGGCAAGCTTCTCCACCCCCGACCACCTGGCCCACCGGAAGGCCTCCGCCAGCAGCGCCGAGCCGACTCCCCGGGCGCGCCAGTCCGCGGCCACCGACATGCCGAGCGAGGCCACGTGGGCGGTGGCCGGCCCTTCCTCCCGGCTCACCCCGAGGTGGCCGATCACCCGGTCGCCCACCGCGGCCACGACGTCGGCCCGGTCCGTGGTCCAGGGGCGACGGAACCGGCGCCGGACCATGCGGGTCCGGGTCCCGGTCACCTCCTCGATGCGGATGAATCGACGCTCGGCGGCGACCTCGGCCAGCATCGCCAGCATGGAGCGAGCGTCCCGCGGGCGGGCCCGCCGGACCTCCACCTCCGGCGGGGGCTCTGACCGGGGGATCGGACCGCCGGCCTGAGGCCGACCCAAGCCGTTCTTCTCGGGGGGATCGCCGGCTCTCCGTCCTCGTGTCCTCTCACCCATGGCCGGCTACTCCCCCCGAACCCCCCCGGTTCTTCTCGGGGGGATCGCTGGCCCTCCGTCCTCGTGTGCTCTCACCCATGGCCGGCTTCTCCCCCGAACCCCCCTACGGTCGCTCCTCCAGCCGCTCCATCGACTCGGGGCCGGAGACGCCCAGCAGGTCGAGCACGTTGGCGATGACCTGCTTCGTGGCCGCGGCCAGCTGGAGGCGGGCCTGCGTGAGGGCCGCGTCGTCGGTCACGACCCGGCACTCGGTGTAGAAGCGGTGGAACCCGGCAGCGAGGTCCTCCGCGTATTTCGTCAGCCGGTACGGGGCCCGGAGGTTCACCGCAAGCTGGATCTGCTCCGGGAGCTCGGCGATCTTCCGCAGGAGATCGAGCTCGGTCTCGTGGACCAGCTCCTCGGGACGGACGCGCTCGAAGGGCACCCGCTCGACGCCCTGGCGGATGGCGTACCCGATCACGCTGGCGATCCGGGCGTGGGCGTACTGCACGTAGTACACGGGGTTGTCCAGCGTCTGCCGCTTCACCAGCTCGATGTCGAAGTCGAGCGGCCGGTCGGTGGTCCGGGCGAGCAGCGTGTAGCGGGCAGCGTCGCGGCCGACCTCGTCCAGGACCTCGTCCATCGTGATGATGTCGCCGGTGCGCTTGCTCATCCGCACCGGCTCACCGGCGCGGTACAGGGCCACGAGCTGGGTGAGGATGAACTCCGTCCGGGAGGTGTCGAGCCCGTACGCCTCCGCGGCCCCCTGGAGCCGCTTGACCGCTCCATGGTGGTCGGCCCCCCACACGTAGATCAACCGGTCGAAGCCGCGGCCCCACTTGTGGAGGAGGTAGGCGCAGTCGGCGGCGAAGTACGTCGGCTCGCCGGTGGCCCGGATCAGCACCCGGTCCTTCTCGTCGCCGAACCGTTCGGCCCGGAACCACACGGCGCCGTCGGCCTCGTAGGCCAGGTCCCGGTCCCGCAGGGCCTGAACGGCCTCATCGATCAGGCCCTCGGCGTGGAGGGTGGACTCGTGGAACCAGGTGTCGAACGTCACCCCCATCCGCTCGAGGGTGGCCCGGATCTTGTCGAGGAACCGCCGGATGGCCTCGCCGCCCAGCCGCTCGCGCCGCTCATCCCCCGGCTGCTCCAACAGCGAGTCACCGAGGTCGGCGGCGATCTCCGCGGCCAGGTCGGCCAGGTAGGCGCCCCGGTACCCGCCCTCGGGCACCTCCGCGTCCCGTCCGAAGTGCTGGAGGTACCGGGCCTCCACGGAGGCGCCCAGCAGCTCGGCCTGGTGGCCGGCGTCGTTGACGTAGTACTCGCGCTCGATCGCGTACCCCGTCGCCTCCAGGATCCGGGCCAGCGCGTCGCCCACCACCGCGTTGCGCCCGTGGCCGACGTGGAGCGGGCCGGTGGGGTTCACCGAGACGAACTCGACCTGCACCCGCTCTCCCCCGCCCGTGTCGACCCGGCCGAACGCCGGGCCCTGGCGCTGGACCTCCTCCAGGACCCGGTACAGCCATCCGTGGGCCACGAAGATGTTGATGAACCCGGGGCCGGCCACCTCGACCTTGGCCACCACGTCCGACTCGGGGAGGTGGCGGACCAGGACCTCGGCGACCTCGCGAGGGCTCCGCCCGATGGCCGAGCCCACGGCCAGGGCCACGTTCGTGGCGTAGTCACCATGCTCCTTCTGGCGCGGCCTGATGACCTCGACCTCGGAGGGGACCCGGTCCAGCCCCAGCTCGTCCCGGGCCGCCCGGACGGCCTCCAGGATGAGCTCGCCCAGCTCTCGCTCGATCATCTCGATGCGAGCCTACGACGACCGCAGGGCCAGCCGCCGGATGATCGCGGCGAGCTCCGCGGGATCGAAGGGCTTGGTGACGTACCCGGCCACCCTCAGCTCATCGGCCCGGCGGCGATCCTGCTCCTGGGTCCGGGCCGAGAGCAGGACGACGGGGATGTCGGCCGTGGCGGCCTCCTCCCTGAGCCGCTCCACGACGTCCCACCCGTTCATGCCAGGCATCATCACGTCGAGAAGGATGAGCGCTGGAAGGTCCTGCTTGGCGCTGGCCAGGGCCTGCTCCCCGCTGGCCGCGGTGAGCACGTCGAAGCCCTCCAGGCCGAGGTTGACCTCCAGGAGCCTGAGGATCACGGGGTCATCGTCGGCCACGAGGATCCGGGCGGGTGCGTGGTTCCCGGTCAAGGGCGGCGCCATCATACCGGCGGCCCCGAGCCCGTTGCTAGACTGGCCGTGAGCCCCCGTAGCTCAGGGGATAGAGCACTGGTCTCCGGAACCAGGGGCGCAGGTTCGAATCCTGCCGGGGGCACCAATCCATACGGTGGTCGAAAAATCGGTACACGGAAGACCGGCTTGATGTGGCCCCGATCCCGGACCTTGATTTCCGCCACCACCGACTGCATGGCGGCCTTCCGTTCCGGAAGGGGCCCATCCATCAAGACGAAGGTCGGGCGAACGTCGGCAAGGGTCTTGGAGAGGGTGAACACCGCGGCGTGGGCCGCAGAGTGCGGAAGCGTCGCCACCAGGGCGTAGAGCTTGCGGGCGGCTCCCTTTCCCACCGGGATGTAGCGTCCGGTCTCCCACCAGTCGGCGTGGCCAATCTCCCCGGGCAGGTAGGTGGTGCGCTGGAACCCCCGGGCGGCCAGGAACTGCGGGCGGACCCTGGCCAGGTGCTCCTTCAGGATGGTGATCCCTCCGGCGTAGCCGCTTCGGCGAAGCCGCTCGAGCACCACGGTGGCCGCCACCTTGGGGTCGCGGTCCAGCATCGACGCGATCTCCTCGCGGTGGGCATCGAGGATCGATCCCTTCGGAGCCCGCTGGTAGCGGGGCGGCCGGTAAAGGGCGAGAAGCCTGTCGACCGTGTTGCGGCTCATGCCGAGGCGGCGGGCGATCGCCGCCTTGGCCAGGCCCTCGACGTAGAACAGCCTGCGTACCTCTGCCCAGTCCTGCGCTGAGTACAACCTTCCTCCCCTCGGGTCGGCTTCGACCCTGAGGGTCCGTCGAAAACGAGCCTGCGTCCCGGAACTGCTCAGTTTTCGACCGGCGGAATGTGCTCAGTTTTCACCCGGCGTCGACACCGTTGAGGCAGGGGCGGCCCGAGCCTATCGTGGCTGGGAACAAGGCAAGCTTCATTCATGGATTTGGGTTGGCCTCCACCCTCGGGACACTAAGCGATGTGAAGTCGGGCGAGCGCCTTATCTGCCTCCGCAAGGAGCTCCTGCGAGGGTCTTTCGCTGTCCGCTTCTCGCCCGAGCCAGACGCTGACGTTCAGCAGGCGGTCCTCCACCGAGGTGTCGAGATGACACGCGGAGACGTGGGGAGCGGGTTGCCCCTCGTAGTACCGGTGCGTGCAGAAGCCGTCAGAGACACGGAGAGGGAACACTCGGGCCGGAAACTCTTCCCCACCCGTATACGGACGGGCTCCTACCACGGTGATCACGATACCCCCGGGTGGGAGGCTGCGAACGGTCTCGTTCGGCAGCGCCAACCGCGACGGGTCGTCCTTGATAGCGACGTTCGCGGCCCCGGTGGCGGGCCAACGCTCCCCCTGGGGATCAACAACCGCTTGGGCCGTGTTCCACCCAGGAGCCGGTTTGAAGAAGGGAGTCGGCTCCGGCGACGGGCCACCGTCCGAACGGAGGTCGACCCGGATCAAAGGTCCCTGGTAGGTGGCAAGCTAGATCACTCCGGCCTCGGGATCGAGCGCCGCGTCCACCGCCAACCCATCGATCCCTACCGACTCGTCCAACTGCAAGGTCTGAGAATTCAGCCGTGAGATGGCCACGGGGAGAACGCTGCCCTGCTGGCGGCTGGCTCTAAGTGCTCTGGCCCGGAAGTTCGCCTACGTATTCTGAGCCGCGCCGAGCGCCCGGCTCATGCCGCTGGGAGAAGGGCTTGCTTCCCGTCGAGTCGCTTCATCAGGTCGCACAGGTCCTTTCGTGT
>JBOGVZ010000050.1:0-5313 GCA_050692985.1 Actinomycetota bacterium
CGGGGGTCTTCGTGCACGCCAACGCGCTCAACACCATGCTCACCCGGGCGTTCCTGTTCCCCGACGGACGAGTCAGCGTCCTGGTGGCCGTGTTCGCCGTGGCCCTCCTGTCGGCCATGGCCGTGGCCCTCCTGCGGGTGTGGGCCTCGCCGGTGGTCGTCCTGGGGATCGGCACCGCGTACTTCCTGCTGGCGTTCTGGCGGTTCGACGACGGTCACGTCATGAACCTGGTGTACCCGGCGCTCGGGATCGTGGTGGCGTTCATCGGCGCGCTGGGCGTCCGCTATTTCACCGAGGAGCGGGAGCGGCGCCGGGTCACCAGGGTGTTCGGCCGGTACGTGGCCCAGGACGTCGTCGACGAGGTCCTGGCCGCGCCCGAGGCCGCCCTGGCCACCCTGGAGGGGCAGTCACGGACGATCTCGGTCCTGTTCGCCGACCTCCGCGGGTTCACGTCCGCCTCCGACGGTGCCGCGCCGGAGGAGGTCGTGGAGGCGCTCAACGTGTACCTCGACGCGATGGTCCGAGCCGTCAACGAGGAGAGAGGCACGATCGACAAGTTCATGGGCGACTGCGTGATGGCCTTCTGGGGCGCCCCCCGGCGCACCGAGAATCACGCCGAGCATGCCGCCCGGGCCGGCATCAAGATGCTCGACTTCATCGACGAGGCCGTGGCGGCGGGTCGAACGTCGGGCCTGGAGGTGGCCGGCTGCGGCGTGGGGATCGCCACCGGCGAGGCCGTGGTGGGGAACATCGGCTCGCACGACCGGCTCGACTACACGGTGGTCGGGGACACCGTGAACACCTCCAGCCGGCTGTGCGGCGTGGCCGGGCCCGGCCAGATCGTGGTCACCGAGCCCTGCGCCGCAGCGATCCGGGACAAGTTCCGCATCGGCGACCTCCCCTCGCTCGAGGTGAAGGGGAAGGCCAAACCCCTCCGGGTGTTCCAGGTCCTCCGCGAGGGGCAGGAGGCGCCCGAGGTCATGGAGGGCGCGGTCATCGAGTACAGCGAGGAGAAGGGCCACTTCGAGCAGACCGCGCCAGCGAAGGCTGCGGGGTACGCGCCGATCGAGCCCCGCCAAGGCGAAGAGCCGGCCGATCGTCCATAGCGACAGACTGCGCGATATCGCATCAGGTCGCTGCCGAAAGCAATGCGGCTCGCCCCGAGTTACTCTGACTGTTGTCGCTTGTCGGTGTTGACGGGAGTTGGTTCCCGTGGGAGACGTGAGCTCGAGAACCTGGCAGGACGAGTGGCGGGACGCCCCTCCGGCTGTCAAGAAGCGCGTTCGGCGAGCGGTTGGACTCGGGAGGCCTGTCGACGATCCACAGTTGAGATACCTCGCGGTAGGGTTGGCATCCCGGGAGCAGCGGTGGAGTCTTCTGGCTTTCCCCGCTTCCGTCATCCTTCTTTTCGGGATTTCGTCCGTCCTCCATTGGCCGTACGAGCGGTCCTTGGCCGCGGCTGCTCGGACCGCTGCCTCCCTGGAACTTCTTGTCGTTCTTCTGGTTCTTGCAGGGCTCTCCGTTCTCCGATTCTGGAACGCCAGGCGAGCTGAATGGGCCAACAGGCCCCACTAGGCCTAGGTTAAGGCGCGATCCAAGTCCTCGATGAGGTCGTCCGGGTGCTCGATCCCCACCGACAGCCGGATCAGCGTCGGTGGCACCTCCAGCGGGGAGCCGGCCACGCTGGCGTGGGTCATCGGGCCCGGGACCTCGATCAGCGACTCCACCCCGCCCAGCGACTCGCCGAGGAAGAACAGCTCGGTGGCCTCGGCAGCCCGGATGGCCTCCTCGGGCGAGCCCATCTCGAACGACACCATTCCCCCGAAGTCCCGCATCTGCCGGGCCGCCACCTCGTGCTGGGGGTGGTCGGGCAGGCCGGGGTAGTGCACCCGGGTCACCTTCTCGTGTGACGACAGGAAGTCCGCCACCCGCTTCGCCCCACGGCAGTGGGCCTCAATCCGCACCGCCAGCGTCTTTACCCCGCGGAGCGCCAGGTAGCAGTCCATCGGCCCGGGAACCGCGCCGACCGCGTTCTGGAGGAACCGCAGCCGCTCGGCCGTCTCGGCATCGTTCAGGACGAGCGCACCTCCGATCAGGTCGGAGTGCCCGCCGAGGTACTTCGTCACCGAGTGGACCACCGCGTCGGCCATGAGCTCCAGCGGCCGCTGGAGGTACGGGCTGGCGAAGGTGTTGTCGACCACGCACCAGGCCTCGGCCTCGTGGGCGATCGCCGAGACGGCCTCGATGTCCACCACCTTGAGGAACGGGTTCGAGGGCGTCTCCACCCAGATCACCCGGGTGTCGCCGCGTACGGCCTTCCGAACCGCGTCCGGGTCGGTCAGATCAACGGTATCGAAGGCCACTCCCCAGTCGGCCAGCACCCGCGCCAGCAGGCGGTACGTGCCGCCGTACACGTCGTCGCCGAGGACGACGTGGTCGCCGGGCCGGAGCCGTGCCAGGAGCAGGGTGGTCTCGGCGGCCATGCCGGAGGCGAACGAGAGGCCGTGGGCCCCGCCTTCCAGCGCGGCCAGCACGACCTCGAGGGCCTCCCGGGTTGGGTTGCCGCCTCGCGCGTAGTCGTACCGCTTCGGCTTGCCCACGGCCTCCTGCGCGTAGGTGGACGTCTGGTAGATCGGCACGTTGACCGAGCCGAACTCGGGCTCGGGGTCCTGGCCGACGTGGATCGCCTTCGTCTCGAACCTCATCGCATCTCCGGCGGCAGCTCCCATCCTCGTCTCCTCAGCTCCTCGGCGGCGTCGTGCCCTTGGCGGGCAAGCCTCCACAGCATGGACTTCCGGCGGGCGTCGTGTCCGGGGGCGAACTCCCTGGACGTGAGCCGGTCGCAGGCGGGGTCCCCACAGGCGCACGGCGACATCCTGGGGAGGTGGGGCTGCGGGATCCCCCCGGCGGGCTCCGGGCAGCGGGGGAACGGCCGGGCGGGGAGCGATCGAGCCGGCAGGACGATGACGCCTTCCCGCGGATCCCCGAGCGCCGAGGAGCGCCCCGCCAGGGCGCGTAGCCCGGTCAGCGCGGCCAGCGCCGCGTCGATCTGGTCGAGCGAACGCAGGCCGTCGACGTTCACGCCGCCGGCCTGGAGGACTGCGGTCCGCCAGGCGGCCTTGCGGGCCCCGCGAGGTGGGAGGCAGCCGGCCAGGACGACCGCGCTCGCGTGCGGGAACACCTCGATGGCGGTCCCACCCGCCGGGCCGCCGCGGTACCTGGGGTATCCGGCGAGCGCGGCGATCCGGAAGACCTCGAAGCCCACCCGCATCCACTCGTAGAAGGGGTGGTCCGTCCCCCGGTCTGACGTCGGCGTGCCGTAGGACTGGATGCCGAAGTGCCGGATCTCCCGCTCGGTCCTGCGGGAACGGCCCTTCCCAGCCCATCGGGGCGGCGAGTCGATCGCGACCACGTCCGCCTCGGCCTCCTCGATCAGCCGCCGAACGTCCTCGAGCGGGATGCCGCGGTGCATGGCCACCGGGTCTCGGGAGCCGTCCAACAGGACCAGGTCGAGACCCTTGCGCACCCCGACGTCGATGCCAAGCGCGCGCACCCGGCTACGTCTGGGAGCGGCGGTGGGCCAGGAACTCGAGGAGGTCGGAGCGGGTCAGGACGCCGAGGGTTCGTCCCTCGTGGCTGACCACGACGGCGGAGGCCGACTGGAGGCGCTCGAAGGCCGCCTCGATGGGGTCGACCGCCTCGACGAGGGGGAGCGGGGGGCCCATGACCTCGGCCACGTCGGCCTGCAGGGCGTCCGGGTCGCGGAAGAGCCGGTCGAGGAGATCCCGCTCCTGGATGCTCCCCACGAGCGCGGTCACGTCCTCGGCGTCGTCCCTGGTCACCGGGGCCTGGGAGATGTTGAACTGCTGGAGCGTGTCCACGGCGTGGCGAACCTTCTCGTGGGCGCCCACGGCCACAACCGGGGGCAGCTCCCCGTGCTTCGCGCCGAGGACCTGGCGCACCGTGACCACCTCGGGCCGCTCCACGAACCCGTACTGGCGCATCCAGGTCTCCGAGTACAGCTTCGAGAGGTAGTTCCGGCCGGTGTCCGGGAGGATCACCACGATCGTGGCGTCCGGGCCGAGCTCCCGGCCCACCTCCAGCGCGGCGAAGAGGGCGGTGCCGGACGACCCCCCCACCAGGATCCCCTCCTCCCGGGTGATCCGGCGGGCCAGGAGGAACGAGTCTCGGTCCGACACCCGGACGTAGCGGTCCACGACCGAGGGGTCGAACGTCTCCGGCCAGAAGTCCTCGCCGATGCCCTCGACCAGGTACGGGCGGGCCGGCTCGTCGGGAGCGGAGAACACCGAGCCCTCCGGGTCGGCCCCGACCACCAGGACCTCGGGCTTCCGCTCCTTCAGGTACCGGCCGGTCCCGGTGATCGTCCCCCCGGTCCCCACCCCGGTCACCAGCACGTCGATCTTCCCCTCGGTCTGCTCCCAGATCTCGGGCCCGGTGGTCTCGTAGTGCGCCTGCGGGTTCTCCTGGTTGTAGTACTGGTTCGGCTGGAACGCACCGGGGATCTCCTCGGTGAGGCGGTCGGCGACCTTGTAGTAGGACTCTGGGGACTCTGGCGCCACGGCCGTCGGGGTGATGATGACCTCGGCGCCGTACGCCCGGAGGAGGGCCACCTTCTCCTGGCTCATCTTGTCCGGCATCACGAAGATGCAGCGGTACCCGCGGATCGCCGCGGCGATGGCCAGCCCGTGGCCGGTGTTCCCCGACGTGGGCTCCACGATCGTGCCGCCGGGCTTGAGATGCCCCCCGCGCTCGGCCGCCTCGATCATCCGCAGCCCGATCCGGTCCTTCACGCTTCCCCCGGGGTTCAGCATCTCCAGCTTCGCCAGGACCGTCGGCCGGACGCTCGTGGCCACCCGCTGGAGCCGCACCAGGGGCGTGCGCCCCATGGCGTCGAGGAAGGTGTCCAGGACCTCCACGGGGCCTATCGTCGCATCGCGCGGCCGCTCAGACCAGCCGGTAGATGGCCCTGAGGTCGCTGATGTAGACGACCCCGTCAGGCGCGGCCTCCACGGCCAGCACCGCTCGAGGGTGGGAGAGGAGCACGTGCCGCCCGGTGACACCGTCCCGGTCCGCGTTGAGGTCCAGGGCGTGGATCTTCCGGGTGAGGTAGGTGCCGTACAGGAGGTCGCCCTCCATCCCCGCCCCCAGGCCGCAGCCCTCGCAGAACGCGGCCCCGGTCGGGGCCGTCAACGGGTTGATCCGGACCACGGGCTGGACCGGTTTCGGGCCGCTCTCGGACGTCCTCGGGCAGGCCGAGGCCCCGCCCCAGCCGTAGTTCCGGCCGGGCAGCAC
>JBOGVZ010000051.1:0-30842 GCA_050692985.1 Actinomycetota bacterium
CGCGAGGCGCGGCGCCTGGCCCGGGAGGCGGAGGCGGCCGAGCGAGCGGCCCGGCGGGCCAGGGATGTGGCCGCCCGCGCGGCCCAGCGAGCGGACGAGGCCGAGCGGAAGGCCGGGGAGCTCCGTACCCCTAGTCGAAGGTGACGATCCGCAGGGTGCGGGCCACCTTCTTCCCGCCCTCGTCCCCGAGGTCGAACTTCACCCGCTGGCCGACCCGGAGGTAGCGGATGCCGGCGCCCTCCACGGAGGTCGGGTCGATGAGGACCTCCTCCCGGTCGTCGGTGAGCAGGGTCCCAGTGCGCTCCGCGACGTCGTAGTCCTTGACCGTTCCCTGGGCCACCGCTCCTCCCTAGGGCTCCGAACGCACCGAGAGTCTCTCCGCCAGGCCCATCTCCAGGCAAGCGGCTCGGGTTCGGCCCGGGCCGCCCGCGGCGAGCACGTGGGGGACGTCCTCGGGGCGGTCCAGGTCGAACTCCAGCTCGGGGTCCCGCACCTCGGCGAACGGGATGTCGCGGAACTCGGCGCCCTCGCGGTGCTTGCGGAACGAGTCGCTGCCGAACCGGGGCGGGATCATCCCGGGCGGGCGGCGCAGGAGCAGGTTCGTCCCCCCGTCGGACGCCGATGGCGCGGCCACCACCGGGCCCACGGTTCGCAGGGCCCCGCCGAGCGCCTCGGGGGTGAGGAGTGGGAGGTCCCCCAGGACGATGGCCAGGGCGTCGGCGGTGGCGGCCTCCTCCTCCACCTGGTGCACGGCGGCCAGCAGGCCCGGGTCCTCCTCGGCCACCGGCCTGGACCCGCGTCGCGCGGAGACCTCGAGCACGGCCTCGTCCGGGGAGATGACCCACGTCTGCCATCCGGGCATCGCCTGGCAGGCGTCCAGGACGTCCTCGAGCATCGCCAGCGTGAGCGCGGCGCGCTCCAGCGGGCGCATCAGGGAGGACAGCCGGCCCTTGGCCCGCTCCAGCGACTTCACCGGGACCGCGATCACGCGCATGGGACAGCGATGGTAGCCCGTGGGAGCGCCCGGCACACGCATCCTCGCCCCGAGCGGAGATGGCGTCGGGGCGCGCGGCGAGCGGAGCCCCAGTGAAGGGGGGCCCGGGGGGGTAGCTCGCCCCGAGCGGAGATGGCGCCGGGGCGCGCGGCGAGCGGACCCCCCAGTGAGGAGCCCGCCCGTGGGTAGAATGTCAGCCGTCCACGATCGGAGGAACCGGGTGAAGCGACACGAGCCGTGGATGCGCTTCGCGGAAGCGACGCTCATCCCCCCGATCTCGCTGTGGTTCACCTGGCGCTTCGAGGGCCTCGAGCACGTCCCCGAGCAGGGCGAGGCGCTCGTGGCCTGCAACCACATCTCGTACTTCGACCCCCTGGCCCACGGCCTGTTCCTGGAGAAGGCCGGTCGCAGGCCGAGGTTCCTGACGAAGATCGAGCTCTACAAGAACCCGTTCCTCCGCGCCCTGCTCCGGGGCGCCCGGCAGATCCCGGTCCGTCGAGGCACGGGCGACCTGGCTCCCGTGGAGGCCTCGATGGCCGCGCTGCGGCAGGGGGAGGTCGTGGTGGTGTACCCGGAGGCCACCGTGACCACGAACCCCGACCACAGCCCCATGCAGGGCAAGACGGGCATCGCCCGGATGACCCTGGGCACGGGCGCTCCCGTTCTGCCCGTGGCCGTGTGGGGGAGCGCCCCGGTGTGGCAGCGAGGGGGGCGGCGGAACCTCAAGTTCGGGCGGCCGATCTGGGTCAAGGTCGGTCCACCGCTGGACTTCTCCGAGTACGAGGAGGACCGTGAGGACCCCGAGGTCCTTCGGAAGGTCACCGACCGGGTGATGGACGAGCTCGGCTTCTTGGTGGACGATCTCCGGGCCCGCTACCCGAAGAGGTGGTCGTGACGGACCGGGTGGCAGTGGTGGGGGCCGGGTCGTGGGGGACCGCCTTCGCCACGATCACCGCCGAGAAGGGCATCGACACCGTCCTGTGGGCCCGCCGGGCGGATCTGGCCGACGAGATCAACGCCCGGCACACGAACGCCGGCTACCTCCCGGACTTCGAGCTCCCGGCCTCGCTGTCGTCGACCGACGACGTGGAGAAGGCGGTGGACGGGGCCGGCACCGTGGTCATGGCCGTTCCCTCGCACGCCTTCCGAGAGGTGTTCCGGCGGGTCGCCCCCCACATCGGCGCCGAGGCGCCCCTGGTGTCGCTGACCAAGGGCATCGAGCAGGACTCGCTCGAGCGGATGACCGAGGTCATGGCGGAGGAGGCCGACCTCCCCCCGGAGCGCCTGGCGGTGGTGTCGGGTCCGAACCTGGCCAAGGAGGTCATGCGGCGGATGCCCTCGGCCTCGGTGGTCGCCTGTGCCGACGACGCCCAGGCCGAGCGCCTCCAGGGGCTGTTCATGGCCCCGTTCTTCCGCGTGTACACGAACCCCGACGTGGTCGGCTGTGAGCTGTCGGGGGCCATGAAGAACGTGATCGCCATCGCCGCGGGGATCGCCGACGGGATGGGCTTCGGTGACAACTCCCGGGCCTCGCTGATCACCCGGGGCCTGGCCGAGGTGGCCCGCCTCGGGATGAAGCTGGGGGCCGATCCCCTGACGTTCTCCGGGCTGGCGGGGATGGGGGACCTGGTGGCCACGTGCATCTCCAAGCTCTCGCGGAACCGGGGGGTGGGCGAGGAGCTGGGGCGGGGCCGCAAGCTCGCGGACATCGTGGCCGAGACCAGGATGGTGGCCGAGGGCGTGAAGACCAGCCGGGCCGTGGTGGCCCTGGGTGAGCGAGAGGGCGTGGACCTGCCGCTGGCCGAGCACGTGGTCAAGGTGCTGTACGAGGGGGTATCGCCCGCCGACATGGTGCTCTCACTCATGCTCCGCTCGGCCAAGCCGGAGCTGCACGGCATGCACGAGCCCGACTAGGGGGAGCCGACATGGCCAAGGCGCTCAACGAAGAGCGGCCCGCCGAGACGAAGGGCGAGGCCCGGGAGCCCACCTTCGTGGATATCCTGGCGGCCCGCCGGGTCCTGGAGCGCTACCTCCAGCCCACGCCGTTCTACGAGTCCATCTCGCTCGGCCGGATGCTGGGGCTGACCCTGTTCGTCAAGTACGAGAACCACCAGCCGATCGGGGCCTTCAAGGTCCGGGGCACGCTCAACAAGATCCTGTCGCTGTCGCCGGAGGAGCGGGCCCGCGGGGTGGTCACCGCGTCGATGGGCAACCACGGCCAGGGGGTGTGCTACGCGGCCCGGCTCCTCCACGTCCGGGCCACGGTGGTGATGCCGGAGAAGGCCAACCCCGACAAGGCCGAGGCCATGCGCAGCCTCGGGGCCGAGGTGCTGTTCGACGGGGCCGGGTTCGACGAGGCCAACGAGAAGGCCCTGGAGCTCGAGCGGGAGAAGGGCTTCGTGTACTTCCACGCCGCCGACGACCCGTGGATCATCGCCGGGCACGGCACCGCCGGGCTGGAGATGCTCGAGGCCGTGCCGGACCTGGAGGTGGTGGTGGTGCCCATCGGGGCCGGCGGGCTGATCTCCGGGGTGGGGCTGGCGGCCAAGACGCTGAACCCCGACATCGAGGTCATCGGGGTCCAGGCCAAGAACATGGCCCCCTACTACCGCTCCCGCCTCGAGGGGCACATGGTGGAGGTGGAGCCGGGGGCCACCACGTTCGCCGAGGGGCTGGCCTGCCGGGTCCCCCGGGCCCTGCCGTTCCGGATGATCGATCGGCTGGTGGACGACATCATCGTGGCCTCCGAGGAGGAGATGCGCCGGGGGATCGTGCTCCTGCTGGAGAAGACCCACAACCTGGCCGAGGGGGCGGGAGCGGCCGGGATCGCCGGGGTGGTCCGCCTCCACGAGCGCCTGGCCGGCCGCAAGGTGGGCACGATCCTGACCGGGGGGAACCTGAACCGCCACGTCCTCGAACGGGCCCTGGCCGACCCCCACGCCTGGTAGCACGACGATGGGCCGTCGTTTCGACCGTCTGCTGGACGCGCTCGATCGTCTGGACGAGCGTGCCGGTCTCAATCGCGGCGGGGCCCGTGGTCGCCGGATCCAGCGAACGAAGGTGCACCGCATGAGGCTCCGCTTCAGTCGTTGGCTCTACCGGCATCCGGTACGCAACGCTGCGCTCTTGGCCGCGGTCTCCGTGGCTGTCAATGTCCTTCTCGCCCTTCAATCTGGGGGACGCCTCTTGCCCAGGGTTGTCCTGGCCGCGGTGCCGTGGCTTCTGGTCCCTCTCGTGGCCCCCGCCGCCCGCCGTCGGCTCGAAGAGATGGGGCGCCAGGCGCCGAACGACTCGGGCGAAGGATAGGTCTGCCGACCGGTCAGCCCGCGTGGCGCTGGAGATGGGCGGTGAGCCGTTCGTCCAACCGGGCGAATCCCTCGGACACGATCGTCGCGAGGGCATCGATCCGGGCAGCCTGTTCGTCGATGCGGGCGGCCTGGGCGTCGATTCGGCCGGAGAGCCCATCAAGCCTGGAGCCGACGAAGAACAAGACCCCGAGCAGGGTGGCTCCAAGGAGTCCGATCGCGGCCCATGCCACGGCGATCATCTCGATTCGAACCTTAGCACCCGCCACTGACACGGCCGCCGACGCGATAGGCTGCCACACATGACCGAGCACGAGCGGGGGTTCACCACGCGGGCGGTCAAGGGCGACGTGGACCTCGGCGAGGCGCGGCCGGCTTCCACGCCGATATATCAGACGGCCACCTACACCTTCGAGGACCCGGAGGTCATGGCCGAGCTCATCCGCCAGGGAAAGGACGCGGGGTTCGTGTACACGCGGTGGCACAACCCCACCCGGGACGTCCTCGAGCGGGTGATGGCCGACCTGGAGGGGGGGGAGCGGGCGGTGTCGTTCGCCTCGGGGATGGCCGCCATCACCACCACCCTGGCGGCCCTCACCCGGGCGGGGGACCACGTGGTGGCCACGCCGATGCTGTACGGGGGCTCGTTCTCCACGGTCACCAAGCTCCTGCCCCGGTGGGGGATCGACACCACGCTGGCCGGATCCCACCGGACCGACGACGTGGTGGCCGCGCTCCGGCCCGAGACCCGGGTCTGCTACACGGAGACCATCGCCAACCCGCGGATGGCCGTCCCCGACCTGCCTGCCCTGGCCCGGGCCTGCCGGGACCGGGGCATCCCCCTGGTGGTGGACAACACGTTCGCCAGCCCCTACCTGTGCAACCCTCTGGCCCTGGGGGCCGACGTGGTGGTCCACTCCACCACGAAGTACATCGGGGGGCATTCGGACATGACCGGCGGGATCGCCGTCGGCGGGTCGGACCTGCTGGGCGAGATCCGCGAGCTGTCGATCGACCTGGGGGGCGTGGCCGACCCCCTCCAGTCGTGGCTGGCGCTGCGGGGCCTCCACACCCTGGGCCTCCGGATGGAGCGGCACACCTCGAACGCCCGGGCGGTGGCCGAGCTCCTGGAGGGGCATCCCAAGGTGTCCTCGGTGTGGTACCCGGGGCTGCCCTCGCACCCCGACCACGAGGTGGCCGCTCGGATGCTCCGGGGCCCCTCGGGGATGCTGGCCTTCGACCTGGCCGGCGGCCTGGAGGCCGGGCAGCGGTTCCAGGAGGCCCTGGAGGTGGCCCTGGTGGGCCCCAGCCTGGGGGGCACGAAGACCCTGGTGGTGCACCCGGCCTCGGTGACCCACACCCAGATGACCGCCGAGGAACGGCGGGCCCAGGGGATCACCGACGGCCTGGTCCGGGTGTCGGTGGGGATCGAGGATCCCGAGGACCTGCTGGAGGACTTCGCCCGGGCCCTGGAGAAGGCGTGACCCGCCCGATCCGGGTGGCCCTGGTGTTCGGCGGCCGCTCGGCGGAGCACGAGGTCTCGGTGATCTCGGCCGCCTCGGTCATGTCCGCCCTCGACCCCGAGCGGTTCGAGGTCGTGGCCGTGGGCATCGACAGGGAGGGCCGGTGGCACCTGCTGCCCGCCCCCCCGGCCCTGGAGCCCGGCGCCTCGGGGGCCCTGCCGTCGGTGGCCGGGGACGCGGGCTCCCAGGTGGCCCTGTCCCGCGAGCCGGGGTCGCGGGAGCTGGTGGGCCGGGGCGGCCTGCGGCAGCCCATCGACATCGTCTTCCCGGTGCTCCACGGGCCGTACGGCGAGGACGGGACCATCCAGGGGCTCCTGGAGATGGCGGGGATCCCCTACGTGGGCGCCGGGGTGCTGGCCTCGGCGGTGGGCATGGACAAGGCCGTCCAGAAGGTCCTGTTCCGGGCGGCCGGCCTGCGGGTGGCCCCGCACGCCGTGGTCCTGGAGAGGGAGTGGCTGGAGGACCCGGAGGCGGTGGAGGCCCGGGCCGCCGACCTCGGCTACCCGGTGTTCGTCAAGCCGGCGGCCCTGGGGTCCTCGGTGGGGATCACCAAGGCCCACGAGCCGGGGGAGCTGCCGGGGGCCATGAAGGAGGCCTTCGCCCACGGCCGCAAGGCCCTGGTGGAGCGGTCCATGGAGGGGGCCCGGGAGCTGGAGGTGTCCGTGCTGGGCAACGACGACCCGGTGGCCTCGGTGGCCGGCGAGGTGGTCCCCACGGGCCACGAGTTCTACGACTATGAGGCGAAGTACATCGACGAGCACGGGGCCCGCCTGGAGATACCGGCCCGGGTATCGGTGGAGACCATGGAGGAGGTCCAGCGCATGGCCGTGGCCGCCTTCCGGGCCATCGACTGCGCCGGCATGGCCCGGGTGGACTTCTTCCTGCTGCCGGACGGCGAGCCGTTCGTGAACGAGATCAACACTATCCCGGGGTTCACCCAGATCTCCATGTACCCCAAGCTGTGGGAGGCCTCGGGGCTGCCCTACGCGGAGCTGGTCAACCGGCTGATCGAGCTGGCCCTGGAGCGGCACCGCGCCGAGGACCGGCCCGGGCCGGACTCCGCGACCGGGTAGGGGCCGCTGCCGCTACAGGTGAACCACGGGGCACGTCAGCGTGCGGGTGATCCCGTCGACCGCCTGGATCTTGGCCACCACGAGCTTGCCGAGATCGTCCACGTTCTTGGCCTCGGCGCGGACGATGACGTCGTAGGGCCCGGTGACGTCCTCCGCGGCGGCCACGCCCTTGATGGCGGCGACCTCCTTGGCCACCTGGGCGGCCTTCCCAACCTCGGTCTGGATGAGGATGTATGCGTTGACCACGCGTTGCCTCCTCCCGGTGCGGAGCGAGCACCCATTCTACGCCAGCGCCCGTCCCGCTCCACAAGCGCCCGCGCCTTCCCCGGGGGGGATAATCGGGGCGTGGCAGGCAAGAAGCGCGACGACCGGCTCGACCCCTACCGCCGGGTCCGCAAGCCGGTTCCCCCGCCGGGGAGGGCCATCCCCGATCGTCGCCGGAAGAAGCTCGAGGAGCAGACCCGGCGGGAGGCGGAGGACGAGCGGCCGGATCGCTGACCGGGAGGTCGGGAGCGGCGAGCTCCCCCTCGGCGGATGCGACGCCGGGGACATCGACCGGTCCCCCCGGTGGGAAGGCAGGTGGTGATGATCTTCACCGACCGGGCCGAGGCCGGCCACCGCCTGGCCGAGGCCCTGAAGCCCCTGGTGGGGGAGGAGGCGGTGGTGCTGGCCATCCCCCGGGGCGGTGTGGAGATCGGGGCGGAGGTCGCTCGGGCGCACGGGTGGCCCCTCGACATCGTCATCCCCAGGAAGGTCCGGGCTCCATCGAACCCCGAGCTGGGCCTGGGGGCCATCGCGCCGGGGGTTCGGGTCCTGGACGAGGCCATGGTGGAGGGTCTGGGGGTCACCCGACAGTACCTGGAGCGCGAGATCGCCGAGCAGGAGGAGGAGATCCGCCGGCGCCAGGACGCCTACCGGCGGGGCCGCCCCGCCGAAGACCTTGACGGCAAGGTCGCCATCGTGGTCGACGACGGGGTGGCCACCGGAGGGACGGCGGCCGCCGCCCTGCGGTGGGCCAGGGCCCAGGGCGCCAGGCGAGTGGTCCTGGCGGTGCCGGTGGGGCCGCGTGAAGGGCTGCGCCGGCTGGAGGCCGACGCGGACCAGATCGTGGTCCTGGAGACGCCCGAGCCCTTCTTCGCGGTGGGGCAGTGGTACCGGGACTTCCCGCAGACCTCCGACGAGGAGGTCGTCTCCCTCCTGGAATCCGCGCGCCCGTGACCACGGTGCAGATCGCCGGGATCGTCCTGGGGGCCCTCTTCGGGCTCATGGGCGTGTCGGCCACGGCCACGTCGCTTCGGGAAACGACCCCCGAGCGCTCCGGCAGGGTCCGGCTCCTGCTGGCGATCCACGATGCGGCCAAGGCCGGGTTCTGGTTCGCGCTGGCCGCGGTGCTGGTGGCCCTGTCGCTCGTGGACAACCCGTTCGAGCATCGGTGGCTGGGCCTGGTGCCGGTCGTCCTGGCCGGCGTGCGCCTCGGGGCCGCCTACTGGCTGTCGCGGACCTAGGCGCTCTCGCCGGGGGTTCTCCCGCCGTCACGACCGCCGGATGCACCCTGGGCGGGCTGCCCCCCGGACCCCTACCGGAACCCGCGAGCGATCTCGGCCTCGGCCACCCGGCCGACGCCGATGAGGTACGCGGCGTCGCGGAGCGACAGCGCCTCGCTGTCGGCCCGGGCCAGGACCTGGTCGGTGGCCGCCCCCATCAGCTCCTGGAGCCGGTCGTTCACGCGGTCCTCCAGCCACTGCTCTCGCTGGAGGTCCTGCACCCACTCCAGGTAGGAGACCGCCACGCCGCCGCCGGAGGCCAGGATGTCGGGGACCACGGTGATGCCCCGGTCGAGGAGCACCGGGTCGGCCTCGGGTGTCACCGGGTAGTTGGCCGTCTCCACGATGACCTGAGACTTGACGCGGTCGGCGTTGGCCGCGTGGATGCTCTCCTCCAGGGCCGCCAGGGCCAGGACCACGCAGTCGAGGCCGACCAGCTCGTCGCCGGGGATCGTCTCGGCCCCCGGGAGGTCCACCACGCTGCCCGTCTCGTGCTTGTGCCGGAGCACCTCCCGGGTGGGCAGCCCCCGTTCCGAGAGCACCCCGCCCCTGCTGTCCGAGACCGCGATCACCGGGTAGCCGAGGTCTTCCAGGATCACGGCCAGCCACGATCCGGCGTTCCCGTACCCCTCGATGGCCACGGTGGTCTCGGCGCGGCTCCATCCCCTGGCCTTCACCAGGCGCTCCAGGCAGATGGCCGAGCCCCTCCCGGTGGCGGCGTCGCGTCCCAGGGAGCCGCCCAGCACGACCGGCTTCCCGGTGATCACCGCGGGGTTCGGCCCGTACTTGCGCGAGTACTCGTCCGCCATCCATCCCATGATCTGGGGCGTGGTGTTCACGTCGGGGGCGGGGATGTCCACGTGCGGTCCGATCACGTCGGCGATGGCTCGCATGTACCCGCGGGACAGCCGCTCCAGCTCGGGCTCGGACAGGAGCTTGGGGTCGACGCACACGCCCCCCTTGGCCCCGCCGAACGGGATGTTCATGAGCGCCGTCTTCCACGTCATGAGCGCGGCGAACGTGCGGATCTCGTCGAGCGACACGGCGGGGTGGTAGCGGATCCCGCCCTTGTACGGGCCGCGGGCGTTGTTGTACTGGACCCGGTACCCCCGGAAGACCTTGAACCCGCCGTAGTCGGTGGGGGCGCGGAGCTGCACGGTGACCTCGCGGGCGGGTGTGGCCAGCGCTTCCCTGAGCGACAGCTCGAGCCCGAGCGATTCGGCGGCGCGCTCGTAGAAGCCGCGTACAGCCTCGAAGGCCGAGGCCACAGGCGTCACCTCCTTGTGACAGACCGGGGCAAGCCTACCCTACCGGCTAGCGAGGCGGGAGGACCCGGGAAGCGCCACCCGGCGGGGTGGGTCAGCCGACGGCCTTGATGATGTCTTCCTCGAGCTCCGGGAACTGCTTCAGGAACTCGGCGCGCTCGGCCTTGAACCGCTCCACCAGCCCGTCGTACTCGTCCATCCTCCCCTGGCGCTCGTACAGGCGCCTGGGCTGGAGGAGCTCGGGGTCGTCGATGTCCGGCACCGCCTCGGCCACCTGGTAGCCGAAATCGCCGTCGTCGGTCCAGGAGATCGTGCCCTCGGCGATGGCCTTCACCACGGCCGAGGAGTGGGGGATCTTCACCTTCTTGGACCGGTCGTCGTCCTCCCGCCCCCCCACCCGGCCGGTGTTCATCAGGAACACGTCGATCGGGTGCGAGGCCAGCAGCTCCAGGATGCGGTTCCCCTGCTGGCCGTGTCGCAGCGGGAAGAACGGGTTCGTGCCGGGGACCCGGAGGAACTTCCCCTCCTCGGCCTTGCCGCCGGCCGAGGTGCCGGTGGTCTCTCCGAGCATGAAGTACGCGGCGGCCTGGGCCTGGGTCAGCCTGGCCACGGCGGGGATGATGTTCTCGTTCCAGTTCAGGATCAGCAGGTGGTCCACCCTCCCCACCTCGCGGGGGTCCCGCCACCGGCCCAGGGCGTCCATGCCGAACACCGCCCGGCCGTTCTGGGTGTAGGAGGTCTCGAAGAAGTTCACCCTGCCGCGGCCGTCCTGGAAAACGTTCTCCAGGTACGACTCAGGCTTGATGACCGCGTTGTAGATGTTCGGCTCGAATTCGGGGTCGAGCGAGAACGTCTTGGCGAAGCACCCGTTCTCCGTCCCGTAGATCTGGCCGCCGGGCATCAGCGCCACGAAATCGTCCTGGACGGGCAGGGACTCGTTCTGGGTGGTGAACGTGGTCGTGGTCTTGCCGGTGCCGGACAATCCGATGATCAGGAACGTCTTCTCTCCCTCCGGCGCGGGGACCACCTTGCAGCCGGCGTGCAGGGACAGGCCACCACGGGCGTAGACGATCTTGTTCCACATCCGCAGGCCGCCCTTCTTCGACTCGCCGAAGTAGTCGGAGTTGAGGATCCGGGTCACGCCGTTCTCCAGGTCGACCGCGATGATGCGGTCGTCCGGGTACCCGGGAGCCTCCAGGTTCGGCGTGTAGATCACGTGGACCTCGGGATCGCCGTTTCGGCGCGGGTAGTAGAGCTTCCGCTGCATCCCCGCGACGTTCGCGTTGGCCTTCTCGATCGTCAGCCGGGCAGCGGTCTGGAATCCCTCGACGTTCCCGATGAAGCCGTCGATGACCACCATTTCCTGCTGCTCGATGTGGTCGTCCTGGATCCGGGAGATCCGCTCGAACTCCTCCCGGGTGATGGTCTGCCCCGAGGTCACGGAGGGGTCGTCCGTGACGATGTAGGTGCTGCCGGCGCTCCTGGAGGTGGCCCTGGTCTGGATGTTCACGTTGCCGAACTCGGTGATGCGGCAGTTCGGCATCTCTTCCGTGAACTTCCGGAGCTCCTCGGGAGATGGGTTGTCGAACACGTCAGGGATGGACATGGCCTTTCCCTCGCCGGGGACGCCAGATTCTACCCCGAGGAGCGGGAGCGGAACCGGAACCGGCTACCGGTCGGTCTCGACCTCGAAGAAGAGCCGTACCGCGGTGCGGTAGCGCACGATCTCGTTGCCCTCGACCTCGGTCGAGGTCTCCGTGACCTCCAGCCGGTTGATGTGCCTGATGGTCTTGGCCGCCTCGCGGAGTGCCTCCCGTGCGGCGTCTCCCCACGACTTCTCGGAGATCCCCTCGAGGTCCAACGTGTTGATCGTCGGCATCGTCGCGCTCCTTTCTCGGGGCTCCGGTGGATTATCGTGGAACCTCCGGCCGGAGGGAAGCCCGGGGGAACGCGCGTGGATCAGACCGAAGACCAGCTGCTGGCCGCCATCGGCAGGGTGCTGTCGGGGCAGGCCCCGGGGGTCGTGGTCGGCATGGGCGACGATGCCGCGATCGTCGAGCCCGGGCGCCACCACGGCATCCTCACCGCGGACATGCTGGTGGAGGGAGTGCACTTCCTGCTCGAGACCACCTCCGCGCACGACCTGGGCCACAAGGCGGTGGCGGTCAACGTCTCCGATGTGGCGGCCATGGGGGGGAGCCCGAGGTACGGTCTGGCGTCCCTGGTGGTATCGCCGGACATCGAGGCCGCGTGGGTCATGGAGCTGTGCGGGGGGATGCGACGGGCCGCCGACGAGTACGGGATGGCCCTCGTGGGGGGAGACACCAACCGGGGCGACCACGCGGTGATCTCCGTGACCGTATACGGGGAGGTGGCCAGGGATCGGGCCGTGCTGCGGTCGGGGGCGCGGCCGGGCGACCACCTGGTGGTCACGGGCGCCCTCGGTGCGGCCGCCGGCGGGCTGCGCCTGGCGCAGGCCGAGCCCGACGACGTCAAGGAGTTCCTGGGCGCGGAGTGGGCCCGCTTCCTGGTGGAGGCGCTGGAGCGGCCCGTGGCCCGGTTGGGGGAGGGGCAGACCCTGGCCCAGTCCGGGGCCACGGCCATGATCGATCTCTCGGACGGCCTGACGCTGGACCTGTCCCGCCTGTGCCGTGAGAGCGGTGTGGGAGCGACCATTCGTGTGGCCGACGTGCCGGTGGCGGCCCAGCTCGCGGACCTGGAGGCCTCGGTGGGCGCCGACCCGCTCGACCTGGCCCTCCACGGCGGCGAGGACTACGAGCTCCTGGCGGCCCTGCCTGCCGAGGAGGTGGAGTCCGCCGAGCGCCTCCTGGCGGAGCGCTACGGCACCGGCCTCACCGACATCGGGGAGGTCACCGAAGGCTCGCTGGTCGCCGACCTGCCCGACGGCCGGCAGGAGCCCCTCGAGCCGCGAGGTTGGGACCACTTTGCCTCCTGAGCCCACGTCTCCTACCCCCCCGGACTCCCCCTCCGACTGGGGGGTCCGCTCGCTTCACGCCCGGCTGCCTCACGGTCCCGGGCGAGCTACCCCCCCGGACCCCCCGTCCGACTGGGGGGTCCGCTCGCTTCGCGCCCGGCTCCCTTACGGTTCCGGGCGAGCTCCCCCCCCGGACCCCCCAAGGGCGCTGACGATCGCGGGGTCGGACTCGGGCGGCGGGGCCGGGATCCAGGCCGACCTCAAGACGTTCCAGGCCCTGGGCGTGTGGGGGATGAGCGCGATCACCGCGGTGACCGTGCAGAACACCAAGGGCGTGTCGGGCTACGAGGAGCTCTCGCCCGAGACCGTGGGCGACCAGGTGCGGGCGGTGGTCACCGACATCGGAGTGGACGCGGCCAAGACCGGCATGCTCGCGTCGGCCCCGATCATCGAGGCCGTGGCCGATGCCGTGGCCGAGACCCGCGTGCCGAACCTGGTGGTGGACCCGGTGTTCGTCTCCAAGCACGGCCACTCCCTGCTCCGGGAGGACGCGGTGGACGCCCTGCGGACCCGCATCCTGCCGCTGGCCGCGCTGGTGACCCCGAACCTCCCCGAGGCCGCCGGGCTGTCCGGCCTGGAGGTCCGGACCGAGGAGGACATGGAGCGATCCGGGCGGGCCATCCTCGACCTGGGCCCCACGGCGGTGCTGGTCAAGGGAGGGCACCTGGAGGGCGACCGGGTCACCGACCTGCTGGTCACTGCCGACGGCTCCGAGCCCCTCACCGCCGAGCGGATCGACACCCCCCACACCCACGGGACCGGGTGCGTGCTGTCGGCGGCCATCGCCGCCTACCTGGCTCGGGGCGAGGATCTGCGGGAGGCGGTGGCCCGGGGCAAGGAGTTCGTCACGGAGGCCATCCGTGCGGCGCTGGAGATCGGACAGGGGATCGGACCGGTCGACCCCAGCTGGGACCTGCGAATCCGCTGACTCAACCCGTGTGCGGCTCCAGGTGGTCCGTCAAGCGCTCCGAGAGGCGATCGAGTCTCCCGTCGACGCGGTCGAACCGCTCATCGACGCGGTCGAACCGCTCATCGACGCGGTCGAACTTGCTGTTGAGGGCGTCGAACCTCGTCTCGATCCGGCCGGAAAGCCCGTCGAGCCGGGCGTGGATGCCGCCGATGCGGGACCCGAGGTAGATCAGACTGCCCAGGGAGGTTGCGGCGAGCAGGCCGATCACGGTCCACACGGCGGCGTCCATCGTGAAGAGGACTGTAACACCGGGGGGTGACACGGACGGCTGGGGATCAGACGGCGCGGCGGACCTTGCCGGCCTTGAGGCACTTCGCGCACACGTTGCGTCGCCTGGCCCCGCCGCCGTCCACCTGGACGCGGATCTTCTGCACGTTCGGGAGCCACCGACGCTTGGACCGCCGGTGGGAGTGACTGACCTTCATCCCGAAGCCGGGATGGCGGCCACAGATGTCGCACACGCCTGCCATCGCGGGGGAGATGGTAGCAGACGGTTTCCTTCAGGTGGTCGGCGGGCCCCCCTCGATCCGGGGGGGCGGGATCGAAGGGATGGGGATCTCGATCCCCCGCTCGTCGAACCTCCGCTTGATCCGGGTGCGCAGCTCGCGCTCGAGGTCGGGGCGCCGGGAGGGGCGGGTCTCGGCCACCACCCGGAGCACCACGTCGTAGTCACCGAGCCGCTCGATACCCAGGACCTTGGGGCCGTCGAACAGCGACTCTTTGAGCTGCTCGTCGCCACGGAGCTCGTCGAACAGCTCCTCGAGGACGCCCCGGACCTGCTCGATGTCCTCGCCGTAGGCCACACCGACGTCCACGATGGCCCGGGCCCACCCCTTCGACCGGTTGCCGACCAGCACGATGTTCCCGTTCGGGATCGTGTGCAGCGTCCCGTCGAAGGATCGCACCGCGCTGGTCCGCAGGCTGAGACCCTCCACCTTCCCCGTGACCTCCTGGCCGGTGACGTTCACCGTGATCACGTCCCCCACGCCGAACTGGTTCTCCAGCAGGATGAAGAACCCGGACAGGAAGTCCTTGACCAGGCTTTGGGCCCCGAAGCCCAGCGCAACGCCCACGATCCCGGCCCCGGCCAGCAGCGGGCCGAGGTTGATCCCGAGCTGCCCCAGCACCAGGAGCGTGGCCACCGTCCACACCAGCACCCGGATGACGTAGGAGAGCGCCTCGGTGAGCGTGGCCGCCCGCTGGAGGTCGAGCTCCTGGGTCAGGCTCTCCACGCCCTCGATGCGCCGCCGCATCCGCTTCACCGCCAGCTTGGCCGCCACGAAGAACAGGATCGAGACGGCCACGATGATCGCGATGGGGATGCCGTGTCCCTGGAGCCAGTCGACGCTCAGGATGGGGTCGTTCGTGTGGTGCGCGAGGATCGGCATCATCCGCGATGAAACCCTCTTCGGCGCCTCCGCCGCAACAGCAGGGCCAACAGCGCCAGCGACGCCAGGGCGATGGCCGAGCCGGTGACCAGCGGCGCGCGGCTCTCCTCTGCGGCCGGAGCGGCTTGCACGCCTCGGGCGGGGGAGGGAGAAGGAGTGGCGTCCTCGGGCGAGGGCGACGCCGCCGCCTCGGTGCGGACGTGAACCCGGCGGGCGGCCGTGGCCACGGTGTCCACGCCGTCCGTGGCCACGGCCCGGACCCGGTAGGTCCCCCCGTCCACCATCGGGAGCGGGAACACCGCGTGGGCGGTGCCTTCCAGGAACGGCTTCCAGCGGGTCGAGGCGGTGACCTCGTCCCCGTCGAGGAGGTCGAGGCGGACCTTGGCCGCGCTCGACAGCTCCAGCGAGGCCCGGTACCGGTGCCCCGCCCGGCCACGCGGGTCGGCGTCGAAGCCGGAGGCCCGGAGCAACGGCCTGGGGCGTCCCCCTCCCCGGAGATGCAGGCGGCGACCGCCGGTGACCCGCCACGGCGGCTCGGGGGCCCCGGCGTACCGCCGCACCTCGGCCCGGCCCGAAGGAACGACGGTGACCGAAGTCAGCCCCTCGGCCAGCAGGACTCGGATCCGATCGGGCACGTCGAAGCGCTGCGGCCGGAGGCCTCCGTAGTACGCCGCCAGGATGTCCTCGTACGACATGCCGCGCCGGGCCTTCCCGTAGGCCCCCCACTGGACCATCCCCACCCCGTGGCCCCAGCCCCGTCCGTCCAGCACCAGGGCCCGGCTCTCCGGGCGGGCCCGGTACCACACCGATGGCACGGCCTGGGGGAGGCGGTACCCGTCGGCCTCCGTGGTCGGATAGGCCGAGGGCAGCAGGCACCGCGCCCTGTTGTTCATGGCCGCCCGGAGGTCGCCCTTGCCCAGCGTCACCGACCCGCGGCGGCCCCGGACGTGGATGCGTCCGTCCTCGACGACCACCCGGCGGATCGCCCCCCCGCTCCACCGGCCGTCGGCCGCCAGGACCCGGCGGAGGTGGGCGAACGGGATGCGCACCTCCCAGTGGGCCAGCGGCGAGTCGCCGTCGTCGGGCTCGGGGCCGCCGCGGAGGTACGGCAGGGGCTCGCCACCGAAGACCTGCTCATTGTCGAACGTTCGTCCCGGCGAGGTCGAGGAGTAGAACGCCACCGCCGGCTCCCCCCGGTGCAGCAGCGCCTCGCCGGCCGTCTCCTCGACGGCGGTGGTCCATCGCTCACCCCACGCGCCGAGCTCGATGCCGGCCCCCAGGTACACCTGGCAGGCATCGGTGGCGCACAGGTCGTACGGTCCGCCGGGGTCGAGCTGCGACAGCGCGTAGGTCCGGGCCGCCACCACCTGGGCCTGGAGGGCCTCCATCGGCCAGCTCCGGGGGACCTCGGCGATGCCCTTGACGTACTCCTCGAACGGAAGCTCGCCGATCAGGAACAGCGAGCCGCTCGAGGAGCGGTGGACCTCCACGGTGCCCCGGTAGCGCCGGTGAAGGACGGGTTGCTCGGGCTCCTCGACGCACGACGAGCTGACGGGTGGATAGGTCCCGTGCACCAGCAGCGTGTGGCCCGGCTCCGCGGCGAACCGCAGCACGTCCCGAGGTCGCTGGGCCGCCGCCTCGTCAGCGGCAACCAGGCCCACGGCGGCGACCGCCGCCACCAGGAAGAGGGAGATGAAGGAACGTTGAACCATCCGTCCTCCACTGTATGACGTCGCTGCATCGAGAGGCGGCGCACGATGTCGGTCGAGAGGCGGCGCACGATGTCGGTCGAGGGGCGCCGCAGCGACCGCGGGGTCCCAGCGGAGAAACGTGTGTGAGAGCCGCGATCCCCGGACGATGTGGCTGGGCCCTCACGTTTCGGGAGCGATCAAGGGCCCCCGGGGTCGTGAAAGCCGCCCCCCCGGGCGGTCACAGGACCTTGCGGATCTCCTCGCGGAGGAGGTCGCCGGTGAGGGCCCCCACCCACTCGAACGACCGCTCCCCCTCACGGTCGAAGATCACCGTGATCGGCTGGCCGAACAGGCCCAGGCCGTTCGGGATCTCCCGGTCGGGGTCGAACACACTGGGGTACTGCCAGTCGAACTCCAGGATGAACCGGCGGGCCGAGGCCCGGGTGTCCTCGATGTCCACGCCCAGGAACTGGACCTCGCCCTCGAGCTCCTCGGACACCTCGGCCAGGTCGGGGGCCTCCACCCGGCAGGGGGGGCACCACGAACCCCACACGTTCACCACCACCGGCGTTCCACGCAGCTCCTCGATGAGGGCCTCGAACTGCGGGTAGGTGAACTCCGGCAGCGCCAGCCGGTCCCGGGGCAGCAGCGACCCGTCGGGGTCCGGGGAGCTGCGGGAGGCCGGCTGGCCGCAGGCGGTTGCGACCACCGACAGCAGCGCCGCCACGATCACCGCTCGTTTCATGCCCTCACGACTGTAGAACGTCGGGGCCGATCCGGCTGTTCCCCGGTGTATAACAGCCACGATGGGGGCCAACGTGTCTGCCCGGACGCTGCGGGAGGCCATGTCCCGGTACCTCGAAGCGCTCCGGACGCATCGCCAGGAGATCGACTCGCTCAACGTCTTCCCGGTGCCGGACGGGGACACCGGCACGAACATGCTCATGACCCAGGAAGCCGTCGATGCGGCCCTGGAGGGCCTCGGCGGGGCCGACCTGGGCGAGGTCGGCCAGGCCATCTCCCGGGCCGCCCTCATGGGGGCCCGGGGGAACTCCGGCGTGATCCTGTCCCAGGTGTTGCGGGGCCTGTGTGGCCGGCTGAGCCAGGTCCCCGAGCCGGCCCCCGCGGACCTGGCGGAGGCCCTGGCCGAGGCCTCCCGGGAGGCCCGCCGGGCGGTGGCCGAGCCCGTGGAGGGGACCATGCTCTCGGTGATCCGCGACGCCGCCCGGGCCGCCGGCGAGGCCTCCGAGGGTGATGCGGCGGAGGTGGCCGAGGCGGCCCTGGAGGAAGGCCTCCGTTCGGTTGAGCGCACCCGGGAGCAGCTCCCGGAGCTGTCCCGGGCCGGCGTGGTGGACGCGGGCGGCAAGGGCCTGGTCCTGCTGCTCGACGCGCTGGTCTCCGCGCTGCGCGACGTGCCGCTGCGGGTCGAGGTCGGCCCCCCGGGTCCGGTCGGGGAGCGACGAGAGCGGGGACCCGGCGGCCAGGAGGCCTCGCGGTACGGCTACGAGGTGATGTTCCTCCTGGAGGGAGACGACCAGGCGGTGCCGGGGCTCCGTGAGCGATTGGGAGCCATCGGCGACTCGTTGGTGATCGTGGGCGGAAGCTGCCTGTACAACGTCCACGTCCACACCGACGACCCCGGCGCGGCGGTGGAGCGGGGGGTGGACGCCGGCCGGCCCCGGGAGATCCGCATCACCTCGCTGGACGAGCAGGTGGAGGCGTGCCTGGCCGACCAGGCCCGGGCGGTCCGCGCCGAGGGGAGCGAGCCGGGGGGGCCGGCGGCCGCCGCCCAGCGGCAGGCCACGGCCCTGGTGGCCACGGCGCCGGGTGAAGGAGCGGCCCGCCTGCTGCGGTCCCTGGGGGCGGTGGTGGTCCCCGGTGGCCCGGGTCGGAACCCGTCGGTGTCCGACCTGGTGGAGGCCATCCGGGCGGCACCGTCGGACGACGTGGTGGTCCTGCCGAACCACAAGAACATCGTGCCGGCGGCCGAGCGAGCGGGCGCCGAGGTCGACGGCAAGCGGGTCACCGTGGTGCCCACCCGCTCGGTCCCCGCAGGCATCGCCGCGGCCGCCGCGTTCAACCCCGCGGCGTCGCTCGAGGAGAACGAGGGCCACGTCCGCGAGGGAGCCGAGGTGGTGGCCGCCGGGGAGGTGGCCACGGCGGTCCGCGAGGCCCACACCCCCGCCGGGCCGGTCCGGGCCGGTGACCTCCTCGGCGTCGTCGACGGAGAGGTGCGGGCCGTCGGTGGCGACCCGGTGGAGGTCGCCGTCGGCGTCCTTCGGACGCTCGTCCGCGACGAGCACGAGGTCCTGACGCTGCTGCTGGGCGAGGACGTGGGCGATGAGGAAGGGGAGCGAGCGGCCGGAGCCCTCCGTGAGGCCTTCCCGGACCTCGAGGTCGATGTCCACCGGGGCGACCAGCCGCACTATCCGTTCCTGGTCGGGCTCGAGTGAAGACCCTGTCTCCGGAGGCGCCCCTGACCGACCTTGGGGGCTGGGCCCGCCGGTTCGAGAAGCCGCTGCGCTCGCTGGGGATCGAGACCGTGGCGGATCTCCTCCACCACTACCCGCGGCGGTACATCGACCGCTCGGCGGTGGCCAAGATCGGCGACGTTCGCATCGGCCAGGAGGCCACCGTCATCGCCACGGTCCGCAAGGTCACCCGGGCGTTCGCCCGGCAGCGGAAGAAGGTCATGGTCACGGTCATCGTCTTCGACGACACCGGGTACCTGGACCTGTTCTGGTTCAACCAGTCCTGGCCGGCCCGGCGTTTCCGCGACGGCCAGGAGGTGGCGGTGTCCGGGAAGATCGGCGCGTTCCGGGGCCGGCTCCGGGTCACGAACCCCGCGGTGGAGATCCTCAGGGGAGGCGAGGACGACCAGGTCCACACCGGCCGGGTGGTGCCGGTGCACGCGGCCACCGAAGGGGTGTCGACGGGCACGATCCGCCGGCTGGTGTTCGATGCGCTCCGCCGTATGGACACCGTCCCCGACCCCATCCCCGCGGACATCGCGGGACGCCAGGACGTCCTTCCCCTGGGGCGGGCCGTGCACGAGGTCCACTTCCCCGAGGACATGGGGGCGGCCCGGCGGGCCCGGGACCGGCTGAAGTTCGACGAGTTGTTCTTCCTGGAGCTCGGCGTGGCCTTCCGCAAGCACCGGGTGGAGGCCGAGACCGAGGGCATCGCCCACGACCTGTCCGGCGACGTTGCCCAGCGGTTCGTCAGGTCCTTGCCGTTCGAGCCCACCTCGGCGCAACGCCGGACCATGGAGGAGATCGCCCGGGACATGGCCCGGCCCCGGCCGATGAACCGGCTCCTCCAGGGCGACGTGGGATCGGGGAAGACGGTGGTGGCCCTCCACGCGGCCATGGTGGCCATCCAGGCCGGGCGCCAGGCCGCGATCATGGCCCCCACCGAGGTCCTGGCCGGCCAGCACCTCCGTAAGGTGGAGGAGCTGCTGGCTCCGATCGGCGGGCGTCGGGCGGTGGTGGAAGGGGACGGCCCCTCCGACCAGGAGTCGCTGTTCGGGGACGCGGCGGACGGCCCGGCGTTCGCCCTGCTGACCGCGTCGGTGACGGGGAAGGAGCGCGAGTCCGTGGTCGATGGGGTGGCCGCAGGTCGCATCGACCTGCTGGTGGGCACGCACGCCCTGGTCCAGGAGCACCTGGCCTTCGCGGACCTGTCGCTGGCGGTGATCGACGAGCAACACCGCTTCGGGCTCCACCAGCGGGTGGCGCTCAAGGAGAAGGGGGCCTCGCCGGACGTGCTGATCATGACGGCCACGCCGATCCCCAGGACGCTGGCGCTCACGTACTACGGCGACCTGGACGTCTCGGTCCTCGACGAGATGCCGGCCGGACGCCAGCCGATCGAGACCCGCGTCGTCCGTACCCCGGCCGAACGCCGGAAGGCCTACGAGCTCGTCCGCGAGCAGGTGGGGGAGGGCCGGCAGGCCTTCGTGGTCACCGCGGCCATCGACGAGGCCAACAAGCTGGAGGTGCGGGCCGCGGAGCGGGAGGCCGAACGACTGGCCACCGAGGTGTTCCCCGACCTTCGGATCCTGCTGCTCCACGGGAAGATGCGGCCCAGGGACAAGGACGCCCGCATGGAGGCCTTCCGGGCCGGGGAGGCCGACGTGCTCATCGCCACCACGGTGATCGAGGTCGGTGTGGACGTTCCCAACGCCACGGTGATGCTGGTGGAGAACGCCGAGCGGTTCGGGCTGGCCCAGCTCCACCAGCTCCGGGGACGGATCGGCCGGGGAGCCCACCGGTCGTACTGCGTGCTGTTCGACGCCTCCGGGCCCGACAACGAGGACGCCCGGGCCCGCCTGGCCGCCATGGTCCGCACCACCGACGGCTTCGAGCTGGCCGACGAGGACCTCCTGCTCCGTGGCGAGGGGACCCTGTTCGACATCCGCCAGTCCGGGATGCCCGACCTGAAGCTGGCCCGGCTGGCGCACGACACCGAGCTGGTCAGCCGGGCCCGGAAGGAGGCGTTCGACCTGATCGCCTCGGACCCGGACCTCTCGGGTCACCCGGAGCTGCGGGCCGAGCTGGAGCGACGCTTCGCCGACTCCATCGACTGGCTGTTCCACTCCTGAGGCGCTGCTAGCACCGCGCGAAGGACAGCGGCTGGACGAGCCCTGCGCCGAACGGCCCCAGGTCGCCGAAGAGCACGTCACCGGCCGGCGCGGAGAACTCCACGCCCAGGGCGAACGCCAGGGTCTTGGAGGTCCGGCCGGTCCAGGTGACGGTGTAGGTGCGGCCGCCGTCGGAGGTGGCGCCGGCGATGCCCTTGGGGTACAGGCGATAGCCCTGCCGCAGCACACCGTCGGATAGGGCCGAGCCCTGGGCATCCACCACGAGCTTCGTGGTCACGCGCTTGGAGGTGGCGATCTTCTTCGCCTTGGGGGCGCGGGCGTGGCCCTCGGTCTCCTTCGGCAGGGACAGCGACGAGCCGATCGCCGTGGCGCACCAGCCGTTGCGGGGGTCGACTTCCGTCTGAGCCCACGCGGCTCCGTGGTCGCGGAACGCGTCGAGCTCCGACAGGGGAGAGAAGGTGTAGAGGAACAGGCACGTGCGGGTCTTGGCCACGACCTGACCGCCACCGCGCATGGTGTGCTTCGCGCAGCTCTTTCCCTCGTAGGTGAGGGGTCCGGAGGCCTGGGGTCGATCGGATGCGTCCAGCTGGGCGGCGGCCGCCGGCGGGGCGGCGAGCAGCAGGCTGGCCACGAGGAGACAGGCGATCCCGGAGCGGGCCATCGTAGGAGTAGACGTTCGACCGCCTGCCGGCGGTTCCCTGCCCGTCGGCATCGTCTCGAGCTGGCTCGATCTGCCTTTGGTGACCCTGGGCGCAACCGACCGACCGGCACTGGTCGGTGCTGTCGTCGCTCGCCCGGGCGCGGGGCGGTGCGAACGAGTAGGCTGGGGAGAATCAGCGGGCCACTCGGGAGAGGCGGCATCGGATGAAGCGCAGCCCCAAGGTCACCACGTTGCCCAGCAGGTCCGACCGGCCGATCCGGGTCTATGGCGAGGATCGAACGTGCTCGGCGTGTGACACGCGCCTGTCGCGGTACAACGAGAGCGGCGGATGCGGCGTTCACGACGGGTGGGGCGGTCGCTTCGGCCTGGCCCTGCCGAGCGGAGCGAAGAGGTAGGACCGCGAGCCGCAGACGCCGGAAGGAGCCTCCGTGGCCAGCAAGGACAAGGGCGGGAACAAGGACAGCAAGAAGGCTGCGAAGAAGAGCCTGAAGGAGAAGCGTCAGGCCAAGAAGCTCAAGAGGGAAGGGAAGTAGGAAAGCTGGCCCCCGACCGCCCGGCCGGTGAGGGTCATCGCGGGGAGCGCCCGGGGGACCCGGCTGGGCCGGGTTCCGGCGGGGACCAGGCCGCTGTCGGACCGGGCCCGGGAGGGGCTGTTCTCCCACCTGGGGTCGGAGGTGGCGGGGGCCCGGTGGCTGGACCTGTACGCGGGCACCGGAGCGGTGGGGATCGAGGCCCTGTCCCGGGGGGCCGCGTCCTGCGTGTTCGTGGACGGCTCCGCCCGGGCCATCCGCACGATCCGCGACAACCTGTCGAAGACCCGCCTGGAGGACCGGGGTCGGGTGCTCCGGGCCGACGTCACCCGGTTCCTGGATCGGCCCTCCGACGAGCGCTTCGACGTGGCCTTCCTGGACCCCCCCTACACCGAGCGGCTCCCCCGCCTCCGGGCCCTCCTCGAGAAGGTGGGCAAACGGGTCGAACCGGGCGGAGCCATCGTCCTGACCAGGCCCTCTGGAGATGACACCGATGTGATTCCTGTAGACTGGCACGTCGCCAAGCTGTTGGTCTACGGAGACAGCCACGTCCTCGTCTGCCGGGAGGGAGCGTGACCTTGACGGCCCTCTATCCGGGGACCTTCGACCCGGTCACCAACGGCCATCTGGACGTCGTGCGGCGAGCGGCCCGGCTGTTCGACCGCGTGGTGGTGGCCGTGCTGGAGAACCCCTCGAAGGATCCCCTGTTCACGGTGGAGGAGCGGGTGGAGATGCTCCGGGAGGCCACGGGCGACCTTGGCAACGTGGAGGTGGACTCGTTCTCCGGCCTGCTGGTGGACCACGCCAGGGCCCGGGGGGCGAGGATCATCGTGAAGGGCCTGCGGGCCTCGGACTTCGATTACGAGCTTCAGATGGCGCAGATGAACCGGCACCTGACCGAGGTGGAGACGTGCTTCGTGGCGACCAGCCCGGAGTGGGCCTACGTGTCCTCGTCCCTGGTCAAGGAGGTGGCCCGCCACGGCGGCGACGTCGGCGGGCTGGTGCCCGACCACGTCCTGCCCCGGCTGAAGGAGCGCCTGGCCGCCGGACCGAAGGAGAGCGACTGATGGACATCTCCGCTCGCCTCCAGCAGCTGGAGGAGCTGATCACGGCCGCCAAGTCCATGCCCCTGTCCTCCTCCGTCCTGGTGAACCGCGAGGAGGTCCTCGAGCTGGTCCAGGAGATGCGCGAGGCCCTGCCCGAGGAGATCAAGCAGGCCCGGTGGGTGGTCAAGGACCGCGAGCAGCTCCTGGCCAAGGCTCGCCGCGACGCCGAGGGCATCGTCCAGCAGGCCCTCCAGGAGCAGGCCCGGCTGGTCTCCAAGGAGGAGGTCGTGCAGGAGTCGATGCAGGAGGCCGAGCGCATCGTGGGCGAGGCCCGGGAGCAGGCCCGGCAGCTCCGGCTGGAAGCCGAGGACTACATGGACCAGAAGCTGGCCGCGTTCGAGGCCCAGATGACCCGGACCCAGGAGCAGATCGCCCAGATCCGCGAGCACCAGGAGTCCACCCTCGCCAGGATCTCCGACGAGCTCGGGAAGACGCTCCAGCAGATCATGCGGGGCCGGGAGCGGCTCCGCGGAGGCACGATCGCCGAGGAGGAGCTGGCCCCCGAGGTGGAGGAGTCCTGATGGGCCCGGTCGACGTCCGCGACCTGCTCGAGGCCCCCGGGGCCTCTCGCCGGGAGCACCGGGAGGAGCCCGTCGTGGGCCTGGCCACCGAGCTGGGTGAGGTGCCCACCGAGACCCCGGTCCGCGTCGACGTGCTGCTCGAGAGCGTGGTCGAGGGGATCCTGGTGTCCGGCCCGCTGTCGGGGCAGATCCGGTACCGGTGCGCCCGGTGCCTGAAGCCGTTCTCGGAGGAGTTCCGCGTCGAGGTCACCGAGCTGTTCGCCCCGGGTGCCTCCGAGGAGGACGACGCCTACCCGCTCGGCGAGGGGGAGCTCGACCTCGAGCCCATGGTCCGAGACGCCATCGTGCTGTCGATGCCGTTCTCCCCGATCTGCCGCCCCGGGTGCCTGGGGCTGTGCGAGCGGTGCGGCGGCGACAAGAACGCGGGCGAGTGCAGCTGCCCGCCCGCGGTGGACCCCAGGTGGGCGCCGCTCCAGGAGCTCGACATCTAGGAAAGGAGCACCGTGGCCGTACCGAAAGGCAAGACCACCCGGGCCAAGCGCGACTCGCGCCGGTCGAACTGGAAGGGCCAGCCGCCCACCTACAGCACCTGTCCTCAGTGCCGCCAGCCGAAGCTTCCGCACCGCGTGTGCGCGAACTGCGGCTACTACGGCGGCCGGCAGGCGGTCCCGGTCGAGTAGAGGCCGGGACGTTGCGCGGACGGGCCAGCCCACTGGAGCGGGCCCTGCGCGTTCGCTTCCGTGATCCCCACCTCTACCGGATGTCCCTGACGCATCGCTCGCATGCGTTCGAACGGGGCACCGAAGAGACGAACGAGCGCCTGGAGTTCCTCGGCGACGCGGTGCTGGGGATCGTGGTGACCGACCTGGCCTACCGGCGGTTCCCGGACCTGGCCGAGGGCGAGCTGGCCAAGCTGCGGGCCGCCACCGTGAACATGATCACCCTGGCCGACATCGCCCGCGACCTGGGGCTCGGCGAGGAGATCCTGCTGGGCAAGGGCGAGGAGCTGTCGGGTGGGCGCGACAAGACCTCCATCCTGGCCGACGCCATGGAGGCCGTCCTGGGAGCCATCTACATCGACCGGGGCCTCCAGGCCGCCACCCAGGTGATCGAGCGGCTGTTCTGGCCCAGGATGGCCGCCTACGCGCGCGGCGAGGGGGACCGCGACTACAAGACCGGCCTCCAGGAGCTGGCCGCCCAGGACGTGGGCATGGTCCCGCAGTACCGCATCGAGGAGGAGGGCCCCGACCACGACAAGCGGTTCACGGCCGCGGTGTTCCTGGCCGGCCGGCAGCTCGGCTCCGGCCGGGGGCGGTCGAAGAAGGAGGCCGAGCAGCAGGCGGCCCGGGAGGCGTACGTCCGCCTGACCAGGGAGGGGCAGGCGACGCTGGCGGGGGAGGTCTAGGTGGAGCTCCCCGAGGTCGAGGTCCTCAGGCGGGACCTGGAGAAGGACATCGTCGGGCGGCGCGTCGCCTCGGTCGAGGTCCGCCGCACCAAGAACACGAAGCGGGTCATCCGCCGGCACAAGGCGCCCAAGGAGTTCCGGGACCGGCTGGTGCGGCGCAAGGTCACCAAGGTGGGCCGGCGAGGCAAGTACCTGCTGCTGCACCTCGACGACGGGAACGTGCTGGTGGCTCACATGGGCATGACCGGACGGTTCCTGCGGGGGAACAAGCGCATGCCCCTCCAGGACCACACCCACGTCGTCATCACGTTCCAGCAGGGCGGCGACCTGCGGTTCATCGATCCCCGGACCTTCGGCGAGCTGTTCGTGGTTGCCCCGGACGAGCTCGGCAAGGTCAAGGAGCTGGCCCACATCGCCCTCGACCCGCTGGAGCACGCGTTCACCTGGCAGCAGTTCTCGGAGATGCTGGCCACCCGCAAGGCCAAGCTGAAGTCGCTGCTGATGGACCAGGAATTCATCTCCGGGCTCGGCAACATCTACTCGGACGAGGTGCTGTTCGGCGCGGGCCTGCGCCACGACCGGATGTCCGACGAGCTGTCCTCCCAGGAGGTCAGGAGGCTGTACCGGGCGCTCCAGGAGGTGGTGCAGGACTCGATACGGTTCCGGGGCACCACCCTGGTGGACGAGGCGTACGTGGACCTGTTCGGCAAGCCCGGCGAGTTCCAGAACGAGCTGCGCGTGTACGGGCGGAAGGGGGAGCCGTGCCGGCGGTGCCGCACGGCCATCGAGACCGTGAAGGTCTCGAACCGCAACTCGTACTTCTGCCCCCAGTGCCAGAGCTAGCCCGGGCCCACGTCTTCGTCTCCGGGAAGGTCCAGGGGGTCTTCTTCCGCCACCTGACCCGCGAGGAGGCCCGCAGGGCCGGCGTGACCGGATGGGTCCGCAACACCGAGGACGGCCGGGTGGAGGCGGTGTTCGAGGGGCCGGAGGATGCCGTTGAGCGGATGGTGGCCTGGTGCCGCCGGGGCCCGGAGTGGGCCGAGGTGGGATCGGTCGACGTTACCCTCGAGGACCCCGAGGGGCTCGACCGCTTCGAGGTCCGGCCCTAGCCCGCGGCCGCGGCGAGGCGGTCGAGGACGCCCGGCCATCGGCCGTGTGCGCCCGGGCGACCCGGCCGGCCCCGAGCACCAGGGTCGCCACCCATGCGGCCACCACCGCTCCCAGGAGCGGGAAGATGACCATCGCCGCCCACGCCGGGCCCCCGCGAGATTCCCTCAGCAGGATCCGGCGGTCTGAGGCGAAGGTCGCGGTCCGGTCCACGGGCCGGATCGCCCGGGCGCCGATCTCCCGGTCCGCCGGCATGGCCACCGGAACGGCCATCATCTCCGTGCCCCGGTGGAGCCGGATGATCGTCTTCCACGTCCCCCCCACCGGCACCGGGTGCTCCGCCTCGTGCCGGCCGGCGCCGGTTGGCAGCAGCCGGGTCTGCACCCGACCGCCTCCCTGCCAGGAGAGGATCTCGAACCACCGGGCATCTCGGGCGGCATCGGGCGGATCCAGCCGCACGGCCACCTGGGCCCCCTGGCCCCGGCGCTGCACGTCGAGCGTGGCCTGGACCGGGGCCGCCGTTCGAGGAAGGGGCAGGGCCATGGCCACGGCCAGGGCCAGGGCGGCGCCCACGAGGGCTCGGCGCCGCACCACGGAGCCCCCTCCGGACACGGCCATGCCGAGCCCCGAGCCGGCCACCGCCCCACCGAGGGCGGCCAGGCTCCCCACCAGGGCGGCCTCGGGGAGGAGGGCCACCGGCCACGGGTGGCGGGCCCAGGCCTGGGCCCAGGCCCACTCGCCGGCCAGGCCCACGGTGGCGATCCCGGCGGCCGCGCCGGCCGCGAACCGCAGGGGCCGCTTCGTCCCCACCAGGAGCGCCGCGCCCTCCACGGCCAGGGTCGGGCCCAGGTACAGCGGGAAGCGGGGGACGGTGTGTCCCAGGGCCGGGCCGACCGCCAGCGCGACCAGGCCGCGGAGGATCACGAAGCCGACGGCGGCACGGAGGGCCCCGCCGGGACCGAGGACGATCCGGGCCGAGGTCAGGGCCACCCCCGCGGCGCCCAGGATCAGCACCGGTTGGTACAGGAGCTGGAACTGAGGGACGCCGAAGTCGAACTCTGCCTGGAACGCGGACAGCCCGGTCAGGGTGGCCACCGCGACGGTGCCGTGGAGGAGCCGGGGCACCCGGCCGGACCGCGGGTCCACGGCCGCCTCGGCCAGCACCAGCCACAGGGCGATGGGAGCCAGCGCCCCACCGCCCACCATCAGCAGGTGGGTCGGACCCCACAGCGTCACGTCAACGCCGTAGAAGCGGTGCCACAGCTCGTCGAGGGGGAAGCCGGCCATGGCCCCCATGCCCAGGAGGAGGAGCGGCAGTGCGGACCACGGCACCCGCAGCCGTCGCCACCGGAGCGGGGCCGGCGCTCCGGCGACGGTGGCCAGGGTCACGGCCACGGCGCCGGCCAGGGCGATGAACCCCAATCCGAGGACGATGAGGGTGTGGGCCGGCGTGAACAGGCTCTCGTCCCGCCCCAGGTCGATGTGCCACCCGACGTCCCAGTACAGGCCGGTGGCCGCCATCACCAGACCCAGCAGGCCCGTGCCCACCGCCCCCGCGGCCCACCCCGGCAGGCCTGACACCCCCTCCAGGGAACGGGAGATGCGGGACAGCGGGTGCCGCCCCCCGGGGACGCCCGGGATGGGCCGGCCCGACACGGCCAGGAGAACGGTGGTGGCCGCGTAGCCGGCCAGCGGCACCGCCACCCACAGCCAAGCCGTGGCGGACGAGGCGGCCGGCGCGCCCATGGCGGCTCTCATCCTGGCAGACGGAGGCGGCCCCCGTGAGCGGACGCCGGGACGGCGCGGCCAGAATGTCGGCCCCCTTGCGGGAAACGGGCCCGCCCCGCTGGTAGCATCCGTCCGATGTTCCTCAGGTCGCTTCAGCTCCGCGGCTTCAAGTCGTTCGCGGACAGGACCACCCTCGAGTTCGCTCCCGGCCTCAGCGTGATCGTGGGGCCGAACGGGTCCGGCAAGTCGAACCTGGTCGACGCCATCTCCTGGGTGCTGGGGGAGCAGGGCCCCAGGGCCCTGCGCGGTGCCCACATGGCGGACGTGGTCTTCGCCGGGAGCCCGGGGCGGTCCGGCCTGGGCATGGCCCAGGTATCCCTGGTCATCGACAACACCGCCGCCCTCATCCCCGTGGACGTGTCGGAGATCGAGATCGCCCGGGTCGTGTATCGCTCGGGGGAGAGCCAGTACCTGATCGGGGGCCAGCCGGTTCGGCTCATGGACATCCAGGAGCTGCTCTCGGACGCGGGCATCGGCAGCGGCCTCCACACGGTGGTCGGCCAGGGGCAGCTCGAGGACGTGCTCACGGCCCGCCCCGAGGACCGCCGCGGGTTCATCGAAGAGGCCGCCGGCATCGCCAAGCACCGCCGCCGCAAGGAGCGGGCCCAGCGCAAGCTCGCCGCGATCGAGCAGGACCTGCTTCGCCTCCAGGACGTGATGACCGAGCTCAAGCGCCAGCTCCGTCCGCTCAAGCAGCAGGCCGAGGCGGCGACGAAGCACGAGGCCCTGGGGGCCGAGGCCGCCGGGCTGTCCTGGCGGCTGGCGGCCTGCCGCCTGCGCGACCTGTACACGGAACGGGACGACCGTCGCCCCGGCTGGGAAGAGGGCATGGCCCGCCGGCGGGAGGCCGAGGAGCGGCTGGCCGCCCTCGACGGCGAGCTGGCCCGGCTGGCCGCCCGCCTGGCCCGGGCGGAGGATGAGCTGGCCGGCGCCGAGGCCGCCGAGGGCGATGCCGGCGCGGGCCGTTCCCGGGCCGAGGCCGCGCTCCGCGATGCCGTCCGTGCCGAGGGCGAGGCCCGGGCCCGGCTGGCCGAGGAGTCCGGCCGCCAGGGTCGCCTCGACGCGCTGGAGGAGGAGGTCCGCCGGATCGGCACCGAGCTGGCCGCGGCGGTCGATGCCCTGGCCGAGAAGGAGGCCGCGCTGGCCGAGGCCGAGCGCGTCCACGCCGAAGCCGCCCGGAGGCGGCAGGAGGCCGAGGCGGTCGCCGCCGAGGCCCGCGAGGCCGCGGCCACCCGCCGTGCCGAGCTCGGGACGCTGCGGCGGACCCTGGAGGTGGCCTCCTCGGAGCGGTCCCGGCTGGCCGCCGTCCTGGAGGACCTCCGCCGCCGTGAGGAGGAGCGCCGGGGGGAGCGGGACGCCCTGGAGGCGGAGATCGAGCGCCTGGACGCGGAGGAGACCCCGCTGGCCGACCGGCAGGCCCGCGTGGCCAGGGAGATCGAGCGGCTGTTCGCCGAGACGGCTGACCTCGAACAGACCGAGCGAGGGCTGGAGGCTCGCTTCCAGGCCCTGGAGGCCCGGCAAGAGGCGCTGTCGGACACGCCCGGCAAGCGGTTCGTTCGCCGCCGCTCCGAGCGGACCCTCGTGCTGCTGGGCCAGATGGTCCACGCCGAACCCGGACTGGAGAAGGCGGTGGCGGCCGCCCTGGGCCCGCTGGCGGACGCGGTGATCTACGAACGGCACGACCGCGCCGTGGCCGACGCCCCCGAGGCCGCGGGGGCCACGCTGGCCGTGGCCGAGGAGACGCCCCCGGGGTTCGTCCTGCCCGGCGAGCGCTCGCTGCTGTCGGCGGTCCGGGCAGACCCCCCCGCCGCGCCGGCCATGGCCGCGGCGCTCCGCCACGTGTACCTGGCCGCCGATGCCGACCAGGCCCTGGCCAAGCACCGCCGGCACCCCGGGGCCTCGTTCGTCACCCCCGATGGGGTCCTGGTGGGCCCCGCGCTGGTTCGCACCGCTCCCGCCCCCACCGAGCACGAAGTGGCCATCCGCCGGGAGCGCGTGGGCCTGGAGCGCGATCTCACCAGGGTCCGGAAGGAGCTGGCCCCCGCACGCGATTCGCTGTCCGCCCTGCAGGCCGAGCGGGACGAGGTGACCGAGGCCCTTCGCCGCACGGATGCGCTCATCACCGCGGCCGCGGACCGGATGGCCCGGATGGACGGGGAGCTGGCCGCGCTGCGCCGGGAGCGGGAGGTCCTGGAGGAGCGGGTCCGGACGGTCGAGGACACGAGGGCCGCCACGACCTCGGCCCTGGACGCCATGGGGCCCGAACCCGAGCCCCCCGCGGACCTGCCCCCGGTGCCCGAGCCGCCGCTCGGCTTGCGCGTGGAGGTCGAGGCCCTGCGCCGCGACCGCCGCAGGCAGGCCCAAGCGCTGGCC
>JBOGVZ010000052.1:0-24932 GCA_050692985.1 Actinomycetota bacterium
GTGAGCTGCGACCTCGAGTCCGTTTCCCCTGGGCGGGTCTTCCGGATCGGTCGGCTACCGGACCCCTGGGCGTACCCGGACTGGGCCGAAGCCGGGGACGACGGTACCTTCGGCAATCGATGGGACGTGTAGGGGTCGGAAACTCAAGTTCATCATGCCGCGACCGTGTAGTACTCGTGGATGAGGCCGTCGAGAACCTCTCGCCGACGGATCTGATTCAGGCGGGCCGGTGGTGCGCCCAGCTGAGGCGCGTCCGGCTGAGCGAGGTCGAGCCCGCGATGCGGACGGTGGGCATTGTAGTGCTCGACATAGGTGTCTAGGAGGCGATCGAGATGCCTACGGCCCAGGATCAGCGTCCAGTCAAGGAGCTCCCGCCTCACCGTCCTCACCCATCGCTCGGCGAAGGCGTTCGCCTTCGGTGAGCGGATCGGGGTGAGGATCACCAGAGCACCCTCCGTCGAGAACACCTCATCGAAGGACCTCGTGTACTTCGAGTCTCGGTCCCGAACGAGGAAGCGCACGGGTGTGTCGCGATCGTCGAGATCGAAGGCGAGGTTTCGCGCCTGCTGGGTGACGAAGGCCGTGTCGGGGTTGCTGGTGGCGCCGGTGACGTGCACCCTTCGGGTCGAAAGCTCGATGAAGAAAAGCACGTAGAGCGTCTTCAGGAAGACGGTCTCCACGGTGAAGAAATCGCAAGCGAGGATCCCATGGGCCTGGGCGCGAAGGAACTCAGACCAGCTCGGACCGTTCCTCCTAGGTGCGGGCCCGAGGCCTTCCCGGCGCAGGAGCGTGCGGATGGTCGTTGCACCGATCCTGATGCCCAGCCCGCGAAGCTCGCCCTGAATCCTCACGCACCCCCAGCGGGGGTTCTCCCTTGCCATGCGGCAGATGAGCTCGCAGATGTCGGGATCGATCGGAGGGCGCCCTGTGCGCTTGGCACGATAGGTCCACTTCCGCTTTACGAGCTCGCGGTGCCAGCGCAGCAGGGTCTCGGGCGTGACCATGAAGGATCCCCAACGTCCCCTGGGAAGGGCCCTTGCCACGGAGGCCAGAAGTGCTCGGTCCGTCGCGCGAAGCTCAGGGCGGCCGACCTGTCGGCGAAGCACCTTCAGCTGGTGGCGAAGCACCAGAATCTCGATGTCCTTGGAGCCGTCATCCCCCGAGCTTGCGAGAAGGCGAGCCAGCGCCCGGGCGATCAGGGAGAGGACGAACAGCATCCGCGCATGCTACGGAATGGCTGGCTGGAAGGCGAATCGACTTTTCGACCCCTACAGGCCGAAGTGCCGATGGACACTCCATGTGCCGCCGAAGTCCGCGTGGTTCGTTTGCATTTCGTTTTTTCAACGAGGCAAGCAGTTGGAAGCCGCCCCTAAGATTCGCGTCTGAGTTCGGGCCAACGTCCGAGAGCAGAATCGTTCACGCTGTCGATGGCGCCCGGAGGCGCGGCCGCCCGGTTCCGGTTAGCCGAGGGAGCTCTACCGAAGCCGTCGATTCGCATCCCCCAATCCCAATAGGGACCGAAAGACCGTCCCGACTGCCTTGCCCGAACTCGTTGCTCCCAGGCGTCGATCTCATGGACCGGGAAGCCGGCGAGGATCTTCAGGCCAAGAGCGAAGGCCAGCATGTACTCCTCATCGGGTGGTGGTGGCTCCCAGTCCTCACCCGCACCGAGACGCTCCAGAAGCATCTTGGCTGCGTTCGTGAGCGAGTCATCCGCCACCTCCAGATACTGAACAGTGAGCAGAATCGACCACGCCAACTCGGCCACGTCTGCGGAAGAGATGGCCTTCGAGCCCGCATCAGAGCCGGTGGCGCCCATAACCAGGGTGATGGCGCGTTCGGCCTGCTCCCTGACCTCGTCGGTGCCCTTCCCCCGCGAGAGAAGGAGAGCTACTCCGTAGGTCAGTGAGAGAACCTCGGTCAAGCCGCGCTCATAGGCATCTTCGTCCTCGACGTCTCCCGGGAGGTGGGAAAGAGCTGTCTCGAGCAGGTCGATGATCGCGCTGGCGGCAACGGCAACGTTGTCGGAGCCGACGTCCCACATCGCCTGCTGAAGAGATGCGCCCCTTGCCAGGGTGATCCCAGGCAGGAGCGCATCCGCAACGCCAGACATCCCGTCAATCGGCTCGAGATGCGCCAGCCGCATCACCATCGCAACCGCCTGAGACCAGGCCCGAACGTACCCATCCCTGAGGCCCGGATGAGACACGTTCGTGAGGGCGGGGAAGGAGGACGCCAGCTGATCCGTAGCCGCGTAGCCGATGTGCTTTCGTCGCGTCCCGATGGCGCGAGCAGCGATCTCCCCGAGGGCTCCCAGCCCGCCCGCAGCATCCTCGTACGCCTGCACATTTACCCAGGCGCGCACGAGCTCACCAATAGAGACCACCGACGCGGCAGGGACGGTGCTGACGTCGTTGTCCCACGAATCGGTGAGGTATGCCTTCAGCCTTTGAAGCACGAGCGCCCGGGCCGCTGCATAGTCGATGTCCTTGAACCCCTGACCCCCGAGGATCACGAGTTGCCGCAACGCGTAGTTGCCGGCCTCGTTGTCCGCATGCTGGAGGGACGCAGCGACGACCGAGTCCGTACCGGCTAGGACGACTTCCAGCAGACCGTCATGCTCTCCTATCTCACCGTCGACCGATCGCGCGTAGTCGATGAAGGCATTGACGAGAGCCTCCAGAAGCATCACGGATTCCGTGATGCGCCCCTGACCGGCGGTACTGCGAACCCCGGCCCGCAGCTGCCGCAACAGTCCGACAACGATGTCCCATTGATGCTTACGCGTGAAGGCTTCGACCGCCTCGGAATCGGACCTGATCTCCTTCGGCCATCCAGATGCCAGGGCAGCGGAGGCGAACCTCGCGCTGCGCTTCGTGGCTTTGCGGTAGTAGGCACCCGCGCTCTTGGCGATCATCAGAGGATCGGCCAACCCGAGCGCCCTTCGTGCCGCACCCCAAGACCAGGTGACCGCGGAGACCACAAGAAGAGCCGCGGCGATGGCCCCCGACCGCGTTGGATCGAGCGTTGCATGGACCAGAAGGAGACCGGCCACGGAGATGATGCCCAGACCTCCCAGCCACGGAGACCTCTGACCGAGCACCACCGCCGTGTAACCCGGCGCGATGTCCGCAGCCCGGGCAAATGACGAACTCACCACCGAGAACACGACCGAGCCGAAGGCGGTGGCAGAGCCGGCCGCCAGAACGACGCCGGTGAAGTCATCCGACCCCGATTCGCCCCAGATCGGCCACCCGATCGAAATGGTGGCCACTGCCCCGATGAAGGTGAAGAGCGACAACGCCCAGAACGCGGCGGAAACAGGCTGGGCGCTGATCTGAAGCAGCAATCCGTGCAAACGACGTCGAAGGCGCGCCTTCTTCATAGGTAGCCTCGCCACGAGCCGATCGAGGTCTTGGCGCGCTTGTCGCCGTATCGGATCGGTCATGGGATTCCAGCCGTGAAGAACGTCGGGCTGTCCCTGCTCCGGATGGCTAGTGGTCATCTTCTTCCAGCGGTCCTGCGCCCTGGTGGAGGGTCATGGCCCCCTCCCACAGCGATTTCGATTCCTCCGATCATGGGCACCGGCAGCCTAATACCTGAGCGCCCCTCACGACCCACGCCTCGTGCCCACGACTCGATCCGCGAGAGCCTTCAGCCTCGTTCGTAGGCGGGCGGCTTCTACGGCAGAACTCCCCCGCGCAGTGACGATCGAGCCCACCGCGGGGGCCCGATCGCCGAGGAATGCGGTCCGGATGATCTCGGCCGCCGTACGGGCCGTCTCGGAGGAGAAGTCGCCCGGCCGCAGCCCGGCCTTGATCGCGATCTCGAGGCTCCGCCAGAGATCCACGGCATCGGTCCCCGCTCCCCGGCGCCGCCACACCAAGGCCCGGAGGATAACCACCGACACCTCGTCGGGGAGCAGGACGTCGACTTCAAGAGTCTGGCCGTTGAGCCGCCCGAGCTGGAGACGCACCTGCACCGGCTGCCTCCTGAGGGCCTCGGCGAGTCCCCCGACCTCGGTCGTCGTCAGGTGCTCCCCGACCCGAACGTTATCCCGAGCCCGGCTCGTGTACGCGGGGATGAGGACGTCCACTGCGGCCTCGCGAGTCGCCTCGGCGCCGGGAGCCTCGACCTCGACCGGGACATCGGCGATGGATCGGACGAGCCGGTTGCCCGCGGATCTTCGGTAGCCAGTCTCCTCGAGGGCGCCGATCAGCGCCGGGTCCCGAGCCACCTCAAGCGGGACGCCGAGATCCACGTCACGCGTCTCTCGGTAGAGCTCCGCTCCCAGGCCCCATCGGTAGGCATGGAGGGTGACCATGTGCGCGCCGATCAGGCGATGCTCGACCCCCAGGCGGCGGGCCACCTCCGCGACATCGTGGAGGGCGACGAACGACAGCTCGTCCACGACCGAGCGCGCCTCGAGCGTGAGGCGGCTCAGGGGGAAGCGAGGATCCACTTCCTCAGCTCCTCCGCGGCCGCCATCCGGTCCTCTCCCCCGAGCCACCTGAGGTCCCACATGAGCTGGGTGGGGTGGGCGACCCGGATCCGCCTGCCCCGCGACGGGCGCACGAGGATCCAGCCCTCAGGGCCGAGGACCGAGCGGTCGGCGGGCCACCTGAGGATCACGTTCGCGTCCCCCCTCCCCTCGGCGGGGACCAGTTCCGCCTTGGAGAGATTCGGGGGGGCTGACAGGTAAGCGATGAGGTGGGTGGGGGCTCGCACCGGGGTGAGGAGATCGGGTCCCACATCCGCGGAGACCACCCCGTCCTCGCCCGGGCCCCGCGAGGCGACCGTCCAGGCCACCTCCACCAGCGGATCGAGGGTGTAGAAGTACTTCTCCTGGCCCCCCGGACCGCGGTACTCCCCGAGAAAGGCTTCCAGGAGTGCTTCGCGGTCCGCTCTCCACTCACGGCCCTTGCCCCGGACCAGACCGGCATCCCGGAGCCGCCCCAGGACCTGGGCGACCCGGGGCTGGGAAACACCGGCCGCCGTCGCCAGCCGTTGCTGCCCGAGTCGCGGGTCGTTGAATCCCTTCGGACCGTAGATGAGGGCCCGGACAACGGCCAGGCCTCCCGGGCCGCGCGGAAGCACGCCGGTCGGCCGAGGACGCCTCGACTCCCGAGTCCGCTGGCGTAGCCGGATCGGCCCGGATCGCAGATCGAAGTTGCCCTGGGTGTCGGCCCACGACCAGCCGGCCCGCACGAGCGCCTCCCCCTGCCCCGCCGAGACGTAGGGGGCGAGGAGCATCGGCGTTCCCGAGGCCTCGAGCCGGCGGCGCAGCGTCTCGAAGCGGCCAGCCTCGTTCGGGAACGGAGCGCGTGTCTTGTACTCCACCACGAAGCGGGCCCTGGCATCATCCAGAGCGACGTCGATGATCAGATCGGTTCGCGTCTTCGCCCGGGCCCTGTGGTCGAGAGAGACCTCGGCCCCCATCGCCCGGAGCTCCCCGAGGAGAGGTTGTATAAACATGAATGTAGTATAAGCACGGTGCGCATGCATGTCAACAGACTTATAGTCCCTGGTGGCCCAGAGGAAAGATGCCTCTTTAGATTGCGCTGTCGCCGCCACGCGGGGCGTTAGCAGATGGTTTGCAGATCGGGAGCGCTTGCACCCATGTGAAAGAGCCGCAGGCCTGTGACCTGCGGCTCCTCGAGTTGCGCGGGCTGGATTTGAACCAGCGACCTCTGGGTTATGAGCCCAGCGAGCTACCAGACTGCTCCACCGCGCACCCCAATGGTAGCAGAGGCCGCGGGCTCCGCGTCAACAGGAATGGGGCTATTCGGCGGCGCCGGAGAGCTCCAGGGCCTGCTCGATCAGGGCCCTGGCGGCCTCGATCTCCTCCTGGTAGGTGCCCAGGTCGCCGGCCTCCAGGGCCGCCTGGGCGGCCTCGAAGTGGGTCTGCGCCTCGGCCAGGAGCTCGGCCACGTCCGCCGGCGGCCCCACCGGCGGCTCTTCCGGCGGCGGCTCCTCGGGCGGTCCCTCCACCTCCTCGCCCAGCGACAGCGCCAGGGCCTCGCTGAGCGTGGCCGCGAACGAGACCTGCTCCCCGTTGACGATCGCCACCCGCTTCATCTCCGGGATGCTGGTCTCCTCCTGCGAGGAGCGGAGGTACAGCGGCTGGATGTACATGAACGAGTCCCCGATGGGGATGGCCAGCAGGTCGCCGTAGATCACCCGGGAGCCGAGCTGGTCGAACAGGCTGATCTGCTGGGACACCACGGTGTCCTGGGAGATCAGGGCCGCCGCCTGGCCCGGGCCGGTGACGTTCACCCCGGGGAACTCGAAGCTGACCATCTCCCCGTAGTCGACCGGGTCACCTGCCGCCGCCAGCCACGCCACCATGTTGGGGCGGTCGGCCGGGGTGAACGGGATGAACAGCACGAACCGCTCCTCGGTCTCCCCGGGAAGCGTCAGGATCACGTAGTAGGGGTCCAGCTCCGAGGGCTGCGCCTGGGGATCCCGGGCGACCTGCGGCACCGACCAGAAGTCCTCCTTCTGATAGAACTGGGTCGGGTCCGTGACGTGGTAGTTCGAGTACTGGTGCGCCTGCACCTTGAACAGGTCCTCGGGGTACCGGAAGTGCTCACGGAGGTCCGGCGGAGCCTCCGACAACGGCGTGAACAGGTCCGGGAACACCTGCTGCCACGCCAGGATGATGGGGTCCTCCTCATCGACGAGGTAGAAGGTGGTGGTCCCGTCGTACGCGTCCACGGCCACCTTCACGGAGTTCCGGATGTAGTTGGCGCTGCCCGCCAGACGCCCGCCGGTGAGGTCGCCCAGGTTCACCCGCTGTGAGTACGGGAACGAGTCGCTGACCGTGTAGGCGTCCCAGATCCACACGATCCGCCCGTCCACGATGGCCGCGTACGGGTCGCCGTCGTACTGGAGGAAGGGAGCGATCTTGGAGACCCTGCTGGGGAGGTCGGTGTTGATCAGCATCCTGCTGTCGGACTCGATCAGCCCCGAGATCAGCAGGTTCACGTCCCGGTAGCGCCAGGCGAAGGCCAGCTGGCGGAAGAACCCGCCGATCTCGATGCCGCCCTCCCCCTGGTAGCGGGTGGTCTGCTGCTGCTCGCCGGAGCCGACCGGGAAGTCGAGCTCGTCGGTGCCCGTCCCCACGATGACGTACGGCACGGCCGTGGCGTCCTGGAAGTACAGGCGAGGCTCCTCCAGCTCGGCAGCCAGGGGACCCGACGGGGGGATGTCCCGGAGGATGAACGCCGGAGCCCCGGCGGGGGTCACCTGGTCGACGCGGCTGGCCGCCGCCCCGTACCCGTGCGTGTACACCAGGTGCTGGTTCTGCCAGGTCTGGCCGCCCCCGGGGATCCCCAGCTGGTCGATCTCGCGGGTGGTGAGCATGACCAGCCGCCGTTCGCCGTCGATCCCGTAGCGGTCCACGTCGACGTCGGTGAACTCGTAGTACGGCCGGATGCGCTGGAGCTGGCGGTAGGAGTCCCGGAGCGTGTCCGGGTTCCACAGCCGGATGTTGCTCACCGTCGAGGTGGAGGCCTCGATCTCCTCGACGGTCACCTCCGTGGAGGCTTCGAACGTCTGCCGCGAGATGTCATCGATCCCGAAGCCCCTCCGGGTGAAGGCGATGTTCCGCTCGATGAACGCACGCTCCCGCTGGAGCTCCTGGGGCGCCACGCGGAACCGCTGGACGATGGCGGGGTAGATCGCCCCCACCACGATCGAGGCCAGGACCAGCAGGCCGATGGCCAGCACCGGGAGGGCCCATCCCCGGAGGCGGATGTTCACCAGGAAGAGGATGGCGCAGCCGATGGCGATGAACAGCAGCGCGGTGAGGGCCGGAAGCTGGGCGTTGACGTCGGTATACGAGGCGCCGGTCACGGTCCCCCGCGGCGAGAACAGCAGGTCGAACTGACCCAGGCGGTAGCCCCATGCCTGGGTGAGCACGACGAGTCCCAGCAGCACCGACAGGTGGGCCTTGACCTGCGGGGTGACCCGGTCCACCGCGGCGCGCATCCGGATCCCACCCCACAGGTAGTGGGCCGCCGCCACCGCGATGGTGATCACGATCAGCGAGGTGAACAACCAGGACTGCACGAACTTCTGGAACGGCAGCGATAGGACGTAGAACGAGACGTCCCGGCCGAAGACGGGGTCGACGGTGTCGAACGAGACTTGCCCGGAGGCGCGCCACAGCTGGAAATTGGCCCACTGCGCGGCCACTCCCGCCGCGGCGAAGGCGGCGAACACCGCCGACACCGCGGGGAGCGCCCACCGCGCGTAGGGCTCGAACGCGGCCCGGTACCGCTCCACGGCCTCCTCCTCCGGGGAGAAGGCGCGGTACTGCGGCCGGATGGCCCGGACGATCAGGAGGTTGACGTACATCGCCGCGAAGAACGCCACGCCGAACACGAGCGCCAGCAGGAGCCGGGTCCAGAACCTGGTCCAGAACACGGAGGAGAAGTCGACCTCCCGGAACCACAGGATGTCGATGTAGAAGCCGGAGATGGCACCCAGCGCCACCGCGCCCACCACGACGCCGGCGATCACCCACAGCAGCCACCGGCGGCGGAGGCCGCGGCCGAAGTTGTTGGAACGGGCGACCTGACCCACGGTGAAGGCCAGCCTAGCAGAGGCCGGTCAGGCAGGGATCGGGCTTACAGCCCGGTGGTGCCCTTGAGGAGGCCCTCCACCACGCACTCCACGGTTCCCGAGCACGGGGGCGGGTCCGGGTCCTCCTTGGGATCCTCCTTCGGCTTGTCCCCGGGATCGTTCGGATCGCCCCCGGGGCTCGGCTCTCCCGATCCTCCCGGCGTGGTGGGGCTGGTCGTGGGACCGGAGCCGGGGGTGGTGGGGGAGATCGATGACGGCGTGTCGGCCGGAGACAGCGCCCGGGCGATCACGCCGGTCAGCGTGGCCAGGGCGTTGAGCAGGCTGGCCCCGAGCAGCTGCCACTCGGCCACCACGACGATCCACTGGGCGCCCTCGCCCCTGAGCTGGAGGATGCTCTCCAGGGCGGCGACCGGCGACGACCCGTGGAGCTTGGCCGCACGGAGGGCCATCTGGCCGGCCACCACGATCTCCGCGTAGGTGGCCGGATCGGCTCCCCGAAGCAGCTCCTGGAGGGCCGAGCGGGAGAAGTCACCGCGGAGGACCTGGGCCACCGCTTCCCGTCCCTGCGCGGTCCGAAGCTGGCCGGCCAGGCCCCGCTCCAGCCGCTGGATGCCCAGGCCGACGTCGATGGCCGAACCCAGGAGGCGGGCGTCCCACGGATCGTTGGGACGCACGGTCAGCGGACGGGGACCGCGGGGGACGATGTCCCCGGCCACCACCTCCAGCTCGCGGAGGGCGGGCACCTCGGCGCCCGCATCCACGACCGTGGCGGCGCCCCGGTACACCCCCACCGACGTGTTGTAGTCCCCGCTCAGGCGGAACACGGCGTCCCGGGCCTCCACCATGTCCTCCCTGGCCCGGACCACCAGGCCCTCGCCCGCCGTGACCAGGGCGCTGCCGGAGACGAGGTGGGGAACCCCTCCTTCACCCATGCGGAGCCTGGACCCGGGAGCCAGCTCGACGCCCTGGTCGCCGGGGAGGGCGATCCTGGCTCGGCCGTCGTCGGTCAGGACCTCGTCCCCGAGGCTGAGGGCCATCTCGCCGTCGACCGTGACCGTGTCGCCGCCCCGGAGGAGCTGCACCACGCCTCCCAGCGCCACGAGCTCGCCGACCGCCCCGCCCCCTCCGGCCGAGCGGGAGCAGGCGCCCGCCAGCAGCGCCAGCATCACCACGAGTCCCACGCTTCGCTTCATCGCGTTCTCTTTCCCCTGCTATCGGCAGCGGGGATGGTGAAGCTGAACGCGCTGCCCTTGCCCGGCTCGCTCACCGCTGAGATCGTCCCCCCGTGCGCCTCCACCACCCGTTTCACGAACGCGAGACCGAGGCCCAGGCCACCGAACGCGCGCGTATCGGAGGCGTCGACCTGGCGAAAGTCCTGGAAGATGCGGGCGATATCCTCCGGCTCGATGCCGATGCCCTGGTCCCTCACATCCACGCGTAGCATACGCCCTTGCCGTCCGGAGCGACGAGCAACCTCTTCCTGGGACACGGCCACCACGACCTTTCCCCCACCCGGCGAGTACTTGACGGCGTTGTCGATGAGCTCGTCGAGGATCCGGCTGACCAGGGGCACGTCCACCATGGCCGGTGGGAGGCCGCGGCCGATCCGGGTCACGATCCGGTGCCGAGTGCTCCTCTCCCTCCAGGCCTCGACGGCCCGGGTGACGATCGGCCGGATCGGAGTGCTCTCCATCGTCACCGCCATCCGCCCCGCCTCGATGGCGGAGAAGTCCACCAGCATGGCCACGATCCGCTCCAGGCGGCGGGCAGACTCCAGGATCCCCCCGGCGAACTCCCGGGCCTTGCGATTAGGGACCTGGCGACGGTGGAGGATCTCCGAGTAGCCGATGATCGGGGTCAGCGGGGTGCGGAGCTCGTGGGACACGTTCGACAGGAACTCACTCTTCATCCGCTCGACCTCGTGCTCCCGACTCATGTCCCTGAGGACGTACACGCGGCCCAGCGGCTCGCCGGCGCCGTCCATCAACGGAGAGGAGGAGATGGCCACCGGAACGTCCTCGCCGTCCGGGCGGCGAACGAACGCGGTGCCGGTGGGCACGGCCCGCCTTCCACCCACCGGCCGTCCGGCCGAGTCGCGCACGTGGAGGACGTCCTTGAGCGGCTTGCCGACCACCCGGCTGCGTGGAAGCCCGACCAGGGTCCCGGCGGCCGGGTTGTAGGTGACGACCCGGCCGACGTCGTTCACGGCGATCAGGCCGTCGCCCATCGAGTTCACCACGGTCTCCAGCCGGGCCCGGAGGCGGGTCTGCTCCGCGGCCGCTTCCCGCAGCTCCGTCGTCATCCCCGACACGGACTCGGTCATCCGGTTGAACGCGTGGGCCAGATCGGCCACCTCGTCCTCGCCCCGGGCCTCGGCCCGGGCGTCGAGCTCGCCCGCCCGGACCCGACGAGCGGCGTAGGTCAGGGCCACCAGGGGCCGGGTGATGCGCCGGGCGGCGAAGGCGGCGGCCACCACGGCCAGGGCCACCACGGCCAGGGTCAGGAGGAACAGCACCTGGGTGACCTCTCGCTGGGTGGCGGCCAGGACCGTGGTGGGCTCGGCCACCACCAGGAGGCCCACATCGCTCCCGTTCGAGCGCCGGAGCGGTGCCAGCGCGGCGAAGTGCTGGACGCCTCCGATCTCCAGGATCCGGCCCTCGGCCCCTCCTCCCTCCAGGAACCGCCGGAACGTCGCCGTCAGCACCTCGGGGGCGATCGGCTGCTCGCCCTCCGGCCCCGGCGGCTCCCCGGCCCGGGCCACCGGGATCGGGGAGCGGCCCCGGAAACCCAGGTAGGCGATGGCCCTGGCCTGCTCCCCGGTGACCGCCAGCCGCTCCAGGAACTCCGACGTGAGCAGGCTTCCGGCGATCCCCACCCCCACGACGCGGCCACGCTCGTCCGTCACGCCGAAGGCGGCGACCAGCGCCAGCGACCGGGAGGCCTGGAGATCGTCGAGCGAGGTCTTCACCCCTCCGGTCCGCAGGGCCGAGCTCACCACCTGACCGCCCACCAGCTCCAACGCGGTCTCTTCGTCGAGCCCGTCCAGGCCCAGCAACTGCCGGTCCCGGTCGATGAACATCAGGAAGCCGAGCTGGGAGAACAGGCTGCTGTGAAGGTTGGACACTCCGGGGACCGGGTCGCCCCGGCGGAGGTGCCCCTCGAAGATCCCGGAGATCGCCACCAGGGTGTTCGAGCTCGTGCCGGCGAGCTGATCCACCTGGACGTTGGCCTCCTGGGCCTGGCTCCGCAGGCGCGACAGGGTCTGGGACCGCAGGTTCCGGTCGACCACGGTGCTGACCGCCGAGGCCACCACCAGGATCACCGCCACCAGCAGGGCAGAGAACCCCACCATGAACCGGAAGCGGACGCTCTGGCGGGTCAGCGCCACCACGAACCTGGCGATGGCCAGGTACCCGGCCACGCGGAGCCCGTGCGAGGCGGCCAGGTCCCAGTCGCGACCGACGGCCAGCGCCGCGTCCGAGGCACCCAGCAGGACCAGGCCCACCCCAAGCCACGACCCGCTCCGCTGGTGACGGCGCCGCCACCCCGCCACGGCGCCGGCAAGCGCGGCCAGGGCGGCGGGAGGGACCAGGCCGGCCGGGACCGCGACGACGGCGGGCACGCCCTCCCGCCGACCCAACGGGAGCAGGGACGCTCCCAGGACCAGGGCGAACCCGGCGGTCCGCATCAGGACGGCCGAGGAGTCGGCATCCACGGCGAACCCGGCGCCGTGGTACGCCTCCGCCGCGGCCAGGGTCAGGAATCCCGCGGCCCCCAACCACCGGACCACCCCACCCCGGCCCCGCTCGCGGGCCAGCGCCAGCGCCGCTCCCAGGGAGATGAGCAGCGCGAACAGGTGGGCGGCGAACAAGAGGGGGCCGGTCATGGCGGAGCTCATCCCTGATTTCGATTGTGATCGTTCCGGGAGGAAATTTCTCGCTCCAGGAACCCGACCGCTTCGTCCAGCGTGGCCACCGGGACCAGGAGGATGCCCTCGTCCGCCCCGCGGGCCTCCTCGAGGTTGTCGCGCGGAAGGAGGAACACCCGGGCCCCCGCGTCTGCCGCCGCCCGGATCTTCAGGCGGATCCCACCGATCCCGTGGACCCCTCCCTCGAGGTCGAGCTCGCCCGTGCCGGCGATCGTGCGACCGCCGGTGAGGTCCCCGGGCGTGAGGAGGTCGACCAGGCCCAACGCCCACATCAGCCCGGCCGACGGACCCCCGATCTGGCCGCTGGCGATGAGCACGTGGAACGGGAAGTTGGCCACGGGGACGATCCCGATGATGGGATCCTCCTCGCCCGGGAACCGGGCCGGCCGGATCTCGACCCGGCGACGCTCCCCTCCCTCCACGGGCATCACGGCCAGCCGCAGGCTCCGCTCGGTTCCGGCGGCCCGGATCAGGGACCGCAGGTGCTCGGGGTCGCGGACCGCCCGGCCGTCTGCCGCCAGGATGAGGTCCCCGGCGAACAGCTTCGTGGCGGCCGGCGTCTGCGCGAACACCGCCTGCACCAGGACGCCTCGACCCCGGTCCCGGGGGTAGTCGGTGACCCGGCGGAGGGCCGCCGCCACGGCGGCGATCTTGCTCGAGTCCATCTGGGAGAGCGAGAGCTGCTCCAACTCCCGGTCCGTGCGACCGGGCGGCACGATGTCCCGCTCGGGGACCAGGGTGGCCGCCGGGTCGAGCCACGCTCCGATCGCGTACACGGCCGAGACCCTGCCGATGTTCACGGTCGTCAGCAGGAGCCGGCCCTCGGTCCGGTACGTCGGGGCGCCGTCCACGTCGATCCGGGGCAGGACGTCTCGGGACGGCCCCGGCGCCTCCACGAACAGCGGGAGGGGTACCAGGTACAGGCACAGCAGGAGGACGGCCACGGGGGCCGAAGCCAGCAGCGCCCGCCACCGGCCGTGGGAGGAGGGTGGTTCGGGGACACCGCCGGTGGGGAAAGGTTCACCGGGCCCGGCTCGCATTTCGTCGGGTCACTTTACACTCGGGGCAGGCGATGGAGACGGTGATCATCCTCCTGGTCGCCGCCGCGCTGTCGGCGGCGGTGGTGTGGTGGGCCTCGACGCCACCGACGGCCCGCCGTCCCGACCGGCCGGCCAAGCCACGCCCGCTCACGCTTCGGGAATCCTTCCAGCCGACCGGGCCCGACCGACCGGTCGAGACGGCCGCCGAGGAGGCGTTCATCCTTCAGCCGCAGGCCATCCCCGACGAGCGCCCCCCGCGCCTGCTGTCGGTCCTGCGGATCGTGGTGACGATCACCTTCGTGGCCCTGCTGGGGGTCGGCGCCTTGACGGCGCTGGGGCTGCTGGTGAAGCTTCAGATCGACAAGTACCTGGGCTCCTAGGGGATCTCCGGGGTCACGTCGCGGATCTCCCGGACCAGCGACTCGTACACCAGGTCGTCGTCCCGCAGCTTCCCCTCCAGGTTGATCTCCCCGGCGAACCCGCCGATGGCCGCCCGGGTGGCCTCGTCGTAGGCGCCGGTCGGAGCTCCGTCCCAGCGGCCCAGGGCGCGCAGTCGGCGCTGGAGCTCCCCGACCAGCTCGGGGGTGGCCTCCAGCAGCGGGTCGTTGCGGATCAGGACCTCGCGGTCGTAGGCCTCGAAGATCCTGGCCAGCTCGGTGGTGGCGTCGGGATGGTCGTCCACCCGGAGGTCCACGTAGCGGTCGGTGTACTCGCCGTACCCGCCCCGCTCGCGGACCACCACCAGGGCGGCGGACTGCCGGCCGCGGCGATCCCCGCCGGCGCGGTCCCCCGCCACCAGCGCGGCCAGCAGGCGGTCCACCAAGTCGCCGTCGGTGCCCCGGTAGGCCTCGACCATGGCGTCCAACACCCCCGGGCCCACCAGGATGTTGCCCTGGCCGGCGAAGCCCTCTCCGGTGGTTCCTCCCGCCCACGGGGTGCACTCCTGCCCGGAGAAGGTGGCCGCCGACCCCCGGCCGTCCACCATCCCCACCTGCCGTTGCTCGCGGCCGTCGTCCTCCGCCAGCAACCGCTCCATCGTCTCCCCGGCCGCCAGGCCGCTCTCCATGAGGTCCAAGCCGCGGAACCCCAGCGAGGTGTTGGCCCACGACTGGGTGGCCACCGCCCCCACGCCGGCCCGGGCCCACGGGACCACCACGCCGACCGCCGGGAACTTGGAGGCCACGGCCACGCCCCAGTCGCCCGCCTCCAGGTCCGCGCCGACGATCGAGAACGTCACCGCAGCCAGGGGGTCGCCGCGAACAGCTGGGAGGACTCGGCCAGGAGCTCCAGGCACCGGCCGGCCCCCAGGACGACGGTCTCCAGGGGCTGATCCGTGAGGTGCACCGGCACCTCGCACTCCTGGGCGATGCGCATGTCGAGTCCGTGGAGGAGCGCCCCCCCGCCGGTGAGGAAGATCCCCCGCTCCAGGACGTCGTGGCCGAGCTCCGGGTCGCTCTCGGCCAGCGTGTCCCGGGTGGACAGCACGATCGCGTTGACGGACTCCGCCAGGGCCCCTCGGATCTCCTCCGGGGAGATCTCCACCCCCTTGGGCAACCCGGTAGCGATCTCCCGGCCCTGGATCGCCGCGGACGCGGCCTCCGCGGAGGGATAGGCCGAGCCGGTGGCGATCTTCACCCGCTCGGCGGTCCGCTCGCCGATGGCCAGCCCGTACTGGCGGCGGACGTAGAGCTGCACGGCGTCGTCCATGTCGAACCCCCCCACCCGGATCGCCCGCTGGCTGATGATGCCGCCCATCGACAGCATGGCCACCTCGGTGGTGCCGCCCCCCACGTCGACGATCAGGTTCCCCAGCGGCTCATGGATCGGCAGCCCGGCGCCGATGGCCGCGGCCATCGGCTCCTCGACCAGGAACACCGAGCGGGCGCCGGCGGAGGTCGTGGCATCCCGCACGGCCCGGCGCTCCACCTCGGTGATCGCCGACGGGACGCAGATCAACACCTTGGGGCGCGAGAACCGGCCGACGCCCATCCGCCGGAGGATCAGGCGGATCAACTGCTCGGTGACCTCGTAGTCCGTGATGGCTCCCCGGCGGAGGGGCCGCACCGCCACGATCCGGGCGGGCGTCCGGCCGATCATCTCCCAGGCCTCCTCGCCCAGCGCCAGCACCGCACCGGTGGGGGTCTCGATGGCCACGACGGTGGGTTGGTTGAACACGATGCCCGCGCCCTCCTGGAACACCAGGGTGTTCGCCGTGCCGAGGTCGATGGCCAGGTCGGCGCGCTTCATCGCGCGCGGGCGCCCGGAGGCGCGCTGGGGAAGGACGCCATGGTCGCCAGATTGTACCGGGGCCGCCGGGAAGGGCGAACTACCCCAGCGCGCCGCCCCCGGAGAGGTAGCGGCTCCCGTCACCCAGGCCCCGGCTTGCCATGAACGTGGTCGACCCGAACGGGGAGAAGCCCGAGCGGACCAGCTCTCCGATCGCCGCCCAGTTCGTGGATGGCACGGCGAAGGTGGCCGGTCCCCCGGCCAGGTGGCGGGCGGCCCGGATCAGCATCGGCGTGTCGGTGGGGTCCCGGACCGCTCCCGGCCCCACCTTGCCGTTGGGCCACACGTACACGTAGCCGGCCCGGTGTCCTCCCCGTCGCAGGGACAACCCCCGAGCGTTCGACCGCCAGAACGCGTGGTCCTCGGGACGGGCGATGCCCCGCACCTCCCGGTCCAGCTCGGTGACCCAGCCCTGGTCCGCCTCCTGGATCGGCTCGATGCCCTCGGGGGGCTCGGCCACGGGGAGATCGCTGCCGGTCATCTCGTGCTCCACCCACAGCGGGAACATCGAGGCCCGGAGGTACATCAGCTGGGCGGCCGGATGGGGCGAGGACACCACGCTGAACACCCGGCATCCCCGGCCCCACGCCAGGGCCTCGTCCAGGAGCATCGAGCCGATCCCGCTGGCGTGGCGCTCCGGGAGCACCCACAGCTGCGACAGAAACCAGGTCCCATCGCGGATCACCGCGGCGGAGAACCCCACCGGCTCGGGATCCTCCGCCACGAACACGGCCCCGGTGCCCAGCAGGTGCCGGTACACCGGCAGCCGCTCCTCGGGCTCCACCGAGAACACCCCCACCTGCTCGGGCCGGTATCGCTCGACCAGGTAGGTGGCCGCCCGGGCGAAGATGCCCGCCAGCGCCCGCAGGTCTTCCTCCCGGGCCCGGCGGATCCGCACGATGGTCCGATAATAGGGTCGTGGACCGAACGCCGGACGAGCCGACCCCGGGCCCCGAGGCCTTCGCCGACGTCCCGCTGCTGCGGGAGATCCAACGGGTGCTGCTGTCGGGTGCGGGCCCGGTCAACTGGGAGCTGGCCAGGCAGGTGGGGATCGCCACGGCCTCGTGGGGCCGGGACGATCCCGAGCCCACCGAGGGGGTTCGGCAGGGGCTGGAGCAGGACGTCCGGATGGCCGAGCTCGCGGTGGCCGACCTCACCGCGTTGGCGCCGCCCCCCGACGTGACCAGGGTCCGGACCGTCCGCCGGGCCGCCTGGGTGGAGGCCAACGTGCGGGGCCTCCAGGGCCTGTTCGAGCCCGGCGCCGAGCGCCTGGGGAAGGCCCTGGCCGAGGCCCAGCGCCGGGAGGCACCCGAGGGGAGCCAGGGCATGCTCGACGCGCTCATGGAGCGGATGGCCCCCCTGCTGATGGGGGCGCAGGTGGGAGTGGTCCTGGGCGCCCTGGGCCAGCGGGTCCTGGGGCAGTTCGAGCTCCCCATGCCCCGCAAGGGCGAGCCCGCCCTGCTGTTCGTGATGCCCAACATCGAGGGGTTCGAGCGGGAGTGGAGCCTGGATCCGGTCGAGTTCCGGGCCTGGGTGGCGCTGCACGAGACGGCCCACGCGTTCCAGCTCGGGCAGCCGTGGGTCCGCGAGCACTTCCTGGGACTGCTCCGCGAGGTGGCCGAGGGGATCGAGTTCGACCTGGCGGCGCTGGAGGAGCGGCTGGACGGCCTGGACCTGTCGGACCCCCAGCGGCTGTCCGAGGCGCTGGGGCAACCGGGGGACCTGCTCGGCGGCACGCTCAACGAGGAGCAGCGGCTCCTGCTCCGACGGGTCCAGGCGTTCATGGCCGCGGCGGAGGGGCACGCCGACCACACCATGGCCGCGGTGGGGCGGCGGATCCTCCCCTCGTTCGACCGGATCGACGAGGCCCAGCGGCGGCGGCACGAAGAGCGGAGCCAGGACGAGCGGGCCGTGGAGCGGCTCCTGGGGATCGACCTCAAGATGGAGCAGTACCGGCTGGGTCGCTCGTTCTGCGACCGGGTGGCCGAGCTCACCGACGCCCGGACCCTGGCCCGGATGTGGGAAGCACCGGAGGCCCTGCCGTCGATGCCGGAGCTCGAGGAGCCCACCCTGTGGCTGGCCCGCATGGCCTGAACGCTTAGGGCCGGACCGGGAGGCTGGTCATGGGGAACAGGGTCGGGTTCACGTTGGCCCGGGCCCGGGCCAACGCGGAGGGCATCGGGCCGAGGAGAACACCCTCGGAGCCGGCCGACCCGGGTCGGTAGACCCGGCGGCATCCGTTCCGGAGCCTCTGCTATCCTCCGGCCGTGCCCAAGGCGGAGCTGGTCTTCGCGAACGTCCTGGACAACCGGATCTTCGAGGCCGAGGGAGAAGGCGGCCAGCCCCTGCTGTACACGATCTCCATTCCCGGCCGCGCGTTGCCGTTCACCGTGGTCCGGTACTGGAAGGCACCCCAGGGCTACGTGAACGAGTGGTTCGAGCTCATCGCCCCATCCGGGAAGAAGGCCCACGCCTCGAAGCAGACGGTCCGGTACATGCCGGGGCAGATGGACCTGACCATCGTCAGGGACTCGGTCGCCGACGCGGTGCTCGACGAGCTGGGGGTGTACGCGGCCTCGTTCCTGGTCGACGGCGAGGTCCAGGGCCAGGTGGAGTGCCAGGTCCTGCTGTCGGCGGCGCCCCAGAAGCTGCCCAAGGAGATCGAGGACGCCCTTCGGAAGTCCGACGTGATCTGGGTGGGACAGGAGATGAACGGACGCGACCGGGCCGTGCCCGTGTGGTTCGCCTACCAGCAGGGCCGGATCTACCTCCTCCACACCTCCGACCCCGGGGCCGGCGAGCAGCAGATCCCCGGCCTCCCCGACGCCCCCGAGCTCGTGGTGGTGACCCGGCACAAGTACCGGGACACTCGCCAGGGCAGGTTCCACGCCGCGGTCCGGCTCATCGAGCCCGACGACCCCGAGTGGGGCGGCCTGGCCGCCGTCCTGGCCGACCGACGCCGGGACCGCCACGGCCCGCCGCAGGACGCCATCGACAAGTGGAAGTCGTCCTGCGTGATCGTCGAGCTGACACCGACCATCCCCCAGTAGCGGCGGCCCGGCCCATTCCCGAGCGGGGGGCTTTCACGACCGCGCGGGCCCGGGCCGCTCCCGAGACAGAGGCGGGTCGGGTCAGGATCGCGGCCGCACACGTTGCTCCGCTTGGCCCGCGCGGTCGCTGCGCCGCCCCTCTTCCCCTACAGGGTGCCGCCGCCCTCGTAGGCCTTGCCGGCCGCGGCGGGGGGACGGACCCGCCCGACGAACCCGGCGATGGCCACGATCGTCACGATGAAGGGGATCATCCGGATGAACTGCTCGGGGATGCCGAAATGCACCCCGGGCCAGATCGGGATGTCCTGGAGGTAGCTGCTCAGGCGAAGCGGCACCGCGGCGGCGAAGCCGAACAGCATGGCCCCGGCCATCACCCGCAGCGGCTTCCAGTTCCCCAGGATCAGGGCGGCCAGGGCGATGAACCCCAGTCCCTGGGTCTGTCCCTCCTGGTACAGCTGGTTGACCTCGATGGCCAGGAAGGCACCGGAGAACCCGGCCAGCAGCCCGGAGATCCCCACCCCGGCGTACCGGAGCGGCTTGACCCGGACCCCCAGGGTGCGGGTGGCCTCGGGGTTCTCGCCCGCGGAGCGCAGCCGCAGGCCGAACCTGGTTCGGTTCAGCACGAACAGGATGGGGATCGCCATCAGGAACGCCACGATGGTGATCGGCGACAGCCGCTCGAAGGCCCGCCCCAACCCCCAGGGGATCGACTCGAGCAGCGGGATGCTGATCTTCCCCAGCGTGGGCACCCCCGACGTGGACTGGGTGGCCGACCCGAAGAAGTTCGAGGACAGGAACCGGGCCAGCCCGACCGCCACCAGGTTGATGACCACCCCGGACACGATGTGGTCCACGCGGAACGTGACCGTGGCCAGGGCGTGGACCATGGCGAACAGCACACCCGCCCCGGCGCCCACGAGCAGCCCCACCACGGGCCCCCACCGGATCGAGCCCCAGGAACCCATGACCGTGCCCACGATCATCAGGCCCTCCAGCCCGATGTTCACGATCCCGGAACGCTCGCTGAACAGGCCGCCCAGGCCGGTCAGGTAGATGATCGTGAAGAAGGAGAAGGCGATGGCCAAGGCCGCGCCCAGGTCAAGCAGCGGCACTGTCGGCTCCTTCCTCCGCTCGCACCTGGCGCTGGCGCCGCCGGAGCAGCACCCGCCGGGAGATCTCGTAGGCGATGACCACCGACAGGATCAGCAGGCCCTCCAGGATGATCACGATCTCCCTGGGAAGCTCGGTCGACACGGCCAGCCCGTCCTCCCCGCGGGTCATGATCCCCAGGAGGATGGCGGCCAGGGCGATCCCCGCGGGATGGTTCCGACCCAGGAACGCCACGGCGATGCCGGTGAACCCCAGGGCGGTCTCGTAGTTCACGCCCAGGAAGCCGGCGTCCCCCAGGATGTGGTTGAGGCCCACGAACCCCGCCAGGAAGCCCGAGATCAGGAAGATCTTGATCTGGGTGGCCCCGATCGAGATCCCGCCGGCCTCGGCCGAGCCGGCCGAGGTCCCCACGGCGCGGACCTCGTAGCCCAGCCGCGTCCGGTACAGCAGGAACCACACCCCGACACAGGCCACCAGGGCCAGTGGGAAGAGCCAGGTCAAGTGGACCGACGGGGGGATGTGCTGCTCGAGCCGGAAGGACGACGCCAGGCTGGGCATCAGGGCGCTCTCGGGGAACCGGTCGGTCCGCAGGTCGACCAGGCCGGTCTCGGAGGTTCTGAGCGGGTTCAGCAGGGCCCAGGCCAGCAGGCTGACGGCGATCCCGTTCAGCATGATCGTGGTCACGACCTCGTGGGCTCCGGTCTTCACCTTCAGGACCGCGGGTATGGCCGCCCAGAACATCGACCCCATCGTGGCCGCCAGGACCACCGCCGCCAGGTGCACCGGGCCGGGGAGGAAGTCGAGGAAGACGGCCGCGGATGCGGCGGTGACCATGGCCACGTAGTACTGGCCCTCGACCCCGATGTTGAACATGCCGGCCTTGAAGGCCACCGCCACCGCCAGCCCGGAGAAGATCAGCGGCGTGGCGTTCTCCAGGACCCTGGCGAAGTCCTGGGGTCGGGCGGTCGAGAACTGCCACATCGTCGAGTACACGAACAGCGGATTCTCCCCGTACGCCGCGATGATCAGCGCTCCGGTGAGACCGGCGAACAGGAACGCGCTGACCAGGGCCACCGCCTGCGTGGCCAGGGTGTCGAGCCACGGAGGCCGGGTCCGGACCACGCTGGGCCCGGCCGGGGCCGGCGCCGGCGCGGTCTCGACGGCCATCAGCCGGCCTCTGCCGGGACCCGCCCGCCGGTCATCCCGATGCCGATCTCCTCCGGAGCGGCATCCGGCGCGAACTCACCGGTGATCCGTCCGTCGTAGATCGTCACGATGCGGTCCGAGAGCTCGTAGATCTCCTCCAGCTCCGCGGAGACCAGGAGAACGGCCCGCCCGGCCCCCTTCTGCTCCAGGATCTGGCGCCACACGAACTCGATGGCCCCCACGTCCAACCCCCGCGTCGGCTGGTGAGCCACCAGCAGCCTCGGTTCGCCCTCCAGCTCGCGGGCCAGGATCAGCTTCTGCTGGTTCCCTCCCGACAGCGTGGCCGCCTCCACGGCGATCGACCGGGCCCGGACGTCGAAGGCCTTGATCAGCCGGGTGGCCAGCTCCTTGATCTTGCGGATCAGCAGGATCCCCAGCCGCGAGGAGAACCCGCGGCGGGACTGGCGGCCCAGGGCGGTGTTCTCCCACAGGGTCATGTCCAGCACCAGCCCGCGGTCGTGGCGATCCTCCGGGACGTACGCGACGCCCCGGCGGCGGATCTGGGCCACGGACAGCCCGGCCAGGTCCGCGCCCTCGAGGATGATCCGGCCGGCGCCCGGCTGCCGGAGTCCCACCACCCCCTCCACCAATGCCAGCTGGCCGTTGCCCTCGACCCCGGCCACACCCAGGATCTCCCCCGCCCGGACCTCCAGGTCCACGTCGTGCAGGCGGTCCCCCACGCTGAGCCTCTCGAGCCGCAGGATCGGCTCCCCCGCCCCCACCTCCGGCTTCTCCAGCCGGAACAGCACCGGACGGCCCACCATCATCTCGGCCAGGGCGGCCTTGCTCGTCTCCGCCGGGGTGGTCTCCCCGACCACCTTCCCCCGGCGGAGGACCGTGATGCGGTCGGCGATCTCCAGCACCTCGTCGAGCTTGTGGCTGATGAACACCACGGTCTTCCCGTCGTCCCTGAGCCTGCGGAGGTTGTGGAACAGCTCCAGCGTCTCGGCGGGGGTCAGGACCGCTGTGGGCTCGTCCAGGATCAGCAGGTCGATCCCCCGGTACAGGGCCTTGAGGATCTCGACGCGCTGCTCCTCTCCCACGGAGAGGTCGTCTACCCGTTTCCTGGGATCCACGGCAAAGCCGTAGCCGGTGGCCAGCTCCCGCACCCGCTTCTCCGCGTCGCCCAGGTCCAGCAGCATTCCCCCTTCGGCTCCCAGGACGATGTTCTCGGTGACGGTGAACTCGTCGACCAACACGAAGTGCTGGTGCACCATCCCGATCCCCAGGGCGATGGCCGCCCGGGGGGAGGTCACCTTCACCGCGTTGCCCCGGACCACGATGCGACCCTCGTCGGGGGGATACAGCCCGTACAGGACTCGCATGAGCGTGGACTTCCCGGCGCCGTTCTCACCCACCAGGGCGTGGATCTCACCCTCCTCCAGGGTCAGATCCATGTCATCGTTGGCCACCACACCGGGGAACCGCTTGGTGATGCCCTCCATGACGACGAGCGGGGCGCTTTCGCGCCCCGCTCCGTCGCCGGTGGTCCCGCTCGAGGTCATCCCCGAGCCCTAGGGCGCCTCTGGAACGGTGATCTCGCCGTTGATGATCGCCTCCTTCAGCTCATCCAGCCTGGCCTGGATGTCCTCGGTCAGCAGGTCGGGGTTGCTGTCGGCGTAGTCCACGCCCTCCTCGGCCAGCCCGAAGACCTGGGCGCCGGGCTCGAACGTCCCCTCGACCTGGGCCCTGATGGCCTCGAACACCGCCGTGTCCACCCGCTTCAGCATCGAGGTGATGATGTGCTGCTGTTCCTCGGGGCTGGCGGTGAGGTACTGGTCGGAGTCGACGCCGATGGCCAGGGCGTCGGGCCCCTGCTCCACCGCCTCCTTGAACAGGCCCAACCCGGACTGCCCGGCGGCGTGGTAGATGACGTCGGCGCCGCCGTCGTACATCTTCTCCGACAGGATCTCTCCCCGGGTGGGGTCGACGAAGGCCTGCGTGGAGTCACCGATGTACTCCACCAGCACCTCGCAGTCGGCGCAGGTCTCGGCCACGCCGGCCTCGAACCCGGCCTGGAACTTCTCGATGAGCCCGGTGCCCTCCTGACCGCCCAGGAACCCAACGATGTTCGCCTCGGTCGTCATGCCGGCCGCCGCTCCCACCAGGAACGATCCCTCGTGCTCCTTGAAGGTCAGGTCCACCACGTTGTCGTTCTCCGCCAGGAAGCTGGCGAAGCCGTCGATGATGGCGAAGTTCGCGTCGGGGAAGTCGGTAGCAAGCTCCGCCACGTGCTCGGAGAAGGCGAAACCGACCCCGACCACCAGGTCGAACCCCTGGTCCGCCAGCGTGGTGATGTTCTCGTCGCGGTTCGATCCCGTCTGGTTGGTCTCGAGCAGCTCGGTGTTCTCCTCCGAGACCAGCCCCTCTTCGATGGCCCGCTGGAGGCCCCGGTTCGCCGCGTCGTTGAAGGACTTGTCGCCCAGGCCCCCCACGTCCAGGGCCATCCCCACGCGGACGTCGCTTGCGGTGTCCCCGTCGGTGTCGCCCCGCGGCGTGGGCGTGGCGCCCCCGCAGGCGGCTGTCGCCAGGGCCGCGGCCGCGGCGAGGGCGAGCAGTCTGGCAGAACGGATACGCATAGGCTTCCCCTCCCTGTCCGTCCGGCGCTTCCCCGCGCCGGGTCCCGGCTGATTGTCGTCCGGGTGAGCCTCCGGCGTCAACGCAGGCAAGCCAGACGGAAGGGATAGCCCGCCGTGGAGGGCGCCCGTCCTCCCGTGCCACGATAGGGCCGTGACGCTCACCGTCGTGGACCACCCGCTGGCCGGGCACCTGCTGGCCACCCTCCGGGAGCGGTCCACGCCACCCGCGGTGTTCCGCGCGCTCACCCGCCGCCTGACGCTGGCCGTGATCCTGGAGGCCACCCGGGACCTCCCCACGATGGACCGGGAGGTGGTCACGCCGCTGGAGGCGACCACCGGCCGCCACCTGGCGGGGGACCTGGTGGCGATCCCCATCCTCCGAGCGGGCCTGGGGATGCTGGAGGCGGTGACGGACACCTTCCCCGGCGTGTCGGTGGGGTACATCGGTCTCGAGCGAGACGATCGGACCCTCCAACCCACCTCGTACTACGAGAAGCTGCCCGAGCTGGTCGGCAACCATGCCCTCCTCCTCGATCCCATGCTGGCCACCGGCGGATCCGCCGTCCGGGCGTCGGCGTCGATCCTGTCGCGGGACCCGGCCTCGCTCCGGCTGGTGTGCGTGGTGGCCGCCCCGGAGGGGGTTCGGGCCATGGAGGAGGCCTTTCCGGAGGTCCCGATCTTCGCCGGGGCCCTGGACCGGGAGCTCAACGACCTGGGCTACATCCTCCCCGGCCTTGGCGACTTCGGCGACCGCCTGTACGGGACCTTGCCTGCTGGCTGACCGCTACTCCTCCCAGCCCTTGGCGATCAGGAACCCTCGGGCCCGCTCGGCGAAGGGGTAGCGGTCGACCAGACGCCAGAAGCGCGGCGTGTGGGCGGGCTCATCCAGGTGAGCCAGCTCGTGGAGGACGATGTACTCGCGGACCCAGACCGGATAGTCGGCCACCCGATGGGAGATCCGGATAGTGCCGTCCTCGGGCGTGCAGGAGCCGAACCGGTCGTTCTGGTTGCTCACGTAGCGGATCGACCGCCAGGACAGGCGCCCTTCGAAGTACTCCTGGTTCAGCCGCCGCGCGGCTCGCGTGAGGTGCCGGCGAGCGTTCAGCCGCTCGGTACGTTCTCGCTCCTCGAGACGGGTCACCAT
>JBOGVZ010000053.1:0-20446 GCA_050692985.1 Actinomycetota bacterium
ATCCAGGACGAGGTCTCGGTCCGTGAGGTCATCGTCACGAAGCTCACGGACTACATGCGGTTCCCGCTCAACGTGCTCGCACCGCTGAAGTTCAAGCAGGAGGCGAAGGAGCAGGGCCGATCCTGGCCCCCGGTGCCGGCCGATGCCGACGTGCTCTGGTGGGCGAACCTCATGAAGGGCTCGTACCCCGACGTCCCGGCGGCGGAGGTGGATGCGAAGGAGGACGTCGCCGCCCTGGTCTACACGGGAGGGACGACCGGCCTCTCCAAGGGAGCCATGCTCACCCACTACAACATGCTCTCCAACGTCCGGCAGACGGCGGCCTGGTTCACGGACGCCGAGGTCGGCAAGGAAGCCATGATGTGCGTCCTCCCCTTCTTCCACTCCTACGGGCTCCAGGCGGTGATGGGGGTGGGGATGTCCCTCGCCGGGAAGCTCATCCTGCTCCCGCGGTTCGAGCTGGAGATGGCATTGAAGGCGGTGCAGAAGGAGAAGCCGACGTTCTTCCCCGGCGTGCCCAGGATCTACATCGCCATCAACGAGTCGCCGGAGTCGAAGGACTACGACCTGAGCTCGATCCGGGCCTGCTTCTCGGGCGCCGCTCCGCTCCCCGTGGCCGTGGCCGAGAAGTTCGAGGGGATCACCGGCGGGCGCCTGGTGGAGGGCTACGGGCTCACCGAGACCTCGCCCGTGACCCACATCAACCCGATCTACGGCAAGCGCAAGTTCGGCTCGATCGGGCTCCCGATCCCCGACACCGACTGCAAGATCGTGGACCTCGACGACCCGGAGAAGGAGGTCGGCCCCGGCCAGGAAGGCGAGCTGTGCATGGCGGGGCCCCAGATCATGAAGGGCTACTGGAACAAGCCGGAGGAGACCGAGGACATGATCCGGGTCCACAAGGACGGGATCCGGTGGCTCCACAGCGGCGACATCGCCAAGGTGGACGAGGAGGGGTACTTCTCGATCGTCGACCGGAAGAAGGACATGATCATCGTGTCCGGGTTCAACGTGTACCCCACCGACGTGGAGCAGGTCCTGTACCGCCACCCCAAGGTGCAGAAGGTGTGCGTGGTGGGGATACCCGACGACAAGACCGGCGAGGCCGTGAAGGCGTTCGTCGTGCTCAAGGAGGGCCAGGGCGCCACCGAGGCGGAGATCCGGGAGTGGAGCAAGGACCCGGAGCACGGCCTGACCGGCTACCGCGCCCCCAAGCACGTCGAGTTCCGCGACGCCCTGCCGGAGACGATGGTGGGGAAGGTCCTGCGCCGGGTGCTGGTGGAGGAGGAGAAGCAGAGGATGGCCGCCGGCAAGGGCGGCTCCTCCTAGCCGGCGGGCGGCTCCTCGGGAGGTCCCGGAGGCGGTGGGGCCACCGGCGGCGGGGGTGACGGCGCGCCGAACCCCGCGTCGCCCGAGGGGGGAGCGGCTCGCACCCCCTCGCTTACCAGCCGGTAGACGCCCCACGCGGTGGCCAGGGCGAAGAAGGCCAGCGAGAGCCAGAACCCGTACTCCGTCCGGACCTCGATGAACGCTCCCACCTCCCGGGGGATGTCCGGCGCCGCGCTGGCTCGCAGGATCACCAGAGCCACCGCTCCGAGGACCCCGAGCGCCACGGAGGCGATGGCTCCGGCAGGCCGGCGCAGCAGGCTGAGGCCGATCCCGCCCACGGCCGCGGCGAAGGCGGTGAGGGCCCAGGCCCTCCCGGGCTGGTCCTGGTCGGGCTGCTGGATGTCGGGGATGGGCTGGTCGAACTCCTGGAGGCACTCCTGGGGGATGTCGGGGCTGTCGGCGGTGACCAGCTGGAACCCGGTGACCGTGGTCTTCGTGCACTCCTCGGGGATCCCTCCCGGGAGCCCCAGGTCCTCGAACTGCTCGCCGAAGTTGAAGGCGCAGGCCACCGTGATGAACGGCAGGAAGAAGCACGCGGCGGCGACCAGGAACAGCGGCGAGCTGACGAACCGTCTCAATCGGCCTCCTTGCCATCGTCGTTCCTAGAGGACGAACCTTCCCGAGTCAAATCCCCCGCGTGGCGCCTCCGGCGGGCCCGCCACTGCCGCCACAGCAGGAGCCAGGCGCCCGCGGACAGGGCCGCGCCGGCCGCCGCGATCGCCGCCAGCGCCGCCAGCGTGGTGGCCTGGCGGCTCACGCGCTTCCCAGGGCCCGACGCTTGGCCTCGGACCGCCGCTCGGCCTCCAGCCGCTCGAGCTCCACCCGGGAGTGGTCGGCGAAGCGCATGGCGTCGGCGATGGCCCGGTGGCCCGCCTCCTCGGCGATCAACCGGTGCATCTCCTGGCCCACCTCCCGGTACACCGGGTGGCCCTGCGGGGTGGTGCGGAGCTCGATGACGTGCATGGCCTCTCGGGCGTTCATCTGCATCACGAAGCGGATCCGGTAGGCCATGGCCACCGCGTAGGAGGCGGCCTCGTCCCCGGCCCGTTCGGCCACGTTCCGGTACAGGGCCTCGGACTCGCGCATGGTCCGGACCCAGTCGCCCTCGGCGCCGGCGTCCACCACCTCGAGCGGCATGTGGAACCCGTGTGCCGGTGACAGCCGCTGCCACTCGATCGTCAGGAGGCGGTGGCGCTGGAGGTCCCGGAAGGCCCCGTAGTCGCACAGGACGTCGAACCTGTACCCGGTGCGCTCGAAGGCCCTCCCGGGCTTGTGGCGGCGGTTCGTGCGCTCGCCCACGTACGCCCGCAGGACCCGCTCCCGCTCCTCGGTGGGCATGCGGCGGGCCAGGTCGAGGAGCTGGTCGTCCGGGAGGTCGGTTCCGGCGTACAGGGCCGCGGCCACCACCGCCACCTCGCCTCCGGGGTCGAAGTCGGTGAGCGCCACCAGCGGCCTGGGCTCCGGCGGAACGCGGGCCACGGCTTCGGCGGCCACCGCGGCCGTCTCCTCCCGGACCGTGGCCAGGTACCCCGACCACGCCCCGCCCCGGTCCGGCTGGTCGACTCGGCGGAGGAACGCCGGGATGACCTTCCGAAGCTCCGCCAGCATCAGGTCGCCGTACGCCCGGACCTCCTCCAGGGAGTGGGCCCGCATCCGCAGCAGGAGCTGCTCGTACGACTGGCCGGTGGCGAAGATGCCCACGTTCGACCGCGTGGCTGCGGGCAGGAGGCCCCGGAGCGTGTCGCACGCCTTGGCCCGGATCGTCGAGCGGTACACGAAGTCCGAGTCTCCGGGCTGGTGGGGGAACAGCTCGCGGAAGAAGGCCTGCATCGGCTCCAGCCACCGGGTGTAGGTCTCGAAGGCCCGGTCCAGGACCTCGGTGAAGCGGCCGGCCAGGCCCGCGGCCTCGACCTCCGGCGGCACCGCGTACCGCCACCGGCCCCCGGGGCGGTCGTCGTACGGCACGTACCGGGTCGACTGCTCCAGGTACGCGGCCAGACGGCCCCACTCCAGGACCTTGGCCAGGATCTGCGACGACTGCTCGCAGGCCAGGTGGACCCCGCCCAGCTGGGCGACCGAGTCATCGCCGTAGTCCACGAACACCCGCTGGTACAGGTCCTCGGCCCGCTCCACGCCGGCGCCGGACAGGGGGTCCTCCGGCCCGGCTCCCCCCTCGGCGTGCTCGGCGAACTCGTCCAGGAACAGCCGCCGCAGCGACTTCGGGGAACGGGAGTACCGGGCGAACAGGGCCCCCTTGGTGACCTCGGGCAGGTTCACCAGGGCGAACACCGGGCTGTCCAGGTCGGTGAAGTAGGGAGCCAGGAGGGTCCGCTCGTCGGCGGTGAACTCCTCCTCCGCGAACCACAGGGTCACGGGCGGATGCTACCGCAGCCCGCCGACGCGATTACGGGAAGGGGCTCTCGGTGGGGGACGGGGTCGGCTCCGGTCCCTGCGATCGCACGTACTGGACCGTGGAGCCCACCTCCACCTCCGTGTTGGCCTCGGGGTCCTGGGAGGCCACGGTCCCCTGGTCGCAGTCCTCGGAGAAGTCGCTCCCCACGTTCTCCGGTACCAGCCCGGCATCGGTGATGGCCGCCCGGGCCTCGGGGATGGGGTCGCACACGATGTCGGGGACCAGCGTGGTCGCCGGCCCGGTGGACACCACGATCGTCACCGTGCTGTCCTCGGAGACCTCGGTGTCCGCGGCGGGATCCTGGTCGATGACCGTGCCGTCCTCCTCGGGGCTGTCCGTGGTGGTCACGTCCACGTCGAAGCCTTCCCCCTCCAGGGTGGCCCGGGCCTCGTCCTCGGTCATGCCGATCACGCCGGGCACCGGCACCAGGTCGGGGCCCGACGAGACGGTGAGCGTGACCTCGGATCCCTCGGGGACCAGATCGCCCTCGGTGGGATCCTGGTCGATCACCCGGCCGCGGGGCTCGTCGCTCTCCGCCATCACCACCACGGGCTCCAGTCCCGCGTCCCGGACCTCCTGCTCGGCCGCCCGCCGCCCCAGCCCCACCACGCCGGGCACCTCGATGTCCTGGGGCTCGGTCCCCAGCAGGGAGCGGACCAGGAAGAACGCCCCCAGGCCGAGCAGGCCCAGGATCAGCAGCGCCACCAGGGCGATCAGCCAGGGGTTCCGCCGCCGCTCCTCTTCGGGCAGGACGTCGGTCCCCGTCATGACCGCCGTGCGGTCGGCGTGTCGCGTGACCATCTCGGTGGGGTCGCCCGGGAGCAGGGGGGTGGCCAGCGTGGGCAGGCCCTGCTGGACCCGCTCCAGGTCCTCCCGCAGCTCTTCGGCGCTCTGGTAGCGGTTGGCGGCGTTCTTGGCCAGGCACTTCATGACCACGGTCTCCAGGGCATGGGGGATGTCGGGGTTCAGCTGCGACGGGGGGACGGGGTCGTCTCGGACGTGCTTGTAGGCGATGGCCACCGGAGAGTCGCCGCTGAACGGCGGGCGGCCGGTGAGCATCTCGTACAGCACGCACCCCAGGGAGTAGATGTCCGATCGCGGGTCGACCGGCTCCCCCTGGGCCTGCTCGGGCGAGAGGTAGGAGGCCGTTCCCAGCACCGCGGCGGTCTGGGTCAGGGTGTCGCCCGTGGTGGTCCGGGCGATGCCGAAGTCCATGACCTTCACCTGGCCGTCGGCGGTGATCATGATGTTCCCCGGCTTGATGTCCCGGTGGACCATCCCGGCCCGATGGGCCGGGCCGAGGGCCAGGGCCACCGAGTCGGCGATCTCGATGGCTCGCTCGGGGAGCAGGGGTCCCTCGGTGCGGAGCACGTCGCGGAGGGTCTTCCCCTCCACGTATTCCATGACGATGTAGTGGATGTCCTCGTGCGAGCCGGTGTCGAACACGCCGACGATGTTCGGGTGGTTCAGGGCCGCGGCGGCCTGGGCCTCCCGGCGGAACCGGGCCACGAAGTTGTTGTCGTCCGCGAACTGGGGCGACAGGACCTTGACGGCCACCGTGCGGCCCAGCACCTTGTCGGTCCCCTTGAACACCTTGGCCATCCCGCCCTGGCCCAGGAGGCCGGCGATCTCGTAGCGTTCGCCGAGCACGCGGCGACGCTGCTGCGTCACTGGGATCCCCTCATCGTCAGCATGCTACCGGCTCCGCCGGGGGCCGAGCGGACCCCCCAGTGGCGGGGGGTCCGGGGGGGTAGCTCGCCCCGAGCCACGAAACCTCCGGGAAGGTAGGCGAGCGGACCCCCCAGTGGAACGGGGGTCCGGGGGGGTAGCTCGCCCGAGCCACGAACGTCAGTCGTCGTCGTTGCCCTTCCCTTCCCCCTTCCCCCGGTTGCCATTGCCGCGCCCTCTGCCGTCGTCGTCCTCGTCCGGCGGAGGCGTGGCCCGCATGGTGGTCACCAGCGCCTCCAGGCCCTGGTGGAGGGCGTCGGCCCATGCGTCGCCCGTGATCTCTCCCTCCTCGAGGAAGCCGTCCACCCTGGCGTGGGCGTCGGCGATGCGCTGCAGGGCCCCCCGGAGGTCCCCCTCCGCGTACCGGCGCAGCGAATCTTCGATCCGCTTCTCCAGGTCGGCCGCGGCCTTCTCGGTGATGGCCCCGGCGCCGAGGCCCGCGTTGAGGAGCGTCTGGAGGTCGTTCACGGCCTCCTCGATCGATCCGGGCTCCCCGAACGAGGGTGGGGCGGGCTCCTCGGGCGCCTCCTCGGTCCGCTGGGCCTGGGGGCTCGGGCCCTGGTCCTGGGCTCGGGGCTCGGGCGACTGGTTGGCCAGGGCCACCAGGCCGGCGACGACCAGGGCCAGCAGCACCACCCCGAGGATGGCCGGGACCAGCCACCGCCGCTCGCGTGGAGGCGGCGGGTGCTCGGGGAGCTCCGGGAGGACCGCGGTGTCGCCCTCGACCCCGGGGAGGGGGTCCGTGGGCACCGCCGCCCCCCCGACGGCGGCCACCAGGGCCTGCTGGAGCTCCCGGCCCGAGGCGTAGCGCTGCCCCGGCTCCTTGGCCAGGGCCCTCATCACTACGGCCTCCAGCTCCGGGGGCGCGCCGGTGTCCATCCGGGAGATCGGCACGGGGTCGTCCCGCACGTGCTTGAAGGCGACCGACACCGGCGAGTCACCGGTGAACGGCGGGCTCCCCGTCAGCAGCTCGTACAGGACGCATCCCAGCGAGTACACGTCCGAGGGGGGCTCCACGGGATGGCCCTGGGCCTGCTCGGGGGAGAGGTAGGCGGCGGTGCCCAGGATCGTCCCGGTCTGGGTCAGGGTGTCGTCGGCGGCGGCCCGGGCGATGCCGAAGTCCATGACCTTCACGTGGTCACGACCCGTGAGCATGATGTTGCCGGGCTTGACGTCTCGGTGGACCAGGCCCCGGTCGTGCGCCGCGGCCAGTGCCGCCGCCACGGCGCCCCCGATCCTGGCCGCCCGCCCGGGGGGCAGCCGCTTCTGGCGGGCCAGGACGTCTGCCAGCGTGGGGCCCTCGACGTACTCCATCACGATGTAGTGCTGGCCGTCGTCCGACCCCGTGTCGAAGACCGACACGACGTTCGGATGGTTGAGCCCGGCCGCGGCCTGGGCCTCCCGGCGGAACCGGGTCACGAACCGCCGGTCGCCGGCGAACCGGTCGGACAGCACCTTCACCGCCACCGTCCGGCCCAGGACGAGGTCGGTGGCCCGGTACACTTCGGCCATCCCCCCACGGCCCACCCGCTCCTCGATCGCGTATCGGCCCCCGAGGACCCTCGTCCGCTGGCTCAACGGCGCGCGCGCTCCATCTGGCCGTCTTACCCGGACAGGCCCGCTTCGATCACCTGCTGGGCGATGGGCGCGGAGAGCGCCCCCCCGGTGGCCTCGTTGCCCAGGCTGCCGCCGTTGAGCACGACCACCGCCACGGCGATCTGGGGATCGCCGGCGGGGGCAAAGGCCACGAACCAGGCGTGGGGAGACTCGTTCTCGGCCGTCTGGGCGGTGCCGGTCTTGCCGGCCACGGACACCCCGGGGATCTGGGCGGCCGTGCCGGTGCCCGCCGCCACGACGGCCACCATCATGTCGGTCAGCGTGGCGGCGTTCGGGGCGCTCATGGGACGCCCGTAGACCTGGGGGCCCAGCTCCCGGAACACCCGCCCCGCGGGGTCCCGGATCTCCTCGACCAGGCGGGGCTGCATCATCACGCCGCCGTTGCCGATGGCCCCCGCCACCAGGGCCATGTGCAGCGCGTTCGTCCGCACGTCACGCTGGCCGATGGCCGACTGCGCCACCGCGGGCAGGTCGTCCTGGAAGGCGGCCACGTCGGGGATCTCCGCCTCGACGAACGGGATGTCGAACGTGACGTCTTGGGAGAACCCGAACCGGTGGGCCTGCTCCACCAGCTTCTCCGCCCCCAGATCCAACCCCAGCTGGCCGAAGGCCACGTTGCAGGAGACCTGGAGGGCCGAGGCCAGGGTGATCTGCGAGCCTCCCGGGCACTGGCCGCCGCCGAAGTTGTGGATGTCCCGGTCGGTCTGGGGGACGTCGAGCGCGGGGGGGTTGGGGATCGTGTCCTGCGGGGTCATCCCGTCCTCCAGCGCCGCCGCCGCGGTGACGATCTTGAACGAGGAGCCCGGCGGGAAGAACGTGTCGGTGGCGTTGGACACCATGGGGGAGCGGGGGTCCTCCGGGTTCAGGGCCTCGTAGGCCCGCCGGACCTGCCGGGGCCGGTGGGAGGCCAGGGGATTGGGGTCGAAGGTGGGATTGGCCACCAGGGCCAGCACGGCGCCGGTCTGGGGGTCGATGGCCGCCACCGCCCCCACCTCGTCGCCCAGGGCCCGGACGGCCACGTCCTGGAGGTCGGGGTCGATCGTCAGCACGATGCTCGCCCCCTTCTGGTCCCGTCCCAGGAACTCGTCCACCAGGCGCTGGGGGAACAGCTCGTCGGCCCGCCCGGCCAGGTAGTCGTTGTACGTGCTCTCGAGCTCGGTCTTGCCGAACACGATCGAGTAGAAGCCGGTCAGGTGCCCGTAGCCCAGGGCCGGGTCGGTCGGGTAGCGCCGCAGGTACTTCAGCTGCCCGCCGGTCCGCCTGCTGATGGCCAGGACTGTCTGGCGGTCGCCGGCCACGATCGTGCCCCGGGCCACGTTGTACTCGTCGATCAGCTGGCGCTTGAGGTTGGCGTCGTCGTTGTACAGGTCCTCCGCGGCGATGACCTGGAGGTAGTTGATGTTCGCGGCCAGGGCCACGAACAGGATCAGGAACCCCAGCGCCAGCCGCCGGATCTGTCGCTCCATCTACTCGCCTCGCTCCCGGCCGTAGCGCACGAACTGGGTGGCCTCGTCGGGCTGGCCCGGCGGCCGTGAGGACACCCGGATCAACAGGGCCAGCAGCACGAAGTTGGCCACCAGGCTGGAGCCACCGTACGAGACGAAGGGGAGGGTGATCCCGGTCAGGGGGATGAGCCGGGTGACGCCGCCGATGATCACGAACGTCTGGAGAGCCAGGATCGTGGACAGCCCCGCCGCCAGGAGCTGTCCGAACCCGTCGGGGCTGGTCACGGCGGCCCGGAAGCCGCGGAACACCAGCAGGACGAACAGCGTGAGCACCGCCATCGTGCCCAGCAGGCCCAGCTCCTCGCCGATCGCGGAGAACACGAAGTCGGTGTGCGCGTCGGGGATCTCACCGGGCAGTCCCCTCCCCAGCCCGGTGCCGGCGATCCCCCCGGTGGCCAGGGCGAACAGCGACTGGGCCAGCTGGAAGCTCTTGTCGTGGACCAGGTTCGGATCCAACGCGTGGAGCCAGATCGTCACCCGGTCCTGGACGTGGGACAGCGCGGCGTAGCCCATGAACGCCCCCACGGCGAACAGCAGCACGCCCATCACCAGGTAGGCGCCGCGGGCGGTGGCCACCCACAGCATGACCACGAACATCCCGAAGAACAGCAGCGAGGATCCCAGGTCCCGCTCCACGAACAGCACCACGAGCGACAGCCCCCAGGCCACCAGCAGCGGGGCCAGGTGCTTCGGCTCGGGCACGGCGATCGGGCCGAGCCGCCGGGTGGCCACGGACAGCATCTCCCTGCGCGTGTACAGGTAGGAGGCCAGGAAGATGACCAGCAGCACCTTCCCGATCTCCGCGGGCTGGAACTGGAGGGGGCCGAGCTGGACCCACAACCTGGCCCCCCGCACCGTCCTGCCGATCACGGGCACGAGCGGCAGCAGGAGCATGACGATGCCCAGGAGCCCGATCGTGTACGTGTACTGGTCGAGCTGACGGTGGTCCCTGATCACGACCAGCGTCGCGCAGAACAGCGCCAGGGCGAACAGAAGCCACAGGGTCTGGGCCCCGGCCAGTCCGGGGCTGAGCCGGAAGATCATGGCGAACCCGAGCCCCGCCAGCAGCACGGCCGTCGGCAACAGGACCGGGTCGGCGTCCGGGGCGAACCGCCGGACCACCAGGTGGGCGGCCAGGTAGCCGGCCACCAGCACCAGGGCGTAGCCGGACACCCCCACCGGGACCTCGCCCCGGCGGCCCAGGCCCACCAGGACGTAGGCCATGACCGCCAGGGCGATGGCCAGGATGAGCAGCAGCAGCTCCCTGTTCCGACGCTTGCGGGCCGGCACGATGGCGCTCACGGCTTCGCCTTCGCCTCCCGCTCCTTGGCTCGCTCGGCTTCGAGGTCCTCCCGCATCTGGGAGATCAGCCGCTCCCCGTCCTCGCGGCTGCCCGTGGTGATGCCCTGGTCGAGGTCCTGCCAGGCGGTGAACCGCTGGACCTCGTCCGCGGGCAGGTCCGTCCGGAGCTCCACCGTGGCCAGCGAGATCCCCAGGGGCTCGGCGGGGATCCCCCGGTACAGGGCCACCTGGCCCTCGGTCACCCCGACGAACCACTGCTGGTCGATGAACAGGCGCTTCACCCCGAACAGGGCGCCGGCCACCAGCACCAGCGGCAGGAGGACCCACAGCAGGACCCGGCGGGGCCACCGGCGTCCCGGGGCGGCCTCGGAGGCCGGGATCGCCCATCCGTCCTCTTCCCCGGTCTCGTCCTCCTGGGCATCGAGCACCACCGCGGTGATGTTGTCCTGGCCGCCGGCCTCGTTCGCCGCGGCCACCAGCGCCTCGGCCGCGGCCTGGGGGTCGCGCTCGTCCGTGAGGATCCGGACGATGTTCTCCTCGGACACCATGCCGGTCAGGCCGTCGCTGCACAGCAGGAGCCGGTCGCCGGCCCGGACCTCGTAGGCGGCCTCGTCGACCTGGATGTCCCGGTCGACCCCCAGGGCGTTCGTGAGGATGCTGCGTTGGGGGTGGATGGCCGCCTCCTCCGACGTGAGCCGCCCCTGGTCGACCAGGCGCTCGACCACGGTGTGGTCCTTGGTCAGGCGGCTGAGCTCCCCGTCCCGGAGGAGATAGGCGCGGGAGTCGCCCACGTGGGCCAGGAAGATCCTGTCCCCCCCGGCCAGCACCGCGGTCAGCGTGGTCCCCATCCCGGTCAGCCCGGGGTCGGAGGAGGCCCTGTCCAGAACGGCCCGGTTCGCCTCACGGACCGTCTCCGCCAGGTGCGGCGCGGCGTCTCCGTCCGGGGCCGGCCGATCCGAGACCCGTCCCAGGGTCTCGAGCGCCAGGTGCGAGGCCACCTCACCCCCCTGGTGCCCGCCCATCCCGTCCGCCACCGCAAACAGCGGGGCCTCGGCCGTGTAGGCGTCCTCGTTGCCCTCGCGGACCCGGCCCACGTCGGTCCGGGCTCCCACCCGAAACCTCATCGGCGGACCTCGAGGATCGTCTTGCCCACCCGGATCCGGTCGCCTGGGCCGATCTCCGTGGGGACCGTCACCTTCCGCTGGTTCAGATAGGTCCCGTTCGTCGACCCCAGGTCCTCGACGACCCACGATCCGTTGCGGTCGAAGATCTTGGCGTGGAGCTGGGAGATGTAGGTGTCGTCCGGCCGGATCTGGCACGACGTGGCCCGGCCGATCTGGAGCGTCCCCGACAGCCGGTGCGTGGAGACCCTGGCTCCCCGTTGATCGAGCATCACCACCTTCGTGGGCGTGCCCCGCCCCCGTTTCCCCGGGCGCGACCGGGACGGCGCCGGGCGGCCGGCCGGGCGCCGCTGCTGCCGGGGCCCGTACAGGTCGAGGACCACCACCCGAACCGCTCGGTACAGGAAGAAGTACAGGAGCACGAGGAGGGAGATCTTGAGGACGGTGAGGACGAACGGGGGCACGGGCTAGCCCCTCCGGAACTCCAGCACCGTCCGGCCGATGGTGATCCGGTCCCCCTCCTGGAGCACCTGCTCGGCGACGGGCGCCTCGTTGACCAGGGTGCCGTTCGTGGAGCCGAGGTCAACGATCACGAAGTCCGACCCCTGGCGGCGGATCTCCGCGTGGCGACGGCTGGCGCCGGTGTCCTGGATCTCGATCTCCGAACCCGCCAGCCGCCCGATGACGGCGCTGTCCTGGTCGAGGCGGAACTCCCGGCCGTCCCCGTCGACCTGGACCAGCCGGGCCGGGCCGGCGGCGGGCGAAGGGGGCCGTGGAGCGGGCGTGGCCTCCTGGGACGGCGGCGGCGGGCCGGGGGCCTCGCTCAGCTCCGGCTGGATCCGCAGGTCGCCTCGCTTGAGGGCCTCGTCGGTCTCGAACACGACCTGGGGCCGGGCCACCAGGCCGTACCCGTGCTCTCGGGCCCCCTCGACCACCACGGTCTCGAGCTCGGACACGAGGGCGTTCTCCATGTTGGCGAAGCGCTGGCGGTCCTCGGCCGAGACGAACAGCACGTACCGGTTCGGGACCCACACCTCCTTGACGCCGACCGTCTTCTGGGCCTCCATGGTCCGCAGGATGCGCTTGGCGATCTCGATGGGCTGAAGGCCGGAGCGGAACGCCTTGGTGAAGAACCCCTCGATCCCCCGTTCCAGGCGAGCTTCGAAGTCCTTGAGGATCCCCACGGGAACTTGTTTCCCCTGCTCGGTGGTCGGTGAACCCGATTATAGGCTTGGCCCGCGTGTGGCCCGCGGGGCGGCGATCTTCGGATCCATGCCCGTTCCGCGTCGGAAGGGCCGGCCGGTGGTAGTTGCTACCATGAGTGGGCACCCGGGCGGGTGGCGGAATTGGTAGACGCGCAGGATTCAGGATCCTGTCCCCGAGAGGGGGTGGGGGTTCGACTCCCCCCTCGCCCACGATCCCGCTGACGGCGGCAGGAGACCCGGCGCCGTCCGTCGAAGAAGGATGGGAACGGACATCTCTGCCCGCGACCCCGAAAAGGAGAACGGCATGAGACGATGCCCCCGCAGGCTGCTGGTCCTGTCCCTGGCTGCGCTGGTGCCCGTGGTCCCGGCGGCTACGAGCGCGTCGGCCCAGGAAGGCACCCACAGCGCCAACATGAGCCACGTCGCCAACCTGCCCTACCCGAGCATCCCCGGCCGTACGGCCATCACCAACGGTGGCACCGACATCGAGTTCGTCACGATGACGCTCGGCGGCGAGCGGCGCTCCGTCACACGCGAGTTCGCGTTGGCCGGCTCGTACGACAACGGCCTCCAGATCGTGGACATCACCGATCCCGAGGACGCCAGGATCGTGGCCCGCTACGACTGCGCCATCCGCCAGGGTGACGTCCAGGTGTTCACCAGGGGGCTCCGCACCCTGGTCACGTACACGCAGGACGATCCCTATAGCGGCCGAGCCCAACACGACACGAGCTCCCAGTGCTACCGGGAAGCGACGGAGCTCGGCATGTTCGGCCCCGGGGTGAACCCGGCGGGGACGTTCATCGTGGACATCTCCAAGCCGGGCTCGCCGAGAACCGTGTCGTTCCTGTCCGAGCCACGGGGATCCCACAACCAGACCGTGGCCCCCGGAGGGCTGTACCTGTACAACTCGAACTCGGACCTCAATGCGAACAACTTCCAGATCGAGGTGTGGGATATCTCGAACCTGAAGGCTCCGAAGAGGGCCTTCGTCCTGAACACCGAGACCGGGCTCAGCTCGCACGACATCACGTTCAGCGAGGACGGGACCCGGGCCTACTCCGCGGCCATCACCCACACGCTGGTCCTGGACACCACCGACCTGGCCCGGCCCCGGATCATCGGCCGGATCATCGACCCGGCCGTCAACATCCACCACCAGTCCGACCCGGTGACCCTCACCGACGCCACCACCGGACAGGAGCGGACGTTCCTGGTGGTCACGGACGAGATCGCCGGCGCCGCGGGCAACGCGGTGTGCCCGGGGGGTGGGCTCCACGTGTACGACGTCACCGGCGACCTGGAGCGGACCCCGGTGAAGGTCGGCGTGTGGAACATGCCGGAGGTCCAGCTCACCACGGACAACCTGACGTGCACGTCGCACGTGCTGCGGATGTATCCCGAGCACGGGCTCATGACCATCGCCTGGTACGCGGCCGGCGTGCGGGTGGTGGACATCTCCGGGCTCGTCGGGATCTCGCTTGGTGTCGACGAGGGCGCCGGGAACGTCGGGGCCGGCATGAAGGAGGTCGGCTATCACTACTTCCCGAACTCCGACACCTGGAGCGTGAAGACCAACAAGATCGAGGCGGACGGGTCGTTCTACCTGTACGGCAACGACCTGAATCGGGGCCTCGACGTGTATCGTTTCTCGGCGTTCGCCGCCCCGGCTACCGACGGCGGTACGTGGCTGTCGGCCGGGCAGGCCGCGGCCCCGGCGCCCACCGCGTCGGCGCTCGATGCCGCCACCGGCCCGTACTGCCTGTACCGAGGCCTCGAGGTCGCCTGAGGCGCCGACGGAGCGATGCCCGCCCCGGTCGCGGCCGGGCCGGGGCAGGCGTCCCGCTTCTTCGCTAGGCTCCCGACCACGTTGAAGCGCGACGGCGATCGGTGCTTCGGGGACGGCGATCCCCTGTACGAGCGGTACCACGACGAGGAATGGGGCCGTCCCGTCGTCGACGAGCGGGGGTTGTTCGAGCGGCTGTGCCTGGAGGCGTTCCAGTCCGGCCTGTCGTGGCTGATCGTGCTGCGCAAGCGCGAGGCCATCCGGCGGGCGTTCGGGGACTTCGACGTCCGGGCCGTGGCCCGCTTCTCCCATGCCGACGTGGCCCGGCTCCTCGAGGACCCTTCGATCATCCGCAACCGCGGCAAGATCTCTGCGGTCGTGGCCAGCGCTCGGGCCACGCTGGCACTGTGGGAGGAGGGGTCGTCGCTCAGGTCGCTGCTGTGGGGGGCCGCCCCTCCGCCGCGCCCGGCGCCGGTGTCGTTCGACGACGTGCCCGCCTCGACGGACGGGTCGGTGGCCCTGGCCCGGGACCTCCGCCGCCGGGGGTTCCGATTCGTCGGCCCCACCACCGTGTACGCGACCATGCAGGCCGTCGGCGTGGTGAACGACCATCTGGTCTCGTGCCCCGTCCGTGACCAGGTGGAAGCGGACCGGGCCTCGGTTGGCCCGGCCGGTCGGCCCCCCGGCCCGGGCCGGTAACATGGACCACGGAGCCCGCGGCACCTCGACCAGGGAAGGGGCAAGGTTGGGCCACGGCCGAACCGGATGGGCCCTGCTGGCCCGGGGCGAGCGAGCGGCCCGGCGGGGGGTCCGGGCCCTGGGCGGTCGCTCCGAGCAGGCCGGGATGTTCCTTGCGGCCGCCGACGTCCCCGACACGTTGCAGCGGACCCTGATGGCCCGCAGCTCCGTCGACCAGGGCGTGGCCACCGGCCTGGTGATGGGCATGAACTACGCGATCGGTGCCCTGGTCCAGGACCTGGTCGACGTGATCGCCATGCGCCTGTCTGGGGCGAAGGCTGACCGGGAGCAGGACGACCGGCGCTGGCGCCGCACGGCCATGGGCGTGGACGTGGCTGCCATCGGGGCCGGGCTGGGGATCCAGGCGGCCTTCCGGCAGCGCCACGATGAACGGCTGGGGCGGGCGGCGGCTCGGACCGCCGGCCGGTGGCTGGCCGCCGGGGCGGCCGCCGGGCTGGCCGTGGGGGCGGTGCAGGAGGGGCTCCACGAACTCGATGAGCGGGGGCGAGGCGATCCCGACAACCGGTCGTACCCTGTGGCCTTGCCCGCCGGTGGCCTGGTGGCCGTGGTGCTCGACTGGCTGCGCCGCCGGCGAGAGGCCGCGGCCACCCACCCTGCCGAGGCCGAGGGGGCCCACGTCTCCGCGGCGAAGTCGTTGGCGATCGGGACCGGCGTCACCGCGGTCCTGGGGGGCCTGGCCCGCCTGGAGCGGGGGTTCGCCTCGGGGGTCGGGCACGTGCTCGGCGCCCTGCTGCCGGGCCACCACCGGGTGTGGCGGCCGGTCGGCCACGCCGCGGCCCTGGCGGCCATGGCCGGGGTCGTCGTCGAGGGGATGCGTCGGGTCGACCACCAGATCGAGGTCAAGGCCACCCGGGTGGAGCCCGCCTTCGATGCCCCGCCCTCGTCGGAGCACGTGAGCGGAGGGCCGGGGAGCGCCGTGCCGTTCGAGACCCTGAGCCGGCAGGGCCGCCGCAACGTATCCACCGCCCTGACCACCGACCAGATCCTCTCGGTCATGGGGGAGGCCGCCCAGGCCGAGCCGATCCGGATCTTCGTCGGCCTCGACAGCGCCCCCACCCCGGAGGAGCGCGTGCGGCTGGCCATGGACGAGCTCGAGCGAACCGGTGCCTTCGACCGCGACCTGCTCATGGTGATCTCGCCCACGGGCACCGGGTACGTCAACTACGTGGCCGTGGAGGCCGCCGAGTGCATGACGCTGGGCAACATGGCTTCGGTGGCGCTCCAGTACTCGAAGCGCCCCTCGGTGCTCTCGCTGGACCGGGTGGCCCTGCAGCGCCGCCAGTACCGTCTCCTGGTGGAGGCCATCCACCGGACCCTGGCGGAGCGCCCGAAGAAGCGCCGCCCCCGGCTGGTGCTGTTCGGCGAGAGCCTGGGGGCCTGGACCAGCGAGGACGCGTTCGAGGGGGGCGGCACCCGGGGGCTGGAGGACCTGGGGATCGACGGGGCCATCTGGATCGGGACCCCGTACGAGACCCGGTGGAAGGACCAGATCGCCGCCGGGGGACCGGACGTCGATCCCGCGCTGGTGGCGAGGTTCAACGACTTCGGGCAGGTGGAGGCCCTCGACGCCAGGGCCCGCAAGCGGTTGCGCTACGTGATGATCACCCACGACAACGACGCCGTGGCCAAGTTCGGGCTGGCGTTGCTGTTCAAGGAACCGTCGTGGCTGGGCGACCTCGCCACCCGCCCCTCCACCGTCCCGGCCACCGAGCGGTGGTCCACGCCGACCACGTTCGTCCTCACGCTGATCGACATGAAGAACGCGGCCAACGTGATCGCCGGCCAGTTCGAGGCCAAGGGCCACGACTACCGGGCCGACCTGGCCCGGTTCGTCCGCCAGGTCTACGGGCTCCGGTGCACCGACGACCAGCTGTCCAGGGTCGAGCGGGCCCTCCGCCGCGACGAGCTGATGCGGAAGGAGCGGATCGACGAGCGAGACGCGAAGCGCGGGCGCTGACACGGCCGCGCCGCGGACGGCGCCCCCACCGCACCCGGCGCACTCGCGTCGGAAGACGATCGTGGGCGGGCTGCTCACCGTCGCCGTGGTCGTGGCGGTGTTCGCGTTCGCTGTCCCCCAGTTCGCCGACTACCGGAACGTCGCCTCCGAGCTCGCCGGGCTGAGCTGGCTCGAGCTGGCCCTGATCGGCCTGGCCACGGCGTTCAACATCGTCACGTTCTGGTGGGTGAACATGGCCGCCCTGCCCGGCCTGCGGCTGTGGCCCGCGGCCGCCGTGACGCAGAGCTCGTACGCCGTGGCCAACACCGTCCCCGCCGGCGGGCCGCTGTCGGTGGGGCTGTCGTACCAGATCCTGCGCTCGTTCGGTTTCCGGACGGACGACCTGGTGTTGATGGCCGGCGTGGGCGGGATCTGGAACGTGCTGGGGAAGTTCGTGGTCCCGGTCCTGGCCGTGTTGCTCCTGCTGGTGACGGGGGAGCGGATCACGGGGATGGTGGCTGCCACGGTGACCGCGTTCGGCGCGCTGGCCGTCGTGGCGCTGGTTCTGTTCCTGGCGCTGTGGCGGGAGTCGCTGGCCCGCCGGCTGGGGAACGCGATCGGCGCGGTGGCCTCGTGGGTGCTGCACTGGTTCCATCACGGCGCGGTCACCACGGCCGGGGACGAGGCGGTATCGTTCCGGTCGAGGACGATCGGGGTCATCCGCACCAGGTGGGTTCCCCTCACCGCCGCGGCCACGCTCAACCAGATCAGCTTCTTCGCGGTCCTGCTGATCGCCCTTCGCGGGGTGGGCGTGTCTTCGCACCAGCTGCCGGTGGCGGCCGCGCTGGCGGCGTTCGCGTTCGGTCGTCTGGCCTCGGCGATCCCGATCACCCCGGGGGCCATCGGCACCGCCGAGATCGCCTACATCGGGCTGCTGGTGGCCGCCGGAGGCCCGCACGCCAAGGTCGTGGCCGCGGTGCTGCTGTTCCGGGCGTTCACGTTCCTGGCACCGATCCCGGTCGGCGCGGTGACCTACGTCGCCTGGCGCCGGTGGGTTCACCGGCACGGAGCCGCGGTCGGGGAGCGGGCCGGGCGGTTGCCCGCATGATCGTCGAGCGCCGCGCCGGCGCGGGGCTGGAGGCCGCGGCGGTGGGCACGGTGGCCGCGGCCGGCGTGGCGGTGACGCGCCTGCGCCCGCTCCCGGCGATCCTCGCCGGCCTCGGGGCAGCGGGCATGCTGGTGCTCCTGGCCCGCCGGGCGGGCGCCGGGTGGGATGAGCTCGGCCTGCATCGCTGGGGTCTGGCCCCGGGGTTCCGGTGGGGACTGGCGGCATCGCTCCCGATGGCCGTGGCGACCGCGGCGGCGGCGGCCTTCCCCCCCACCCGTCGCCTGTTCGCCGAACGGAAGGCCGTGGTGGCTCCCCGGCCGGAGTTCCTGGCGCACGTGCTGTTTCGGGTCCCGTTGGCCACGGCCCTGACGGAGGAGGTCCTGTTCCGCGCGGGCCTGCCGGCGGTGCTCCGGCGCCGCCGCGGACGCGAGGGGGCCGAGCTGGCCAGCGCCGCCCTGTTCGGCCTGTGGCACATCCTGCCGACCCTCCAGGAGCTGGGGGCTCGTCGCGCCCGCCGGCCGGTCTCCCGCGGGGATCGCGTGGCCGCGGCGAGCATCGCCGTGATGACGACCTTCGCGGCGGCCCGGGCGTTCGCGTGGCTGCGGGACCGCAGTGGCAGCCTGGTGGCGCCGGTCCTGGCGCATGCAGTGATCAACGAGGCCTCGCTCCTGGGCGGCCGGGCGGCGGCTCGCCGCCTGGGCCTGCTCGGGCCCCGGTGAGCGGTACGGCGCTCGGGGTGATCAGCCCGTGGGGCGCAGCCAGGCCACCCCCACCACGCCGGGCCCGGTGTGGATGCCCATCGACGGGCTGAACTCCACGATGAACATCGGCCGGCCCAGGAGCCGAGCCAGGGCCTCCGCCCGGGGGGCGGCCTGGGCGTGGAACACCGCGGACCGCCCGCCGGACCGGCCGGACCGGGCCGCCCATTCGGAGCGGATCCGGCGCAGCGCGGCGTCCGGGCTGCGAGGGACGCCGACCCGCTCGGCCTGTCCGTCGCGGAAGCGGAACACCGGACGAACCCCCAGACGCCGGGCCAGCTCGAGGGCGAAGGGCGGGACCCGCCCGCTCTGCCGCAGGTAGCCCACGCCGTCGAGGGCGGCCACCAGCTCCGCTCGCCGTGCGGCGTCCTCCGCCACGGCCGAGACATCGGCCGCGTTCCCGCCGGCCTGCGCCTCCTCCGCGGCGGCGAGGACCACCAGCCCCTGTGCCGCCGCGGCCGTCCGGCAGTCCAGGACGTGCACGGGCCGGCCGGCGATCTGGGCGGCCGCCGAGGCGCTCCGGTACATGCCGGTGAACTCCCGGGCGGGGGTCACCACCAGCACCTCGTCGGCCCCGGCCTCCTCGATCGAATGGAGGTACTCGGCCGCGGTGGGAGCGCTGGACTTGACCGCCCGGCCGCTGCGCAGGGCCTCGTACACGGCGGGCCCGGCCTCCGCCATCCCGTCGTGCAGATCCCGGTCCGGGAGGTGGATGCCGATCGGCAGGACGCGGATCGGGAGCCGGGCCGCCACGGCGTCGGGCAGGCACGCGCTGGAGTCGGTGACGACGGCGGTCCTGGGCACGGCGGTCCCGTTCACGGATCCGGCGGATTGTATGCCATCATGCTGGCGCCCATGGCTCGCGTCCGCCTCCTCCAGATGTCCGAGCTCACCGCGCGCACCGGCACCCCTCCCTCCACCGTCCACCACTATCTCCACCTGGGGCTCCTCCCGCCGGCCGAGCGGGCGACCCCGAACCGCTTCCTGTACGACCGGAGGCACGTCGAGGGCCTGCGGCTGATCCGGTTGCTTCGCCGCCGTCGTGGGCTGTCGTTGGAGGCCATCGGCCGCGTGCTGCCCGACCTGGTCGAGCTGGACGACGACCAGGCCTTCCGCCCGGAGATGTGGGACCGGGTGGTGGGCCGGCGGCTGGCCCCGGACCGGTCCCCGGCCGCCCGGCTGCTCGAAGTGGCCAAGGACGCCTTCTCCCGGCAGGGGTATGCCGATGTCGGGGTGGACGACCTGTGCCGTGCCGCCCGGTTGGCCAAGGGGTCCTTCTACCGCCACTACCGGTCGAAGGAAGAGCTGTTCTTCGCGGCGGCCGCGTCCTCCGCCGACGAGGTCGCCGATGGCTTCTCCCGGCAGGCGGGTGGCTCCACGGTCGCGCCGGAGCGGGCTCCCGATCTGCTGGCCGTGCTGCTCCGGCCCAGGGCGCCCATGGTCCTCGACCTGATGGCCCGGGCCCTCCAGGGCCGGCCCGGGTACCGGGCGGCCGCTCGTCGGATCCTCGGCGGGATGGCCGAGGAGGTCGGGCGGAGGATGGGGACCACCGGCGGTCCGGCGGCGGAAGCGGGCGCGGCCGCCGTCGGCGCGGCCATCGCCACGGTTGCGGCGGACGTGATCGGGCGTCGGCCCGGCGCGGTTCGGACCCTTCCGGCCAGCGGCTGAGGGCGAGTTGACACCCCCGGATGCCCCTGGGAGCATCGCGTACAAGGAAGAGGACCGCTCGGTCATCCCCGTTGTGGATGGACCGTGGGGGTCCTCCGTGCACCGGACGGCCCGATGACCCGCCCTCGCGCTCCCCGCAGCCCGGCCGGCC
>JBOGVZ010000054.1:0-3999 GCA_050692985.1 Actinomycetota bacterium
TAGTAGGAGTCGCTGAAGTCGACGGCCTGGTCCCGCCGGGGCACGTACGAGATCTGGTTGATGTCGAAGTCGAAGTCCTTCGGCCCCGGCTTGAACGACTGGGCGAACGGGACCTCCACCCACACGACCAGGTCGGGGCCGAACCCCATCCGCTCCGCAACCGCGTAGGCCACGGCGCTCTCGAACCCCTCGCCGGTGGACGGGTCGTTGATCTCCCACGGCGACCCCTCGGGGGTGCCGCCCTCGAACCACGGCGGGAACGCGGGGTTGTCCGTGCCGACCGTGAGCTGGCCGGGGGTGAGGAGCGGGAGGTTCTCGGTGGCGCATTGATCCGGCGCGGGGCTCTCCCCCTCCGGCCCGGCCGTCGGCGTCTCCTCCGGGGCGCACGCCGCCAGCAACAAGCCGAACACCGAGACCGCCACGAGACCCCTGCGCATCGCCAGACCTCCCTCTCTCCGCCCGGTCCGGGAGCCTAGCATGAGAACGTCAGCCCGGCGCCCGGTGCCGATCGTGCGCGGCGGCCAGCATCGCCTTCCACGGTGCGTGGAGCTCCCGCAGATCCGGCGGCCGGATCGAGTCGGCGGCCAAAAGCCCCATGAGCGCGTCGTCCAAGGCCACCCGGGCCAGCCTGGCGACCTCCACCCACCGAGCCATCTCGCTCGGATCGGCCTCGGCGCCGAGATCGACGAGCTCCCCCAGCCGCCGGGGGAGGAAGGCGGAGGCGATCCGCTGGCGGAGCTCCAGGTAGGCCTGGGGGTCGCGCCCCACGATCTCGTTCGCCGACCGCCACGCGCCGAGGTGGAAGGCCTCGTCGAGGGCACCCCGCGCGGTGGCCAGGGCCTCCCGGTCGTGGTCGTCGAGGGAGAGGGCCCGCTCGACGAAGGCCTCCAGGTGTTGGGGCAGTGGTTCCGGATCGTCCATGCTCCCGCCGTTTGACTCCGGCACGGCGTTCAAGATAAATGACTGTCAGCCACCCGACCGGAGGGAGGAGCATCATGCCCACCATGGACCGCCGCACGTTCCTGAGGCGCAGCGCCAAGGTCGCCGCCGGGACCCTGGCCATGACCGCCGGCCCGTTCAGCGGGCTCCTCTCGAGGGCGGCCATGGCCGCCCCGAAGTTCGCCGGGGAGAACGGTGGCTACGGCCCGCTCGGCCCCGTCCCGGACCTGCGCGACGGGGTTGTTCGTCTCCACCTCCCCGCGGGGTTCCAGTACCGGTCGTTCGGCCTCCGCAACACGCCACTGACCGAGGAGGCCACCATCACCCCGGGCCGCCACGACGGCATGGCCGTGTTCTCGTGGAAGCAGGGGAAGCTCCGGCTCGTCCGCAACCACGAGCAGACGCAGCCGGTGCCTGTGGGTGCCTTCGGCGACACCAGCAAGGCCTACGACGCCCAGGCGCCGGGCGGGACCACCACCCTGGAGATCTCCCCGAAGGCTGACGAGGTGAAGAGCTGGGTCAGCCTGAACGGCACCACGTTCAACTGTGCCGGGGGGGCCTCGCCATGGGGCACCTGGATCACCTGCGAGGAGACGCCGAACGGAGTGGACCAGCAGCGGAGCTTCCTCATCGGCCCGGGCGCCCCCGACGATCTGACGTACACCCAGAAGCACGGCTACCTCTTCGAGGTGCCCGTGTCCCGCGGTCCCGGGGAGCTCGAGGTGGCCGAGCCGATCCGGATGGCCGGCCGGTTCGCCCACGAGGCCGCGATCGTGGATCCCTCGACCGGGATCGTGTACCAGACCGAGGACGACTTCGCCTACGCCTCCGGCCTGTTCCGCTACCTCCCGCCGAACAACCCCTTCAAGACCAAGCGGGTCGAGGACGGGGGGCGGCTGGAGATCCTCGGGGTGATCCCCGATGGAGGCACCGACCCGGTAACGATGGATCTCCACACCGACCAGGTCCCCGGCACCACCTACCGGGTGGCCTGGATCGAGATCGAGGACCCCGACCCCGCCTTCGCCCCGGGGCTGAGCAACGACGAGGCGGCCCGGATCGTCTACCAGGAGGGCGAGAGCAAGGGCGCGGCCCGGTTCTCGCGCCTCGAGGGGATCGACTACCACGGCGGCAAGCTGTTCTTCGTGTCCACCGAGGGAGGCGGCCCATTCGTCGCCGATCCCCCGCCGAACCCGAGCGCGGGGTTCGGGGCCGGCTACGGTCAGGTGTGGATGTACGACCTCTCCGCCGAGACGCTCACGCTCGTGTTCGAGTCGCCCGGCCCCGATGTCCTCGACTTCCCCGACAACATCATCCTGTCCCCGAGGCGCAAGACCGTCCTGATGTGCGAGGACAGCAGCTCGGGGAACATGCTCCGGGGGCTGACCCGGGACGGGCTGATCTTCGACTTCGCGCTGAACGCCATCTCCGGCGGAGTGGACGAGTTCGCCGGGGCGACCTTCAGCCCCGGCGGTCAGGTCCTGTACGCGAACGCACAGGCGAACGGGATCACCTACGCGATCTGGGGTCCCTGGAACCGGGGGCTGCTCTAGGGGCCCGGTCTCATCGAAGGGCGGCGGCGATCGTGCCGCCGCCCACGACCTCGTCGCCCGTGTAGACGACCACGGCCTGTCCGGGGGTCACGGCGGGCTGGGGCGACCGGAACTCCACCCGGGCCCCGTCCTCGCCGAGCGGCTCGACCACCGCGGGGACGTCGGGGCCGCGGTACCGGATCTTCACCTCGGCCTCGAACGGCCCGGCGGGAAGGCCGGCCACCCAGTTCATCCGCTCGGCCACGAGCCCCCGACGGGCCAGCAGGTCTTCGGAGCCGACCACCACCCGGTTCGCCCGAGGGTCCACCTCGAGGACGTACGCGCGCGACCCGGTGGAGACGCCCAGGCCCCGGCGCTGGCCCACCGTGAACCGGTGGGTGCCGCCGTGGGTCCCAATGACCCGCCCGGCCGGGTCGACCACCTCGCCATCGCGGACCAGGTGGGGGGCCCGTGCCTCCAGGAACGCCGCCGGGTCCGCGGCCGGCGCGAAGCACAGGTCCTGGGAGTCCGGCTTCCCGGCCACCGGCAGACCGAGACGCTCGGCGTGGACCCGGGTCTCGGCCTTGGTCTGCCCTCCGACGGGGAACCGGGACCGGCCCAGCGCCCGCTGGGTCAGCCCTGCCAGGACGTAGGACTGGTCCTTCGACCGGTCCAGGCCCCGTCGGAGCCGCCACCGCCCGGCCCGGCCGATGTCGGTCCGCACGTAGTGCCCCGTGGCCACCAGGTCGAAACCGAGGTCGTCGGCGCGATCGAGAAACGCCCCGAACTTGATCCGCTCGTTGCACCGCACGCACGGGTTCGGGGTCCGGCCGGCCTCGTGGTCCTCGACGTACTCGGCCACCACCCGCTCCTCGAACTCGGCCGACAGGTCCACCACCTCGAACAGGAAGCCCGCGTGCTCGGCCACGGCCCGGGCGTCGGCCTCGGCCGCCGGCCCGCAGCACCCGTGCTCCACGCCGCCGGTGTGCACGAGCTTCAGGTGCGAGCCGGTCACCTCGAAGCCCTGCTCCAGGAGCAGGCACGCGGCCACGGACGAATCCACGCCGCCGCTCATCGCCACCAGTACCGAGGGCATGGATCGAGGGTAGCATCCGGGCTCGTGGGCTCCCGCTACGTGGACCTCAGCTTCGAGATCGAGGACGGCATGCCGGTGTACCCGGGATTCCTCCCCGAGCCTCGTATCGACGCGATCCTCGACCACGAGGCGTCCCGGCCCCGGTACGAGGGCCGGGCCGAGTTCTACCTGGGGCGGGTGGCGATGTCCGGCAACACCGGGACGTACGTCGACGCGCCGTTCCACCGCCACCGGGACCGTGAGGACCTTGCCGCGCTCCCTCTCGACCGGCTGGCGGGGCTCCCCGGCGTGGTGGTGGACGCCCCCGCCGAGCCCGGACCGGTGGACATCCCCCTCCAGGCGGTGGCCGGCCGGGCCGTGCTGGTCCGGGTGGGGTGGGACCGGCGGTGGGGCACCGACGCGTACTGGGAGCCGGACCCGTGGCTCTCCCCC
>JBOGVZ010000055.1:0-5479 GCA_050692985.1 Actinomycetota bacterium
GCTTACCGGCTGCAGGTCGGCGGGGTCATCGTCAACTGGTCCTCGGCGGTTCGAGTGGAGAACCTCCCGTTCGGGGGCGTCAAGCTGACCGGCCACGGCCGTGAGGGGCTCCACGACACCCTGGAGCTCATGACCCGGCAGAAGTCGATCCTGGTGCACGACGCGCTGTCCGGCGCCTTCGAAGCACGGTGAGCGGCGGCCCTGCTCCCGCCGTCGAGATGCGGGGGATCAGCAAGCGCTACGGGGTAACGATCGCCCTTCGGGGCGTGGGCCTGACCGGCCTGCCGGGGGAGGTCCACGCCCTGGTCGGAGAGAACGGGGCCGGAAAGTCGACGCTCATGAAGGTTCTCTCGGGCGCCGTGCAGCCCGAGGAAGGAGACATCCGGTTGGACGGGACCCCCGTCCGCATCAGGGAGCCCGCGGAGGCCCGCCGGCTGGGGGTGCACGCCGTCTACCAGGAGTTCAGCCTGGTCCCCAATCTCTCGGTCGCCGAGAACATCTGGCTCAGCCGAGGGTCCCTCCGCAGGAACCGCTGGTGGGTGGACCGGTCGAAGGTGAACCGCTCGGCCGAGGATCTCCTGGATGAGATCGGCTTCACCGGTCTGGACGTCCGACGACCGATCTCCCGGCTGCGGGTGTCGGGCCGGCAGTTGGTCGAGATCGCCAAGGCCGTTATCGAGCGGCCTCAGGTCCTGATCCTCGACGAGCCGTCGGCGGTTCTGTCGCGGGAGGAGCTCAGCCGCCTCTTCGACCTGGTCCGGCGACTCACCCGAGAGGGGACGCTGGTGTTCTACGTCTCACATCGCCTGGAGGAAGTCTTCGAGATCGCCGACCGCATCACCGTTCTCAAGGACGGCGAGGTCGTGGGAACGGTGAGGCCCCGGGAGACCGACGAACGAGAGCTGATCCGGATGATGGTCGGTCGGACCCTGGAGGAGATCTATCCGAGGCGTGGTGGAGGTCGGGGCGAAGAGGTGCTCGGCATCCACGGGCTGGGCCGCGACGCAGCCTTCGCCGACGTGTCGTTCTCGCTTGCCCGGGGCGAGATCGTGGGGCTCTTCGGGTTGGTGGGAAGCGGCCGCACGGAGATGGCCCGATGCATCTTCGGCGCGGAGCCCGCCACCTCGGGCCACATGCGCCTCGAGGGGCGGCCCTTCCAGCCGCGCTCCCCCGCCGAAGCCGTCGCTGCGGGCGTGGCCTACCTCACCGAGGACCGGGCCCGAGACGGCCTGGTGATCACGGACACCGTCCGCGACAACGTCAGCCTGGCCTCGTTGCGGCGTCTGGGGCGGTGGGGGCTGCTGGATCGCCGGATGCAGGAGCGGGTCGTGGAGGCCAAGGTTCGGGAGCTCGACATCCGCCCGCCCCAGCCGTGGCGCGTCGTCGGCCGTCTGAGCGGGGGGAACCAGCAGAAGGTCATGCTCGCCAAATGGCTGCTGACCGCGGCGAAGGTCCTCATCCTCGACGAGCCCACCCGGGGGGTCGACGTGGCCACGAAGGTCGACATGTACCAGATGACCTCCGCCCTGGCCCAGCGGGGCGTGGGCATCCTGCTCATCTCCTCGGAGCTGCCGGAGATCCTGGGGATGAGCGACCGCGTCCTGGTGATGCGGAAGGGACGCACGGTCGGCGAGTTCGATCGAGCCCGGGCCACGGAGGAGGCCCTGCTGGCGCCGGCGGCGGGGGTTCGATCGTGAAGGATGGCGCGGCCACGGGGCTGGGGGGACGAGGGTTGCCTTGGAAGCGCCTGGGGAGCGGCACCCGGGGCCGGCTGGTCGACTACGCGTTCATGGCGGTGTTCGTGCTCCTGGTGGTGGTCGCGGCCTTCTCGTCAGAGTTCTTCTTCAGCCAGACCAACCTGACCAACATCGCCCGCCAGATCGTCACCAACGGGCTGATCAGCCTGGGCATGCTGGTGGTCATCCTTACAGGGGGGATCGACCTTTCGGTTGGCGCGGTCGTGGCGCTTGCGGGGATCATGGCCTCCGGGGTCCAGGCCGACCTGCCGGTAGCGCTGGCCGTGGTCATCGCGCTGGCGGTGGGCAGCACGGCGGGAGCGGTCAACGGGTTCCTGGTGGCCCGGTTCAGACTGGCTCCGTTCATCGTCACCCTGGCCACGCTGAGCGCGTTCCGGGGCCTGGTGTTCGTGTACTCGGATACCCCGATCACCCCGGCCGATCCCTCGTTCCGATCGCTCCTTGGAGGAGGCTTCATCGGACCCATCCCGGTCCCCGTCGTCTTCATGGTCGTCTGCTACGTCCTCGTGTGGCTATTCGTCGGCCGCACCACGCCAGGCCGAGCCATCGTAGCCATCGGTGGCAACGCGGAAGCCGTCAGGCTCGCCGGCGTCCCCGTCCGGCCCCACATGGTCCTTGCCTACATGCTGTCGGGATTCCTCTCCGCGTTGGCCGGTGTTCTCTTGGTTTCCCGCCTGGGAATCGCCCAGCCGAACGTGGGGGTCGGGTACGAGCTGGACGCCATCGCCGCGTGCGTGATCGGTGGGGCGATCCTCGGAGGAGGGGGTGGGAGCGTCATCGGGACCCTCGGCGGCGTGCTCACGCTTGGACTGATCGACAACCTGCTCAACCTCTTCAACGTCCAGTCGTACTACCAGCAGATCCTTAAAGGTCTGATCATCGTCGTGGCCGTCCTGGCCCGCCGTATCACCACGGCCGACGAGTTGTCCTGAGCCATGGACAGGGGACGCAAACCAGAGAGCGGCGCACGTCCTTCTTCCCCGGACATCGTCGCCCTCGGGGAGCCCCTCGTGGAGTTCACCGCAGAGGAACGGGGCTCGTTAGGAACCATGCGCACGTTCCGCCGAGGCTGGGGCGGCGACACCTCGAACGCCGCAGTCGCTGCGGCGAGGCTCGGCTCCTCGGTCGGATACGTCACACGGCTGGGATCCGACGAGTTCGGCCGCTCGTTCCTGGCGCTGTGGCAGGGGGAAGGCATAGACACGTCGCGGGTGGTGATCGATTCAGAGGCCTTCACCGGCGTGTACTTCGTGGCGTTCGAGGATGATGGCGTCCACGACTTCACGTACTATCGTCAGGGTTCGGCGGCAAGCCGGCTCCGGCCCGCTGATCTCGACCCCGACTATCTCGGGGGGGCGCGCGTCCTTCACGTCAGCGGGATCACGCAGGCGATCTCCGAATCCTGCCGCCAGGCCACGCAGGCGGCTATCGCCACCGCCAAGGAGAGGAACGTCTCTGTCAGCTACGACGCCAACGTTCGCCCCAAGCTCGCTCCTCTTCCCGAACTCAGAGAGACGTTCGAGTCGACCGTGGAACTCGCCGACATCGTGTTCGTGAGCGACGAGGATCTCCGTTACCTGTATGGCGACGCACCGGTCGATCGTTCCGTGGAGGAGATGCTTACACATGGCCCGCGGCTGGTCGTCGTCAAGACGGGTGACCGAGGCTGCCGGGTGATGGAGTCCGACGGGGGACGAGAGTCCGTGCCGGCGTTTCCGGTTCGGCCGGTGGACACCACCGGGGCGGGCGACTCGTTCGACGCTGGGTTCCTGGTGCGGTGGCTGGACGGGAGTCGGCCCCGGCAGGCCGCCGAGTTCGCCAACGCGGTGGCGGCCTTGACCTCGTCGGGTCTTGGCGCGGTGGAGCCGATCCCCACGCGGGCGCAAGTCGACCGGTTCCTCGCTGCCGAGGGCCTCGAGGTCAGCCGGATCAGTACGATCTCCGAGGAGGGCTGACCGGTGGCGGTCGACAGCGTGCCCCTGGAGTCCCTTCGGGAGGACCGGGTGATCGCGGTGGTTCGGGGATCCCGGGTCGCGGACCCTGCGGGCCTGGCCCGGACGTTCGTGGCGAACGGCATCCGGTGCGTGGAGTACACGTTCACCATTCCCGACATCCTCTCCGCGATCCGGGCCTCGACCGACGGCGGGGCGCTGGTGGGGGCCGGCACGGTGCTGGTGCCGGAGCAGGCCCGTCAGGCGATCGACGCCGGAGCTCGCTTCGTGGTGACGCCCACCGTTCGGGCGGATGTCGTCGACACCTGCCTCGACCTCGACGTGCCGGTGATCCTCGGCGCGTTCAGCCCCACCGAGGTCCGGACCGCGGTGGAGGTGGGCGCCGCGGCCGTCAAGCTCTTTCCCGCCCGGGTTGGGGGTCCCGAGTACATCCGAGACCTCCTGGCTCCGTTCCCCGACCTGTCTCTGATCCCGTCGGGCGGGGTGGGGCCCGAGAACCTTCGTTCGTACCTCGATGCCGGTGCGCTCGCCGTGTACATCGGAACGTCGCTGGCCCCCCCCGATGCCGTCGAGTCCGGGAACCTGAGAGAGATCGCCCGGCGCGCCGCCCTGATCAGAACCGCCCTCCAGACCCCCGCCTAGGGGAAAGCCGGCTCAGCCGATGCGCTCGGACAGGTGCGTCGCGAGACCGTCTATGGGAAGACGATCCTGGGACATCGAGTCACGGTCGCGGATCGTGACCGCGTTGTCGTCCAGCGACTCGAAGTCGACAGTGACGCAGAACGGCGTGCCAACCTCGTCCTGGCGCCGGTATCGCCGGCCGATCGAGCCAGCGTCGTCGTAATCGCACATCCGGTCGCCCTTCAGCAGGTCGAACACCTCCCGGGCCTTGGGGACCAGCCGCTCATTCCTCGACAGTGGCAGCACGGCGACCTTGATGGGGGCCAGGTCCTTGTGCAGCTTCAGCACCGTGCGCTTCTCCATCTCCCCCTTGGCGTTGGGGGCCTCCTCCACCGTGTACGCGTCGCACAGGAACGCCAGCGCGGCCCGGTCCACCCCGGCCGCCGGCTCGATCACGTACGGGTGGAACTTCTTCTCCTGCTCCTGGTCGAAGTACTTCAGGTCCTCCCCCGAGTGCTTCTCGTGTGCCTTCAGGTCGAAGTCCGTCCGGTTGGCGATCCCTTCGAGCTCGCCCCAGTCCGTGAACGGAAACGCGTACTCGACGTCCACCGTCCGCTTCGAGTAATGGCTCAGCTCGTCCTGCTCGTGCTCCCGGATCCGGATGTTCTCCTCCTTGATCCCCAGCCGCCGGTACCATTCCATGCGCTCCCCGATCCAGTACTCGTGCCACTCCTCGTCGGTCCCGGGCTCGCAGAAGAACTCCATCTCCATCTGCTCGAACTCGCGGGTCCGGTAGATGAAGTTGCCCGGGGTGATCTCGTTGCGGAACGACTTCCCGATCTGGGCGATGCCGAACGGAAGCTTCTTCCTGCTGGCGGCCTGGACCGTGCCGAAGTCGACGAACATCCCCTGGGCGGTCTCGGGACGGAGGAACACCTCGTGAGCCTCGTCCTCCACCGGCCCCATGTGGGTCTTGAACATCAGGTTGAAGTTCCGGGGATCGGTGAACCTGTCGTGGCCGCAGTTCGGGCACCTCGGGTGGTCCATCTCCACGGTCCCCTCGCTCCCGGCCTCCGCCCCGGACTGCGGCTCGTGGAAGCCGGGGAGGTGGTCGGCCCGGAACCGCTGGTGACAGTTGAGGCACTCGAC
>JBOGVZ010000056.1:0-45030 GCA_050692985.1 Actinomycetota bacterium
GTCATCACCGAGGACGGGGAACTGGTGAGAGAGCTCACCCTCGACCCAACCCGGGACTACCAACCGGTGGGCTGATGGTGTAAACGATGTCCCGAGACACCTGTAAACGATGTCCCGAGACATCACAGGCCGTGGGGGGGGCAGGATTCGAACCTGCGTAGGCTACGCCGGCGATTTTACAGACCGCTCCCTTTGGCCGCTCGGGCACCCCCCCGAGACGCCTCTAGATTACAGTACGGCCCATGGCCAAAGGCTTCTCGTTCGACGTGGTGTCCGAGGTCGACATGGCCGAGGTGACGAACGCCGTCGACCAGGCACGCCGGGAGATCCAGACCCGGTTCGACTTCAAGGACACCGGCACCTCGGTGGAGCAGGACCGGGACCTGATCGAGTTCCGCTCCTCCACCGAGCACCGGCTCAAGGCCGCGGTCGAGGTGTTCAAGGAGAAGAGCGTCCGTCGCCACGTCTCCCTCAAGGCCCTCAACGAGGGCCCGGTGCTCCCGGCGGCCCGGGGGACCTACCGGCAGGCCGTCAACATCAACAGGGGGATCTCCGAGGAGAAGGCCCGGGACATCAACAAGTTCATCCGGTCCCTGGGCCTCAAGCTCCAGACCCAGGTGCAGGGCGATCAGCTGCGGGTGACCGCGAAGAAGAAGGACGACCTTCAGGCGGCGATCGGGGCCCTCAAGGAGCGGGACTTCGACATCCCGATCCAGTTCACCAACTACCGCTAGTCGCCGGCCTCGGCGTCGCCGTGGTCGGCGGAGCCCGACCCCAGCGGGGCCCACGGCGAGGCTCCCGACAGGTCGGTCTCGGCCAGCAGCCTCCCGTACTGCTCGACCAGGGCGGCCAGCTTGGCGTCGGCGTGCTGGGTCCAGTCGATCTCCCAGGCCATCTGGTCGAGGAGCCGCCGGGCGATCTCCAGCGAGGACACGGAGGGCTGGTATCCCGCCAGGGCCAGGAGCTCCTGGCTCCCGTCGCTCACCCCCGCTCCCCCACCGGCCAGGTCGAACAGGCGGGTCATCCGGAAGTCCGAGGGGGCCGGCAGCGCGGTCCCGGTCTTGCCGGCCACGAGCTCCAGGGCCTGCTGCTCGGCGATCTTCAGCCACCGGTCGACGAACGGCTTCGGGGGCACCGGGACGCCCCCCGGCTGCACCTCCAGGTGGAGGTGCGGCGGGGTGTACAGGGCGTTCCCGGTGTGGCCCAGGTAGCCGATCACCTGCCCCTGTTCCACCCGCTGACCGACCCGGATGCCGTCCGCCCACCGGGACATGTGGGCGTAGAAGTATTCGATCCCGTGTACGTCGGTGATCTCCACGGAGATCCCGGAGAGCTCACCGACGAGCTTCTGGCTGATCACCCCGTCCGCGATGGCCACCAGGGGCGTGTCTTCCTTGGCGAAGATGTCCAGGCCCTGGTGGAACCGGGTGCAGCCGTCGCGACAGGCATGCCAGTCATTGGACCAGTACGCCAGCCCGGCCACCGGGAACGGGCCCACCACCTGGAGCAGCGCGGCCCGCAGGGACATCCGTGGCGTCAGCTTCTTCGCGATCGCCACCAGGCGGGAGGAGTCGTTCGACCCGCCCAGCCGGAACGGCCCCGGCTCGGGGACCTGCTGGCCCTTTCCGGGGCCGCCCTTGCCGGCCCCGCCGTCACCGGCCTCGTGACCGGCGCCGGTTCCTCCTCCGGAACCCCCGGAACCGCCGCCCCCGCCGCCGCCCCCACCGCCACCGCCGCCCCCGCCACCCCCGCCACCACCCGGCGAGGGGCTCGGGGACGGGTCGAGCTCCTCGCACAGCTCGGGGATGGGGATGGGCTCGCAGGGGTCGATCTGGGCCCGGGCGGCCAACGGCGGAAGCGCGACATGGGCACTGAGAAGGCCCACAAGCGTGACGATCTTCGCGAAGTTGCTCATATCCCAAATGACCCGCGGGCGGCGCGGGTCACCCTAATACGTTCTGCATCGGCAGGCCAACTCCTGCCTTGAACGCGAACCCTATCGCAGGGTGGCCGAGATCTCCCGGAGGCGGCGGATGCGCTCGCGGGTCGGGGGGTGGGTGGAGAACAGCGTGCTCACGCCCCCGCCCCGGAGGGGGTTGACGATGAACAGGTGCGCCTGGGCCGGGTTGAGCCGGGCGGGGATCACCTTGGAGGCATCCTCCAGCTTCTGGAGGGCGCCGGCCAGCGCGTCGGGGTCGCGACTCAGCGCGGCCCCGGACTCGTCGGCCTGGTACTCCCGGGAGCGGGAGACGGCCATCTGGATGAGGCCCGCGGCCAGCGGCGCCACCAGCCACAGGAGCAGGAAGGCGAAGCCGCCCAACGGGCCGTCCTCGTCTCCGCCGAAGAACAGGACCATGTAGGCCAGGTACGTGAACGCCGAGCCGATGGCCGAGGCGATCGTGTTCACCAGGATGTCCCGGTTCATCACGTGGGACAGCTCGTGGGCCAGCACCGCCCGAAGCTCCCGGCGGTCCAGGACCTGGAGGATGCCCCTGGTCACGGCGACCACGGCGTGGTCGGGGTTCCGGCCGGTGGCGAAGGCGTTGGGCTGGGCCATCTCGCTGACGTAGATCCGGGGCATGGGGGCCCTGGCGTCCGCGGCCAGCTCACGGACGATGGCGTACAGCTCCGGGGCCTGGGCCTCGGTCACCGGGCGGGACCGGGTGGCGGCCACGGCGATCCGGTCGCTGGCGAAGTACATCGCTGCGTTGAACCCCATGGCGATCACCAGGGCGATCGTGGCGCCCTGCCTCCCACCCACCGCGGCACCCACGGCCACGAACAGCCCGGCCAGGGCGGCGATCAGGACCCATGTCTTGACGCGGTTGATGCCGATCATCCGTCTCTCCTCGATCGGAATTGTAACCGGCCCCCCGGATAACGCCCGCCGCTCACGCGGCCAGCGCGCCGGCCGTGGCCGGGTCGGGGCCCACGGACAGCTGGACCAGGTCATCGGTGCAGGTGAGGACGGCGTCCTGGCGGGAGCCCTCCAGGCGGAGGCCGTCGCCCAGGGCGGAGCCCGAGGAACGGACGCCGGGGAACGCCGAGGCGTACCACGTCGACACCGCCCGGCACAGGACGTCGTGGCCGGGGCGTTCCGCCAGCACCAGGGCCAGGGCGGAGTCCGGGCCCCGCTGCCACAGGTGGACCTCGCCGCCCGCCCACGCCGCGGCTGCGTCCTGCGGCCGGTCCAGGGCCCGGACCCTGCGTCCGCCCGGAGCCTCCAGCAGCCACAGGAGGTTGGCCGCGCCGAACGAGCGCGCCGGGCCGGCGGTCCACGCGCCCCCGGGACCGGGAGGATCCGGCGGGTCCACCGGCCCGCGGTCCTCGGCGTACCGGCCGGCGAACAGCACCTCCGCGGTCGAGCGGGGCGCGGCTCCGTACGCATCGTTCACCGCGCCCCACCCGCCCCGGCCGTACAGGTCGCACACGAAGGCCAGTCCCTGCTCGTAGGGGAACAGCAGCTCCTGGCGCAGGTAGTACGGGAGGCCGTCCAGACCGGCCCGGGCCTCCGCCACCGCCGACGGATCCAGCAACCCGAGCTGGTCGCCCAGGGGCAGCGTCAGCGCGTACCGCTGCATCGTCAGCGTGGCGTCCCCCTCCACCAGGGCCAGGGCGGCCAGGTCCTCGTCCTCCCGGCCCACCCGCAGCCGCTCCGGCACCGGCAGCTCCAGGTTCTGGTCCGCCAGGGCGTGCTGGAGCTCGTGGGCCAGGGTGATCCGGTCGATCGCGCCGAGGCCGCCGGGGTCGGCGCGGACCACCAGCTCTCCGTCGCCGGGCAGGTAGAAGCCGGCCACCTGCTCACCGAGCGCCTCCGCACGGGCCCGGCGCACGTCGATCCCCCGTGGAACGGCGCCCAGGGCGGCGAGCATCCGCCGCTCCGCCTCCGCCAGGCGGGGGGTGTAGTCGGCCAGCAGCAGGCGGCGGACCCGCTCGGCCGTCTGCCGGGGACCGAGAAAGGTGGGGTCGACCGGCTCCTCGAACTCCAGCTCCCGGATGGCCTCCACCCCGTCCGCGATGCCCCCGACCTGGGCCTCGATGCTGCCGGTGGCCGGGGGGGCGCTCCCGGGGGCCACCGCCGCCGGCCCCAGGCACCGCAGGAGGTCGCCGGTATCACCGCCCAGTCGCGGTTCCGGCGTGGCCCCGGGGCCCGCTCCCGGGCTCCGGTCCGCGGGGCGATCGTGTGGCGGGCGTACCACCTGCACCACGGCCACCGCGGTGGCGGCCACCAGCACCAGGGCCAGGAGCGTGAGCAGGATCGCCGAGGGGCGCCGTCCCGGAGGCGACGGAGGGATGTTCAGGGGACCAGCGCGGCGCCCGGGGGGAACCGGGCGAACAGGTCGGGGAAGATGCCCACCGCCAGGACGGCCACGGCGGCCACGGCCACCACCCCGGTGACCAGGGCCGGAGCTCGGAGGGGACGGACCTCCGGGACCTCCACGAAGTACATCTGCCGGACGATGGCCACGTAGTAGTACAGGCTGATCACCGAGTTGATCACCATGACGACGGCCAGCCAGGCCTGGCCGGCATCCACGGCCACACCGAAGATGAAGAACTTGCCCCAGAACCCGGCCATCGGAGGGATCCCGGCCAGCGACACCAGGAACATGGCCATCGACAGCGCCAGCACCGGCGCCCGGCGGCTCAGCCCGGCGAAGTCGGAGATGAGCGACCCGGGAGCCTCCCTGGCCACGGCCACCACGACGGCGAAGGCCCCCAGGTTCATCACCCCGTAGATCAGGATGTACAGCACCACCGCGGAGAAGGCCGCGGCGTCCACCCCGGAGCCGGCCAGGGCGAACGGGAGCAAGATGTACCCCGCCTGGGCCACGCTCGAGTACGCCAGCAGGCGGACCACCTGCCGCTGCTGGAGGGCCACCAGGTTGCCCAGGGTCATCGTCAGCACGGACAGCACGGCGAACACCGGGGCCCACAGGGCGGCCATCGGGATGAACCCCACGAACATCACCTGGAGGAGGCCGGCGAACCCCGCGGCCTTCGAGGCCACCGACAGGAAGGCCGCCACCGGCACCGGCGACCCCTCGTAGGTGTCCGGGGCCCAGAAGTGGAACGGCACCGACGAGACCTTGAAGGCGAACCCCGCCACCACGAACAGGATGGCGGCCACGGCGATCGTCGACTCGTTCCCCTGGAGCGCCGCGGCGATCTCATCGAGCCGCAGCGAGCCCGTGATGCCGTAGATCAGGCTCATCCCGTAGAGCATCACCGCGGCGGACAGGATCCCGATCAGGAAGAACTTCAGGGCGGCCTCATTCGACCGGGGATCCCGCTTGCGCAGCCCGGCCATCAGCCACCCCGGAGCGGTCACCAGCTCCAGCGAGATGAACAGCATCAGCAGGTCGCGGGAGGAGGAGATCGTCAGCATCCCCAGGAACGAGGCCAGGAGCAGGAAGTAGTACTCCCCCTGGTAGTAGCGACCCTCCCGGAAGTACCGCAGCGACAGGGCCAGCACCACCAGGGCCACCGAGAGGAAGAACACCTTGAACAGGACGGCGAACGGGTCGATGACGTAGGCGCCCCCGAACGAGGTCCGGGTCTCCCCGATCAGCGTCAGGGCCGCCCCCAGGGCCGCGGCGGACCCGGCGAACGAGATCAGCATCGACAGCCACTTCCGCTCGGCCCGGAGCACGAGGTCGGCCAGCAGGACCGCCAGGACCGTGCCGCCCAGGATCAGCTCGGGGGCGATGGCGTGGTAGTCGACGTCGAACGGCATGTCAGAACATCGCCGAGAGCGCGGTGACGGCCTCGTCGGTCACGCCGAACACGATCCGCGGGAACACCCCCAGGAGCACGATCCCCACCAGCAGCGGGGCCCACGACACGTACTCGATCGGGGTGACGTCGAGGAGCGGCCGGTCTCGCCACAGCTCCGGGACCGTCCCCAGGTTGACCCGCTGGAGCATCCACAGGAAGTACCCGGCGGTGAGGATGGTGCCGATCCCGCCGAAGACCATGAGCGTCCGGAACAGCCCCAGCGACAGCCCCGCGGCCGGCTGGTACGAGGACAGCAGGGCCATGACCTCCCCCCAGAACCCCGCCAGCCCCGGCAGGCCCAGCGAGGCGATGGCGGTGAACGCCAGGATCCCCGCCAGGGACGGCACCTTCTGGAGCATGCCGCCTCCGATGTCGGCGATCTCCCGAGTGTGGTACCGCTCGTGGACCGAGCCGGCCAGGAAGAACAGCATGCCGGTGATGATGCCGTGGGCCACCATGCCGTAGATCGCGGCATTGATCCCCACGGTGGTCAGCGTGGCGATGCCCAGCATGACGAAGCCCATGTGGCCGACCGACGAGAACGCGATCAGCCGCTTGAGGTCTCGCTGGGCCAGGCAGGCCAGGGCCGCGTACACGATGGCGATCACCGCCAGCACGCCGATCGCCGGGGCCCACACCCGGGACGCGTCCGGCAGGATCGGCAGGGCGATGCGCACGAAGCCGTAGGTCCCCATCTTCAGCAGGACCCCGGCCAGCAGCACCGAGCCCACGGTGGGCGCCTCGGTATGGGCGTCGGGGAGCCAGGTGTGGAACGGCCACATGGGGACCTTGATGGCGAACCCCAGGAACAGCCCGGCGAACACCACGAGCTGGAACGGCTGGGTGAACCCGGCCTGCTGGAGGGCGATCATGTCGAAGGTGTTGGGCTCGGCCCGGAAGTACATGGCCAGGAAACCCAGCAGCATGAACACGCTGCCGAACAGCGTGTACAGGAAGAACTTGATGGCCGCGTACTCGCGGTTCGGCCCGCCCCACAGCCCGATCAGGAAGTACATCGGGACCAGCACGAGCTCCCAGAACACGAAGAAAAGCACCAGGTCGAAGGCCACGAACGTCCCGGCCATCCCCGTCTCCAGCAGCAGCAACAGGGCCACGAACGCCTTGGGCCGCCCGGGCTCGGGGAGGTACTTCCAGGTGTAGATCATGCACAGGAACGACAGCAGCAGCGTGAGCTCCAGCAGCGGCAGGCTCACGCCGTCCACCCCCAGGTGGTACCGGGCTCCCAGCGCGGAGATCCACGACACGTCCACCCGGAACTGGAGGGCCCGCTCGGCCTGCGCCGCCCCGAAGGCTCCGGCCCCCCCGTAGTCGTAGCCGAACAGCATGACGATCCCCACGACCAGCGCGGCGGCCGTGAACACGATGCCCAGCCCCCGGATCAGCCGGTCCCGCTCGCCGGGGACGAGGGCCACGGCGATCGCGCCCACCGTGGGGAGGAACACCGCCAGCGACAGCGCCCATGTGTCGAACATCAGACCCCCATCACACTCTGGTGAAGATCACGGCCAGGACGGCCACGCCGACGAACAGGAACACGGCGTAGCGCTGCACGTTGCCCGACTGGATGTACCGGAGCAGCCCCCCGGTCCACCCCGTGCCGATCGCCACCCGGTTGACCGCCCCGTCCACGAGGCTGCGGTCCGTGGCCTCGGTGGCCCGTCCCGCCAGCCCGGCCAGCTTCCCGAACCCGTTGACCACCCCGTCCAGGATGTAGCGGTTCGACCAGTCGACCGCGGCGGCGATCCCGTACTGGATGGGGCGGACAATGCCCCGCAGGTAGATGTCGTCCAGGAAGTACTTGCGGTCGATGAACCTGTACAGGGGCCCCAGGCGCCGCAGCGGATCGCGCTCCCGGTACCACCGGTACAGGGCCCACCCCACGGCGATGCCCACCACGCCGAGCAGCACCGACAGGCCCGCCAGGCCGAGGGAGAACTCGGCGGCGTGGACCTCCTCGCCGAAGTGGACCAGGCCCCGGAACCCCCCGTCGACGAAGGGCGCCCCGAAGAACCCCGCCACGGCCGCCAGGCCCGCCAGGGTCACCAGCGGCACGGTCATCACGGGGCCGGACTCGTGGGGATGTCCGTGGCCGCGGTATTCCCCGAAGAACGTCAAGGCGATGGCCCGGGTCATGTAGAAGGCCGTCAGCAGCGCGGTCAGGCCGGCGATAACCCACACCCCGTACTGGGCCGTGAGGAACGCCTCGGCGATGATCTCGTCCTTGGACCAGAACCCGGCCAGCGGGGGGATGCCCGCCAGCGCCAGGGACCCGATCACGAACGTCCAGAACGTCCACGGCATCGGCTTCCGCAGCCCGCCCATCTCGGTCATGCGGTTCGTGTGGACTGCGTGGATCACCGAGCCGGCCCCCAGGAACAGCAGCGCCTTGAAGAAGGCGTGGGTGAAAAGGTGGAACAGCGCGGCCGAGTACCCGGCCGGCCCCAGCCCCAGTGCGGCCATCATGTACCCGAGCTGGGACACCGTGGAGTACGCCAGGACCCGCTTGATGTCGTCCTGGACCATGGCCAGCAGGGCGGCGATGAACATCGTGGTGGCCCCGATCACCGCCACGAACACCAGGGCCTCGGCGGAGGCGGCGAACACCGCGAACAGCCGGCCGACCATGTAGACGCCGGCAACCACCATCGTGGCCGCGTGGATCAGCGCCGAAACGGGGGTGGGTCCGGCCATGGCGTCGGGCAGCCACACGTGGAGCGGGAACTGGGCCGACTTCCCGATGGCCCCGCCGAACAGCAGGAGGGCCGCCACCGTGAGCAGGCCCGCGGCGATCTCCCCCCCGGCCGCCATCTCGGTGATCTCGGGGATGTTCGTGGTCCCCGCGCCGATCGTCAGGACGAAGACGCCGAACACGAACGGCACGTCGCCCGTCCGGGTGGTGATGAAGGCCTTGTTGGCCGCGTCGGCGTTCTCCTTCTCCTCCCAGAAGTGCCCGATCAGCAGGTACGAGCAGATGCCCACCAGCTCCCACCCCACCAGGAGCTGGAACAGGTTGTTGGCGATGACCAGGTTCAGCATCGAGCCCGTGAACAGCGACAGGGCCGCGAAGTACCAGGTGTACCGGGGCTCCCCCCGCATGTATTCGATCGAGTAGATCTGGACGAGCAGCGCCACCACGGTGACGACGATGAACATCATCGCGGTCAGGCCGTCCACGTTCATCCCGATCTCGAAGCGGATGCCGATGTCGAACCACTCCCAGGAGCGCTCGGCCTCCGCGCCGCCCAGCGCCTCGAAGAACACCAGCACCGACATCACGAACGAGGCCCCCGTGGCCAGGATCGCCAGCCCGGCCCCCTGGAGCGGGGTCCGCTTGCCGAAGAAGATGATCAGGAAGAAGGCCGCCAGCGGCAGGATCGGGATGAGCCACGCCTGCTCGATCATCTCCCGCTCACCACTTCAGCAGGTTGACTTCGTCGACGTTGATGGTCTGGCGGTTGCGGAAGATCAGGATGACGATGGCCAGCCCGATCCCCACCTCGGCCGCGGCCACCGTGATCACGAACAGGGCGAACACCTGCCCCGCCAGGATCTGGTCCTGGAGGAGCTGGGAGAACGCCACCAGGTTGACGTTGACCGCGTTCAGCATCAGCTCGATCGACATCAGCACCATGACCGCGTTGCGTCGGGCCAGCACCCCGTAGATCCCGATCGAGAACAGGGCCCCGGAGAACACCAGGACCATGGGCAGGCGGATCACGGCTCGTCCCTCCGGGCCAGGACGATGGCGCCGACCAGGGCGGCCAGCAGGAGGAACGACACCACCTCGAACGGCAGCACGAAGCTCGTGAACAGCTGCTCGCCGACGCCGGCGGTCCGCGTGGTGGTGATGCGGATCTGGGCGTCCCCGAAGGCGTCCCACACCAGGAGGCCCAGCCCCACCGCCACGCCGGCGGCCACCACCGCGGCCAGCCCCCGCTGCTGGTTGTCCAGGGCCTCACGGCCGATCGGCGCCCGGGTGAGCATCAACCCGAACAGGAGCAGGACCACGATGGCGCCCACGTAGATCAGCACCTGGACCCACGCCACGAACTCGGCGGCCAGGAGAAGGTACACCCCCGCCACCGCGGCCAGCGCCCCCACCAGATAGAGGGCGGCGTGGACCACGTTCTTGGAGGTCACCATCCGGAGGGCGGACACCGTCCCGGCCACGCCGAGCACGGCGAGGATCCACTCCTGGGTCGTCACTCGCCGCCCTCTTGGGCCCCGGCCCGCGCGGCCCGGATCGCCGCAGCCTTGGCCCGGCCCTCGGCCACCCGCCGGTCGGTGCCCTTGGCCAGCTCCTCCTGGAGCACCCGGTCGTAGGTGCCCTGGTCCGGCTCCACCTCTGCTCGCACCTCGTGGGGCGGGGGCTGGGCCTCCCCGGTGGCGGGGCTCTCCGGCATGGCCGCCGCCGGGGCGGCGGCCTCGCGCTCCCCGGGGGGCTTCTGGGCCTGCTCGTCCGGCGGGGCCACCTCCGTACGGTCCGGCACCAGGGGCGCCGGGGCCTCCGCCACCGGCGGCTCAGCGGCGCCCGGGCGGGCCACGGGGGCCGCTGAGGTGGGCGCCTCGGACACGGGAGCGGGGGCCTCCTCCAGCGGCTCGGCCCCCTCCTCGAGCTCCGGGGGAGGCAACACCGTGTACGTCCACTCGTCGAGCCGCTCCTTCTCGTGGGTCAGCTCGTCGATGCCGTAGGTGGCGTACTCGAACTCCGGGCTCCAGAACAGCGCGTCGAACGGGCACACCTCCACACAGATCCCGCAGTACATGCACAGGGCGTAGTCGATGGCGAACCGGTCCAGCACCTTCGCCGACCGGGCCCGGCCACCGGAGGCGGGCTCGTGGGTCTCCTTGTGGGCCTCGATGTAGATGCACCAGTCGGGGCACTCCCGGGAGCACTTCCAGCACACCGTGCAGTTCTCCGGCTTGAGGGCGATGACCCCCCGGGTCCGGGGAGGGAGGTCCGGCTTCTCGTGCGGGTACTGCTGGGTGATCGAGCGCGACAGCAGGTGCCGCAGCGTCACCAGGAGGCCCTTGATCAGCCCGAGGCCGGGGAAGCCTCGACGCACGGGCCGGTCGGCCACCTCCTGCTCGACCATGCCCCGGGGGAGATCGGTCTCGGTGGCCACGTCCTCAGTCACCCCTCGCGCTCGTCACGACACCAGCACCTTCACCACGGCCGTCACCAGGATGTTCGCCAGCGTCAGCGGGATCAGCACGATCCACGAGAACCGCTGGAGCTGGTCCTCCCGGAGCCGGGGAAAGGTCGCCCGCAGCCAGATGATCAGGAACGAGACGGCCCCGATCTTGGCGGCCATCCAGATCGGCTCCGGGATGAAGCCCAAGCCCGGCGGGGCCAGGTACCCCCCCAGGTACAGCACCGAGGCCACCGCCGACAGGACCACGATACCCGCGTACTCTCCCAGCAGGAAGAAGGCGAACTTCAGCCCCGTGTACTCGGTGTAGGCCCCGAAGATGATCTCCGAGTCGGCGATCGGCATGTCGAAGGGGGTCCGCACCAGCTCGGCCAGGGAGGCGACCACGAAGATGACCATGCCCACCGGCTGGACCAGGCCGAACCAGAAGCTGCGCTGGGCCTCCACGATCCCCACCAGCGACAGCGTGCCGGCCAGCATGGCCACCGACACCGCCGCCAGGATCAGCGGGAGCTCGTAGGCGATCAGCTGGGCCGCGGCGCGCACCGCTCCGATCAGCGAGAACTTGTTGGCCGAGGCCCACCCGGCCATCAGCACCCCGATGACCTGCACCGAAGAGATCGCCAGCAGGAAGAACAGCCCCACGTCGAGGTCCTCGATCCAGATCGTCTGGCCGAACGGGATCACCACGAACGTGAGGATCACCGGGATCAGGAACACCGCGGGAGCCAGCGTGAACACCCACCGGTCGGCGGCCCGCGGGATCACGTCCTCCTTCTGCACGAACTTCACGCCGTCGGCGATCAGCTGGGCCCAGCCGTGGAAGCGGCCGGCCTCCATGGGCCCCAGGCGGTGCTGCATGTGGGCCAGGACCTTGTGCTCGGCATACCCCACGGCCAGGGGCGCGGACAGGAACACCAGCATGACGAGGGCGGCCTTGACCAGGGCCACCACCCACACGTTCGAGAAGAACGTCTCGACGAAGCTCACCGCGGCTCCCCGGGGAGGTGGATCCGGCGGGGGATCACTCCTCCTCCTCTTCCTCGACACCCTCCTCGGCCCCCGGCCACGGCTTGGCCACCCGGGTCATGAGGACGAAGTCCTTGCGGAGCGGGTATCCCTCGAACTGCTCGGGGAGCACGAGCTTGACGAGCTGGGGATGGCCGTCGAACCGGATCCCGAACAGCTCCCACGTCTCCCGCTCGTGCCAGTTGGCTCCCGGGTAGATCTCCACCAGCGACGGGCAGTGGGGGTCCTCGCGGTCACAGGCCACCTTCACCCGGACGGCGTGCCGGCGCGACGTGGACCACAGCTGGGTCACCACGTCGAACCCGTCCTCCCCCCGGTCGACCGCCGAGGTGAAGTCGAAGAAGTCGCAGGCGAAGGCGGTGTCGTCCCGCAGGGTGACGACCATCTCCCGGTAGCGCTCGGGCACGATGCGCACCGCGGCCTGCCCCTGGGCGTCGTCGGCCTCCACCAGGTCCCGGCCGAACCTCGCCCGGAGGCGCTCGGTGATCTCAGCTCCGGACAGGGGCCCCGGTGAGCTTGCCACTCCACTTCTCCCGGATGTCTTCGTGGGCGATCTTCTCCTGCAGCTTGATGATGCCGTGCAGCAGGGCCTCCGGCCGCGGAGGGCATCCGGGGACGTAGACGTCCACCGGGATGATCTGGTCGACCCCCTTCGTCACCGAGTACGAGTCCCAGTACGGGCCCCCGCAGTTCGAGCAGGAGCCGAACGAGATCACGTACTTGGGGTCGGGGATCTGGTCGTAGACGCGCTTCAGGGCCGGAGCCATCTTGTCGGTCACCGTCCCGGCCACGACCAGCAGGTCGGCCTGACGGGGACCGTGGGCGAAGGGGATGACCCCCAGGCGGATGAAGTCGTGCTTCGACGTGGAGGTGGCGATGAGCTCGATGGCGCAGCACGCCAGGCCGAAGTTCATCACCCACAGGGAGTAGCGCCGCCCCCAGTTCAGCAGGAACTTGACCGGCTGGAGCTCGGTGAGCGGGGTGCGCTCGATCAGGCCCACTTCAGCACCCCCTTCCGCCAGGCGTACACCAGCCCGGCACCCAGGATCAGGATGAAGATGGCCATCTCCACCACCGCGAACATCCCCAGCCGATCGAACACCACGGCCCAGGGGAACAGGAACACGCTCTCCACGTCGAAGATCACGAACAGGAACGCGTAGATGTAGTACCGGATCTGGCTCTGGGACCAGCCCTCCCCCACCGGGTCGATCCCGCACTCGTAGGTGGTGAGCTTCTCGGGGAGCTGGCGCCGGGGGGCGATGGCGCGGGCCGCCCCGATGGCCACGGCGACCAGGCCCACCCCGAACGCGGTGAGCAAGACGATGGTCCCGTACGAGCGGAAGTAGACGTCGTCCACTTTGTGAACCGTTTCTCAAGCTCGATTCTACCTGAGCCCTCCCGGGTGGCGCGAAACGCCTCCCCGGCTCGCCCAGGCCACAGCGACACCGGCGCGGGGGGGTATCCAGGGGGCGACCGCTGCTGTATGATCCCCGAGCCAGCCTGGCCGTTTCGTCAGGTTCCTGGCACGGGGAGAGGGGATGGGAATGAGACGGGCACGGATATCCGGCTTGACGGTGCTGATCGCGGCGCCGCTGCTCCTGGCTCACCCCACCATGGCGGGGAGCAACTACGAGTCCACGGCCAAGCTGAAGCTGATCGGCCACCTGACGGCCAAGGTCACGGTGGTGGCCCAGGGAGACCTGGTGACCGGGCCGCCGAACCCGAAATGCGAGGAGAGCCGCAAGGTGGTGATCCAGCGCAAGAAGGCGGGGAAGTGGACCAAGGTCGAGGCCGGCAAGACGGGTTCCCCGTTCGTTCAGGGACAGACGCCGGGCGTGTACAAGAGCGGGATCCCGGACAAGGCCGGGAAGTACCGGGTGGTAGCAAAGAAGAAGGCCGTCAGCGGGGGGGTCTGCGTCAGGGCCGTCTCGAAGATCATCAAGCACACCCACTGAGGCGGGACCGGCTCGTCCGGAGTTCGGTGGATCGTTCGCCGGACCGCGCTAGGCGGCCGCGCCGCAGCGGGAGGCGATGAACCGGGCCAGGTGCACCAGGGCCTCGCACGCCCGCCCGTCCGGTAGGTCTTCGGCTTCCGCCACGGCCGCCCGCACCTCCCGTGTCACGGCCTGCCGGGCGCGGTCCAGGGTCCCGTCGGAGCGGACGATGTCCAGGGCTCCCCGGAGGCGGTCTCCGTCGGGCGGCCCCGGCTCCAGGAGCGCCCGGAGCTGGTCGCGGCGGGTGGAGTCCTGGAGGGCGAAGATCACCGGGAGCGTGTACACGCCCTCCTTGAGGTCCACGCCGGGCTCCTTGCCCAGCGTCTCCTCGGTGGCGGTGACGTCCATGATGTCGTCGGACAGCTGGAACGCCAGGCCCAGCGCCTCCCCGAAGCGCTCCAGGCCGTCCACGACGTCGGCCCGGGACCCGGACAGCATGCCCCCCAGCCGGCACGAGGTGGCGATGAGGGCCGCAGTCTTGCGCCGGATGATCTCCATGTAGGCGGTCTCCTCGGCTTCGAGGCTCCCGGCGGCGGCGGCCTCGCGGATCTGGCCCTCGCACACCAGGGCGATCGTCCGGGCCAGCAGCCGGGTGACCTCGGTGCCCAGGTCCGAGGAGATCTCCGAGGCCCGGGCGAACAGGAAGTCGCCGGTGAGGATGGCCACCGTGTTGTCCCACCGGGCGTTCACCGAGGGGATCCCGCGGCGGGAGTCGGCCTCGTCGATCACGTCGTCGTGGTACAGGGTGGCCAGGTGGGTGAGCTCGATGGCCACCGCTCCGGGCACCAGCCGGGGGTCGCCGGGCTCCCCGAAGTGCCCGCCGAGCAGGATCAGCAGCGGACGGAACCGCTTGCCCCCGGCCGACAGCAGGTAGCCGGCCGCCTTCGACACCAGGGGAACGTCGGAGCGGGCGACCCGGCCGAGCTCCTCCTCCACCGCGGTCAGACGCTCGCGGACCTCGGCTTCGAGCACGAGGTCGGGCGCCTGCAGCTCCCTCCCAGCGACCCGGGTCATCGTGGCGATGGTACCCGTTCGCCCCGCTGGCTACCCGGTGGACTCACCACCGCAGGACAGCCGCGTCGCCCACGACACCCAGCAGGAGCGAGGGGAACACCCCCAGCACCAGGGTGACCGCGGCCGCGGCGGCTAGGGCCAGGCCGGGGGCCGGAGCGGTGGCGATGCGGGTCTCCTCCTCCGGCTCATACATGTACGTCAGCACGATGAGGCGGATGTAGAAGAACGCGGCCACCACGGTGGCCAGCACGGCGATCACCACCAGCGACGAGAGCCCGGCGTCCACGGCCGCCTGGAACACCACGACCTTGCCGATGAACCCGGCCGTGGGCGGGATGCCGGCCAGCGACAGCATGAACAGCGCCAGCAGGCCGGCCAGCACCGGGTTCCGCCGCCCCAGCCCCCGGTACGACTCCAGGGAGGTGTGCTCCTCGCCCCTTCGGGACACCAGGATCACCACCCCGAACGCGCCCATGATCATGGCCGCGTAGGCCACCAGGTAGAACATGGCCCCGGAGATGCCCTGCTGGTTGGCCGCAGTCACTCCCACCAGCACGAAGCCGGCATGGGCGATCGACGAGTACGCCAGCATGCGCTTGACGTCCTGCTGGGCGATGGCCAGCACCGAGCCCACGACCATCGTCAGCGCGGAGATGACATACAGGGCCGGGGTGAGCTCCCATCCCACGCCGCCCAGGGCCACGCTGGCCACCCGGATCAGGGCGGCGAAGCCGGCCACCTTGGTCCCGGCCGCCATGAACGCGGTGACGGACGTGGGGGCGCCCTGGTACACGTCCGGGGTCCACATGTGGAACGGGACCGCGGCCACCTTGAAGGCGAACCCCACGGCCAGCAGGGCCGACGCGGCCAGGGCCAGGACCAGCGTCCCGGTCCCCCCCGACAGGGCCTCGGCGATCCCCCCCAGGCTCGTGGTGCCCGCCGCCCCGTAGGCCAGGGCCAGCCCGTACAGGAAGAAGGCCGAGGAGAACGCCCCCAGCAGGAAGTACTTCAGGCTGGCCTCCTGGGACGCCAGCCGCCGCCGGGAGAAGCCGGCCATCACGTACAGGGACAGCGACAGCACCTCCAGCGACAGGAACACCATGATGAGGTCGGCGGAGGCCGTCAGCAGGGTCATCCCCGCGGTGGCGAACAGCAAGAGGGCGTAGTACTCGCCGCGGCCCTCGCCGGTCCGCTGGAGGTAGTGGTGCGACAGCAGCACGGCGGCCACCGCCGCGGCCAGGATCACCAGGCGGAAGAACGCCGTGTAGCGGTCCACCGCCACCATGTCGCCGAGCACGGCGTGCCGGAGCTCGTCGGGGGACGTCCCCCCGGCCAGCTGGTCCTCCAGGAAGCGCTCCGAGAACCCCCACAGCCGCACCGCGGCCCACGCCGCGGCGCCCAGCCCCACCAGCGTCATGGCCACGATCCCTCGCAGGTCCCTGGACGGCCGCACGGCGTCCACCAGCAGGACCACGATGCCCGCCCCCACCAGGATCAGCTCGGGGAGGATCGGCCCGTAGACGATCTCCGGCGGCTGGAGGGGCATCACTCACCCCCCGCCTGGGCCAGCTGGGGCTGCGGCGTGGCCTCGATGACCTGGGCGTGCCGCTCGGCGGCGGGCTCGATCCGATCGAGGAACGGCTTGGGGTACACGCCGATGAGCACGATCAGCGCCACCACCGGGACCAGGATGGCGTACTCGCGGGGAGACAGGTCGGCGTAGGGCGGGGTGTCCTCCCGCAGCGGCCCGTGCATGACCCGCTGGTAGGCCCACAGCAGGTAGATGGCCGCCAGCACCACGCCCGTGGCGCCAACCACGGCGAACGGCTTGGAGGCCACGAAGGTCCCCACCAGGATGAGGAACTCGCCCACGAACCCGTTCAGCCCCGGCAGCGCCAGCGAGGACAGCGCCACCACCAGGAAGAACCCCGCCAGCACCGGCATGCGGGAGCCCAGTCCGCTCATGAGCGACATGTCCCGGGTGTGGGTCCGCTCGTACAGCATGCCGACCAGGAGGAACAGGGCCCCGGTGGACAGCCCGTGGTTCACCATCTGGATCACCCCGCCGGACATCCCCTGGAGGGTCCCGGCGAAGATCCCCAGGACCACGAACCCCAGGTGCGACACGCTGGAGTAAGCCACCAGCCGCTTCACGTCCTGCTGGATGAGGGCCACCACCGCTCCGTAGGTGATCCCGATGACGGCCAGGGCCAGGACCAGCCCCCGGAAGTACGCCGAGGCCTCCGGGAACAGGGTCAGGTTGAACCGGATCAGCCCGTAGGCCCCGATCTTCAGCAGGACCCCGGCCAGGATCACCGAGCCGGCCGTGGGCGCCTCGGTGTGGGCGTCCGGCAACCAGGTGTGGAGGGGGAACAGCGGCACCTTGACCGCGAACGCCAGGAAGAAGGCCAGGAACAGCCACCGGGCGGTGACCACCGGCAGGTCGAGGGTCACCAGGTCCTGGAGCAGGAACGTGGGCGTGCCGGTCACCGAGCCGGACCGGAAGTACAGGAACAGGATCGCCACCAGCAGCAGGGCCGAGCCGGCCATCGTGAACAGGAAGAACTTCACCGCGGCGTACACGCGCCGCTCGTACCCCCACATCCCGATGATCAGGTACATGGGGAAGAGCAGCCCCTCGAAGAACACGAAGAACAGCAGCAGGTCGAGGGCCACGAACGCCCCCAGCATGGCGGTCTCCAGCAGGAGCAGGGCGGCCATGAAGTACGGGACCTGCCGGTCGAGCTTCCACGAGGCCAGCACCGAGATCGGGAGGAGGAACGTCGTCAGCAGCACCATGAACAGGCTGATGCCGTCCACCCCCAGGACGTACTGGAAGTTCAGAGGCCCCACCCACGCGGCCCGCTCGACCATCTGGAAGCCCGCCTGCCCGCTGCGGAACTCGGACAGGATCCCCAGCGACACCACGAACGTCGCCGTGGTGACGCCGAGGGCCCACCACCGGGACAGGCGCACGCTCCCCGGCGAACCGTCCGGGCCACCGGCCGGGCGGGGCCGCAGCCGGGCCACCCCGGCGGCCACGGCCATGAGGACGGCTCCCCCCACCGGGGTGAACACCGTGATCGTCAGCCACGGAAGCTCGGGCACCTAGGACCTCCCGAACACCAGCAGCAGGAGCCCGGCCGCGCCGAGCAGGAAGGCCAGGGCGTACGTTCGCACCAGGCCGCTCTGGACCCTCCGCCCCGCCGCGGCCAGCCGGGCGAACGCCTCCCCCAGCCCGTTCACCGCTCCGTCGATCACGCGGTGGTCGAACACGTAGGCCAGGAACGCCGAGGCCGCCTTGCCTGGCAGCACGAGCAGCGCCCCGTAGGCGTCGTCCACGTAGAACCCGCGGGCCAGGGCGCGCTGGGCGGGGCCCAGCCGGACCCGGAGCGCCATCCAGTCGATCCACCTCGAGCCGTAGACGAACCACGCCAGGCCGATGCCCGCGCCCGCCACCACGGTGGCGATCAACGACAGCGCCAGCTCCGAGAGCCCCCCGGCGCCGTGCTCGACCGACCCGAAGATGGGTTCCAGGAAGCTCTGGAGGCGCCCGGTCTCCGCCGACAGCCCCAGGATCCCGCCGGCCACGGCCCCCACGGCCAGCGCGCCCATGGGGATCGTCATCAGCGGCGGCGCTTCGTGGGGGTGCATCTCGTGACGGGGGATCCCGGTGAACGTCAGCAGGAAGGCCCGCGTCACGTACAGGCCGGTGAGGCCCGCGGCGATGAGCCCCCCCACCCACAGCCCGGTGCGGCCGGCGCCGTAGGCGGCCGCCAGGATCTGGTCCTTGCTGAAGAACCCGGCGAACAGGGGGATGCCGGCCAGGGCCAGCCCGCCGATCCCGAACGCCGCCGCCGTGAGCGGCATCGCCCGCCGCAGGCCGCCCAGCCGGAGCATGTTGATGTCCCCGCCGGTGGCGTGCATGACGCTGCCCGCCGCCAGGAACAGCAGGGCCTTGAAGAAGGCGTGCATCACCAGGTGGAAGATCGCCACGGCGTAGGCGCCCACCCCCACCGCCAGGAACATGTAGCCGAGCTGGCTGATCGTCGAGTACGCCAGCACCCGCTTGAGGTCGTCCTGGCCGAGGGCCGACAGCCCGGCATAGGTGGCGGTGATGAGGCCGATCACCGCCACCACCCCCGGGGCCACCGGGGATGCCTCGAACAGCGCGTGCGAGCGGGCCACCAGGTACACGCCGGCGGTGACCATCGTGGCCGCGTGGATCAGGGCCGAGACGGGCGTGGGCCCCTCCATGGCGTCGGGCAGCCACACGTGCAGCGGCACCTGGGCGGACTTCCCCACGGCGCCGCAGAACAGCAGCAGGGCGATGACCGTGGCCGTCCCGGCCGCCAGGCCTCCGGCCTGCCCGAAAACCTCGTCGAACCGCACCGACCCGGTGTGCAGGAAGATCAGGAAGATCCCGATGAGCATCGCGGTGTCGCCGATGCGGGTGACGATGAAGGCCTTCTTCCCGGCGTCGGCCGCGGCCTTGCGCTCGTACCAGAACGCGATCAGCAGGTACGAGCACAGGCCCACGCCCTCCCACCCCACGTACAGGAAGACGAAGTTGTTCGCCAGGACCAGCGTGAGCATGAAGAACACGAACAGGTTCAGGTAGGCGAAGTACCGCGAGTAGCGCGGGTCCCCGTGCATGTAGTCGATCGAGTACACGTGGAGCAGGAAGCCGACCCCGGTCACGGTCAGGGCCATCACCATCGACAGGGCGTCCACCCGCAGCTCCGCCGGGGCCTGGAACGACCCCACCGAGATCCAGTCGAACAGGTGGACGGCCGCCTCCCGGCCCTCCGGTGGGCTCCCCAGTAGGTCGATGAACACCACCAGGGCCCAGGCGAACGACAGGCCGACGAGCGCCGAGGCCATCCCTCCGGCCACCCGCCGCAGGCGGTTCCCCGTCAGGAGGAGGAGCACCGCCCCCGCCAGCGGCAACGCCGGCACCACCCACACCGTCTCGCTCATCGGCGGCTCCCGGCCTGGGAGTTCGGCGTCTTCCGGAGCGGAGCACCTCTTGCGGAGGCGAGCCGTCGCGAGGGAGCTCGAAGAGCGGCGGCAAACGCGTGGCCGGAGGGCTCGGACGGACGCGCGTTTCGCCCTCTGAGAGTGACCGAGCAGGCGAGCCGCAGCGCTCCGCGGAGGGAGGCGCCGAACTCGCCACGTCCGTGACCGGCGGTCACCATCTGAGGAGGTTGACGTCGTCGACGCTGGCCGAGACGCGGCGGCGGAAGATCGACACGATGATCGCCAGGCCCACCACGACCTCGGCGGCGGCCACCACCATCGAGAAGAACGCCAGGATCTGCCCGTCCACCTGGCCGAGCTGGCGGGCGAAGGCCACCAGCGTCAGGTTCACCGCGTTGAGCTGGAGCTCGATCGACATGAAGATCACCAGGGCGTTGCGGCGGACCAGCACGCCGACGGTCCCCAGCGTGAATAGGACCCCGGACAGGACCAGGAAGTACCCGACGGGGGTCCTCACGGGACCGGCTCCGGCTGCGCCCGTGGCGCGGCCTCGGCGGCCGGCGCTTCCTCGGGGGCCTCGGCGTCGCCGGCCTGGCGCCGGGCCAGGACCATGGCGGCGATGGCGGCCACGATCAGCAGCACCGACGTGACCTCGAACGGGAACACGTACTGGGTGAACAGCCGCCGGCCCACCGCCTCGGCGCTGCCGAACCCCGGTCCGACCTCCGCCACCGCCGCCCGGCCCAGCCCCACGCCCAGGCGGATGGCCACCACCACCTCGGCGACCACCAGGAGGCCCAGGCCGATGGCCGCCACCCGCTGGCCCCGGATCGTCTCCACCAGGGCCTCCCGGCGATCCACGCCGAGGAACATGATCACGAACAGGAACAGGACCATGATGGCCCCCGCGTACACGATGACCTGCACCGCGGCCAGGAACGGGGCCCCCAGCACCACGAACAGCACGGCCAGCATGAACTGGTTCAGGATGAGGTACAGGGCCGAGTGCACCGCGTTGCGCTGGAGCAGCATGAGGACGCCGGCCCCCACCGCCACCGGGGCGGCCAGCCAGAACACCACCAGGTCCACCGCTACTTCCCCTGCTCCGTGCCCGGGGCGGTCCCCAGCTGGCCGGGAGGCTCGAGGAGCTGGTCCTTCTCCCAGATGGCGTCCTCCCGCGTCTCCCAGGACAGCTCGAAGTTGGACGTCAACGTCAGGGCCCGGGTGGGGCAGGCCTCCACGCACAGGCCGCACATGATGCACCGCAGGTAGTTGATCTGGTAGGTCTCCGCGTACCGCTCCCCGGCGGAGGCGGGGTGCTCGGGGTCGTTGTCGGCGCCCTGGACGTAGATCGCGTCGGCGGGACAGGCCCACGCGCACAGCTCGCACCCGATGCACTTCTCCAGGCCGTTCTCGTGCCGGTTCAGCAGGTGGCGCCCCACGTGGGATCGGGCCGGGAGCGGCTTGATCTCCTTGGGGTACCGGACGGTCACCGGCTTGCGGAACATGTTCCGGAGCGTCACACCCAGGCCCTTCAGGACCTCGAGGATCATGGGCGCACCTCCGGCGTCCGGGCCGCGGTCCGTCCCCGCCGGGTGAACAGCGGGGCGACCAGCGACAGGACGATGGCCGCTCCCGCGCCGACGGCCACCCACCGGAACAGCTGCTGCCGGCCGACGACGTCCGGGAGCACCACGATGGCGGCGGTGGCCAGCACCCACGCCAGGCCCACCGGGATCAGGAACTTCCACCCGAAGTGCATCAGGCGGTCGTAGCGGAACCGCGGGAGCGTGGCCCGGATCCAGATGAACACGAACACCACCACGACGACCTTCAGCACGAACCACACGGTGGGCCACAACCACGGCACCGCGTCGAACACCGGACCCCGCCACCCGCCAAAGAACAGCGTCACGGCCACCGCGGCCAGCGTGATCGTGTGGAGGTACTCGCCCAGGAAGAACATGGCGAACTTGATGCCCGAGTACTCGGTGTGGTACCCGGCCACCAGCTCGGTCTCCGCCTCGGGCAGGTCGAAGGGGGGACGGTTCGTCTCGGCCAGGGCGGCCACCGCGTAGATCAGGAACGCCGGGAACTGCGGGACGACGTTCCAGATGCGGTCCTGGGCGGCCACCAGCTCCGACATCCGCAGCGTCCCCGAGTACATCACCACCGCCACCACGCCCAGGGCCATGCCGACCTCGTAGGAGATCATCTGGGCGCTGGACCGGACCCCGCCCAGCAACGGGTACGCCGAGCCCGACGCCCACCCCGCCAGCACGACGCCGTACACGGCCAGGGACCCCATGGCCAGCACGAACAGGATCCCGATGTTCAGGTCGGCGATGTGGAAGGGGACCTCCCTGCCGAACAGGGTCACCCCGGTCCCGAACGGGACCACGGAGAACGCCAGGACCGCCGGGAGCAGCGACAGGATCGGGGCCATCAGGAACACGGGCCGGTCGGACCCCGACGGGGTGATGCCCTCCTTGAAGAACAGCTTGATGCCGTCGGCCAGGGTGACCAGGATCCCGAACGGGCCCGCCCGGGTGGGCCCCAGGCGAGTCTGCATGTCCGCCACGACCTTGCGCTCCGCCCAGATCACCAGCATCACGGTGACCAGCAGGGCGGCGAACACCACCACCACCCGGGCCAGCAGCAGCACCCAGTCCACCCAGTCCATCAGGACCCCGCCTCCTGCTTCACACCCTCCACCGAGGCCACGGCTCGCAGGCGGCCCGACAGCAGCGCGTTGGCCCGGAAGCCCGGCTGGTTCCAGGGGACGAACGCCGAGCCCGGGACGACCGCGTCGGAGATCCGAACCGGCAGTTCCGCCTCCCCGGCGTCGGTCCGCACCCGGGCCGCCGCCCCGTCCTCCAGGCCGAGCCGGCCGGCGTCGTCCGGGTGGACCTCCACGAAGGCCTCGTCCTCGAGGGCGGCCTTGAGCTCGGCGGCATCCACCGACAACCGTCCCTCGTCGACCAGCAGCGGATAGGAGAACAGCACGACGGCACCCTCCTCGGGAGCGGGCTCCCGCCTGGTGCTCCCCGCCACCGGGGCCACGGCCCGCAGGCCCAGCAGCGAGCCCATCTCCCGGTGGAGGGCCTCCAGCGATCCCAGCCCCATGTCGGCCCCAATGACCTCAGAGAGCTCCTGGAAGATCTCCCGGTCCGGCCGGGCCAGCCCCGGGGCCGGGCGGATCGCCCCGAACCGCTGGCCGCGGCCCTCCCAGTCGGTGAAGTGCCCATCCTTCTCCAGGAACGCGGCGGCCGGGAGGGCGGCGTCCGCGTAGCCCCCGTACTCGCCGAGGGACAGGGCCTGGATCACCGTGAACGGCACGTTCTCCAGGGCCCGGCGGGCCAGGGCCGCGTCGGGGAAGTCCGACAGGGGATCGGTCCCCACCACGAACAGCACGTCGATCTCCCGCGCCGCGGACGCTTCCAGGATCTCCCGGGCGGGGTGGCCCGGCTCGGCCGGCACCGAGCCCCACACGGCCTCCACCGCTCCTCGCTCGGCCTCGTCGTCCACCCGGCGCCCGCCCGGAAGCAGTCGGGGATGGACCCCGGCCCGGAGCGCTCCCCGGTCGCCGGCCCGGCGCGACAGCAGGGAGAACCGGGCCCGGAAGGCCTCGGCCAGGCTGACTGCCATCGACACCGCCCCGGGGCTGTCGCTCAGGCGGGGGCCGGCCAGGACCACCGCCCCCTCCCCCGCCTCGCCCAGGGCGGCGGCCACCCGCCCCTCCGGGCTGTCCCCTCCGGTGACCGTGAGGATCCGCTCGATGACCTCGCCCTCCTGGCCGGGCCGGCACAGGAGGTGCTCGGCCACGTCGGCGATGGCGGTCCTCCTGGGGTGGACCACGAATACCCGGGCCCCCCCGTCCCGGACGGCCTTGCGCAGCCGCAGGTGCAGGATCGGCAGCTCCTCCCTGGTGTCGAGCCCGACCACCACGATGGCCGGTGCCCCTTCCAGGTCCCGGTACGTCACCGGCATCCCGGCGGCGGCCGCCCGTTCCACGTCCACGGGGACCTCGGGTGCGCCCAGCATGCGATGGTCGATGTCGTTCGTCCGGAACACCGTCCGGGCCAGCTTCGACATCGCGTAGGCGTCCTCGTCGGCCAGCCGGCCACCGCCCAGGAAGGCCACCCGGCCGTCCCGGGCCCGCTCGGCCACGGCCTCGAAGACCTCGCGGTACGACACCGGTTCCAGCCCGGGCACCCGCAGCAGGGGCGTGGTCAGCCGGTCGCGGTCGGGGAACCGGAAGGCGTACCGGCCCTTGTCGCACAGCCACGCGTCGTTGACCTCCAGGTTGTCGCGGGCCAGGTGGCGGACCACTTCGCCCCGGCGGATGTCCAGCCTCAGGTTGCACCCGCAGGCGCAGTGCGGGCACACGGTGTCGCCCGAGCGCACGTCGAACGGCCGGGCGGCGAACCGGTACGTGGTCGAGGTCAGGGCTCCCACCGGGCAGATCTGCACGGTGTTGCCGGAGAACGGCGAGCGGAAGTCCTCACCCGGGGCGATGGCCACCTGTTCGGCCGCTCCCCGGTCGAACATCTCGATGAAGGGCTCGCCGGAGATCTGCTCGCAGAACCTGGTGCATCTGGTGCACAGCACGCACCGCTCCCGGTCCAGCAGGACCAGCGGCGACAGCGGGATCGGCTTGCGATACACCCGCTTGGGGTCGATGTACCGGCTCTCGCCCGGGCCGAACGCCAGGGCCTGGTCCTGGAGGGGGCACTCCCCGCCGCGGTCGCACACAGGACAGTCGAGGGGGTGGTTGATCAGCAGGAACTCGAGCTGGCCCTGCTGGGCCTTGGCCGCCACCTCGCTGGCGTGCTGCGTCTTCACCACCATCCCGTCCTCCACCGGGGTGGTGCACGAGGTGACCGGCTTGCGCTGGCCCTCGATCTCCACGATGCACTGCCGGCAGGCGCCCACCGGGTCGAGCAGCGGGTGCTCGCAGAACCGGGGGATCTCGATCCCGATGGCCTCGGCGGCCCGGATCACCAGCGTCCCGGCCGGGACGGTGACCTCCCGGCCGTCCACGGTGAGCGTGACCAGACGCTCGCTCACCGCAGCACCCGCCCCAGCTCCACGATGCCCTCCACGCCGCCCTCACGGGGCTCCGCGGCGCTGACCACCGGCCGCTCCCGGAACGGGCACCCCTGCCGGGTGACGTGCTCCACGTACTCGTCCCGGAAGTACTGGATCGACGAGTGGATCGGCGACACCGCCCCGTCGCCGAGGGCGCAGAAGTTCTTGAACAGCATGTTGTCGCCCACGTCGTACATCACGTCGATGTCGTCGAGCCGCCCACCGCCGTTCTCCATCCGGTACAGGATCTTGGTCAGCCACCACGTGCCCTCGCGGCACGGCGTGCACTTGCCGCACGACTCGTGGGCGTAGAACTGGGTGAACCGCAGCACCGCGTCCACCACGCAGTCGGTGTCGTCGAGGACGATCACGGCGCCGGTCCCCAGCAGCGACCCCGCGGCGGAGATCGACTCGAAGTCCATGGGGGTGTCCAGGTGGTCCTCGGTGAGGAACGGCGTGGAGGATCCGCCGGGGGTCCACGCCTTGACCCGGCGGCCCTCCGGGACCCCGCCGGCCAGCTCGTCGATGATCACCCGAGCCGGGGTCCCCATGGGGGCCTCGTAGTTCCCGGGCCGGGCCACCTTGCCCGACACGCAGAAGACCTTCGTCCCGGTGGACTTCTCCGGGCCGATGCCGGCGAACCACTCGCCGCCCCGGTCGACGATGTGCGGGACGGTGGCCAGGGTCTCCACGTTGTTGACCACCGTGGGGCTCTTGTACAGGCCCTCGACCGCGGGGAACGGCGGCCGCAGCCGGGGCTGTCCTCGCTGGCCCTCCAGGGAGTTCAGCAGGGCGGTCTCCTCACCGCACTCGTAGGAGCCGGCCCCCCGGTGGATGACGACGTCGAGGTCGAAGTCGCTGCCGGCGATGCCCTTCCCCAGGTACCCGCGGTCGTACGCCTCGGCCACGGCCCGCTCCAGGATGCGGCCGGGCTCCAGGAACTCGCCCCGGCAGTAGATGAACGCCCGGTGGCACCCCACCGCGTACGAGGCGATGGCGATGCCCTCCAGGAGCTGATGGGGGTCGCGCTCGATCAGCTCCCGGTCCTTGAAGGTCCCCGGCTCCCCCTCGTCCGCGTTGCACACCACGTACACCGGCTTGCCGGTGTCCTTGGGGATGAACGACAACTTGATGCCGGTGGGGAACCCGGCGCCGCCCCGGCCCCGCAACCCCGACGTCTTGACCTCGTCGATGATCGCCTCGGGGGACATCGACAGCGCCTTGGCCAGGGCCCGGTACCCGCCGTGCTCCAGGTACCCGTCGATGGTGTGGGCCCCCTCGACACCCCACCGGACGGTGACCACGGGCTCGCGCTCAGCCACGGTCGTCACCCAGCCCGGCCAGGATGCGGGAGGTGGCCCGGTGGTCGACGGGCGCCGGGCCCCGGGAGGGCCGGGGGACCTCGCCGGCCCGCAGCCGCTCGATCATCTCGACCACGCCCTCCTCGGTGACCCGGTCGTAGTTACAGTAGTTGACCTGGACCACCGGGGCCGCGTCGCAGGCTCCCAGGCACTCCACCTCCTCCAGGGTGAACATCCCGTCGTCGGTCACCGCCAGGGCGTTCGGGCCCAGGGCCTCGCGGGCCCGGTCGAACAGGCGCCTGGCCCCGGCCAGCCCGCACGACAGGTTCGTGCACACCGAGACCACCCACGACCCCGTGGGGTGCTGCTTGAGCATCGTGTAGAAGGTGGACACCGCCTCGACCTGGGCGGTGGACAGCCCCAGGAGCTCGGCCACCTCCTGCATGCCCCCGCGGGTGACGTGGCCCTGCTCGGCCTGGACCAGGTACAGGAGGGGGATCAGCGCCGACCGCCCGTCGGGGTACTCGGCGATCAGCTCCTCGGCCGTGCGCCGCAGCTCGTCGGAGAGCACGGTCATCCGGTTCTCCAGAGCCCCCGCGATCCGCGGCGACCGAAGGGAGCGAGGATCGTGGGGTGGATCATCGGTCCACGCCCCCCATGACCGGGTCCACGCTGGCCACCGAGGCGATCACGTCGGCCAGCAGCCGGCCCCGGACCATCTCCGGCAGGGCCGGGAGGTTGCAGAACGAGGGGTCCCGCACCCGCACCCGGTACGGCCGCACCCCCCCGTCCGACACCACGTAGTAGCCCAGCTCGCCTCGGGGCGACTCCACGGCCGTGTACACCTCGCCGGCGGGGACGCTGATCCCCTGGGTGACGATCTTGAAGTGGTTGATCAGCGCCTCCATGGAGTCCTCCATGATGTGGCGCACGTACTCCTCGGAGTTCCCGATCCCGTCGGGCCCCACGGTGAGGTGGGCCGGCCACCGCAGCTTGGGGTCCTCGATCATCACCGGGCCCCCGGGGAGCCGGTCCAGGGCCTGCCCGGCGATCCGCAGCGACTGGCGCATCTCCTCGATGCGGACCTGGTACCGGGCCAGGCAGTCGGCCTCGGTGCGGGTGGGGACGTCGAACTCGTAGTCCTCGTACCCGAGGTAGGGGTTGGCCCGGCGCAGGTCGTGGGCCACCCCGGCGGCCCGCAGCAGCGGGCCGGTCACCCCCAGCCGAAGGGCCGCCTCGGCCGGGAGGATCCCCACGCCACGGTTGCGCTCCAGCCAGATCGGGTTGTTCGACAGCAGGTCCTCGTACTCGTCGATGCGCCCGGGCATCAGCTCCAGGAAGTCGCGGACCCGTTCCTCGGCGCCGTCCGGGAGGTCCATGGACAGCCCGCCGATCCGGAAGTACGCGTGGTTCATCCGCAGGCCGGAGATCGCCTCGAAGATGTCCAGTATCAGCTCCCGCTCCCGGAAGCCGTACAGCATCATGGAGATGGCCCCCAGCTCCAGACCGGAGGTGGCCAGCCAGATCAGGTGGCTGGCGATGCGGTTGAGCTCGCAGATCAGCACCCGAAGCGTCTGGGCCCGGGGCGGGGCCTCGATCCCCAGCAGCCGCTCCACCGACAGGCAGTAGGCCACCTCGTTGAAGAACGGCGACAGGTAGTCCATGCGGGTCACGAACGTCACGCCCTGCTGCCAGGTGCGGTACTCGGCGTTCTTCTCGATGCCGGTGTGCAGGTAGCCCACGATCGGCTTGCAGTCGACGATCGTCTCGCCGTCCAGGGTGAGGAGCAGCCGGAGCACCCCGTGCGTGGAGGGGTGCTGGGGTCCCATGTTCACCACCATGAGGTCCTCGCGGAGGTCCTGGGCCGACACGCCCAGGCCCACCTCGGGGCCGCCCAGCTCGGGGGGCACCTGCTCGGCCATGGCCGGCCTAGAGCCCCCGCTCGTCCGGGGGCGGCACGAACGCCCCCTTGTACTGGGTGGCCACCCCGCCCAGGGGATGGTCCTTGCGCAGTGGATATCCCTCCCAGTCGTCGGGCATGAGGATCCGCCGCAGGTCGGGGTGTCCCTCGAACGTCACCCCGTAGAAGTCGTAGACCTCACGCTCCTGCCAGTCGGCCGCCGGGAAGACGGACACCAGCGAGGGCGCCCGGAGGTCGTCCCCGGGCAGCCCAACCTTCACCCGGACCCGGTGGCGATGCTCCATCGAGTACAGGTGGTAGGCCATCCAGATCCGGGGCTCGCGGCCGGGCCAGTCCGTGCAGGAGACATCGGACAGGAAGCCGAACGACAGGTCCCCCTGGTCCCGCAGCCAGGTGACGGCCTGCCGGAGCTCGTCGCGGGAGGTGGTCACGGTGACCTCGCCGCGGGCCACCAGGACGTCGTCCCACCGCCGCCGGAGCCGCTCCGCCAGGTCGTCGGTGCGCATGGCCTAGGTGAGCGTCCCCCGCTCCTGGATCTTCTCGTGGAGCTTGAGGATCCCGTACATCAGCATCTCCGGCCGGGGCGGGCATCCGGGGACGTAGATGTCCACGGGGACGACCGTGTCCACGCCCTGCACCAGCCCGTAGTTGTTGAACATCCCGCCCGAGGAGGCGCACACCCCCATGGAGATCACCCACTTCGGCTCGGGCATCTGGTCGTAGACCTGTCGGAGCACCGGGGCCATCTTCTGCGACAGCCGCCCGGCCACGATCATCAGGTCCGCCTGCCGGGGGGAGGCCCGGAAGATCTCCATCCCCCACCGGGCCACGTCGTAGTGCCCGGCCCCCATGGCCATCATCTCGATGGCGCAGCAGGCCAGGCCGAACGTCACCGGCCACACCGACTGCTTGCGGGCCCAGTTCACCGCCTTGGCCAGCGTGGTCAGCAGGATCCCCCGCTCGACCTCCTCCTCGATCCCCCGCTGCTCGAGCTCGCTCAGTCCCATTCCAGCCCGCCTCGCTGCCACACGTACACGTACGCCACGAACACCAGGCCGATGAACACCACCATCTCCACCAGCCCGAACAGCCCCAGCTGGCGGAACGACACCGCCCACGGGAACAGGAAGATCGTCTCGATGTCGAACACGATGAACAGCATGGCGATCACGTAGAACTTCACCGGGAACCGCTCCCGGGGGATCCGCTCGGGGACGATCCCGCACTCGTACGGCGACAGCTTGGCCGGGGTGGGGTGCTTCGGCCGCAGCAGGGCCGAGGCCCCCAGCGATGCCACCGCGAACACCGTGGCCAGCCCGGTGAGGAGGACGATCGGGAGCCAGTCACCCAGCGTCATCGCTCGGGGCTGATCCGCACCAGCCAGTCCATGACCCGGTCGTCCAGGTCGCCCTGGGGCCCGTCGGAGAGGTTGGCCAGCAGCCGCAGGGCGAAGCGCATCAGCCGCTCCCGGGGGAACCCGTGGAGGACCGAGTACCGCATGATCCTGGGGTTGCCGATGGCCTTGGCGAAGGCCCGTCCGGCGGTGAAGTACCGGGCGTAGCGCCGGCGCAGGACCAGGGGGTAGGTGTGGGCCAGCCCCGGCCGGCCCGAGGCCATCGCGTCGTGCACGAGCTCCGCGGCCAGCTCGCCGGTCTCCATGGCGTAGGCGATCCCCTCGCCGGTGAACGGGTTGACCAGGCCGCCGGCGTCGCCGACCACCAGCAGCCCGGGCAGCGCCAGGGGGCGGCGGTTCATCCCCATCGGCAGGGGCCCGGACAGGACCGGCCCGGCGGCGGTCTCCTCTCCGATCTCCCAGTCGGGGGGAAGGTGGGCCACGAAGGTGTCGAGCATCCTCCGCGGCGAGATCTCCTTGAACATCTTCGTGGTGTTGAGCAGCCCGGCGCCGACGTTCAGGATGCCGTCGCCCACCGGGAAGATCCATCCGTAGCCCGGGAGGATGACCCCGCCCTCCAGCAGGTCGAACCACGACTCCAGATAGGTCCCCTGCTCCCGGGGGCTGCGGTAGTACCGGCGGGCGGCCACCCCCAGGGGGCGGGTGGGGTCGCGGCGGACCCCGGCCTTCTGGGCGAACCGGGACGAGGCGCCGTCCGCGGCCACCACGAACCGGGCCCGCACGGTCTCGTCCTCGCCGCCCTCGCGGCGGACCCGGGCCCCCACGACCCAGCTCCGGTCCACCAGCGGGGCCAGGGCCTCGGTTCGCTCCCACACCCGGGCTCCGGCCTTGATGGCCCGCTGGGCCAGGAGGTGGTCGAAGTCGTGCCGGGTGCGAACCACGCCGAAGTCGGGGAACCGCTCCAGCTTCGGCCACGGGAGGTTCAGCGTGACGGTCGGCCCGTACACCCGCAGCCCCTCCACCCGGATGAACCCGGCCTCGGTGGCGTCGACGCCCATCCGCTGCACGGCCCGAACCCCTCGGGGGGTCAGGCCGTCGCCGCACACCTTCTCCCTGGGGAACGAGGCCTTGTCCACGACCAGGACGTCCACACCGTGCCGGGCCAGGTGGTAGGCGGCCGCGGACCCCCCGGGGCCCGACCCAATAACCAGGACGTCCACCTCGGTGGTCCGTCCGTCGGGCGGGGAAAGAGGCTCCCCCCGCGCCGGCTCGATCGCGGGGCTTGTGAAGCCTTTCACAAGCCCGATGCTAGACCCGTCGGCCGGCGGGTGGCAAACGGAAGGCCCGGCCCCGGCTAGCCCTGGGCGGCGTCGGCGTCGGGCTCGCGGAGGGCGTGGTCCCAGGCGGCCAGCCGCTGGGGCCGGATCCGCAGCATGCCAGGGCTCTCGACCTGCTCGGCGTAGTCGCGGAAGCCCCCGCCGGCCAGCAGCAGGCGGTACTTCTCGAACCACGCCGACATCACCCCGCGGAGGGCCGGGTGCTCGGGGACCAGCGGCTCCGCCCGGCCGAACACCACCACGCCGGCCAGCTCCCGCCAGGTGCGGCCCCGGTGGAAGGCCAGCGACACGCGGGCGTCCCGCTCGACGTTGCGCCACGTGGCGGACTCCCGGCGGCACGACACGTACACGCCCTCCTCGCGCCAGATGAACCACAGGGGAACCACGTGGGGGCTGCCGTCGGCCCTGGTGGTGGCCACGTGCACCACCGGCAGGTCCCGGAAGACGCGCCGCGCGTCCAGGAGTCTCAAGGGACGACTGTTGTCGCACACCGCGAGGACCGAATCAACCATCCTCGCTCAGCCCAGCCGCACCGCCACGAGGTCTGCCATCTCCTCCAGCAGGATGGCCGGCTCCCCGGAGATCCCGCTGTCCCGAAGCCCGGCCTTGGCCACCGAGACCCGCTCATCGATCAGCTCCAGCGTGGCCGCCAGGGCGCCCGTGGCCTCGATCACGGCCCGGGCCCGCTCGAGCTCCTCGGTGGACAGGTCGGGACGGCCCAGCCTTTCCACCAGGAGCCGGCGATCCGCGTCCGAGGCCGAGGCCACCGCCTTGGCCACTAGCACGGTCCGCTTGCCCTCCCGCAGGTCCGAGTCGCGGTCCTTGCCGGTCACCGCCGGGTCACCGAACACCCCCAGCACGTCGTCCCGGAGCTGGAAGGCCTCGCCCAGGGCCACGCCGTAGCGGGACAGCGCGGCCAGGAGGCCGTCGTCGGCCCCGGCCAGGAGGGCTCCGATGTGGAGCGGCCCCTCGACCGTGTAGCCCCCGGACTTCAGGACCGCGATCCGCCGGGCCTCGGCCTCGTCGGCCGCCCCCCGGTGGGCCGCCAGGACGTCGAGGAACTGGCCGGCCACGACCTCCGTGCGCATCCTGGCGTAGCGGCCCAGCGCCGGCAGCAGGCGGTCCGGCCCGAAGCCGGCGCCCAGGAGAGCGGCGTCGGCCAGCACCAGGGCCAGGTCACCGAGGAGGATCGCCGCGGACGTCCCGTAGCCCTCGGCATCGCCGCGGTGGCTGGCCCGGCGGTGCTCCTCCGCCAGGTGCACCCACGAGGCCGCCACCCCTCGCCTGGTCGGGGACCGGTCCATGACGTCGTCGTGGACGATGGCGAACGTATGCAGCAGCTCCAGGGCCGCGGCCGCCCGGATGGCCCGGTCGTCCGCCTCCCCACCCGCCGCCCGGTGCCCCAGCAGGCAGAACAGGGGGCGCAGCCGCTTCCCGCCGGAGGCCACCACCCGGTCCAGCTCGTCGAACAGCACGGTGACGCCGGGGTCCTGGGGGAGGAAGGCCTGGCGCTGCCCGGACAGGAACCTGGCCAGCTCCTCGTCGACACGGTGGGCCAGAGGGACGCAGGCGGAGGGGAGGGGGACCCCGCGGCTCAGGGGAGCCGCTCGAGCCACGGCTCGATCTCCTCCCGCGTGGCCACGTTGTCCCAGCGCTCCTCGATCCGCCCGTTCGCCCCGACGGCGAACACCCACGGCTCCTGGAGGTCCTCGTTCCTGAGGAGCCACTCCGCGGCGGCTCGGTTCACCACCCGTCCCTGGAAGTCCCGCCAGATCTCCACGTGGATGAACTCGGCCCGGCCACCGTAGTCGTCGCTGAGCTCCTGGACCATGTCGGTGACGGGGCCGCAGAACTTGCTGACGCAGTACACCGGCGTGGCGAACACGGCCACGATCGGGCGGCCCGCGCGGATGGCGTCGGCGATGGTGGTCCGGTGGAGGACCTCGTCCGGGATGGCCCCGCCGCCCTGGGCCCGGGAGTCGATCGCCCTCGGGGGGGCGTCGGAGTCGACCGTCAGGTTCTCGGTGCGGAGCGCCCGGTCGCCCGGCGCGGGGACCTGGTGCTCCGGCAGGACCTGGAACGCGTTCGTGGCCGTTCGAACGTCCCCGCCGCCGAAGTCGGCCGTCACCTCGACCTCCCAGATGCCCGGACGGTCGAAGCTCACGGAAGAAACCGAGTACACGCCCCGGCTCTCGGACGGCTCCACCTCCACCGGGCCGGGCGTGTCGGGTGCCGCAGAGTCCGGCAGGGGGAGGAACTCCGCGGTGGCCTGGCCCAGGAGCTCCGGCTCCCCTTCGGCCCGGGTCTCGCCCAGGAAGAAGAAGCGCATGTCCACCCGGCCGCCGGCGACCAGTCGGTTGGCCGCGGTCTGGAGGCCGACGATGAATCGGGTGTCGAGGTCCGCGGCCAGGTCGTAGCTGGCCACGGTGGCGATCAGCTCGGCCGCCTGGGGCTGCCGGTCCCCCCGGTCGCCTCCGTCGCTCCCCGCGCAGGACGAGGCCAGGACGACGGTGGCCACCACCAGGACCACGCGGCGGGTCACGAGGCCGCCTCGGGGCACGGCTCGGGGCGGGTGAACCCCAGCTGCGGGGCCAGGTCCGACAGCGCCGCGTGGACGTCGAACACGGATTGCGGCAGGACGGCGCTCGGCTCCCCCGGGTTGTCCAGTCCCTGCTCGACCTTCTGCTTGGCCTCGAGGAGCAGCCCCGTCTCCCTGGGGACGGCGCCCCGGCCCTTGGCGGCGATCAGGTGCAGGAAGTCGTGGCTGCGGTTGAAGAAGACCTCCCTGGCCTCCTCGAGCTCCCCCGCCTCCACGAGCTCCAGGGTCCGGCACAGCCCCTGGGCGGCCACCACGAGCTGCTCCGCCTCTTCGAACGCCTGCGGGCTGGGTTGCGGTTCGTCCGCCCCGTCACCGCCACACGCCCCTGCCAGGAGGGCCGCGGCCACGATCAGCGCCCCGAGCCGTCGCCACGTCATCCCGCCCTTTATATCCCGGAGTTCTTCCTGCCGGGGGATCGGGGATCCGGCCCCCGGGGGTATCATCGGTCCCGGATGTCCCTGGTGCGCAGGCTGGGCGCGGCCACGGCCGCGACGACGCTGGCCCTGGTGGCCATCGGGGGGATCGTCCGGGCCACGAGCTCGGGCGACGCGTGCCCCCGGTGGCCGGGGTGCTTCCCCGGCCGGTTCCTCCCCCCGCTCGAGGCCAGGCCGCTCATCGAGTTCTCCCACCGGCTCACCGCGGGGCTGCTGGTCGTGCTCGTGGTGGTCACGGCCTGGGTGGCGTGGCGGCGGGCCCGGCGGGACCCGGCGGTGCTGTGGCCGATCGTGGGTGCCATCGGTGTGGTCCTGCTCCAGTCCGCCCTGGGCGCGGTGCGGATCGTGGGAGGGCCGAAGGCGGCCATCGTCACGCTCCACTTCGCGGTGGCCATGGGCCTGGTGGCCCTGGTGATGATGATGGCCACCTCCGCCCGGATCGCCCGCCGGCGCCCCGGCGATCCGGACCCGACCGATCCCTCCCTGCGGCGGCTGACGTGGTGGGCGCTGGGGATCACTGCGCTGCTGCTGGCCGTGGGGGCCTACGTCCGTGGCGAGCAGGCCGGCCTGGTGTTCCTGGACTGGCCGCTGATGGACGGCAGGTTCATCCCCGACCTGGCCGGCGGGGCCACGATCTCCGCCTTCCTTCACCGGGCGCTGGCGGCGGTGGCCGTCCTGCTCGGAGCCCTGCTGGCCTGGCGAGCCCGGAGGGCTCCCCACCCGGCCATCCGCACGCTGGCGTGGACCTCGTTCGGGCTGCTGGTGCTCCAGGCAGGCCTGGGCGCGGCGGCGGTCCTGACCCGGCTGGCCGCCCCGGCCCAGGCCGGGCACGTGGCCGGCAGCAGCCTGGCGTGGGCGGCCCTGGTGGCCCTGGCCACGGCCCAGGCGCGCCTGCGTCCCCCGCGGGCGGCCGACGAGCCCGCCGCGCCCCGCCGGGGGATCCGCCAGACCGTGGCGTCGTACGTCCAGCTCACCAAGCCCGACATCATCGTGCTCCTGCTGGTGACCACGGTCCCGGCCATGATCCTGGCCGCCGGGGGGATGCCGCCGTGGGGCCTGGTGCTGGCCACGCTCCTGGGGGGAACGCTGGCCGCCGGCGGAGCGGGCGCCGTGAACTGCTACCTGGACCGGGACATCGACGAGGTCATGGCCCGGACCCGCCGCCGCCCCATCCCCGCCCACCGGGTGCTCCCCGGCGACGCCCTGGCCTTCGGCATCGTGCTGGTGGCCGTGTCGTTCGTGTGGCTGTGGACCACGGTGAACCCCCTGTCCGCCGGGCTCACGGTCTCCGCGGCGGCCTTCTACGTGTTCGTGTACACGCTGTGGATGAAGCGGTCCACGCCCCAGAGCATCGTGATCGGCGGGGCGGCCGGCGCGGTGCCGGCCCTGGTGGGGTGGGCGGCGGTCACCGGGACGGTGGGGGCCCCGGCCCTGGTCCTGTTCGCCGTTGTGTTCGCCTGGACCCCACCGCACTTCTGGGCGCTGGCGCTCCGCTACCGGAGCGAGTACGCGGCGGCGCGGGTCCCGATGCTCCCCGTCCTTCGGGGACACCGGGAGACCGCCACCCAGATCCTCCTGTACTCCGTGCTGGTCGTGGCCGTCACCCTGCTCCTGTTCCCGGTGGCCCGGATGGGCCCGATCTACCTGGGCTCGGCCCTGACGCTGGGGGGCCTGCTGATCCACCACGCGATCCGTGTCCTCCGCGACGCCGGGACGACCAGGGCAGCCATGGGGATGTTCCGGTTCTCGATCACCTACCTGGGCCTGCTGTTCGCGGCGGTGGCGGTGGACCAGCTCGTCCGGGCGGCCTGAGGTGGACTAGTGGACATCTTCCAGCGGCACGGGTGGCACGTGATCGCCGAGCTCACGCTGCTGGCCCTGGTGACGGGGTTCACGATCGTGTACGTGACCGCGCTGGTGCGGGGGCGGGTCCGCGCGGTGCCCTGCCCGGGCTGCGGGCGGCTGGCCTCCCGGGCCCACGACCGCTGCCCGCGGTGCGGGCGGCCCCTGGCGCGATAGGGCATGCGCCGCGCCCGGTCCGCGCGGTGTGTTAGAAACGGCCACGTGCGTCCCCGGACTCCCGATCGCCGGTCCCGCGGCCGCGCGCGGTTCCGGCGGGCATGGCTCCCCGGGCTGCCGCTCTTCCTCCTGCTGGCGGCCTGCACGAAGGAGTACCCCCAGAACTCCCTGGCTCCGGCCGGCCCGGTGGCCCGGGAGCAGGCGGATCTGTTCTTCCTGGTCTTCTGGATCGCCGTGGGTGTGTTCGTGGTGGTGGAAGGACTCCTGGTGTTCGCCATGATCCGGTTCCGCCACCGGAGCGACGACGACACCCCCGTCCAGGTCCACGGCAACACCCGGCTGGAGGTGGCTTGGACGATCATCCCCGCGCTCCTGCTGGCCGGGGTGGCGGTGCCCACGATCGCATCGATCTTCAGCCTGGCCCGCGAGCCGGCCGACGTGGCCGTGGAGATCAACGTCACCGGGCACCAGTTCTGGTGGGAGGTGGAGTACCCCGAGCAGGAGGGGATCTCCCAGCCGTTCTTCACCGCCAACGAGCTCCACATCCCCGTGGGCCGGTACGTGCGCCTCAACCTGACCTCGGCCGAGGCGGTGCCCCCCGGTCCGGTGATCCACAGCTTCTGGGTGCCCCGGCTGGCCGGGAAGCAGGACGTGGTGCCCGGACGGCTCAACGAGCTGTACATCCAGGCCGACGACCCCGGCACGTACTCCGGTCAGTGCGCCGAGTACTGCGGGCTGTCCCACTACCTGATGCGGTTCCTGGTGGTGGCCCAGCCGGAGGACCAGTTCCGGGCCTGGGTGGAGGAGCAGCAGGCGCCGGCGGCGGAGCCGGGCGAGGGCAGCGAGGCCGCCGAGGGATTCGCGGTGTTCAACGAGCCGCTGCCCCAGGGACCGCCCCCGGGGGCGGCCGAGGCGGCCTGCGTGGCCTGCCACACGACCGATCCGGCGGCCGGGGGCACGGTCGGCCCCAACCTGGCCCACTTCGGGAGCCGTCAGACCGTGGCCGCGGCCATCCTCCCGAACGATCCCCAGGGAGTGACGACCTGGCTCCACGACCCTCCGGGGGTGAAGCCGGGCTCCCGCATGCCGAACTACCGGCTCACCGACGACCAGCTCGACGCCCTGATCGCCTACCTGGAGAGCCTGGAATGACGCCCCGCGGGACCGGCCCTAGGATGGGAGGTCGCTGATGGCTATCGCCGCGACCCCCCGGGTGACGATCTTCCGCCGGCCGGCGGCCACCCACGGCTTCTCGAGCTGGCTTACCACCGTCGATCACAAGCGGATCGGGGTCCTGTACGGGGTCACCGCGTTCTTCTTCTTCCTGGTGGGCGGGGTCGAGGCCCTCATCCTGCGGATCCAGCTGGCCACGCCGAACAACACGTTCATCGACGCCGAGACCTACGACCAGCTGTTCACGATGCACGGGACCACCATGATCTTCCTGGTGGTCATGCCGCTGTCGTCCGCGTTCTTCAACTACATGATCCCGCTGATGATCGGGGCCCGCGACGTGGCCTTCCCACGCCTCAACGCGTTCAGCTACTGGACCTTCCTGATGGGCGGGCTGTTCCTGACCTCATCGTTCGTGCTGGGCGGGGCGCCGAACGGCGGGTGGTTCGGGTACGCGCCGCTGAACCGGGTGCTGCCCGGCCCCAACATGGACTTCTGGTGGATCGGGCTCCAGATCCTGGGGGTGGCCTCCCTGGCCTCGGCGGTCAACTTCATCGTCACGATCCTCAACGAGCGGGCCCCGGGCATGAGCCTGATGCGGATGCCGGTGTTCGTGTGGATGACGCTGGTGGTGTCGTTCCTGCTGCTGTTCGCCATGCCGGTGATCGCCATCGCCCTGTTCCAGCTGGGGTTCGACCGGATGCTCGGTGCCAACTTCTTCAACCCCGCCGCCGGGGGGGACCCCATCCTGTGGCAGCACCTGTTCTGGTTGTTCGGCCATCCCGAGGTGTACATCCTGATCCTGCCGGCCATGGGGATCGTCTCCGAGGTCCTCCCCACGTTCAGCCGCAAGCCCCTGTTCGGCTACGCCGCGGTGGTGTTCTCGGGCATCGCCATCGCCTTCATGGGGTGGGGGGTGTGGGCCCACCACATGTTCACGGTCGGCCTGGGCCCGGTGGCCAACGCCGCCTTCGCGCTGTCGACGATGTTCATCGCCGTGCCGACGGGGGTGAAGATCTTCAACTGGCTGGGCACGCTGTGGGGCGGCTCGATCCGCCTCACCACACCGATGCTGTTCTCGATCGGGTTCGTGGCCATGTTCATCATCGGGGGGCTGTCGGGGGTCACGCATGCCATCGTGCCGTCCGACTACCAGCAGCAGGACACCTACTACGTCGTGGCCCACTTCCATTACGTGCTGTTCGGGGGGGCCATCTTCGGCCTGTTCTCCGGAGCCTACTACTGGTTCCCCAAGTTCACCGGCCGGATGTTCAACGAGCGGCTGGGGAAGGCGCACTTCTGGCTGATGCTGATCGGGTTCAACCTGACGTTCGCGCCCATGCACCTCCTGGGCCTCCAGGGGATGCCCCGGCGGACGACCTCGTACCCGGCGGGGATGGGATGGGAGCACTGGAACCTGGTGTCCACGATCGGGGCGTTCATGATCGCGGTGTCGATCCTGGTGTTCATGGTGAACGCCGTCCGCAGCGCCGCCACCGGCAAGCGGGCCGAGGCCGACCCCTGGGACGCTCGAACGCTGGAGTGGTCGATCCCCTCTCCCCCGCCCCACTACAACTTCGCCGAGGTCCCCCGGGTCCACGCCCGGGACGACCTGTGGCACCGGAAGTACAGCGAGGACCACACGGGCCGGATGGTGCCCGTGGTGGCCGGGGCGGCCCGCGAGGCGGAGGACGCCGCCCCCGAAGGGCACGAGGAGGGGCACGACATCCACATGCCTTCCCCCTCGTACTTCCCGGTGGTGGCCTCGCTGGGGATCGTGGCGATCGGCTACGGCCTCATCTTCCACTGGGCCGTGGCCGCCCTCGGGGTCCTGGTCACGATGGCCGGGGTGTTCGGGTGGAGCATGGAGCCGGTGGCCGAGGAGGAGGGGCACTAGGGTGGCCACCCGGGAGGCCGTCACCGGCGGGGTCCACACCGCCACCGGGCTGGACAACCGCAAGCTGGGGATGTGGGCCTTCCTGGGCTCGGAGTGCCTGTTCTTCGGCTCGCTGATCTCCACCTACCTGCTGTACCGGGGGCGCAGCGAGGTGGGCCCGTTCCCCCACGAGGTGTACGACATCCCGTTCACCTCGGTGAGCTCGTTCGTCCTGCTGATGTCGAGCCTGACGATGGTCCTGGCCCTCCACGCCCTCCAGCGCGAGGACCAGCGCCGGTCCCGGGTGTGGCTGCTGGCTACGGCGCTGCTGGGGATGACGTTCCTGGGCGGGCAGGTGTTCGAGTTCACCGTGTTCGTCAGGGAGGGCGTGACGATCACCCGGAACCTGTTCGGGAGCAGCTTCTTCGTCCTGACCGGGTTCCACGGCGCCCACGTCACCGTGGGGGTGCTGATGCTGCTGACGCTGTTCGGCCAGTCGCTGGCCGGCCGGCTGCCGCCCTCGCGGGCGGAGCGGGTCGAGCTCGTCGGCCTGTACTGGCACTTCGTCGACATCGTGTGGATCGTGATCTTCACGGTCGTCTACCTGATCCAGTAGCCATGGCCACCACCCACCCGCCCCAGACGCCCGAAGAGGTGGAGCGCGAGGGCCTGCCGGCCGAAGACGTCACCCATCCCGGGCCCCGGGAGTACGTCCAGATCGCCGTGGTCCTGGCGGCGGTGACGCTGCTGGAGGTGCTGGCCTACTACGCGGAGCAGGGCAGCTTCGGCTTCGAGCTCCCCCGCTCGGCGCTGATCTCGCTCCTGATCGTCCTGATGGTCATCAAGTTCGCCCTGGTGGTGCTGTGGTACATGCACCTCCGCTTCGACAGCCCGCTGTACAAGCGGATGTTCCTGGCGGGGATCGGGCTGGCCCTGACCGTGTTCCTGGTCGTGCTGCTGACCTTCGGGGCCGGGTTCCTGACCGCCGTGGCCATGGTCGGGGGGACGGCCGTGCTCCTGGGCACGTTCATGGTGTGGAGGCGCGTTGCCCGTCCCTGAGGCCGTCCCCGGCTGGCATCCCCACGTCGAGGTGTGGCTCCTGGTGGCTGGCCTGGGGGGCGGCTACCTCCTGGCGCTGCGGCGGTGGGGACCCCGCCACGTCTCGCCCGGCGAGGCCCCGGCCACCCGGGGGCAGGTCGTGGCCTTCGCCCTGGGGCTGGCGGCCATGTGGGTGGCGGCGGACTGGCCGGTCCACGAGCTGGCGGAGCAGCGCCTGTTCAGCGTCCACATGGCCCAGCACACCCTCTTGTCCCTGGTGTCGCCGGCCCTGCTCCTGGCGGGGACCCCCGGGTGGCTGCTGCGCTCCCTCCTGCGGCCCCGCCCGCTGCTGGCCGTGGTCCGGCAGCTGGCCCGCCCGATCCCCGCCCTGCTCCTGTTCAACGGGTGGATCGCCCTCAGCCACTGGCCGGCCCTGGTGGAGCTGTCGGTGCGGTCCGAGCCCTTCCACCTCCTGGTCCACACGATCCTGTTCACCACCGCGGCGCTGATGTGGATGCCGGTCCTGTCGCCGATGGCCGAGATCCCCCGGCTCCACTATCCCGGCCAGATGCTGTACCTGTTCGCCCAGTCGATCGTCCCCACGGTCCCGGCCTCGTTCCTCACGTTCGGGACTACGCCGATCTACGCGTTCTACGCGCACGCGGCGCCGCTGTTCGGCATGGACCCGGTCCTCGACCAGCGGATCGCCGGGCTGGCCATGAAGCTCGGGGGCGGCCTGATCCTGTGGGGCGTGATCGCCGTGCTGTTCTTCAGGTGGCACGCCGAGGAGGAGGCCACGGGCGCCGACGCGCCCGTGTGGGAGGACGTGGAGCGCGAGCTCCACCGCCTGGAGACGAACCGGTGAGCCGCGAGGTCCGCAACCGGGTGGCCTACGGGATCATGATCCCCGTGCTGGCCGCCCTGTTCATCGCGGCCGTGCTGTGGGCGCTGTCCCGCATCCTGCTTTCCGTCGACCCGCAGATCGCTCCGTGGGTCGCCCTGGGGTTCGCCATGAACATCCTGGTGGGTGCGGCGCTGGCCGCGACCCTTCGGGGGCGGCGCGCCTTCGCCTTCCTGGCCACCGTCCTGGTGCTCACGATCGTGGCCGGCGGGGTAGCCGGCGCGGTGGTGGGCGAGTGGCCCCGGCACAGCCTGGTGGCCGAGGAGGAGGCCCCGGCCGAGGAGGAGACCCCGACCGGGGAGGAAACTCCTCCCGCGGAGGAGGAGACCCCGGCGGAGGAGGAGACCCCTGCCGAGGAGGGCGCCGCACACGTCGTGGCCGAGGGCATCGCCTTCGACACCGGCACGCTGTCGCTGCCGGCCGGGGAGTCCTCCACCATCGAGCTGGAGAACCGCGATCCCGACTCTCACAACATCTCGATCTACACCGAGCAGGGCGGGGAACAGCTGTTCATGGGGGAGATCTTCCCGGGGCCGGACACACGCCCCTACGACGTTCCCGCCCTCGACGCCGGTACCTACTTCTTCCAGTGCGACGTGCACCCGGATGTGATGACCGGCACCGTCGAGGTCGGCTGACAGGGCGAGACTCGTGACGAGGCCGAACCCTGGGGAGGCCGAGAACGAGCGGGTCCGCCGTTACTGGGGGCGGGCTGCGGGATCGTACGACCGGGCCATGCGGTTCTTCGACCGGACCCTGTTCGCCGGCGGCAGGGAGTGGGTGTGCTCGCAGGCCCGGGGGAACGTGCTGGAGATCGGGGTGGGGACCGGCCGGAACCTGCCCTTCTACCCCGACGAGGTTCGCCTCACGGGCATCGACCTCAGCCCGGCCACCCTGGAGATCGCCCGGGCCCGTGCCCGCGAGCTCCGCCGGGACGTCGACCTCCGCGAGGGCGACGCCCAGGCTCTCGACTTCGAGGACCGCCGGTTCGACACGGTGGTGTCCACCCTGGCGCTGTGCTCGGTCCCCCGCTACCGGGCGGCCATCGCCGAGGTCCTCCGGGTCCTGCGCCCCGGGGGGCGGTTCCTGCTGCTCGAGCACGTCCGCAGCACCAACCCCATGGTGCGGGCCGGCCAGCGGCTCCTGAACCCCCTGGCGGTGCGGTTCCAGGCCGACCACCTGCTGCGAGACCCCCTGGACCACCTGCGGGTGGCGGGGTTCGACATCCTGCGGACCGAGCGCCTCCGGGCGGGGATCGTGGAGCGGGTGGCCGCCCGCAAGCCCGTGTCCGGCCGAGAGGCTAGATCGGCGGGCTGAAGTCCTGGACGAGCTGGAGCAGCCCCAGGCGGCTGAGGAGCGGCAGCCACAGGTTCGTGGCCAGCAGGACGCCGATCGTCACCAGCAGGGCCCCGCTGGTCCCCGCGAACCAGTGGTAGTTGCGTTTCACGAAGCCCAAGGCGCCGGTCAGCCGTCCCACCCCCATCCCGACGAGCAGGAACGGAACCCCCAGGCCCATGGAGTACGAGAACAACAGGGTCGCTCCCCACAGGCCGCCCCCCTGGGCCAGGGCCAGCCCCAGGATGCCCGCCAGGACCGGGCCGATGCACGGCGTCCACCCCACGGCGAAGGCCATGCCCAGCGGGAGGGCCCCCGCCGGGCCCGGCCGGACCCGCGACAGCAGCGGCCGGCGCTCGGTGAACAGGACCGGGCTGCCCAGCCGCAGGGCGTACAGAAGCATCAGGACCCCGACGGCCACCACCACCAAGCCACCGACCAGCCGGCCGACGGGCCCCGTCAGGAGCGGGACGAACACCCGGGACACCGCCCCAAGCGCGGTGAACACCGTGGCGAACCCCAGGATGAACAGCAGCGTGGGCAGGACCGACCGCCGCCGCTCACCCTGGGTCCCCGTCACGAACGACAGGTAGCCGGGGACGAGCGGGAGCACGCACGGCGAGGCGAACGACACCACCCCGGCGGCGAAGGCCAGGGCAGGCCCCCACCACGCCTGGATCGCCTCGGCGAACTCGTTCACGCCATCCAGTCTCCCACGCTTGCGAACCACCCCCGGGTGCAGGATGATTCCGGGGAAGGCTTGTGAACGGCTTCACAAGGAGTGGCCCGGGGGGCCGGCCTCCGGCGAGGCGGGGCCCCTGAGATAGAATCGAGTCGGTGGCGAAGGAGCGAGGCCAAGGGTGAAGCTGCCGATCCCGAAGGGACTGGAGCGCCGCCTGCGCCCCTACGTGGAGCGCGGCGAGCGGTTCCTCAAGGATTGGGAATGGACATGGACCTCCGCGTTCATGGCCGGGATCGTGATCTCCTTCGTCGCCCTCACCACCATGGCCGTGGTCCCGTCGTGGTGGATCTACTTCGCCGACCAGACCCTCCAGTGGCGGACCCGTTTCTGGATCTCGGTCCGGGACATCATCGCCACCGGGTGGATCGGCGTGTGGACCGTGGTGTTCATCGTGACCTTCTACAAGCTCCAGGTGATCCGCCGGCGTCTCCGGGGGGAGAAGCAAGCCGAGCGCTACGCGGGCGGATACCGATAGAGAGGATGACGACGACATGCCGTTCGTGAAGACCGAGGTGGACATCCGGGAGGACTACGTCCTCGAGACGGTTGATCCCGGCTGGCTGAAGGAGGGGGTCAAGTCCCCCAAGCACCTGATGCTCGACCCCGAGCCGTGCATCCTGTGCCGGGCCTGCGAGGACGTGTGCCCCTGGAACTGCATCTTCATGCTGGACCCGGGCATCGTCCAGGAGACCGAGGACTCCTCGGAGGAGAGCCAGGTGGGGCAGGCCTTCGCCATCTTCGTGGTGGACGACAACGCCTGCACCCGCTGCTCGGTGTGCGTAGAGCGATGCCCCAGCGACTGCCTGTACTACGCCCGCCTCCCCGAGGGCTCGGAGGGCCAGCGCACCATGGCCGCCGTGCCCGCCTCGCAGAAGGCCGACGAGGTCGCATGAAGCTCAAGCTCCCCAAGCCCCCCAGCCCCATGGAGGTCCTGGACCGGGTCCGGGAGACGGAGGTGTGGCGGTCGATCTTCCGCCCCGGGTCGGTGTTCCGGAAGGGGTACAAGGACACCCAGCGGGACCGGGCCCTGGCCGCCATGAACAACGTCCTGTATCACCTGCACCCGGTCAAGATCAAGCGGCACGGCCTGAAGCTGACCTACACGTTCTGCCTGGGCGGGCTGTCGTTCTTCCTGTTCATCCTGCTCACGGTGACCGGCATCTTCCTGATGTTCTTCTACCGACCGACCGCCGACATCGCCTCGGCGGTGGCCTACGCCGACATGGAGAACATCCGCAACGGGGTGGTGTTCGGGGACCTGGTACGGAACCTGCACCGGTGGGGCGCCCACCTGATGACGATCACGGTGTTCCTGCACATGATCCGGGTGTTCTACACCGGGGCCTACAAGCCCCCCCGGGAGTTCAACTGGGTGGTGGGGGTCATCCTCCTGCTCCTGACGCTGCTCCTGGCCTTCACCGGCTACCTGCTGCCCTGGGACCAGCTGGCCATCTGGGCCGTGACCATCGCCGAGGGCATCGCGGGGAGCTCCCCCCTCATCGCCACCGAGGTGAAGTTCGTCCTGCTCGGCGGGGTCGAGGTGGGCCCCGATACCTTGCTCAGGTGGTACGTGCTCCACGTTCTGGCCCTGCCGTTCATCCTGACGATCTTCCTGGCGGTCCACTTCTGGCGGATCCGCAAGGACGGTGGGATCTCCGGACCGCTGTAGGAGGCTGTGACATGGCGGAGTTCGCTGACCAGCTGAATCCCGAGACCTACAACCGGGTCCTGGAGGAGCTCCTGGGCCAGGGGGTCAGCCGCCGGGTGGCCGAGGGCCGGGCCCGGCGGGTCGCCATGGTCGAGCACCAGAGGGAGCACGGCGAGCCCGAACCCCGGGCCCCCAAGCCCGCCGCCGAGCGAGAGCACGCCGTGCCCGGCCCCGGGAACGTCCAGGCCGAGCAGCCCGCCGCCCCGGCGCCGGCCGCCCCGGCCGCGGC
>JBOGVZ010000057.1:0-69807 GCA_050692985.1 Actinomycetota bacterium
CATCAACGGGGAGCCGGTGGACCCCGTTCCCTACCTGACCTAGGCGCCGGGAGGCGCAGCCTCGGGCGAGTACCCTGAGATTCCGTGATGAAGCTCAGGGTGGGGGAGTGAGGTGGGCGACGGGGAGAAAGTCGTCGCCACCAACCGCCGGGCCCGCCACGACTACGCGATCGAGGAGACGTTCGAGGCCGGGCTGGTCCTGACCGGCTCCGAGGTCAAGTCGCTGCGCGCCGGGCGGGCGTCGCTGGCGGAGGCTTTCGCCCGCGTTCGCGACGCCGAGGTCTGGCTGGAGAACCTCCACATCCCCCCCTATCAGCACGCCGACACCAAGAACCCCTACGATCCGCGCCGACCCCGAAAGCTGCTCCTGCACCGCGAGCAGATCGAGCGTTTGATCGGGAAGACGCAGGAGCGAGGGCTCACGCTGATCCCTATTCGCCTCTACTTCACTCGGGGCCTTGCCAAGATCGAGCTCGGGCTGGGCCGCGGGAAGCGGAAGTTCGAGAAGCGAGAGGCGATCGCGGAGCGCGAGCACCGCAGGGAGATGGAACGAGCCGCCTCCCGGCGTGTGCGAGGCCGCTAGGACTCCCGCGGACTAAGGAAGACCTTGGACGGGGATCGGGTACGGGATGATCTGGCCGTTCGCCAGGCTGGCGGAAACGGCGGTGGCCCGGGTTCCGCCCATGATCCCGAATCCCTTCCGCATGAGGGGGTCGATGTACAGGTGGGTCATGATCCCGGCGGCCTCCATGTTCGCGCCGACGCTGTCACCGGCGAGCGTGTTCGCACCCGAGCCCGAGTCTCCAGGGGAGATGGCGCCGAAGAACATGAAGTGCGAGGCACCCCAGTGGATGGACGTTCCCGCGCGCGGCGTCCCGCCAGGACCGACCCCCGCACCATGGCCGTAGTGGACCACGGCCTGGGCCAGGAGCGGGTCGGGGTTGATCGTTACCGAACCGTTGTTCCAGTTGACCGTGGCGATGCCGCCGGTCTTCGTGTACATGCCGCGCGGCCCGCCCCAGAAGCACATCGTCGGGGTCACCAGGCTCTGGTACTGGGCGAAGATGTCGATGAGCGCCCAGTCGTTGCCGAGCCCGGCGTCCTTGGAGGTGGCGAACTTCCCGAAGTCGAGCAGGACGGGTCCGGCCAGGTCGCCCCGGTTCCCGAACGCGGCGATGACCGTCGCGGTGTCTCCGGTCTTCCCACAGTGTCCGGCGGTGCTGATGTCGTAGCTGCCCGGCGAGCCGTAGACATGGGCCATGCTGCACCAGCCGATGCTGCCCCCCGAGATCAGCAGGAGCCACGCTCCGGGACGGATCCCCAGACAACCCGCACCGGCGTACGTCGTCAGGGTCGGTCCCAGGGCTGCCTGGAACTCCGCGGGGTCCAGCCGCACGGCCTTGCCGCTCTTCGTCACCAGGGTCGGGACGTCGTAGCGCCGGGAGGCGAGAGCCTCGGCCGAGGGAAGCCCCATCGCCCCGAGCTGCTGGTCGGTTGGGTGGAACTCGATGGGCGCCCACCCGCCGTCCGGCTGGCGCTGAAGCTGCTCGTCGATCCACTGGTCACGGATGCTGCACAACGTGTCGTGGTCCACGGTGAACTCGCTGACCGACAACGCGTCCTCCGCGCCCGCGCCGCCGGCGGGCGCCAGCGCCAACGGGATGGCTGCGGTCAGGACCAACAACGAGCGGACGAACCTGGGCATGGCTTTCTCCTTCGAGGTTTTGCGGTTCATAGGAGAACTTCGCTGCGGAGGGGCTCCAATCCTGCCTCAGAGCTAAGGAAGGGCTGGTCAGAACGTGGTCGGAGGGCCGTATACTGAAAGGGAACTGCATAGGGGGTGAATTGGCTTCGACCTGGGTGGTTACCGCCTGGGGGAAGCGGGCCGAGGTTCCCGGATGCCTCGTTAAAGAGCCGGGACCATAACAAGTGCCAAGCCTTCAATGGCACTCGCTGCCTAGTCAATAGGTAGCCGTCCGCCGCGGATGGCCTGCGTCCGCGGGCCGGGCGTCGCGAGCAGGCTTACCTGGCAGGGTGCGCCTCGTGCCCCGCCGGGGACATCGCAGCGAGGCTGGTCCGGCGGATGTCCGCCTGTGGGAGCCGCCGGACGAGAACGATCCGCAGGCTACGCCCGTAGAAGACCCAGGAGGTCGCTCGGGGACAGGGGTTCGATCCCCCTCACCTCCACGAACATTCAGGAAATCCAGACGGGAGTTCGTTCCTGAACCACGACGGCCACAGCGATCACGCCCACGGCGGCCACGATTCGAACGACGGCGGCGGGCACGACCGGCACGCCGGGCATTCCGTGGACATGTTCCGGAACCGCTTCTGGGTGTGCCTGGTACTGACGGTTCCGATCCTCGCCTATGCCGGGGGACTGTGGGAGCTGGTGGGGCTGGAAGCCCCGGCCCTTCCCGGCGGCAGGTACGTTTCCTTCGCCCTCGGGTCCTTCATCTTCCTGTACGGGGGCTCGGTCTTCCTCCGCTCGGCCGTCGGAGAGCTTCGCGGCCGGATGCCCGGGATGATGACGCTCGTCGCTCTGGGAATCACCACCGCCTACCTGTACAGCGCGGCGACCACGTTCTTCGTCGAAGGCGAGGGGTTCTACTGGGAGCTGGCCACCCTGGTCGACGTGATGCTCCTGGGCCACTGGATCGAGATGCGGGCGGTGAGCCGGGCCAGCAGCGCCCTGGCCGAGCTGGCCCGCCTCCTTCCGGACACCGCCGAGCGGGTGGTGGATGGCCGCACCGAGGAGGTGGCCGTGGCCGACCTCTCCGTCGGCGATGTGGTCCTGGTCCGGCCCGGCTCCCGGGTCCCCGCGGACGGGGAGGTGGCCGAGGGGGAGTCCCACGTGAACGAGGCCATGCTGACCGGCGAGTCCCGCCCGGTGGGCAAGCGGCCCGGCGAAGAGGTGGTGGCCGGGACGGTGAACGAGGAGGGCGCCCTGCGGGTCCGAGTGTCCCGCACCGGCGACGACACCGCCCTGGCCGGGATCATGCGCCTGGTGTCCGAGGCCCAGGCCTCCCGGTCCCGGGCCCAGGCCCTGGCCGACCGGGCGGCCATGTGGCTGACCTACATCGCCCTGTTCGCCGGGGCCACAACGGCCATCGCCTGGGGGCTCCTGGTGGGAGGTCGCGGCGCGGACTTCGTGGCCGAGCGAACGGTGACGGTGATCGTCATCGCCTGCCCCCACGCCCTGGGATTGGCGGTGCCCCTGGTGATCGCCATCTCTACCTCCCTGTCGGCTCGCAGCGGCCTGCTGGTCCGGGACCGGATGGCCCTGGAGCGGGCTCGGGAGGTGACCGTGGTGGTGTTCGACAAGACCGGGACCCTGACCCGGGGAGAGATCGGGCTGGTGGGCATGGCCACCGCGGACGGTGAGGGCGGCGAGGAGGGAGCCCTGGCCGTGGCGGCGGGGCTGGAGGCCGGCAGCGAGCACGCCCTGGCCCGGGCCATCGTGGCCGGTGCCGAGGAGCGGGGGGTGCGGCCGGCTCGGGTGGATGGGTTCGAGGCCCTCAAGGGCCGTGGGGTCCGGGGGCGGGTGGACGGCCGGGAGGTGTCCCTCGGAGGCCCCCGCCTTCTGGAGTCCCTCGACGCCGGGCTGCCGGAGTCGCTGAACGAGGCCGCGTCGAGCTGGGCCGAGGAAGGCAAGACCGTGGTGAGCCTGGTCGAGGACGGGAAGGTGTCGGCGGTCTTCGCCCTGGCCGACGTGATCCGGGAGGAGTCGCGCCAGGCCGTGGCCCGCCTCCGCGAGCGAGGCGTGCGGGTGGCCATGATCACCGGCGACTCCGAGGACGTGGCTCGGTGGGTGGCCCGGGAGGTGGGGCTCGACGAGCGCTTCGCCCAGGTGCTGCCGGCCGACAAGGCGGGGAAGGTCGAGGAGCTCCAGCGGGACGGCGCGGTGGTGGCCATGGTCGGCGACGGCGTCAACGACGCCCCCGCCCTGGTCCAGGCCGACGTGGGCATCGCCATCGGCGCGGGGACGGACGTGGCCATCGAGTCCGCCGACGTGATCCTGGTCCGCGACGACCCCCGGGACGTGGTGCGGGTGGTGGACCTGTCGCGGGCCACCTACCGGAAGATGGTCCAGAACCTGGTGTGGGCCACGGGCTACAACGCGGTGGCCATCCCCCTGGCGGCGGGGATCCTGGCCCCGATCGGGATCACCCTGGCGCCGGCCGTGGGCGCCCTGCTGATGTCGGTGTCGACCGTGATCGTGGCGGCGAACGCCCAGCTGCTGCGGCGGGACCGCCGTGTGGCGGCGCCGTAGCCGCTAGGGAGCGAGGATCTTCCGGGCGGTCTCCTTGGCCACCGCGACCAGGCGTTCCCTCTCGAGGGCCTGCCCGTACAGGATCGAGTTGACGATGGTGCCCTCCAGGGCGTTGTGGAGGAGCTGGGCGGTCAGCATCGGGTCGGTGGTGTGGAACGCCCCCGCCTCCACCCCGGCCTGGATCCCCGAGGCGAACATCATGTCGAGCTTTCGGTGGCACTCGGCGAAGATCTCCGAGGTGGCCTCGGTGATGCCCTCCTGGACGAAGACGTGGATGAGGTCTCGGTGCTCGAGCATGTAGTCCACGAAGTTCTCGACCGCGGTGTCCACCAGCGCCCACCAGTCGGCGCGGCCGACCTTCTCCAGGAGCTCCGCTGCCCGGGCCAGCGACTCGTCGACCCATCGCTCCTTGAGCACGGCCAGCAGGTGCTCCTTGGAGTCGAAGTACAGGTAGAACGTTCCCTTGGCCACCTCGGCGGCCTGGGTGATGTGCGCCACGGTGGTCCCGTGGACCCCTCGCTCGGCGAACACCCGCACGGCCGCGTCGATGATGTCCTGACGCCGCTCGTCGGGGCGCTTGGTGATGCGTTTGCGTACGGCTCGTATCGCCATGACTGACCCTCGGTCACATCATACCCGCGATGCCAGCCTCGCTTCCTCGTCCAGGGCGGCCACGGTTCGCTCGTACAGCTCGTCGGCCTGCCCGTGGCTCTCGCCGATCGCGGTCAGCCCCACCCGGCCGTGCTCGGGGAGCGCGCTCATCATGTGGAACACCACCCCGGTCTGCCGCGACTGGTCGAAGTGCAGCCCGTGGCGAACCACGATGTCGAACAGGTCGTCCGGGGTGATCCCCCGGTAGGCATCGGACTCGACGTGGTCGCTGGCCACGAAGAACTTCGGCCGTCCGCTCGGCGCCGTGAACGTTGCGGTCTCCGGATCGTAGGTGCCGTTCGTCAGGAACTGGAGGGTGAGGAACGGATGCGTGGTCCCGCCCTTGCGGAGGTTCAGCTCGATGGCGTACGGGTCCCATGTCTCGCCGGTGCGCACCACCACGAAGTCGAGGGCGAACCGTCCGATCACGCCCTCCCGGGCCAGGCGCTCCCCGATCCGAGCGGCGTACCGGGTGATCGTGGCGGCGTACGCGGTGTCCGCGGGGAACCGCGCGCCGAGGTAGCTCTGGCCGCTGGGCCCGCCCAGAATCTGGTCGTGGGTCGACAGCAGCTCGACCTCGCCCAGGGGCGTCACCCGGAGCTGCACGCTGGGGCTGCGCACCTCCTGGCCGACGATGCGCTCCTCCACGATGCCCCCCCGACGCTCCAGCTTGGCGGCGTACCCGTCGAACGTCACCCCGGCCAGCTCGAAGCTCATCCGTCGAAGCCGCTCCTCCACCTCGGCCCGTTCCCGGGCCGACCCCGGCTCGGGGAGGTCCGCCAGGTCCACCAGCGCGTTCCCCTCGCCCGATACACCTTCGTTCAGCTTCACCAGGGCCTCGGTCACGGTCGGCCTGCGGGCCCGCATGTCGACGATGGCCCCTGCCACCTCCGCGATGGAGGACAGGTGCTCGAACCCGATGGGGTGGGGCACGTCCTCCTCCGCGAACAGCCGGCGGCAGCCGCTCTTCGTCCCGAGGGGGAAGAACCTGGGGTCGGCCCCGTACATCGGGATGCCCAGGGCCAGCGCCAGGTCCCGCTCGATCTCGGTGGTGTTGTAGGGCACCAGGTGGGCCCGGTCGGGGTCGGGGATCAGCGAGCGGATGCGCTCCAGCAGCCGGGGCCGCTCCAGCAGCTTCTCGCTGAGGGGCCGGACCGAAGCGTCCAGCGGTGAGGGGAGGAACAGCCTCGGGCGGGCGTGGCTGGGGATCACCCCGGGGAGCAAGTCCAGGTAGTAGTCGACGATGCTCGGCAGGATCATCTGCGAGGTCACGTAGACGAGCCGGGCCCGCGGCTGGCGCAGGAGGAGCAGCAGGAACAGGAACCGCTCCTCGTAGGCCTGGATCACCGACCCCGACTCGGTCTCCAGGTCGATGGAGATGGAGGGCACGACGACGATCGTCTGCTCCTCCTGGTTGAACTCGCGGATCGATCGCCACAGCGGAACGAGCTTGCGCTGGAGCGACTGGAAGCGCTCGGCCACGTCGTCGGCCGGTGCGGCTCGGGTCTCGGTGCTCACGTCTCCCTCCTCATGTGAGTGGCCATCTTCCCACGGGGTGACGCACGTCACCTGGCCCCCGTGCCGGCTGTCACCGACCGCGGTGGCCGTGCCCCCTAGGCTCCGGCCAGGAATCGGTCCGAGCGGAGGGGTCGCATGCAGCTGCCGCCCGGTGTGGGCTGGACAGGAAGGTTCTGTCCCCCTTGTGGGGGACATTCAGGTATGCTTTCCCCGGGTCGCAGGAGGCCGCCCGGGGCTCGGATGCCCTGGAGCAGGGAGCGGCGGCCGCCGGAGCCTGCGCGATCCGAGGGGAAGGGGCTGGGCGTTCCCTTCGTTGTGGGGCGTCTCCTCATGGGGAAAGGGTCGGTGTGAACCGCAAGAGGGTGTGGCTTTCCGCGGGTGGTGCGGCGATGGCGACCGCGCTCATCACCACGTTCCTGGTCCTGTCCGCCGGTCCGGCGACGTCCAAGCAGTTCGCAACGCTCGACGTGCTGGCCGGTTCGGTCGACGTTCGGTCGGCGGGGCAGTCCGACTTCCGCGGCGCCACGGACGGCGCCACCCTCAAGGAAGGGGACACCGTTCGCACGGCGGACGATGGCCGGGCGGAGATCGAGTACTTCGACGGCAGCATCACCCGTCTCGACTACGACACGACCTTCGCCATCGAGGAGCTGGCCAGCCTCCCGGACGAGCCGGGGAGCAAGGTCATCCGCGGCGCCCAGGGCTCGGGCCGGACGTTCAGCCGCATCACGAAGCTGACGGGCTCGGAGAGCCGGGTCGAGGTCGGCACCCCGACCGCCGTGGCCGCGGTCCGAGGGACCGCTTTCTTCATCCAGGAGATCGTGGCCGTGGACGGCACGATCTCGTTCGTGTTCGGTGTCATCGAGGGCCGCGTCCTCGTCACCCCGGAGGGTGGTGGTGAGCCTGTGCTCGTCGAACAGGGCCACTACGTCGTGGTGGATTCCGAGGGGAACATCGGGCCGATCCTCGAGCTGACCGAGGAGATGCTGGCCCAGGACTGGATCCTCTACAACCAGTGCGACCTCGACGGCGTCCCGCTGGCGGCCTGCCAGACGGAGGAGGAGACGGAGGAGCCCACTCAGGAGGAGACCCAGGAGGAGGAGACCCAGGAGCAGGAGCAGGAGGACGTCGACCAGCCCCTGGACGAGTCCACTCCTCCCCCAGAAGATGGCGGACCGCCGGGTGGTCCGCAGGGCGGTCCTCAGGGTCCTCCGGATGACCCGCCCCCGGACACCACCCCCCCGGACACCACCATCACCAAGGCGCCGCCCGCGCTGGACATCTCGCAGTCGGGGTCGTTCAAGTTCGTTTCTTCGGAGAACGGGTCGACCTTCCAGTGCTCGTTCGACGGTGCGGCCTTCGCCAACTGTGCGTCACCGCGGAGCTACAACCTGAGCGATGGTGATCACACGTTCCGGGTCCGGGCCGAGGACGCCGTGGGCAACATCGACCCCACCCCTGCCGTGCACGAGTGGACGATCGATTCGACCCCTCCGGTGACCACGATTACCGCTGGTCCCGACGTCCTGACCAACCGCACCGACGCAACCTTCACCTTCGTGGCCAACGAGGCCGTGCAGGGCTTCGAGTGCGATCTCGACGGCCAGGGGTATGAGCCGTGCGCCTCCCCCCGGATGTACGGAGGCCTGGAAGACGGGAGCCACACCTTCCGGGTGCGCGCCACCGACCTGGCCGGGAACGTGGAGTCCACGGCCACCTGGACGTGGACGATCGATACCGTCGCTCCGGAGGTCACCATCGACGAGGGTCCCCAGGGCACGGTGGCCACCGGGACCGCCACCTTCTCCTTCAGCTCCTCAAAGCCGGGGTCGACGTTCCTGTGTTCCCTGAACGGCGGGGCGTTCGAGCCGTGCGCTTCTCCCAAGACCTACGAGGGCCTGGCCGATGGGCCGCAGACGTTCAACGTGCAGGCCACCGACCTGGCCGGCAACGTCGGTGCGTCGGAGCTCCGCGTGTGGACGGTGGACACCACACCGCCCGTCGCTACCATCGATTCCGGTCCGGCGGCGCTCGCCAACTCGGCCAGCGCGATCTTCTCCTTCTCGTCCGAGCCGGGGGCCACGTTCGAGTGTTCGCTCGACGGCGCGGCGTTCCAGTCGTGCTCGTCACCGGAGGAGCACCAGGGCCTGTCGGACGGAAGCCACGTCTTCGCGGTTCGGGCCACCGACACGGCCGGGAACGTCGGCATCGAGGCCCTCCACGCCTGGACCATCGACACCGTGGCCCCCGGGGTGACCATCGACTCGGGGCCCCAGGGCGCGGTGTCCTCCACCGAGGCCACTCTCACCTTCTCCTCGGAGCCCGGGGCCACCTTCGAGTGTGAGCTGGACGGCGCCGGGTTCACCTCCTGCGCCTCCCCGAGGACCTACGAGGGCCTGGCCCAGGGCAACCACACCTTCTCGGTCCGGGCCACCGATGAGGCCGGCAACACCTCCGCCCCGGCCTCCCGGGCCTGGACCGTGGACACCACCGCTCCCGACGTGGAGATCCTGACCGGCCCCGACGCCCCGACGAACGCCACCGGGGCCACCTTCACCTTCGCCGCCGAGGAGGGGGCCACCACCGAGTGCTCGCTGGACGAGGGTGAGTTCGGGTCCTGCGACTCGCCGCAGAGCTACCAGGGCCTGGTCGATGGGGACCACACCTTCACCGTGGTGGCCACCGACGCCGCCGGCAACACGGCCACCGACTCGTTCGGCTGGAGGATCGACACTCAGGCCCCCGACGTGGCGATCACCTCGGCCCCGTCGGACCCGACCAGCTCCACCGAGGCCACCTTCACCTTCACCGCGGAGGAGGGCGCGGCTACCGAGTGCGACCTCGACGGCGCCGGCTTCGCCCCCTGCGACTCGCCCACGGCCTACGAGGGTCTGGCCGAGGGCCCCCACACCTTCACCGTGCGGGCCACCGACGCCGCCGGGAACAGCGCCACGGATTCGGTGGCGTGGACCGTGGACCTGACGCCGCCCCAGACCGCGATCGGCGACGGCCCCGACGAGCTGACCAACTCCACCGAGGCCACCTTCACCTTCCAGGCAGACGAGGCCGTGGACGGCTTCCAGTGCGACCTCGACGGCACCGGGTTCGAGGCGTGTGACTCCCCGAAGACCTACGAGGGCCTGGCGGACGGGACCCACACCTTCAGCGTGCGGGCCACCGACCTGGCCGGGAACCTCGAGTCCACGGCCACGTGGACGTGGACCATCGACACCGTGGCCCCGGCGGCCACGATCGACGACGGCCCCCAGGGCGCCGTGGCCACGGCCGCGGCCACCTTCTCCTTCTCCTCCGAGCTCGGGGCCACCTTCGAGTGCGACCTGGACGGCGCGGGCTTCACCGCCTGCTCCTCACCGCAGGGCTATGCCGGGCTGGCCGATGGCAACCACACCTTCTCGGTGCGTGCCATCGACGAGGCCGGCAACACCGGGGCCCCGGCCTCCCGGGCATGGACCGTGGACACCGTTCCTCCCGAAGTGGAGATCACCTCTGGACCCCAGGCCCTGACCAACCAGGCCGACGCCTCCTTCACCTTTACCGCCGAGGAGGGCGCCGCCACCGAGTGCGACCTCGACGGCGCCGGCTTCGCTCCCTGCGGGAGCGGGGTGGCCTACACCGAGCTTGGCGAGGGCCCCCACACCTTCACGGTGCGGGCCACCGACGCCGCCGGCAACAGCGCCACCGACTCGTTCGGGTGGACCGTGGACACCACCCCACCGGCGGTGGGCATCACCTCGGGGCCGGCCAGCCCGACGAACGCCGCCGAGGCGATCCTGTCCTTCACCGCGGAGGAGGGCGCATCCACCGAGTGTGACCTCGACGGCACCGGCTTCGCCTCCTGCGCGTCGCCCACGGCCTACGAGGGCCTGGGCGACGGGGAGCACACCTTCACCGTGCGGGCAACCGACGCCGCCGGCAACAGCGCGGAGGACTCCCACACGTGGACCATCGACACCGTGGCCCCGGGGGTCACGATCGACGACGGTCCCCAGGGCGCGGTGTCCTCCGCCGAGGCGACCTTCACCTTCTCCTCCGAGCCCGGGGCCACCTTCGAGTGCTCGCTGGACGACGCCGGGTTCGAGGCCTGCGCCTCCCCGGCGGGGTACGGCGGGCTGGTCGACGGCAACCACACGTTCGAGGTCCGGGCCACCGACGAGGCCGGCAACACCGGGGCCCCGGCCTCCCGGGCCTGGACCGTGGACACCACCGGCCCCGCTACCACCATCGATGACGGTCCGGAGGGCACCGTGGCGTCGTCCGAGGCGATCTTCGAGTTCAGCTCCGAGCCGGGCGCAACGTTCGAGTGCTCCCTGGACGAGGCCGAGTTCGACGACTGCGCGTCCCCGAACGGGTACGGCGACCTCCAGCCGGGGGACCACCAGTTCCAGGTGAAGGCCACGGACGGCGCAGGCAACACCGGCGAGCCGGCGAGCTGGCACTGGACCATCGTGGCCTCTGACACGGAGGCCCCGGACACCGAGATCACGTCCGGGCCCAGCGAATCCTGCGAGTTCGGCGAGGGCGGACTGGTCTGCGACGACACGTCGGCCACGTTCGAGTTCACCTCCACGGAGGACGGTTCGACGTTCGAGTGCCGTCTGGACGAGTCGGGCGAAGGCACCCCCTTGGTCGGTGAGTGGCAGGAGTGCGACTCCCCCAAGGGCTACGACAACCTGCTGACGGGCACGAACTACACCTTCCTGGTCCGGGCCACCGACCCGGCCGGCAACACCGATGACTCACCGGCCCAGCTGTCGTGGACCGTGGTGGACCTCACTCCGCCGCAAACCACCATCACCTCCGGCCCCGATGACCCCACGGAGTTGACCACCGCGACGTTCGAGTTCACCTCGTCAGAGGACGGCTCGACGTTCCAGTGCTCCCTCGATGGAGGACCGGCGCACGGTTGCGTCTCCCCCCAGACCTACGAGGGCCTGGCGCCCGGACCGCACACGTTCCAGGTGTGGGCCACCGACCCCGCCGGCAACGCCGATCCCGAGGCCGCCGTGTGGTCTTGGAGGATCGGAGGGACCGGATCCGAGATCACGATCAACCTGACCTGGAACAACGGGCCCCGTGACCTGGATGTCCACGTGCTCACCCCGGACGGGGGGCACGTCTTCTACGCCAACATGGCCCACCCGAGCTCGGGGAACCCCTGGGCGACGCTGGACCACGACGTTACCAACGGGCCCCCGGGAAGCGAGACGATCACCCTCTACCCGGCCAACGACGGCTTCGTGTCCGGTGGGTTCACCGTCTACGTGCACAACTTCAGCTGTGAGCTTCCGTTCACCACCTCCGGGGCCGTGGTTACCGTCACCGGCGGGGGCTCGTCGTCGTCGCTGGCGGTGTCCGGGGCGAGCGGCAACCCCACGTTCGACACCTGGAACGTCGGCACCCTCACCGTGGACGGACTCGGGAACGCCACGATGCAGGGGACCCAGACGATCGGCGGGACCAGGAGCTGCCCCGCCGGCGGGCCCGGCCAGGATCAGCATCGCGGCGTCGAGTCGAAATCTCGCGGAGAGCCCTCGGCGATCACCGAGGCGCGGTCCGAGCCTCCCGCCGATGATGTGGAGCACGAGGAAGCCCCCCAGGCCGCGATCACCGGTGTGGAGGCGGAGGTCCGCGGGTCCGCCGTCGAGGTCCGGTGGAAGCCGGAGGACACCCCGGGCGTCGTCCTGTGGTCCACCGAGGAGTTCCCCACGGTGGTTCAGGAGAACGTCGGCTGCCGCGGTACCGGCACCTGTCGGATCCGTGACCTCCCGGTGGGCTCGACCGTCTATGTGACCGTCCTGGCCGAGGGTGGCATCGACCAAGCTCCAGAGGAGGGCGTGAACGCGATCCGCATCGAGATCCCGGCTCCCACCCAAGACGAGGAGATCCCGGGAGCCGATGCGGGTCCGGCTCCCCCGGCCCCGTCCGGCTCGGGGTCGTCCGGACAGCCACCCGCGCCGTCATCTCCCCCGGAGGGCGACCAGGCGACCGACACGACCCCGAAGCCGCCCAGGCCCGAGGAGCCCACGCCGCCGCCGGAGGAGCCGGCGGTCCGGACCGACGCCCCCGCCGCGCCCGGCGAGTAGGCTCCTGGAGCGGGCCATTCCTGGGAAGGTGATGCGGTGAGGCGAACCGCCCTTTTCCGGCTGACCGCCGCGGTTCTCATCGCCCTGGGGGTCACCGGCCTGGCGTGGGCGGGGCTGGCGGTGGGCACGTTCCAGCAGACCCAGCTCCGCCTGGAGGACGGGCTGTTCCCCGCCGTGGGAGCGGATCCCGGCATCGTCGTGGTCGGGCTGGATGACGCCACGCTCGACGAGGTCGGTATCTTCCCGCTGCCCCGGGACTACCACGCCCGCCTGATCGACGCGCTGGCCGAGCGGGGCGCCTCGTGGATCGGCTACGACGTCACGTTCTCCGAGCGGACCCGACAGACCGCCGAGGAGCTGTCCGAGCAGGACCGGGCCCTGGTGGACGCGGTGGAGCGCGCCGGCAACGTCATCCTCGGCGTCCAGGGCACGTTCGAGGGGCGCCTGGCCGAAGGGATCCCCCGGGCCGCGTCGGTGGAGCTTCCCTTCGAGGAGCTCGGGGAGGCCGCCGCCGGAGTTGCATCGGTGAACGTGTTCCCCGACCCGGACTCGGTGGTCCGCGTGTACGCCCCGGTCATCGACGTCGAAGGTTCGTTCTTGGACACGCTGGCCTTCGGACTCTTCACCCGGGAGGAGGGAGTGGAGGGGCCGCTCACGCTGCGGCCCGACGGCGTCCAGGTCGGAGAGGCCCTGATCCCGACGGGCCCCGAGCACCTGATGGCGATCAACTTCGCGCCCGGCTCCCCGGACGAGGGCGGCTTCGAGACCTACTCGTTGATCGACGTCGTCGAGGGGCGGCTGGGCCCCGGGGTCTTCCGGGACAAGATCGTCCTGGTCGGTGCCACGGCCCTGGGCCTGGGCGACACCCGCCTGACCCCGATCGACAAACAGACCGGCCAGGCCGGCGTCTTCGTGCACGCGAACGCGCTCAACACCATGCTGACCCGGGCCTACCTGTTCCCAGACGGCCGGGGCCTGACCGTGGCCTGGATCTTCGCCCTGGCCCTGGTGGTGGCCGTCTCGGTGGCATTCCTTCGGGTGTGGCTGGCCCCGGCGGTGTCGCTGGGGGCGGGGGCCGGCTACTACCTGGTGGCCTTCTCCCGCTTCGACCGGGGGCGCGTGATGAACCTGGTCTACCCGGCCCTGGCCGTGCTTGTGGCGTACATGGCCGCGCTGGCGTTCCGGTACTTCACCGAGTTCCGGGAGCGCCGCCGCGTCACCCACGTGTTCGGCCGCTACGTGGCGGAGGACGTGGTGGAGGAGGTCCTGGCGGCCCCGGAGCGGGCCCTGGCCACCCTGGAGGGTGCCGAGCGGCCGATCTCCGTGCTGTTCGCCGACCTTCGCGGATTCACCGCTGCGTCCGACGGCGCGTCGCCCACCGAGGTGGTGGCCGGGCTGAACATCTACCTGGACGCCATGGTCCGCGCGGTGAACGAGGAGCACGGCACGATCGACAAGTTCATGGGCGACTGCGTGATGGCGTTCTGGGGCGCGCCCCGGTACGTGCCGAACCACGCCGAGCGGGCCATCAAGGCGGCCCTGGTGATGCAGGACTACATCGAGGAGGCCAAGCAGAGGGCCGACGAGATGGGGCTCCGGGTCCCCGGGGTCGGGGTGGGCGTGTCCACCGGGGCGGCCGTGGTGGGCAACATCGGCTCCCACGAGCGGCTGGACTACACGGTGATCGGCGACACGGTGAACACCGCCAGCCGCATCTGCGGCGTGGCCGAGGCCGGCGAGATCGTGGTCACCGAGGAGTGCTCGGCGGCGGTGGGCGATGTGTTCCCGATCACCCCCCTCCCGCCGCTCAAAGTGAAGGGCAAGCGCGAGCTCCTGAAGATCTTCCAGGTCCTTCGCCCGGGCCAAGAGGCCAAGGCCTTCGAGGAAGGCGCCACCACCGAGGCCCACGACGAGAAGGCCCAGTTCGAGGGCCAGGAGGAAGCCCCGGCCGAGGGGAAGCAGGTCGAGGCCCCGTCGAAAGCCGCAGGCTACGCCCCCATCGAGCCCCGCCTCGAACCTCCCAAGTAGGGCCGGCGCGCCGCGGCAGCGTCTAGCCGCTCATGTCGACCACGCAGAAGCGGTTGCCTTCAGGATCGGTGAGGATCACGTAGTCCGCATCCGCAGGCCGCTTGTCCCAGTGGACCTCGGTGGCCCCGAGGGCGATCAGGCGCTCGACCTCCTCGGCCTGGTGCTCTGCGTAGAGGTCGAGATGGATGCGTGGTGGCAGGTGGACCTCTGACTGGAGCCGGTCGAGGGAGAGATTGGGGCCGACGCCATCTCTCGGGCGCAGCACCACGAAGTCGTCGTCGCTCGTCTCGTCCCGCGGCACGTAGTCGAGGGCGGCCATCCAGAACGCTTGTTGCCGCTGCAGGTCGTGCACGCGGAGAACGATCGAGCCGATCCGAAGCATTCGCCTCACACTACCCGAGGGCCCGGGCCAGGTCCTCCACCAGGTCGTCGGGGTGCTCGATTCCCACCGACAGCCGGACCAGCGTGTCCGGCACCTCCAGCGGCGAGCCGGCCACGCTGGCGTGGGTCATGGGGCCGGGCACCTCGATCAGCGACTCCACGCCACCCAGCGACTCCCCCAGGAAGAACAGCTTCGTCGACTCGGCCACCCGCACGGCCTCCTCGGCCGTGTCGGTCTCGAACGACACCATGCCGCCGAACCCCGACATCTGCCGCTCGGCCACCTCGTGGCCGGGGTGGTCGGCCAGGCCGGGGTAGTGGACCCGGCGGACCTTCGGATGGGAAGACAGGAAGTCCGCCACCATGCCGGCCCCGCGGCAGTGGGCGTCCATGCGCGCGGCCAGCGTCTTGACCCCGCGCAGCGCCAGGTAGCAGTCCATCGGGCCAGGCACCGCACCGAAGGCGTTGTGGAGGTAGGCCAGCCGCTCGGCCAGGTCCTGGTCGCGGAGCACCAGGGCCCCGCCCACGAGATCCGAATGCCCGCCGAGGTACTTGGTCACCGAGTGGACCACCACGTCGGCGCCGAGCTCCAGGGGCCGCTGGAGGTAGGGCGTGGCGAAGGTGTTGTCCACCACGGACGTGGCCCCGGCCTCCCGGGCGATGTCGGCCACCGCGGCGATGTCGGCCACCTTCAGCAGGGGATTGGACGGGGTCTCCATCCACACCACCCGGGTCTCGTCCCGCACGGACTTGCGAGTGGCCTCGGGGTCGGAGAGGTCCACCGTGTCGAACGCCACCCCCCACTCCGACAGCACCCGGGCCACCAGGCGGTAGGTGCCGCCGTAGACGTCGTCGGGGAGGACAACGTGGTCCCCGGGGCGGAGCAGCAGCAGGAGCAGGGTGCTCTCGGCGGCCATCCCCGAGGCGAACGCGAAGGCCCGGGGGCCCCCCTCAAGCGACGCCAGGACCACCTCCAGGGCCTCCCGGGTGGGGTTCCCCCCGCGGGCGTAGTCGTAGCGCTTGGCCCGGCCCACCCCTTCCTGGGCGTACGTGGAGGTCTGGTAGATCGGCACGTTGACCGCCCCGTACAGGGGCTCCGGCTCCTGGCCGTTGTGGATCGCCCGGGTCTCGAACCTCATCGCATCTCCGGCGGCAGCTCCCATCCTCGTCTCCTCAGCTCGGTGGTGGCTTCGTGGCCCCGGCGGGCCTCCTTCCACAGCGCTGACTTGCGCTTGGCGTCGTGGCCGGGGGCGAAACTCCCTGCGGGTCATCGCGGCGCACCGGGGGTCGCCGCAGGCGCACGGGGCCATGCCCGGCAGCGCGGGCTGCGGCTCCGGGCGGTCCGGTTCGGCGCACCGGCGGAACCGGATCGTGGGAAGGGTCCGCCCGGGGATGACGATCACGCCCTCGTCCGGGTCGCCCACCGCGGCGAACCGCCCCCGCAGGGCCTCCTGACCGGTCAGCGCGGCCAGTGCCGCGTCGACCTGGTCGGCCGTTCGCAGCGGCTCCGTGGGGACCCGCCGGGAGGCCAGCACCTGCCGCCGCCACGCCACCTTGGACAGGGACCGGGGTGGCAGGCATCCGGCCAGGGTCACCGCGGTGGCGTGGGGGAACACCTCGATGGCCGTCCCCCGCACGCTCCCTCGCCGGTACCGCGGATACCGGCGTCCGACCGCCTCGAACAGGGTGAACCCGACCTTAATCCACGCGTAGAACGGGTTCTGGCCCTTGCGAGGGTCCGACGGCGTGCCGAACGACTGGATCCCGAGGCGGGCCAGGCGGCGCTCGGCCTGCCGGGCCCCGTTCGCCGTCCCCCACGCCGGCGGGGAGTCGATGGCCACCACGTCGGGGCGGTGCTCCTCCAGGAGGCGGTCCACCTCGTCACGCAGCCCGCGGCCGCCCTCGAGCCGGCCGGTGTCCACCACCCGAGGCCCCCGCTCGAGCAGGACCCAGTCGTGGCCCCGACCCGCCGAGACGTCGATCCCCAGGGCCAGCACTACGGTTTCGCGCGCTGCCGGTGCGCCAGGAACTCGAGCAGGTCGGACCGGGTCAGCACGCCCAGGGCCTGGCCGCCGCGGGTGACGATCACCGCCGGGGCGGTCTGGAGGCGCTCGAAGGCGACCTCGACCTCGTCCCCGTCCTCGATCAGCGGCAGGGGCGACCCCATCACCTCGGCCACGTCGGCCTGGAGGGCCTCGGGGTCGCTGAACAGCCGGTCGAGGAGCGTCCGCTCCCGGATGCTGCCCACGATCGAGGCCACGTCCCCGGAGTCGTCGCGGGCCACCGGGGCCTGGGAGATCCCGTACTCCTGGAGGACGTCCACCGCGTGCCGGACCTTCTCGTGCGCCCCCACGGTCACCACCGGCGGGAGCTCGCCGCCCTTGGCCGCCAGCACCTCCTCCACGTGAACGACCTCCGGACGCTCGATGAAGCCGTACTGGAGCATCCAGGTGTCGGAGTAGAGCTTCGACAGGTAGTTGCGGCCGGTGTCGGGGAAGATCACCACGATCGTGGCCGAGTCGTCGAGCTCGCGGGCCACCCGGAGGCCGGCGTACAGGGCCGTGCCGGCCGAGCCTCCCACGAGGATGCCCTCCTGCCGGGTGATGGCCCGGGCGGTGAGGAACGAGTCCCGGTCCGTGACGCGCACGTACCGGTCCACCACGGCGGGGTCGAAGGTCTCCGGCCAGAAGTCCTCGCCGATGCCCTCCACCAGGTAGGGGCGGGGTGGCTCCTCGGGGGCCGAGAACACCGAGCCCTCGGGGTCCGCACCCACGACCTGGAGCCCGGGCTTCCGCTCCTTCAGGTAGCGACCGGCCCCGGTGATCGTGCCTCCGGTGCCCACCCCGGCCACCAGCACGTCGATAGCTCCCTCGGTCTGCTCCCAGATCTCCGGGCCGGTGGTCTCGTAGTGGACCCGGGGGTTGACCGGGTTGAAGTACTGGTTCGGCTGGTAGGCCCCGGGGATCTCCTCGGTGAGCCGGTCGGCCACCCGGTAGTAGGACTCCGGCGAGTCCGGGGCCACCGCGGTGGGGGTGATGACCACCTCGGCCCCGTAGGCCCGCAGCAGGGCCACCTTCTCCTGGCTCATCTTGTCCGGCATCACGAAGATGCACCGGTAGCCCCGGACGGCCGCGGCGATGGCCAGGCCGTGGCCGGTGTTCCCCGAGGTGGGCTCCACGATGGTCCCCCCCGGCTTCAGCAGGCCACGACGTTCGGCGTCCTCGATCATCCGGAGCCCGATGCGGTCCTTGACGCTGCCGCCGGGGTTCAGCATCTCCAGCTTGGCCAGCACGGTGGGCCGGACGCCCTGGGCCACCCGCCGCAGCTCTACCAGCGGCGTGTTCCCCATGGCGTCGAGGAACGTCTCCAGTGTGGCCATCCCCCGGCTCCCTTCCCGTCGGGCCTATTCTCCCGGGGCCGGCCCTCCCTGGCTACCCCGAGATACCGAGTGCAATAGATCCAGCCTAGGATCGGAAGCAGGTGGCAGCTTGAGGTGGGAGAGGGATTCTGGAGTGGTAGCTGCTCGAGGCCTCCGTCGGCGGAAGCTGGCTATCGCGCTGCTGCTCCTAATCGTGTTGGCGGGCTTCTCCTGTTCACCAGGGGAGCGAACGAGACGATCCGGCTCCCCGACGAGTCCGACGCCTCAAGTCGCGGTGATCCGCAGGGGGACCGTGGCCGGCCAGGTATGGACGCTGCTCGCCTACGAGGGCGATGTCGGAGAGACCTGTGTTGCGCTCGCGGAGGCGGTGAATCGGTTCGGGTTCTGCAATAGGAACGTTCGAGGCCAACCTGGACCCAACACGGAGTACATACACTGGTCTGTGGCGCAGCTGTCTGGAGCGGCTGCGACCGTTTTCATCGGGATCGCCGCACAAGAAGTTTCCCGAATCGACATCCTCCTTCGGGATGGCAGAACCCTGCGCGTGACGCCGTTCACCCGCTCTCCCTATCCGGTCAAGTTCTACGTGCAAGCCCTGCCAGGAAGGCCGGCAGCGAAGTCCTTCATCGCCCGAGACCGTGAGGGTGATGTCCTGGAGCGCAACCCCAGACCGGCCTCGGGCGATTGATCGGGCGGCCGCTATGCGCTGAGGTCCCCCGGCAGGAGCGAGTAGATGGCGGCGTCGTGGCGGCCCTCCTTGGCGGCGATCCGGGACCTCAGCACCCCCTCCCGGCGGAAGCCGGCTCGCTCGGCCACCCGGCAGGAGGGCGTGTTCTCCACCGCCGCGAACAGCTCGATCCTCGACAGGCCCAGGGTGGCGAAGGCCCAGAGCGACAGCAGGCGGGTGGCCCGGGTGGCCACCCCTCGTCCTCGGTCCTCCCGGCGGACCCAGTAGCCCACCTCGCCGACGCCGCCCCGGTCGTGCACCCGGAGGCCGATGGCTCCCAGGAGGTCGCCGCTGTCCGGGGCTACCACCACGAGCGACAGCTCGCCGGTGCCCCGGTCCCAGGCCCGCTCGGCCTCGGCGATCCACCCTCGGGCGTCCCGCTCGGTGTACGGCGCCGGGACCTCGGTCCACCGGGGGATGTCCGGGTCCTGGCAGGCCTCGGTGACGGCGGCCACGTCGTCCTTCCCCGGGAGGCGGAGCAGCACGTGGCCGTCCGACAGGTCCTCCGGCGGCCTCACGACTGGGCCAGGCGGTAGATCCCGGAGCGGTCGCTGAAGTAGATGCGGCCGTCGGGGGCGGCCACCACCCCCAGGATGCCGCTGGAGTTGTCGAACACCACCTGCTCGCTGAGCACGCGCTTGCGGTCGTCGGACAGCACCAGCCGGCGGATCTTCCCGTCGTTCCAGGCCCCGAAGAACAGGTCGTCCTCGGCCGCCCCGCCCAGCTTGCATCCGAAGCAGAAGGCCGCACCGGTTGGAGCGATGGTGGGCGTGTACACGTGCTCCGGCCCGATGGGGTTGGGGCCGCTGTCGTTCGTGTCAGGGCAGCTCGAGGCCCCGCCCCACCCGTAGTTCTTGCCGGCCCGGATGCGGTTGATCTCGTCCTCGCACTCGGGGCCGTTCTCCGTCTGCCACAGGAAGCCGGTCTCCGGGTCGAAGGCGAACCCGAAGGAGTTCCGGTGCCCGTACGAGTAGGCCAGGCTCATGGCGATGGGGTTGCTCGACGGCCGCTTGCCGTTCTTCCGCATCCGCAACACCTTGCCGGCCTTGTTCTTCTTCTTCTGGGCCAGGGCCGGCTTGCCGGTCTCCCCGGTCACGGCGAACAGCTTGCCCCCGGGCCCGAACCCGATGGTCCCCCCGTTGTGGATGCCGCCGGCCGGGATGTCCACCAGCTTGTGGGTCTTGATCCCCCCGCCCGCCTTCCGCTTGCGGACGATGCGGTTCACGAACGGGTCCTCCTTGGTGAAGTACAGGTACACCCACCGCAGCTTCGGCTTCTTCCACCGGGGGTCGAGGGCGATGCCCAGCAGGCCGGTCTCGCCCAGGCCGGTCTCCAGCCCGCCGACCGTGGCCCACTTGTGGTCCTTCCCGGTGTCGAGGTTGTAGACGCGGACCTCGCCGCTGAACCGCTCGACGTAGAAGATCTTGCGGCCGTTCGGGGTGAAGGCGAACGCGGTGGGCCAGCACTGGGCCGGGCCCGAGGGGCAGGAGGCCACCACGACCCGCACGATGGTACCGGCGGAGGCGGGCCGGTCGCCCACCGGTGGGACGGCCACGAGCACCGTAGCGGCCGCGGCCCAGGCGATCGCTCTGCGCATCACGTCCTCCGAACGTCGGCGGGCGCCGAGGCGGGGCAGGGTATCACGGGCCGGCCGGAGTGGCGGCGGGGCCGGCCATCCGGGCGCCGCCGCACACTACCTCCACCACCGGGTTGTGGCCGGGGCGGTACGGGACGGTGCGGAACCCGGGCCCGTCCAGCACCACCAGGTCGGCCCGCCGGCCCGGCTCCAGCGAGCCCACCCGGTCCTGGAGGCCCAGGACCCAGGCCGGGTTCACCGTGGCGGCGGCCAGGGCCTGGAGGGGCAGCAGGCCGTACCCCGAGCAGGCCATGGCCACGGCCTCCGGCATCGAGGCCACCGCCGAGGTCCCCGGGTTGCAGTCGGTGGCCACGGCCAGGGCCGCGCCGGCGTCCACCAGGGCCTGCACCGGGGGCGGGTCGGCCCGCAGCAGGAACGTGGAGGCCGGTAGCAGGCCGGCCACGGTGCCGCCCACGGCCAAGGCCCGGACCCCTTCCGGCGAGAGGTGGTTGAGGTGGTCGGCGCTGCGGGCCCCCAGCCCCGCCGCCGCCTCGGCGGCCCCCGACGGCCCCAGCTGGTCGGCGTGGCACCGCAGGGCCAGGCCGGCCTCCCCGGCCGCCTCGGCCACCCGGCGGAGGTCATCCACGGTGAAGGCGATGTCCTCCACGTACACGTCCACGGCGTCGGCCAGGCTCTCGGCCGCCGCCGCGGGGATCAGCTCCCGGCAGGCCGCCTCCACCCACTCCCCGCGGTCCATCCCCGGGGGCACGGCGTGGCAGGCCAGCAGGGTCACCGTGGCCGTCTGAGGGATGGCCTCGGCCAGCCGGCGGGCCAGCCGAGCCTGCCGCAGCTCCGCCTCCACCGACAGCCCGTAGCCGGTCTTCAGCTCCAGGGCCGTGGTGCCGTGGGCCAGCATCTCCGCGGCCAGGCCCCGGGAGAAGGACAGCGCCTCCTCGTCGGAGGCCTCGGCCAGCATGGCCGCGCTGCGGGGGATGCCGCCCCGGCCGTGCTGGTCCCTGTACGTCGACCCGGCCAGGCGGGCCTCGAACTCGTCGTCCCGCCACCCTACGAACGGCAGGTGGGTGTGGCAGTCCACGAACCCGGGGGCGATCGTGCACCCCTCGAACCAGGCGTCCACCCGGCCCGTCCACCCGGCCCGCGGCCCGGCGTAGACGAGCGTCTCCTCTTCCCAGGCCACCACCCCGTCGGGGATCGCCTCTGGGATCCAGGCGGCGGGCGCCGGGGCGGGGGCTCCGGCGCAGGTGAGGAGGGAGGAGGCGCCCACGGCCCAGGAGGGGCTAGTCATTTGTGACTAGATGGAATGGCCCGCATGGGGCATTCACACGCGCTTCGCCTCAGCCGACGATATGCGTACAACTTCAGAGCCCTGCCGGGTAGATCCCGGTGGGAAAGCGGTACCTCGAGAGGGCGCTCGGGTGCCGCATGCGCCAAGAGGGGGATTCGCGGGCAGTCCCCCTCTGGCTTTTCCGGGGTCCGCCCGTCCACCACCGACTTCCTCACCATCGCCGGCTGAGCTAGGCGCCGGGCTTCCAGACCATCAGGCCCAGGATGACCAGCAGGTTGGCCATCGAGTAGAGGCCCAGCAGCCGCTGCCTGGCGCCCCGGCGCCGGAACTCCTCGGCCGAGGCCGGCATCTCCCCCCGCTCGAACATCCCCAACATCGCGGACAGGTTCGGGAGGGCGATCCCCACGTTCACGAAGAACCCGATCGTGTACAGGGCGACGGAGATCCACAGCCACTCGCTGGCCCACAGGTCCACCCCGGCCACGAAGATGAGGGCCACCCCGGTGAACGGCAGCAGCACGGCCATGGGCACCACCATCCGCCGGGCCACCAGGCCGATCCCCCGGAGGGCGAACGGGACGTGCTCGGGCCCGGCCTTCCGGGCAAGGACGGCCCACACGGGGAAGGTGAACGTGGGACCGAAGCCCACGATGGCCACGGCGATGTGCAGCCACAGCAGGAGGCTGCGGAGCTCCTCGGTGGACAACCGGGTCTACCCGCCGGGGCGGGTCTCGCCCGGGGGCTTGCCGCCCGCCTCGCTCGGAGACAGCAGCTGGTCCCACCAGGTGTGCTTCGAGCGGTCGCCGGCCAGGTCGATGTGGATGTGCTTCGTCTCCCGGTACTCGTTGTAGCCGATCGTCCCGTGCTCCCGCCCGATGCCCGATTGCTTGTACCCCCCGAAGGGGTAGCGGGGGTTGATCATGTGGTAGTCGTTGATCCACACCGTCCCGGTGCGGAGGCCCTCGGCCACCCGCACGGCCCGGGGCACGTTGCCCGACCATACCGCGCCGGCCAGGCCGTAGATCGAGTCGTTGGCCAGGCGGACGGCCTCCTCGTCGTCCTCGAAGGGGATCACCACGGCCACCGGCCCGAAGATCTCCTCCTGGGCCACCTTCATCCGGTTCTCCACGCCCGCCAGGATCGTGGGCCGGTAGTAGTACCCGCCCTCGTGCCCCTCGATCACGGGCCGCTCGCCGCCGGTGGCAACCTCGGCCCCCTCCCGGCGGCCGATCTCCACGTACCGCTCCACGGTGTCGAGCTGCGACCCGGCCACCAGCGGGCCCATCTGGGAGTCCGGGTCCAGGGCCGGGCCCACCCGCAGCTCGTCGGCCCGCTTGACCATGGCCGCGAACACCTCGTCGTAGACGCGGCGCTGGAGGAAGATGCGGGTCCCCGCCGAGCACACCTGGCCCTGGTGGAAGAACACCCCCCACAGCACCCCATCCACCGCGTAGTCGAGGTCCGCGTCGTCCAGGACGATCGAGGCCGACTTCCCGCCGAGCTCGAGCGTGCACTTCTTCACCGTCCCCGAGGCGATCTGCATGATGCGCTTGCCCACCTCCGTGGACCCGGTGAACGCCACCTTGTCCACCAGCGGCGAGGCCACCAGCTCCTCGCCGGCCGCCGCTCCCGGCCCGGGGAGCACGCTGACCACGCCTTCGGGGATGCCCGCCTCGGCGCAGATGCGGCCGAGCATGATCGAGGTCAGGGGAGTGAAGGTGGCCGGTTTGAGGATCACCGTGTTGCCGGCGGCGATGGCCGGGGCGATCTTCCACGCGGCCATCTGGAGCGGGAAGTTCCACGGGGTGATGGCCGCGCACACCCCCAGCGGCTCCCGGCGCACGTAGTTATAGGAGATGGGGGAGCGGGGCTGCGGCTCCTCGTCGTCCTCCCGGGAGGCCGTCTCGGCGAACACCCGGAACGTGGAGATGGCCATGCCGATGTCGGAGCTCTGCGCCTTGCGCATCGTGCCGCCCGAGTCGCGGGCCTCGGTCTCGGCCAGCTCCCCGGCGGCCTTCTTGATGCCGTCGGCCACCGCCAGGAGGTGCCTTGCCCGCTCCCGGCCCTTCATCCTAGGCCACGGTCCCTCGTCGAAGGCCTTCCGGGCGGCATCCGTGGCACGGTGCACGTCCTCGGCCCCCGCCTTGGCCACCGAGGCGAAGAACTGGCCGGTGGATGGGTCGATGCTCTCGAAGGTCTCGCCGGAGGCGGCGTCCACGGACTCGCCCCCGACCACCAGCTGATAGGTGTCGCCCATGTGATCCTCCTCGATGAGGCTGGGACCCTACTCTACCGCCGGGCAGGAGGCCCGCCCCAGTCGGCAGGTGAGCCGGTGGGCGGCGTCGTACTCTTGATCGGATGGAGTTGTTCAGCGGCGGCGCCCGTTTTGTCCGGACCTCGGTCGTGCTCGTGGCCGCGGTCGTCCTCTCCGTGGCTGCGGGGTCCCCGGCCGGGGCGAACACCGGGGCGGAGGGCGCCACTTCCCCCTCGAATGCGGCGGAGGGCTGCCGGCGCCTCTCGCTGGCCACGCCGTTCTCGGTGGGGAAGGGATCCTGCCAGGGCGTGCGCCCGGGGGCCGCGATCCGGACCCGCATCGGCGGCTGCACGATGAGCTTCCTGTTCCGGGGGAACGACGGCCGGCGGTACATCGGCACGGCCGGCCACTGCATCCTCAAGAACGAGGGCAAGGAGCGCTCCTGGGGTCCGGGCAAGGGCCCGGTGGCCCGGGACGGCGACGACGAGAAGATCGGCCGGTTCGTCTACGCCATCTTCAAGGGCCCCAAGGACTTCGCCCTGGTCCGGCTCCGTAAGGACGTGTCGGCGAAGGCGCGGATGTGCCACTTCGGCGGGCCCACGGGGACCAACGACGACCGGGGCCCCCTGCTGGTGCGCCTCCAGTATTACGGGAACGGGGTGTTCGTCAGCTCCGTGTCCGCCGGCCGGTCGGCGTGGGCCAGCGGGATGCCGAACCCCAACCACGTCTTCGCCACCGGGGTGGCGTCCTTCGGCGACTCCGGCGCCGGGGTCACCAGCGCCGACGGGCGGGCGGTCGGAGTGCTGGCGACGGGCGGGGTGCACCTGGGCGGCGTCGGGACCGGAGGGGTCGATGCCGGGACGGTCGGGATCACCCGGATCACCCCGCAGCTCCAGCGGGCCGAGAAGGTCCTGGGGATCGACCTGAAGCTGCGCACCGCCGCTCCCCTGTAGCAACCTCCGGCCGCATCCCGTGCACATGGGCTTCGCTCGGGGGGTGAGGTCGCCCACGGGCCGGTCCGAACGGTCCCGGCGGCCCCGCCCGAGCCGTGGTAACCTAACGAACGTTCGTTAGGGCAAAGGTCGAGAGGAGGCCCGTGGTCGCCACATCCACCGTCGCTCCCCGCCGGGACCGCATCGTCGACGCCGCCACCCGGCTGTTCAGCGAGCGGGGGTACCACGGCACGAGCATGCGTGACATCGCCGAAGCGTCGGGGATCCGCGCCGCCAGCCTGTACGCCCACATCGAGGCGAAGGAAGACTTGCTCTCCGGGATCATCGAGGATGCGGCCGAGCGGTTCTCGGCCCGGCTGGAGGAGGTTCTGGAGGCCCAGGCCGGCCCGGTGGAGCGTCTGCGGCTGGCCATCCACGCGCACGTGGAGGTGGTGGCGGCCGATCGGGACGCCGCCCGGGTGTTCCTCCACGAGTGGAACGCGCTGAAGGGGGAGGCCCGCGCCCGGGCCTTGGAGTTGCGCGATGGGTACGAGCTCCGGTGGGACCGGATCGTTCGGGAAGGGATCGACCGGGGGGTGTTCCGGCGGCAGGACGCCACGCTGGCCCGCATCCTGGTCCTGTCGGCGGCCAACTGGGTGTACACCTGGTACGACCCCGCGGGACCGCTGACCCCGGCGCAGGTGGCCGATGGGTTCGCCGACCTCCTCCTCCGGGGCCTGAGGCGGGGGGGTTCTGGGAAGATACGGGATCGAGCGACCGAGAGGTGAGGGCGATGAGCTACGAGGAGCGAAGGGCCGAGTTCAAGGCTCGCGTCGATGCCGGGGAGAAGATCGAGGCCGGTGACTGGATGCCCGACGAGTACCGGCAGTCCGCCCTGAAGTTCATCGAGATGCACGCCAACTCGGAGATCATGGGGTGCCTGCCGGAGCGCGAGTGGATCCCCCGGGCCCCCACGCTGCGGCGGAAGCTCTCGCTGACGGCAAAGGTCCAGGACGAGGCCGGGCACGCCCAGATCCTGTACCGGGTGGCCGAGGACCTGGGCAAGAGCCGGGACCACATGTTCGATGACCTGGTGAACGGGCGGACCAAGTTCCACAACGTCTTCCACTACCCCACCGAGACGTGGGGAGACGTGGCGGTGATCGGGTGGCTGATCGACGGGGCCGCCCTGGTCACCCAGAAGGCGCTCCTGGAGTGCTCCTACGCCCCGTACGTGCGGGCCATGCGCCGGATCTGCCCCGAGGAGTCGCTCCACCTGCGCCACGGCGAGGACCTCACGCTGGAGCTCGTCTCCGGGACCCCGGAGCAGCGGGAGATGTTCCAGGAGGCGGTGAACCGGTGGTGGCGGCCGATCATGCACTTCTTCGGCCCGCCGTCGAAGCCGGACAAGGACGTCCTCCTGTACTGGGGCATCAAGACCCGGACCAACGAGGACCTTCGGCAGGAGTTCTTCACCACCTACGTGCCCAAGCTGTGGGACCTGGGCATCTCGGTGCCGGACCCCGACCTGGCCTTCGACGAGGAGCGCGGGGAGTGGACGTGGTCGGACCCCGGGTGGGACGACTTCTGGCAGGTGGTCAAGGGCAACGGCCCCATGACGAAGACCCGGCTGCTGTACCGCAAGACGATGTGGGAGCACCATGGCTGGGTCCGGGAGGCGTTCGCCGGCATGCCCAGGGCCGCGGTCTGAGGTCGCCATGGAGGTGTGGGACGTCCTGTCGCGCCGCCGGGACGGTGACCCCTGGCAGGTGGTGGGCTCGGCCAACGCCCCGGACCTCGACATGGCCATGCTGCTCGTCCGGGAGACCCACTTCCGCCACAAGGAGGCCGACACCTACGCGGTCAGGCGGCGGGGCGACGAGCAGGTCCACGCCTGCCCCGACCCCACGGGGATCGGCGGCGTCATCGACCGGTCCTACCGGCGCCAGGACGGGTACGTCGGCGTGGGCGCGAAGCTGAAGCGCGTGCAGGCCGACATGGCTGCCCGGGGGCTGGTGATCGACCGCCCGCGCCCCGGCCGTCAGGTTCCATCCAAGGAGGCGTCCCGTGGCGCCCGATGATCCCCGCCTGGAGCTCCTGCTGGCCCTGGCCGACGACGAGCTGGTGATCGGGCACCGCCACTCGGAGTGGACGGGGTGGGCGCCACACGTCGAGGAGGACCTGGCGTTCTCCTCGATCGCCCAGGACGAGATCGCTCACGCCCGCCTGTTGTACGAGCTGGCCGAACCGGTGGCAGGGCGCGACGCCGACGCGCTGGCCCTGGGCCGGGCACCCGAGGAGTACCGCCACGCGGTGATCTGCGAGCGGCCCAACCGCGACTGGGGCTACACCCTGGCCCGGCAATACCTCTACGACACCGCCGACGACGTGCGGACGGCGTCGCTGGAGTCCTCGTCATGGAAGGAGCTGGCCGACGGGGTGCGGACGATCCGGCTCGAGGAGCGCTACCACGTGGACCACGGCCGGCAGTGGTTCGCCCGCCTGGCCGGCGGGCCCGTGCAGGCTCGGGAGCGGTTCGCCGCGGGCCTCGAGGGAGCGATGGCGGAGGCCATCGCCCTGTTCGAAGCGATCCCGCAGGAAGAGGCGCTGGTCCACGACGGCGTCCTGCCCCGGCCGAACGAGGAGCTGCTGAGCAAGTGGCTGGCGCGGGTTGGCGAGGAGCTCGAGGCCGCCTCCCTCGACTGGGTGCTCTCCGAGCATGCCAGGGCGGGGGCCGAGCTGGTCCCCACCTCGTCCGGGGAGATCGAGGCCGGACCCACGCTCTCGGTGCCGGGCATCGAGCGCCGGGACGGACGGTGGGTCCACGTCGGGGCCTTCGCCGGCGCGGGTGGGCGACGGGGGAAGCACACCGAGGACTTCACCGCCCTGTGGGAAGAGATGACCGGGCTGTACCGGGCGGTGCCGGGGGCGAGCTGGTGAGCGACCGCGCGGGGGCCGTCGCCGAGCAGGTGGAGGAGCTGGTCCGGCAGGCGCTGGCGGACGTCCGGGACCCGGAGATCCCGGTGTGCTCGATCGTGGACCTGGGCATGGTGGAGGATGTGCGGGTCGCCGCCGAGGCCGTCGAGGTCGACCTGCTGCCCACGTTCGTGGGATGCCCGGCCAAGGACGTGATCGGGGAGGACGCGACGGCGGCGGCCCGCCAGGTGTCCGGGGGCCGTGACGTGCGGGTGCGGTTCGTCCTGGACCCTCCGTGGACCACCGACCGCATCACCGATCGGGGGCGGGCCCGCCTCCGCGAGTACGGCATCTCGCCGCACTGGGAGCAGACGGCCGGGCCGGTGGTGGTGCCGCTGATGCGCGCCCAGGGGGTGCCCTGTCCGTATTGCGGCTCGGACCAGACGGCGCTGGAGTCGTCGTGGGGCGCGACACCGTGCCGCGCCGTCCACTACTGCCGGGCGTGCCGCAACCCGTTCGAAGGCTTCAAGACCAAGGCCCCGGCCCCCTGATTCCCGCCCGCCTGGTGCGCGGGGCGGCGGCTTTCACGGCCACGGGGGCCCCGAGTCGCTCCCGCAACGTGAGGGTCGGGTCGCATCCGCCGGATCGCGGCTCCCACACGTTGCTCCGCTTGGGCCTCCGCGGCCGCTGCGCCGCCGCTCAACCGAGCTGGGCCGAGCGTGCGCACAGGGGGGGGCCTTAGAGGGTGGGCTTCGTGACCATCAGGAACACGATGCCGACGACCAGGACGGCCAGGACCATGCCCAGGGCCCTGCCGCGGGCGGCCAGCCGCTGGTAGGCGTGTGACTGCGGACCCTCGGCCTCGAGCGCGGCGATCTGCTTGCGGAGGGTCGGGGTGTAGCCGGCGATCCCCAGCAGCACGGCCAGGCTGTACAGGCCCAGGCCCAGGGCGATCCACAGCGTGGACAGGGGGATGTCGGCCACGAACACCATCGACAGGCCGGTGATCAGCAAGAGCCCGTAGGCGGGATTGGCGAACCGGTCGTCCAGGACCTTGATCGTGCGGAGCACGTGCCCTTGATGCTCGGGGCTCTTGGCCACCCGAGCCAGCCACACCCCGTACGAGGCGTTGAAGCCGACCGCCACGATGGCGGCCAGGACGTGGACGAATTTCAACCACGCATACGTGTCCAACACGCAGGCTCGAGTCTAGCCAGCCGGATCGGCGGCCGCGGATATCGGCCGGGGGGCCGATGCATCGAGCGGGGGTGCCGGAGGGATGGGTCGCGACGAGGTCTAGCCGGCTTGCCGCGAGTCCAACCATCGAACCGGGCGGCCGTGGTAGCCGGCCTCGGCCAGGAGCCGTTCCTCTCCGCCCGGCCACGTGGTCAGTCGAACCTCGGCCAGGGCCCCCCCCGACTCCATGCTCAGCCACGCCAGGGGGGCCGCCTTCGTGGCCCGGCCCCCCGCCTCGATGAGGATGTCGCGGACGCGCTCTCGCTTCGGAGGGTCGAAGTACCACAGCAGGATCGAATGGAACACGACGGTGGTCCCCCCGGCGGGGGGCTCGGCCAGCTCCCGGCCAAGCCATTCCACCGCGTCGGCCTCCTCGATCCGTGCCGGGACCGCCCGGGCCACCTCGATGGCGCCCCGCAGGTGGGCGATCCGTTCCTCCTGGTCCGGCCACACGTAGGACAGGAGCGTGAGCGCCCCCTCTTCTGTGGTCGGGTCGATCGGCCACGTGTCGCAGGCGCGGCGTGAGGCCACCTCGGCGGGCGCGTCGAGCGGCGGGCCGGGGCCGTCGAACACCTCCTCGAACCGCACCGGAGAGGCGGGGTCCCCCCAGGCTTCCTCGCCCGACTCGTAGCGGTAGCGGTCCCACCGAAGGTTCAGTCCCGCGCTGGACCCGATCTCAAGCAGATGCAGCGGCAGTCCGAACGCGCCGGCGCAGGCCAAGAAGCCCCCCAAGAGGGCACGGGAGCGTCCGACCTCGTTCGTCTGGACGGGGCGACGGATCAGGTCCGGGAGGGAGGGGTCGGCCAACGTCTCGCGGAAGGCACCCCACACGGCGCCTTCACGGCCCGGCCGTGGAACCCGGCCACCGGCCGATGGGTAGTGGTGGGCGAGCGCGGCCGCCCGTCCCTCCAGGACCAGACGGTGCACGGCTCCCATGAGCCGCAGCCCCGGCAGGCTCCTGCCGGGGTCATGGGCGTGCGGGGCCAGCAGGCGCCAGACGGGCCCGCCGGCCCGTGCGTCCTCGGCGGCCCGGTCGAGCAGGGCCCCGTACAGCGGCGAGCCCAGCATCCGGCAGGCCTCGGCCTGTGCCGTGAGGGCCTCGGCCACCAGGTCCCGCTCCGCCGGGGGCCCGTCCCCCATGCCTGCAGCATACGTCCGGCTTGACAAACGGGGCCCCGAACGAGATGTAAGGAATATGGGGGGACGTTCCTCCCATGGAAGGAGGAGCCATGAGGAAGAGGGCGAGCCTGGCGATGGGGATCGTCGCCACCGCGGTGTTGCTGGTTGCCGCGCTGGGAGGCATGTCCTCCGCCCAGACCGTGCACCAGGCGACGATGGACGGCTTCCAGGAGGTCCCGTCCATCTCCAGCACCGGCACGGGGGAGCTCACCGTGCGGATCAGCGAGAGCGAGCAGATGATTCGGTACACCCTCAAGTACAGCGGCCTGGAAGGGAGCGTGACCCAAGCGCACATCCACCTGGGCCAGGAAGGGGTCGCCGGTGGAGTCATGGTCTTCCTGTGTGGAGGTGGCGGCAAGCCGGCGTGTCCCCAGGCCGGCCAGGTCAAGGGACAGATCGTCCCGGACGACATCATCGGGCCGTCGGCGCAGGGGATCGACGCCGGCGAGTTCGACGAGGCGGTCGCCGCCATCGAGGCCGGGTTCACGTACGGGAACGTCCACTCCGACAAGCACCCCGGCGGCGAGATCCGGGGGCACCTCGGCACGTCGTAGCGCTTCTTGTCGCACGGCATCCGGGCGGCGGCCCTCGGGCCGCCGCCCGCCCCCCCGCGTGACCGCTGGCCTGGCGGACGCCTGGGTGCTCGCCAGCGCGAGCTGGGTGCAGGACACCGAGACCAGCCGCCCGCAGGCCGAAGAGAGCGAGTAGCTCTCGAGGGCCGGAGGAGCTACCGGCCCTCGAACCGCGGCTCGCGCTTCTCCGCGAAGGCGGTGACGCCCTCCAGGTGGTCGCGGGTCTCGGCCATGGCGGCCTGGGCGTCCGCCTCTCGCCGGAGGGCCTCCTCGAGGTCCGAGGTCACCGCCCTCGCCAGGAGATCGCGGGTCGCCGTGAGCGCCCGCGTGGGCATGGCCGCCAGGGTGCGGGCGAACGCGGTGGCCTGATCCTCGAAGGTGTCGGCGGGGTAGACCTTGCTCACCAGGCCCAGCTCCAGGGCCGTCTGGGCGTCGAGCATCTCCCCGGTCATCGACAGCTCCAGGGCCTTGGCATGGCCGACCACCCGGGGCAGGAAGTACGTCCCCCCGGAGTCGGGGACGAGTCCGATCTTCACGAACGCCTGGGTGAACCGGGCCTGGTCACTGGCCACGCGGATGTCGCACGCCAGGGCCACCGAGAGGCCCGCCCCGGCGGCCACTCCGTTCACCGCGGCGACCACCGGCTTGGGGATGCCGAACAGGAGGGGGATCAGGCGGTGATAGGTCTTGGCCAGGTGCCCCCGGATGTCCGGCCGCTGGCCGGAGGCGTACGCGTCGCGGAACTCGGTGAGGTCCTGGCCGGCGCAGAACCCCCGGCCGGCCCCGGTGATGAGGACGCAGCGCACCTCGTCGTCTGCGCCGAGCGTGGTGATGGCGTCGCTCAACTCGTCGCTCATCGTGGCCGTGAGCGCGTTGAGCTTCTCGGGCCGGTTCATCACCACCCGGGCCACCGCGCCGTCTCGCTCCACGGAGATCTGCTCGTATGCCACCTCGTCCTCCTTCATCCCAGGGCGCCCGACCGGATGTATCGCTGCACCAACGTCCCCGAGCCGACCCGGCCCGAGGGGCCGTGGACCTCGACGTCCGCGTGGCACTCCCGGGGGTCCACCCGGGTGGCCCGGGCCACCACCCGCAGCCTGTCCCCGGCCCGGGCGGGCCGCTCGTGCACCAGGCCGACCGAGTACCCGGTGGCGTCCTCGCCGGGGCGGAGGTGAGGCTCGATGAGCCGCCGGCCGGCCTCCTCCACGTGGCGGACCATCCACGCGGTGGCGTACACCGGGTGGATCCGGCGGCCGCCCAGGTCCACCAGCATGTCCTCGGTCACCGTTATCTCGAGTTCCGCCTCCTCGCCCACGGCCGGGTGTCCTCGAGCCACGCCGCGGAGTGTACGGGAGTCTCGGACGCCGGCGGGCTCGGCGCGGCTATGCGAAGAGCTCGCTCAGGGCCCATCCGCCGACGTAGATCAGGAGGAGGAGCGCAACACCGCCGGCGACACCGGCGAAGGCCCCCACGATGACCCGGCGGCGGGCCGGCTGTTCCATCGGGGCCATTGTGCGCCTCCAGCGACGGGATGGGCTAGGCTGCCACGGACAGCACGGGGGAGCTCGGTGGCACCGGGCTGAGAGGCCGGCTGGGAGCCGGCGACCCTTCGAACCTGATCCGGGCAATGCCGGCGCAGGGAGGGAGGACGCCACCGGGACCCGGTGGCGTTCGCCGTTTCGGACGCCCCCCCGCGAGCGAGGGAGGGATGGTTGGCCACGGTCACGGAGCGGCTCGAGCGGGTCCTGGAGCGGGAGGCGCCTTCCTGGGGGGTCCGGCCAACCACCGCGGAGGTGCGGCGGCTGTCGGGGCTCGACCTGGCCGTCCTGTGGGGTGACCTGGGGATCGGACTGCTCGTCTTGGTCACCGGGGCGTTGCTGGTCCCGGCCCTCGGGCTGCCGGAAGCGCTCGCGGCCATCGCGGTGGGGTCGGTGATCGGGTGCATCCCCCTGGCGCTGGTCGGCCGGGCCGGGGCGACTGAGGGTCTGCCCGGGATGGTGCTGCTGCGGCCGGCGCTGGGGACACGCGGGTCCTACGGGCCCACGATCCTCAACGTGGCCCAGCTCCTGGGATGGACCGCGTTCGAGTTCTGGGCCATGGCACTGGTGGCCAGCCGGATCACCGGGCCCCTGTTCGGCGTCCACTCGTTCTTCATCTGGCTCGCGGTCGTGGCCGTGGTGTGTCTGGCTCTGTCGCTGGGAGGCCCCGTCTTGGTGGTCCGTCGGTGGATGGAGCGGTTCGGCGCCTGGGTCCTGGTTGCGGTGGCGGGGTGGATCACGGTCCGCGTGGTGACGGCCGTGGACCTGGGGGAGCTGTGGGGTCGGCCGGGAGCCGGGGGGTTTCCCACGTTCGGGAGCGCGATCGATCTGGTGATCGCCATGCCGATCTCGTGGATCCCGCTGGTGGCCGACTTCAACCGCTTCGCCCGGCCCCGGGCGGCGGCCGCCACCGGCACGTACGTGGGCTACCTGGTGGCGAACCTGTGGCTGTATGCGCTGGGGGCGCTGCTGATCCTGGGAGCGGGAGCGACCGAGCCGTCGGTCACGGGGATCGCCGATGGCATCGTCACCCTGGCCGGGGGCGTCCTGGTGCTGGTGGTGCTCCTCGTGGGCGAGACCGACGAGGCCTTCGCCGACATCTACTCGGCGGCGGTCTCGGCCCAGAACGTCGCTCCCCGGCTGAACCAGCGTGCCGCGGTGGTGGCCGTGGCCGCGCTGGGTGTGGCCGGGGCCGCCTGGCTCTTCGGTCTCCCCGGTGGCGGTCTCCAGACGTACGAGTTCTTCCTGTTCCTGATCGGCTCGATCTTCGTCCCGCTGTTCGGCGTGTTCGTGGCCGACTACTTCGTGCTCCGTCGTCGCCGGACGTACGAGCCCGACCGCTTGTTCGACGCCCGGGGGCCCTATCGGTACACGGGCGGCGTGCACCTGCGGGCGGGGGCGTCCTGGGTCCTGGGCTTCGCCGTGTATCACTGGATCGCGCCCACACCATTGGCGGGATGGGAGGATGCGATGCGGACGGTGTTCGCGGAGTGGCTCCACCTGCCGTTCCCGCTGTTCGGCGGGGGCGTCCCGGCCAGCGTGATCTCCTTCGTCACCGCCTTCGTCGCCTACCTGGGCGTCGCCGCGGCCCATCGCGGGTGGCGCCAGGCGAGCGGAGTCACGCCGTGACGGTGCGGGGGGTCGGGGGCGGGGCCACCGTCAACAGCACCACCAGCGGCTCGGCGGAGGCGTTCGTCACCGTGAGCTCCATCCGGGCCGGCACCAGGGCGGTCCCCCACTGCTTCAGGCGGCTCCGAGAACGGTCGACCTGGACCACGGCCTCCCCGGCCATCACGGTGATGACGGCGTCGGAGTCGGGATCGCCCACCGGTCCGTAGCCGCGGTTCCGGTCGATGCACAGGACCTGGGCCCACAGCCGCTCCGACTCGAACACGCTCCGGCGGATGACCTGGCCCTCCTCGAAGTCCACGAAGTCCCGCAGGTCGGCCGTCTCCACGTCCCGGAGGGTAGGCCAGGGAGGGCGTGTCGGCAAAAGCCGATACACTCTGCTCCTTGCCAACGGGGGCCACCAGAGGGGGATAGCGTGCCAGCGTTCGAGTTCCGTACGACAACGGCGGCCCAGCAGCCCGCCGACCTGCTGATCCTGCCGGTGTACGAGGGGCCCTCGGCCGGACCCGGGGTCGCGGAGGTCGCCAGGTCCCTCGACGCCGACCTCCTCGCCCTCCTCGGATCGGACCGGGTGCGGGGTCGCCTGGGTGACGTCTTCCTGGTCCCCACCCTGGGGCGTGGCTCGGCCGAGAACGTCCTGCTGGTCGGGGTGGGCCCAAAAGACGAAGCCACCCCGGACACCGCCCGCCGGGCCGCGGGCAAGGTCGCCACCAGGGCGTCGCGCTACCGCCGGGTGGCCACCACCCTTCCCCAGGCCATCCGGGGCTCGTTCGAGGAGTCGGTCCAGGCGTTCGTCGAGGGCCTCCTGCTGGGCTCCTACCGGTTCGACCGCTACAAGGCCCGGTCGGACGACGAGGAGGGGACGCCGCGCCTCGACCGGGTCACGGTGCTGGGCACGGGGCGCCACGATGCCCGTCGGGTCCGGGAGGCCCTGCGCCGCGGCGAGGTGTACGCCGAGGCCACGGCATGGGCCCGGGACCTGGTCAACACCCCGGCCATCGATGCCACCCCCGAGTTCCTGGCCAGGGAGGCCCAGAAGATGGCCCGCGAGGTGGGTCTCCAGTCCAAGGTGTGGACCAAGGCCGACCTGGAGAAGGGCGGGTTCGGGGGGATCCTCGGGGTGGGCCGCGGCAGCGCCAACCCTCCCCGGCTCATCGAGCTGCGGTACGCGGGTGGCAGCGGCCCCCCGGTGGCGCTGACCGGGAAGGGGATCACGTTCGACTCCGGCGGCCTGTCGATCAAGGACGCCAAGGGCATGGAGTGGATGAAGGCCGACATGGCCGGAGCGGCCACGGTCCTGGGGGCCATGCGAGCCATCGCCCGGCTGAAGCCCAGGGTCCCCGTGATCGCCGCCATCCCAAGCTCGGAGAACATGCCCGGCGGTTCCGCGATCCGCCCCGGCGACGTCCTCCGGCACCGCGGCGGGAAGACCTCCGAGGTGCTCAACACGGACGCGGAGGGACGGCTGGTGCTGGCCGACGCGCTGGCCTACCTGTCCGAGCAGAAGCCCAGGTCCATCGTGGACGTGGCCACGCTCACCGGAGCCTGCATGATCGCCCTGGGCGAGGACATCTGGGGGGTCTTGGGCAGCGACGACCGTGTGGTGCGGGACCTCCTGCGGGCGGGGGAGGCAGCCGGCGAGCCCGGGTGGCAGCTCCCGCTGTGGGCGCCGTACCGCCGCCAGATCGACTCCTCGGTGGCCGACGTGAAGAACATCGGGAACCGGTGGGGCGGGGCCATCACCGCGGCCCTGTTCCTCAAGGAGTTCGTGGGGCAGGTGCCGTGGGCCCACGTCGACATCGCCGGCACCGCCTTCGCCGAGCGCGCCGGCGACTACTGGCCGAAGGGCGCCACCGGGAACCCCGTCCGGACCCTGATCAGCTACGCGGAGCGACAGGCCGGCACCGACGGCCGCCGGCGAACCCCTCGCTCGCGCTGACCCTGCGGTATTGACGTCCCGAACGGGGCGGGCATACATTCCGGTTAGCCGCAAAGGGAGGAGGGAGCATGGCCCACCCCAACGAGGATCGGGCGCGGAAGGCGTTCGACGCCTTCATCGGCGGTGACCTGGACACCGTGGGGGAGACGCTGACCGACGACGTGTTGTGGCACGTCCCCGGGCGGAGCCCCCTGGCCGGGGACTACCGGGGGAAGGACGAGGTCTTCGGCCTCTTCGCCCAGCTCGTGGAGAAGACCGGGGGTACGTTCCGCCTCGAGGTCCACGACATCCTGGCGAACGACGAGCACGTGGTGGCCCTGACCAGGACCACCGGGGAGCGTGAGGGGAAGAAGCTGGACATCCGAAGCGCCCAGGTCCTGCACGTGAACGCCGATGGCCAGGTCACCGAGTCCTGGTTCCACCCGGACGACGCCTACGCCGCGGACGAGTTCTGGTCGTCTTGACCGCGGGATCCGCTCGCCTCCCAGGGCCGCGGCGATCCCAGGGGGAGTAGCTCACCCCGGATCTGGGGGCGTCCGCCCATGTCAGGGCTTGGTGCCCACGCCCAGGATGACCTCGGCCGTGTCGCCGATCGGCTCGGCGAACCGCTCCCGGAACCGCTCCTCGACCTGGGTGCGGAACCGCGGCCACAGCGACTCCCCCAGCATGTGTTGGACGAACCTCCCGTGGACGCTGACGTCGCGGCCCACCAGGTACTCCTCGATGGTGTGGGTGAAGCGGTATTCGCGGCGTTCGACCCGAACCGGGCGGAGCCCGGCGTCCCGAAGGGCCTCCTCCAGGCGGGCCGGGTCGGCGAAGCGCTCCTCCCAGGGGGCCGCCCGGCGCTGCGCGTCTCGCAGGAGGTCCCGACCCACGAACGACTCGGCCACCTCTCGCCAGGTGCGGCGGAACTCGTCCTCGCTGGCGCCCCAGGTGCTGACGCCCAGGCGGCCGCCGGGACGCAGCACGCGCAGCATGTCGAACACCGCCGTCCGGTAGTTGGTGAACAGGAGGATGACGAAGGAACCGGTGACCGCGTCGAACGTTGCGTCCCGGAACGGGAGATCGATGGCGTCGGCGGCGGCGGCCCGCACCCCGCCGGCCCGGGCCCGGCGGAGCATCTCCACCGAACGATCCACCCCGATCACGAGCCCCCCGGCCCCCACGACCTCGGCCCCGGCGCGAGCGGCCACGCCGGGGCCGGTCCCCACGTCGAGCATCCTGCCGCCCGGGGGAGGGTCCACGGCCGCCACCAGGTCCCGCGCCGGGGCCTCGTGGAGCGGCTCGCGGGTCCGGGTATAGGCCTCGGCCACGCCGTCGTAGCCCCGCCAGTCCCGGGCCGGAGCCGGCCGGGGGGATGACGGCGATGACGGTCTCCTGCGACGGAACATCACATCGATGCTACCGGTTGTGTTGATTACGGCTTCGCATGCCGGGTAGGAGAAGAGGGACGAGCCGGAAGGAGGCACGATGACACGACCGGCATCCATCGTCGAAGAGGATCACGACCGGATCCTCACCACCTACCTCCGGGCCCTGGCCCGCGACCACGGGGTGCGACCTGCGGCCTCGCCCGGCCACGAAGTGCGGACGTGCCCGTCGTGCGGCGCCCGGGCCGTGTTCACGCTGGACCCCGAGGGCACCTGGTACCGCTGCAGGCACTGCGGCCACTTCGCCTACCCCGCCCCCTCCGGCCCTGACCGGTCCCGCTCCGGTTGCGGCGGTGTCGCGAACGGGTAACCATCCTCGTCGAGCCCGAACGAGGAGAGGCACGTGGACAAGCCGCGGCACGGAGGCCACCTGCTGGCCAAGGCACTGCGGGGAGAGGGCGTGGAGCACCTGTTCACCCTGTCCGGGGGCCACATCGCCCCCATCTACGACGGCTGCGTGGACGAGGGGATCCGGATCGTCGACTTCCGCCACGAGCAGGCCGCGGCCCATGCGGCCGACGGCTGGGCCAGGGTCACCGGCCGGCCCGGGGTGGCGGCGGTCACCGCCGGGCCCGGAGTCACCGACGCCGTCACGGGGATCGCCAACGGGTTCTACGCCGACTCGCCGTTCCTGGTGATCGGGGGGAAGAGCCCCCTGGCGGAGCTGGAGATGGGCTCGCTCCAGGAGATGGACCACATCGCCCTGGTGCGCTCGATCACCAAGTGGGCCAGGACCTGCTGGGAGACCCGGAGGATCGCCGACTACGTGACGGAAGCCTTCCGACACGCCACCGCGGGCCGCAAGGGCCCGGCGTTCCTCGACATCCCCCTGGAGGTCCAGTTCAACTCGTGGCCGCCGGGCCTGGAGGTCCCCGAGCGCTACCGGACCGAGGCCAGGCCTCAGGGCGACCCCGACCAGGTGAGGCGGGCCGCGGCCCTCCTTCGCGAGGCCGAGCACCCGGTCGTCTTCGCCGGATCGGGCGTGCGGTGGTCGGAGGCCCACGAGGCCCTGGCCGCGCTGGCCGACGCCCTCAAGGCCCCGGCGTTCCTGAACTCGCTGGGCCGGGGGTCCCTCCCGCCCGACCATCCCTACTTCTTCGCCGCGGCCCGGAAGCATGCCCTGGGCAAGGCCGACCTGATCCTGGCGCTCGGCGTGGACTGGGACTTCCGACTGGGGTTCGGCCGCCGCAACATCTCGGAGGCGGCTCGGGTGATCCAGGTCGACGTGGACGGGCGCCACATCGGCCGGAACCGGCCGGTGGACGTGGGGATCGTGGGGGATCCGGGGAAGGTCATCGAGCAGCTCCTCGGGGAGGGGGTCGGCGCCGCCGAGGAGCCGTCGTGGACCGCCGAGGTCCGCGACGAGGAGCGCCGCATCCGCGAGGAGGCCAGGGCCGGACTGGAGTCCGCCGCCGTCCCCATCCATCCGCAGCGGTTCGCCCGGGAGATCCGGGACTTCCTGGACCCCGACGCGGTGGTGGTCGGCGACGGCGGCGACATCGTGGGGATCAGCGCCGGCATCATCGACGCCCCCGCCCCCGGCCACTGGCTCGACCCCGGCCCGTTCGGCTGCCTGGGGGTGGGACCTTCGTTCGCCATCGCCGCCAAGCTGGCGAAGCCCGACAAGCAGGTCTTGATCGTCTACGGCGACGGCTCGTTCGGGCTCAACGCCATGGAGTACGAGAGCGCGATCCGCCAGGACATCCCGTTCGTGGGGATCATCGGGAACGACGGCGCCTGGGGCCAGATCAAGGTGGCCCAGGAGGCCCTGTACGGCCAGGGGAACGCCCCGGCCGCGTTCCTGTCGCAGGACACGGGCTACGAGAAGATGGTCGAGGGGTTGGGTGGCTACGGCGAGCGCGTCACCGAGCCGGACGAGATCCGCCCGGCCCTCCAGCGAGCCTTCGATGCCGGCGTGCCGGCCTGCATCAACGTCGTGGTGGACGCCTCGCTCATGAAGCGGGCGTCGTACCTGGGATAGCGTCCCGTCCGGTCACCCGGGCGCGGAGGGCGTTCGACGCGGCCGCCAGGGCGAACAGCGCCCACAGGTGCCGGGCCTCCTCGGCACCGGCGAACATCCCGTGGAACAGCAGGGCGCCCACCGCCCCCGCCACCAGGGCGGGCGGCAGTCCGGCCAGGGGACCGGGGACGGGGAGCGGGCGGAGGCTCATCCGCCGGGCCACGACCACCAGCAGGGCCACGAACGCCGCCAGGCCGACGAGCCCGCTCTGCCCGGCCACGCTGAGCCACGCGTTGTGCGCCTCGGCCACCCGGGGGAGCGCCCCCTCGCGCAGGGGCTTCCCCACGTCGGCCCGCAGCCACGGCCCCAGGTCACGCCCCGGGTTCCTGGCCACCAGGGAGCCGTACCCCAGGCCGGTCACCGGGTGCCCGCGCACCGTGGCCACCACGCTGAGCCAGGTGTGGACCCTGGGGCCCTTCAGGAAGTGCCAGTCCGCGTCCGCCAGCGGGACCTGGCCCCGGCCCGGGGGGACGGTATGCCCCACCGTGGCCAGGGCGAAGGCCGTCGCGACCAGCACCGACGCCGTCAGGGCCAGGGCCGGCCACGGCCGGGCGCCGGGTCGGTCCCGGCGGGTGAACCACATCGTCAGGCCGGCGGAGAGGGCGAACCCACCGATGCCCGTTGACAGCGTGGAGGCGGCGACCAGGGCGCAGGCCGCCACGGCCACCACGTGGGCCCGCCGGGGCAGCAGGACCCTCCCGGAGGCCAGCAGGATGCCGATGCCGGCCGCCAGGTAGTTGGCGAACAGGTTCGGGTTGCGGAACGGGATGCACACCCGAGGATAGGGCCCCTCGGGGAGCCGGCCGTAGACGCACCCCAGCGAGGTCAGCGCGTCGCGGTCCACCACGAACGCCACGATCCCGGCCAGGCCCACGGCCACCGCCACCAGCAGCCCGGCCAGCCAGGCCCGCACGGCCCACTCCACGCGCTCCCGGTCCCGGAGGACCTGGGCCGCCACCCACGGCAGGAGGATGTACGCGGCGAAGGCCACCAGCTTCACCAGGGACGAGAGCTCGATGTCCCCCGCCGCGAGGATAGAGAGACCCAGGGCCGCCACGAAAGCCATCCCCGCCCACAGCAGGCCGTCCGGCCGCGGCCGGAGTCGCCCGGTGAGCCATCCGAGGGCCACGGCCACATAGGTGCCGCCCACGGCCACGTCGACCAGGAGGATCGGGGTGGCACCGACCATCCCCAGCGCCGGACGGGCGAACGGCTGGGCCGCAAGCGTGGCCAGCAGCAGGACCAGGGCGGGGTCCCGGTGGAGCCGGCCCCGCTCGGTCACGGGGACGGCGCCCGGGCCTCCGCGCGCTCCAGGAACCGGTCCCGGTCCACCACGACCCGGAGGTGCGTTCCCGTGGCCACGATCCCCCCGGCGTCGGAGACCTCGAACGAGAACGTCAGGCGCCGCTCGTCGACCGCCACCAGCCGGGTGGTCACCGAGACCGTGGCCCCCACGAGGCTGGGAGCGACATGGTCGAGCTCCACCCGGGCTCCCACCGTGGTCGTTCCCGGTTCGAGCACCGCCGCCACGGCGGCCACCGCCGACCGTTCGACGAGCGCCAGGACCGCGGGCGTTCCCAGCAGCGAGACTTCCCCGGAGCCGAGGTCGGATGCCGTCATGTCCTCGGTGACCATGTAGCGGGCCGTCTCCGTGAGCCCTGGTTCGATCATCGCGCCCCCTTCGGTCGGCCTGTCGTGGGTAGGCTATCCTTCGCCAGCCCCCATGGAAGGACCGTCCGGAGTCGTTGCCCTGGTGCTTGCCGAGACCGCCGCCGGCGGGACGGCGTTCCTGTGGGCGACCGGGTTGTGGGGAGCGGTCAAGCGCGGCTACTTCATCCTCACGACCTCGGTGGCCCTCGGGTGCGCGCTGCTGGCCACGCTGGCCGCCTCGGGAGCGGCCTCCCCCGCTCGCGTGGAAGGGGTGCGCCTGGCCGTGGCGCTGTCGGTGGCGACCTCGGTCCTGCTGGGCCTTTCGCTGTCGCTGCTGATCCTCCGGGTCGGCGAGCCATCCCGGGTGCTCGGCGCGCTGGGGGCGGTGGCCGGGGTGGCCATGCTGGCCGGCTTCGCCCGGGTGTCCGGGCCCGCGCCGGGCGCGGCGCTCCTGCAACTGCTGGCCGGGGCCGCGTTCATGGGTGCGGTGACGAACGGGCTGCTACTCGGTCACTGGTACCTGGTGGACCGGCGGCTCCCCCGCGACCACATCCACCGGTATGCGGTCCTGCTGATCGGCGCGGTGGCGGTGGAGGCGGCGGCCGTGGGGCTCCTCGGCTTCGGCGGCAGCGCCGCGGCCGGGTTCAGCCCGCTGCTGCGGATCGCCGGGCTGGCCACCTGGCTGGCCATGGGCATGGTCGCCTGCACCGCGCTCATCGCCGTGCTCATCCGGGCCACCCTCAAGGGGACCGGACCGCGTGCGGTGCAGGCCGCGACGGGGTTCTTCTACCTGGCGGTCATCACCGCGTTCACCGCGGAGATGGCGGCCAAGGTGGGGTTCCTCGGCTAGATGGTCCCGGCCGCGGTGGTGGCCCTGGCGGTGGCCGGGCCCGTGGCGGTGGCCGGGGCGTGGGTCGTGGTCCGGCGGCGAGGCGTCTCGATCTGGGTGGCGATGGGCGCGGCCGTGGGCGTCATGGGGGGCCTGGCCCTGGCCACGGGGCGGGTCCGGGCGGCCGCCGAGGTGGGGATGGGGCCGGCCGCCGCCGCGGGACTGGGCGCCGGCGTCGCTCTGTACCTGGCCACCGCCGCCTTCCTGGCGATGGCGCGGCGGTGGCCCCCCCTGACCCGCCACGCCGAGGCGCTGTACGACCAGCGCCGGGGTCTGTCGCTGGGGGCCGCCCTGGGGGTGGCGGTGCTGGTGGTGTCGCCCGGGGAGGAGCTCCTGTGGCGGGGGATCGTGCAGCCCGTCCTGGCCGAGGCGGTCGGGGCCGCGTTCGCCGCGGTCCTGGCCTGGGCCGCCTACGTGGCCACCAACGCTGTCAGCGCCAGCATCCCCATCGTCCTCGGTGCGGTGGTGGGAGGTGCGGCCTGGGGAGCGCTGGCGCTGTGGAGCGGCGGGGTGGTGGCCGGGATCCTGTGCCACGGGGTGTGGACGGGCCTGATGATCGCCCGGCCCCCGATCGGGGCGGGTCGATGAGTGGCCTTCCGTCCGATGCCCGCTCGTTGCTCCGGTGGGGGACCCTGTGCTACCTGGCCGCGCCATCCCCGGGGGGCCCCCACGTGACCCCGGTGGTGTTCGCGCTCGATCGCTCGCGGCTGTGGGCCACCACCTCTCGGGGGGCGGTCAAGGCGGCGGCTTGGCGGCGGCATCCCGTGGCCGGAGGGCTGGTGCAGGTGGGCGAGCGGGCCGTGGCGTTCCGGGGCACGGTGACCCTGTACGACGCGCTGGACCCGTTCACCTGGCCGGCGGTGGCGTTCCGGGCCCCCGCGGTGGTGCGGGCCTCGACGAAGTTCACGCTGAAGAACGCCCGCTTCTTCGCGGGATACGCCCGGGATGCCCGCCGGGTCCCGCTGTCGTGGACGCCCCCGGGGCGGATCGCCGTCTCGGTCGACCTGGAGGCCGGAGCGGTGCTCGAGGGCGAGGACCTCGTGGACACGTGGGGGGAGTGGGGGTCCGAGGCGGCCGGCAGGACCTCGTTCCGGGCCGCTCGACGCTCGGCCTTCCCCGACGGCGAGCTCCCCGAGGAGCTCGGCGAGCTGGTGGCCCCGGCCGGGCGCGGCGTCCTCGGCCTGGAGGGTGGGGACGCCCCGGTGGTCCTGCCCGTTCGGTGGGCGCGGGCCGACGGTGCCTACTACGCGGTCCTGCCCCGGCCGCTGCTGGCGCTGGCCGGGGCCCCCGCGGAAGGGCAGGGCTCGCTGGTCGTGGACCGGGCCTCGGCCTGGCGGGCGGCTCGCATGGCCGGCCTGATGCTCCGGGGCCCGGCCGACGTGTTCCTCCCCGGCGAGGTGCGCTCGGGCCGGACGTCGCTGCTCGCCCTGGCACGGCGGGCGGGTCCCCTGCCCGGGGAGCCCGCCGTGGTCCGGCTGCGCCCCGAGCGCGCGGTGTGGTGGTCGGGATGGGCCAGCGGTACGGTGAGGGCTCGATGACCACGGTCCGTCACTGGGAGGTGGTCGAGGCGCCCCCGGAGGAGGTATGGGCCGTCGTCTCGGACCCCCGAAACCTGCCGCGGTGGAACCGCTACATCCGCTCGGTCCACGGCGTGCCCCAGAACGGCCTCCGCCCCGGCTCCCGCTACTGGACCCAGCTGGCGGTGATGGGCGTCACGTTCCGGGTGGATGCCGAGGTGGAGGAGATCGATCCTCCTCGGTTCGCCCGTGTCCGGCTGTCCGGGCCCGTCGATGCGATCGTGCGGACGTGGGTCCGGCCGGCCGGCCGGGACCGTTCACGCCTCGAGCACGAGGTGGACTACCGGCTCCGGGGAGGGCCGATCGGAGGGATCGTCGCCCGGGGGCTGCGGGTGTTCGGGGCCCCCACGCTCCTGCGCCGCGGCGTCCGGGCCCAGAAGCGCCACGCCGAGGGCCGCTAGCGCTTCGGGCCCTTGCCCTCCCGCTGCCGCTCGAACTGCTCGATGAGCTTCTGCATGGCCCGGCGCCTGGGACGTCCCACCAGCCAGGCCACCACGGCCCCGATCAGGGCGCATCCCAGGAACACCCAGATCAGGCGGATGCTCGTGTTGAAGAACACGAAATCCACCGGGACCGGCCGGGAGTTCTGGATGACGAAGATGATGAACACCACCAGCACGAACAGGCCGATGACGAGCCGGACGATCGCCCGGCGCCCCTCGGGGTCGGGGCGCCGCCGCTCCTCGGCCGGTCGCTCCGGCTGGCCCTGTGGCGTTGCCGGTGTATCCACTGTCACCTCCGGGTGGGGACCCATTATGGTCTTCGGGGCCGGAGCAGCGAAACGGGCGGGCGGCTTGACACCGGCGATCGGAGGCCGGTTCCATGGCCCGGCCGTGTCCGACCGTCCGACCCTGGAGACCGATCCTCGCCGCGTCGGTCGCGCGGGTGCCGGCGTGCTGATCGGTGGGGCCCTGGCGCTGGCCGTGGCCACGATCGGGGGCCGAGGCCGGCGCCTCGACGACCGGTTGTTCGGGTGGGCGAACTCGCGGTTCGAGCACCCTCGGCTGGACGCGTTCTTCCGGGGCATCACCGAGCTGGGGTCGCTGTGGGCCTCGGGGGCCGCGGCCACCGCCATGGCGGCCCGGGGCCGGCGCCGGGAAGCGGCCGACGCCTTCGGGGCCGCGGTGGCCATGTGGGGCCTGGGCCAGGGCCTCAAGCGGGCGTTCATGCGGGTGCGGCCCTACGAGGCCGAGCTGCCGCCCCCGGTCCGCCTGCTGATCGGCAAGCCGAAGGGGACGTCGTGGCCCAGCAGCCATCCCGCCGTGCTGCTGTCGTTCGTGACGGTGGCCGCCCGCGACCTGGAGCTCCCCCGGTCTCGGCGGCGCGTCCTTGCCGGTGTGGCCGGTGTGGTGGGCGCCTCCCGCGTGTACCTCGGCGTGCATTACCCGGCCGACGTGGCCGGGGGACTGCTCCTGGGGCGGGCGGTGGCCGACCTGTGGAGCCGGGCCGTCTCCCCGCGCATCCTCCACTAGACTCCGGTCCCGTGGATCTGCTTGCCGTCATCGGCTGGCCCGTGCTCGACCGCATCCACCTGGGCCCGGTGGCCATCTCGCCGCACGGGATCGGCATCGCCCTGGGGTACCTGGCCGGGTCGTGGTTCATGCTGCGGCAGGGGAGGAAGCGGGGCCTCTCCGAGGAGCACATGGGCACGATCCTGCTGTGGGCCCTCATCGGAGCGATCTTCGGGGCCCGGTTCTTCTACGTGGTGGCCCACTTCAACGAGTTCGACAGCTTCACCGACATGCTGGCCATCTGGCGGGGCGGGATCAGCCTGATCGGCGGCATCTTCGGGGCCATCGCGTTCGCCTACCCGTTCATGCGGCGGTTCGGGTACCGGTTCCTCCAGGTGATGGACGCGGCGGCCATCGGGCTGGCCTTCGGCATCGTGGTCGGCCGGATCGGCGACCTGATCATCGGCGATCACCTGGGGAAGCCCACGGACTTCGTCCTGGGGTGGGCATACCGGGGTGGCCAGCTCCCGGGTCCGTGGCAGTTCAACCAGCTCACCGGGGAGTGGGTGGCGAACCTGCCCGGCGGCCTGACCCAGCTGTTCTCCCGGGACGGCGCCGTGCTGCTGTCTCCCGCCGGCGAGGCCCTGGCAGCCGGAGCCGGGGTCCACCAGACCGCCCTGTACGACTTCTTCATCGCCATCGGGCTGTTCCTGTTCCTGGGGTGGCTGGGCCGCCGTCCTCGCCGCGAGGGCGTGCTGATCCTGACCTTCGCGCTGGCGTACGGGGCCGGCCGCGTGGTGACCGACTTCCTGCGTGTCGACAAGCACTTCTTCGGGCTGACCGGCAGCCAGTGGGGAGCGATCCTGGCCATGACGGTGGCCGCGCTGGTCCTCCTCCGGTTCGCCGCCCGTCCGATCCGGCCGGCCCCCGGCGGGGAGCCCGGTGAGGAGGAAGGTGCGGAGATCGCCGGCACCGGGCCCTCCATCCTGACGGACGACCGTGCCTCGACCGACTTCGACCCCCCACCCGAGCCCGGCGCCTCCGGCGGCTGACCCCCGGCGACGCCGGCCGCCGCCGCGGCCTCCGCCCCGGTGAGGTGGCGGACCGGGCGGTTCAGGCGGAGACTGAGGGGTAGGGTTGCTCGTGCCCGATCGAACGGAGGTGGGACCGTGGGTCTGCTGGATACGCTGCGGTCGAGGTGGCCGGTCCTGGAGCAGATCAGGCGGCGAGATCCCACCGGCCTCGGCGAACCGTCGTTCTCGAAGCGGTCCATCGAGCTGACCCCCCGGACCAGGACGGCCGACCAGGTCGTGAAGTCCGTCTGTCCGTACTGCGCCGTGGGGTGCGGCCAGGACGTCTACGTCAAGGGCGGCAAGATCACCGACATCGAGGGGGACCCGGACTCCCCCATCTCCCGCGGCCGTCTGTGCCCCAAGGGGGCGGCCACCTTCCAGCTGGTCACCGGCTCTCACCGGACCAAGACGGTGCTGTACCGCAGGCCCCGCGGCACGGCGTGGGAGGAGATCCCCCTGGACCGGGCCATGGACATGGTGGCCGAGCGGGTGAAGGCGGCTCGTGACGAGCACTGGGAGGACACGGACGACGAGGGCAGGCCGCTCCGCCGCACCCTCAGCGTCGGGTTCCTGGGCGGGGCCACGCTCGACAACGAGGAGAACTACCTCATCCGCAAGCTGACCGCGGCCCTGGGGATCGTCCAGGTCGAGAACCAGGCCCGCATATGACACTCCTCCACGGTCCCCGGTCTGGGGACCTCGTTCGGAAGAGGGGGAGCGACCACCTTCCAGCAGGACCTCCAGAACGCTGACTGCATCGTCATCGAGGGGTCCAACATGGCCGAGTGTCACCCGGTCGGCTTCCAGTGGGTCATGGAGGCCAAGGCCCGGGGGGCCACGATCATCCACGTCGACCCCCGGTTCACCCGCACCAGCGCCATGGCCGACATCCACGTGCCGATCCGGGCCGGCACCGACATCGCGTTCCTGGGGGGGATCGTCAACCACATCATCGAGAACCACCGTTACTTCGAGGAGTACCTGAAGAGCTACACGAACGCCGCGGCCATCGTCTCCGAGGAGTTCCGGGACACCGAGGACCTCGACGGTCTGTTCAGCGGGTGGAACGAGGAGCGCGGCCAGTACGACATCGAGTCGTGGCAGTACCGGGGCGTGGAGGTGGCGCCCGCCGCCGGCCAGCGCGAGATGTTCACCGGTGAGGCCAAGTCCGAGCGGGGGACCCAGGTCCAGGCGGAGGAGCTCGACCTCACCCTCCGGGACCCGCGCTGCGTGTTCCAGATCGTGAAGCGGCACTACGCCCGGTACACCCCGGAGGCGGTCGAGGAGATCTGCGGCATCCCCAAGGAGCTGTTCCTCAAAGTCGCCCAGGCCCTGTGCGACAACTCCGGCCGCGAGCGCACCTCGGCCTTCTGCTACGCGGTGGGGTGGACCCAGCACACGGTGGGGGTCCAGTACATCCGAACGGCCGCCATCGTCCAGCTCCTCTTGGGGAACATCGGCCGGCCCGGCGGCGGGATCCTGGCCCTGCGCGGCCACGCGTCGATCCAGGGCTCCACGGACATCCCCACCCTGTACAACCTGCTCCCGGGGTATCTCCCGATGCCCAAGGCCACCTTCGATGTGGACCTCCGGAGCTACATCGAGAACAACGAGTCGGCGTCCGGGTGGTGGAGCGAGATGCCCAAGTACGTCGTCTCCCTGCTGAAGGCGTACTGGGGAGATGCCGCCACCGAGGAGAACGACTGGTGCTACGACTACCTCCCCCACCTGTCGGGGGATCACTCGCACATGACCACCGTGGCCGACATGGCCGACGGGGCCATCAGGGGCTACTTCCTGATGGGGGAGAACCCCACCGTGGGCTCGATGCACGGAGCGCTGCACCGCAAGGGGCTCCGGGAGCTCGACTGGCTGGTGGTGCGGGACTTCACGGTCACCGAGAGCGCCGACTTCTGGCGAGATGCGCCCGAGATCGCCCGGGGCGAGGTCCGTCCGGAGGACATCGGCACCGAGGTGTTCTTCTTCCCGGCGGCCGCCCACACGGAGAAGGACGGGACGTTCACGAACACCCAGCGGCTCCTCCAGTGGCATCACAAGGCCGTGGAGCCGCCGGGCGAGTGCCGCAGCGACCTGTGGTTCATGTACCACCTGGGGAAGCGGCTGAAGGCGCTGTACCGGGCCTCTCGCAGGAAGCGGGACCGCCCGATCAAGCACCTCACGTGGGACTACCCGATCCACGGCGAGCACGAGGAACCCGACGCCGAGGCCGTGCTCCGGGAGATCGGCGGGTTCACGGTCTCCGACGGCACGCCCCTCTCGGGCTTCACCGACCTCGAGGCCGACGGCTCCACCGCGTGCGGGTGCTGGATCTACTCGGGCTGCTTCGCCGACGGCGTCAACCAGACGGCACGCCGGAAGCCGGGGGCGGAGCAGACCTGGGTGGCCCCGGAGTGGGGGTGGGCGTGGCCGAGCAACCGCCGGATCCTGTACAACCGGGCCTCGGCCGATCCCGACGGCAACCCGTGGTCCGAGCGGAAGAAGTACGTGTGGTGGGATGCGGACAGGGAGACGTGGGACGGCTTCGACGTCCCGGACTTCATCGCCGACCGAGCGCCCTCGTACCGCCCGGACGAAGGCGCCACCGGCATCGACACGATCTCCGGGAACGACCCGTTCATCATGCAGGCCGACGGCAAGGCCTGGCTGTACGCCCCGAACGGCCTCCTCGATGGCCCGCTGCCGACCCACTACGAGCCGCAGGAGTCGGTCTGCCAGAACCCGTTGTACGGGCAGCAGTGCAACCCGGCGCGCCTGGAATGGCGGCGGAAGGACAACCCGTACCACCAGGCGTGGGGGGACCCCAGGTTCCCCTACGTCATCACCACGTACCGGCTGACCGAGCATCACACCGCCGGCGCGATGACCCGGTGGCTCTCATGGCTCAACGAGCTCCAGCCCGAGATGTTCTGCGAGGTGTCGCCGGAGCTGGCCGAGGAGCGGGGGCTGCGCAACGGCGGGTGGGCCACGGTCACCACCGCTCGAGGTGAGATCGAGTGCCGGGTGCTGGTGACCCGGCGGGTCCGGCCGCTGAAGGTCCGCGGGAGGACCGTGCACCAGATCGGTCTGCCGTACCACTGGGCGGGGAAGGGGCTGTCCAGGGGTGACGCGACGAACGAGCTGGTCTCGTTCGTGGCCGACCCGAACGTGTCGATCCAGGAGTCCAAGGCCCTGACGGGGAACATCGAGCCCGGTCGCCGGGGCTCGCAGCGGCGGGTGGTGACCAGCGGAGCGCTGGTCCCGCCGGCCGGGGAGGGCCCGGAGCGGGACCTGCCGCCGGCCCGGCACAAGCCCGAGGGCCGCCACGACCTCAGCGCCGGGGCGTCGCAGGAGAGCGAGCAGGCGTGAGCGTCGGCGAGCGGCATGCGCGGAAGGGCTTCTTCACCGACACCACCGTGTGCATCGGGTGCAAGGCCTGCGAGGTGGCCTGCAAGGAGTGGAACCAGCTCCCCGACGACGGGAGCTTCTTCACCGGGATGTCCTACGACAACACCGTCTCGCTGGGCGCCTCCACGTGGCGGCACGTGGCGTTCATCGAGCGCCCCGTGCCCCTGGCCGCCGAGCCGATCCCCGGGGACTCCGACGACACGTTCTCGTGGCTGCTGATGTCGGACGTGTGCAAGCACTGCCAGCGGGCCGGGTGCCTGGAGAACTGCCCCACGGGGGCCATCGTCCGCACCGAGTTCGACTCGGTGTACGTCCAGCCGGACATCTGCAACGGCTGCGGGATGTGCATCGTGGGGTGCCCCTTCGGGGTGATCGACCGCCGGGAGGACGACGGCCGGGCCTGGAAGTGCACGCTGTGCTACGATCGCCTGAAGGACGACATGGAGCCCGCCTGCGCCAAGGCCTGCCCCACCAACTCGATCCAGTTCGGGGACCTGGACGAGCTGCGCCGCAAGGCCGAGGAGCGGGTCACCCATCTCCACGAGCGCGGGGTCGCCGATGCCTACCTGTACGGGGCCGACGAGGACAACCAGCCGGGGACCGGGGGGCTGAACGCGTTCTTCCTCCTGGTGGACGAGCCCGAGGTCTACAACCTGCCCCCCGACCCGGTGGTACCCACGAAGAAGGTGGGTCAGGCGTGGGGCTCCCTGGCCGTCGCCGCCCTGGGCATGCTCGCCGCCGCGGTGGGCGCCGTGCGGGCCGGAGGGCGCCGGTGACCGCCCGGGACGACGGCCGCAACATCGACCCCGAGGTGGGGATCCTGGAGGGCGAGGCCTCGGGGCAGGCGGTCCCCGAGGCCCGGGACGCCGCCGAAGGGGCGGCCCCGTTCGAGGTGTGGGATCGCGAGCCCACGCGGGACGGCCGCGACACCACCTACTACGACCGGCCGGTCCTGAAGGAGCCGGTGTGGATCTGGGCGGTCCCCGCCTACTTCTACCTCGGCGGGACCGCAGGAGCGGCGTCGGTGCTGGGGTCCGCGGCCCAGGCCCGCGACCGGGACCGGCTGGCCGGGCTGGTGAGGCGGTGCCGGTGGCTGTCGGCGGTCGGGGTCGCCGCCGGCACGGCGCTCCTCGTCCACGACCTGGGACGCCCGGCCCGGTTCCTCAACATGCTGCGGGTGTTCCGCCCCACCTCGCCACTCAACGTGGGCTCGTGGGTCCTGGCCACCGCCGCGCCGGCCACCGGCGCCGCGGCCCTGCTGTCGGGCCGCCGGGACGGGGTCCTCAAGGGCGTGGGCGACGCCGCGGGGCACGCGGCCGGCGTGCTGGGCCTGCCGATGTCCGGCTACACCGCGGTCCTCCTGGCGAACACCGCGGTCCCGGCGTGGCAGGGGGCCGGCCGGGCGCTCCCGGCCCTGTTCGTGGCGTCGTCGGTGTCCGGCGCGGCATCCCTCCTCGAGCTCATGGACCTCACGGAGGACGAGGAGAAGGTCGTGGGTCGGTTCGGGGTCGCGGGCAAGGTCGCGGAGGTTGCCGCGATGTCGGCGGTCGAGCGAGAGACCGGTCGCGTGGAGCGGGTGGCCCGCCCGCTCCGGGAGGGCCTGTCGGCAACGCTGTGGAAGGCGGCCAGGGCCATGACCGCGGGAAGCCTGGCCCTGTCCCTCCTGCCCGGCAGGTCGAAGGGGAAGCGAGTGGCCTCCGGCATCCTGGGCACCGCGGGCGCCGTGGCCCTGCGGTTCGCCGTGTGGCACGCGGGCAGGGTCTCCAGCCGGGACCCCCGGGCCACCTTCCAGCAGCAACGAGCCGGCCTCGGTGCGGCCGAGGCCACCGGCACGCCCGCCGTGACCGGTCCCGGGGATCGTCGGGCCCTCTGAGCTCGGTCGGCGCTTCGATCCGCCTCGCCCGGTAGGAACAGGTGGGGAACACGGCGAGCGCACGGGAGGAACCTGGAGGACCGCACCCGCCAGGACCTCTACGACGTGGCCAAGCGGCGGGGCATCCAGGGCCGTTCGAAGATGGGGAAGTGGGACCTGATCAAGGCCATCCGCAAGGCCGGCTAGCCGCCCCTACCGGGGGGCCACGGTCAGCGGCAGGGTCTTGCCGACCTTGGTCCTGGTCCGCTTGACCAGGTCGCCGGCGATCCCCCGCAGGGCCTCCCCGGCGGGGGAATCCGGGTCGGACACCACGATGGGGGTGCCGGTGTCGGAGCCCTCGCGCAGCGAGACCTGCATGGGGACCTGGCCCACGAACGGCACCCCCAGGGCCTCGGCGGTCTTCTGGCCGCCGCCGGTCCCGAACACGTCGGTGAGCTCGCCGCAGTGGGGGCACACGAACCCGGCCATGTTCTCCACGACCCCCAGGAGCCTCAGCTTGACGTTGGGGTGCTGGGCCATCCGCCCGGCCCGCTCGGCCACCTTGCTGGCCGCGTCCTGGGGGGTGGTGACCACCAGCATCGACCCGCTGGGCAGGAACGAGGCCAGGGACAGCGACACGTCGCCGGTGCCGGGGGGCATGTCGATCAGCAGGACGTCGAGGTCGCCCCAGTAGACGTCGCCGATGAACTGCTGGAGGGCCTTGTGGAGCATTGGGCCCCGCCAGATCACCGGCTGGGCGTCGGGCACGAAGAACCCCATCGAGATCACCCGGACCCCGTGGGCCTCGAGGGGAAGCATCATGTTGTTGAAGGCCACCGGCCGGCCCGACACGCCCATCATCCGGGGGATCGAGAACCCCCACACATCGGCGTCCAGGACGCCCACGCGCTGGCCCTCGGCGGCCATGGCCACGGCCAGGTTCGCGGTAACGCTGGACTTGCCCACGCCCCCTTTCCCGGACGCCACCGCGATGATCTCGGTGTCACCCTCGGTGAAGAACGTCTGCTCGGCGGGGGCGCCACCACGGAGCTGGTGAACCAGGCCCTCGCGCTGCTCCCCGCTCATCTCCCCCAGGGCCACCTCGACGCTCCGCACGCCCTCCAGGGGCTGGACGGCGTTCGTCACGTCGGCGTTGATGCGGTCCTTCAACGGGCACCCGGCCACGGTCAGCAGGACCTCGACCCGGACGTCGCCGTCCGGGCTGACCTGGATGTCCTTGAGCATGCCGATGTCCTCGATCGGCTTGTGGATCTCGGGGTCCAGGACGCTCCTGAGCGCCTGGCGTACCTGTTCCTGGGTGACCAACGGAGGTCCCTCTCTTCCTGAAGGCTCCAGCGGCCCCGCTCGACCGCCTGCCCCTCCATAATATCCCTGATTCGAACGGTGGATATAGGCGAAATCTGAGAAGGGACGCGGGTGGCCGCCAAATCGCTGGAGATCCACAAGGCCCTGGCCGACGATACCCGCTTCCGGCTGTACCGGCACCTGCGCCTGGTGGGCCGCCCGGTGTCGGTCCGGGAGATGTCCGGGCGGCTGTCGCTGCACCCGAACACCCTTCGCCCCCACCTCCGGCGCCTGGAGGAGGCCGGGCTGGTGGCCCACCAGGTCCGCAAGACGCCCGGGGTGGGGCGCCCCCAGACCCTGTACCGTTCGGTGGAGCCCGTGGGCGAGGAGGGACGGGACTTCCGCCTGCTGGCCGAGATGCTGTGCGGGCTCCTGCACACGAAGCGGGACATCGAGCGGGCCACCCAGCTCGCCCGGGAGTGGGGCAGCTACCTGGTGACCCAGGGGGGTCCCAAGCCGGGGGTGCGCCTGCCGGCCCGCCAGAACCTTGCCGCCCTCCAGGAGGCCATGGACCGGGCCGGGTTCGAGCCGAGGTTCCGGCGCGACCGGGGGACCGTGGAGGTCACGCTGCGGGACTGCCCGTTCCGCGACCTGGCCGACGAATACCGCGACCTGGTCTGCTCGCTGCACCGCGGCCTGGTCGAAGGCATGCTCGGCGGCCTCAAGCCGGGGATGGCCGTGCGGGAGTTCCGGCCGTTCGCCGAGCGCGGCGTGTGTCGCCTGGTGGCCGGACCTTCCCAGGGATCCGGGGACGGCTCCGGGTGACAATCCGAGCACCCGCGTCCTCCGTATCACCTCCCAGGGAGGCTGGTCCATGAGCGACCCGCCTGGGGGTCCCCTCACGCCGCAGGCGGAACAGGAGTTGATGCGACGGTTGAGCGGTGGCGACCAGGAAGCGGTCCGCGCGCTCTACGCGCGGTTCGGCCGTCCGGTGTTCGGGATGGGGCTGCGGATGCTGGGCAGCCCCCAGTCCGCCGAAGAGCTGACCCAGGACGTGTTCCTGGCGGCGTGGCGGAAGGCCGGCCGGTACGACCCCACCAGGGGCCGGTTGTCCACGTGGCTCATGACGATCGCCCACAACCTGGCGGTGGATCGCATCCGTCGTGAGGCGGCGCGCCAGGCCAGGGCGAGGGCCGTCCTCGAGGAGGCGGCCGAGCTCGCGGTCAGCGAGGAGGAGGCGCTCCTGGACCGTGACTCCGTGCGGCGCGTCTTCCTGGGCCTGTCGGCGGCCGAGCGGAGGCTGCTCCATCAGTCGTACTTCCGGGGATGGACCGCCCGGGAGATCGCCGAGGCCGACGGGATCCCGCTCGGAACCGTGAAGACCCGGCTGCGCACGACGCTCATGAAGCTCCGGCGGATCCACGGGAAGGACCTGTGATGGAGTGCCCGGCGGTCCGAGACGTCCTTCCCGAGTTCGCCCTGGGGACGCTTGCCCTTGATCGCCGCACCGAGGTCGAACGCCACCTGGCCTGGTGTGCCGGATGCCGCAAGGAGGCCGGGCGCCTGGCCGAGGGCGTGGCCGCCGTGGCCGTGACGATGCCGGACGTGGACCCGCCGGTGGCCCTGGAGGACCGGGTGGTGGGGGCGGTGTCGGCCAACGCCCGCCGGGCCCGGCGCCCCCGAGGAGCCGTCGTGGCCGCGGTGGTGGCCGCGGTGGTCGCCGCGGGCTCGATGGCCTGGGCGGCGTCGATGGTGGGCCGCATCGACCGGCTCGAGGACGAGCAGGCCGGCCTGGCGGTGGAACGGGTCGAGCAGGTCGTCCGCGAGCTGGGCGGCCGCGACGTGCGCTCCTCGGACCTGGTGGCCGTCCGGGGCACGGGGGAGGGCCGGGCCCTTGTGTACGACGGCAGCTCGGACTGGGTCCTGGTCGTGGCCACCGGCCTCCCCGAGGGCAACTACCGCGCGTACCTGACGGTGGGGGGCGGGCGCATGGAGATCGGTCGCATGTGGCCCCAGGGCGCCGGCGAGCTGGCGGTCGTGCGCATCTTCCCCGCGGACATCTCCGCTTTCGACGGGGTTCTGGTCGCCTCGGGCGACGAGCGCGCCGTGCTGGAGGGCACGCTGCGCACGCAGCCCGACTGAGCGACGGGGCTCCCCGCGGTCGTGAAGGCCGCCCCCCGGTCGGGCCCCGGTATCATCGGGGTGTGGCCGGAGTGTCCGACGTCGTCGGCATCGGCCTGGCCGGGGGCCAGGGCGTCCGGGCCCGCCCCCTCACGCTGAAGGCGCCGGGGTACCTGCGATCGAAGGCGGCCATGGCGTTCCTGGGCCGCCGGATGATCCGATGGGTGGTGGCGATCCTGTCCGCCGAGGGCATCAAGAACTACTTCATCATCGCCCACGGCAAGGAGAACCGGTACCAGATCAAGGTCCTGCTCGGCTACGGCGGGAAGTACGGCATCAACGTGCAGTACTCGCCGGTGAAGTACGACGCCCTGTCCACGGGCAGCGCCGATTCCACGCTCCGCATGCTGGACCATTGGGGGATCGAGCGGCCCAGCCTGGTGTTCCCCACGGACTCGATCATCGACTTCGACCTCGAGCCGATGTACCGGACCCACGTCGACACGGGCGCCGCGGCCACGATCGCCGCCATGACCCGCGCCCCCGCCGAGGTCGCTGAGAAGTACGGCGTCATGCTCACCGACCCCTCCGGGCGGATCCTGGAGTTCGTGGAGAAGCCGTCGCTGGCCGAGCTGCGCGAGCACTTCGAGCTCCACGACGAGCGGGAGTTCGACTCGCTGCCGCTGCTGACGAACGCCGGGTTCTACCTGGTGGACCCCGCGCAGATGCGGCGGGCCGCCGCCGACCCCGAGCTGGCGGCGATCCGCCGGACCCGGCTGGACTTCGGCAAGGACCTCCTGCCGTGGCTGGTCGAGGCCGGGCATCACGTGCAGGCGGTCCCGGTCCGGCGGATCGGCGACCTGGGCAACGTCCGGGACTACCTCGAGACCACCGTGGAGGTGCTGCGGGGCCGCTTCGAGTCGGTGCAGCGGCTCATGGGCCCGCCGTACGACCCGTCGGCCGGCGTGTGGATCGCCCCGGAGTCGCTGAAGCTCGCCGACGAGCGCACCGGCAAGACGCTCGAGGAGAAGATGGGCGAGGGGTCGGTGACGATCGGCCCGGCCGTTCGGATCGGCCGGTACTGCGAGATCGGGCCGGGGGTGGTCATCACCGAGTCGAACCTCGACGACGACGTGGAGATCCGCGAGGGCGCCTACATCTCGCGGTCGAGCGTCCGGGACGGGGCCATCATCGGGCCCGGGGCCACGATCCGGAACTCGGTGATCGGCTCGATGAGCGAGGTGCGGTCCGAGCCCGGCGACCCCACGACGATCGAGGACTACGTGGCCCTGGGCGACGAGGTCGTGGTGTACCCGGGCGTGCGGCTGGCCGGCGAGGTCAGCGTGTACCCGCGGCTGAAGATCCCGGCGGGCATCGCCGTTCCGCGGGGCACCGAGCTGACCAGCCCCGAAGAGGTCATCGATCTCCTTTGACCTCCCGCTCGATGCCCACTGCCCGCCGCCCGCGCACGATCGTTGGGGGGTGCGGGGGTTGAGGGTGGGCCTGGCCCTTCCCCATTACGACTTCTCCTCGCCCGACGGCGGGCCGGTCTCCTGGGAGCGGCTGTCCGCCTCCGCGAAGCGGGCCGAGGTCCTGGGGTTCCACTCGGTGTGGATCTCCGACCACTTCTTCCTGTCGCTGGGACGCTACGGCGGACCGGAGGAGCCGCACGGTGCCGCCGAGCCCCTGACCGCGCTGGCCGGTCTGGCGGTGGCCACCGAGCGGGTCCGCCTGGGGACGCTTGTGCTGAGCGCGAGCTTCCGCCACCCGGCCATCCTGGCCAAGGCCGCGGCCACCATCGACCTGCTGTCGGGCGGCCGGCTCGACCTGGGCCTGGGGGCCGGGTGGTACGAGGACGAGTATCGGGCCTTCGGCTACGACTTCGGATCCACCGGGGAGCGGTTCGAGGTCCTCGAGGAGAGCCTGGCGGTGCTCGGCCTGCTGTTCGGGGGGGAGCCGGCCACTTGGGAGGGCCGTCACTTCCGGCTCCGGGAGGCGTACTGCCGGCCGCTGCCCGTGCAGAAGCCCCGCCCTCCGCTGTGGGTCGGCGGCAAGGGTGGCCAGCGCCTGCTGGGTATAGTGGCCCGGCACGCCGACGGATGGAACACCGTGTGGGCGTGGACGCCGGAACGGTACGGCGAGCGGGTCCGCGCGCTCGAGGTGGCCTGCGGGCGCGAGCGCCGCGATCCGGCCACCGTCCGCCGCTCCCTGGGGCTGTACACGCTGGTGGGGGAGGACGAGCGGGACCTTGTGGCCCGGTACCGGGCCCTCCAGCGGTGGACGCCGGGCGGCGCGCTCGACGGGGAGCTGCTCGACGACTGGATGGTGGACAAGCTGGTGGGCACACCCGAGCGGGTGCTGGAGCGGATGTCGAGCTTCGCGGCCCTGGGCGTGGAGGAGATGATCCTGTCGCCGGCCTCGCTCCCCTTCGCCCTCTACGACGAGTCCATGCTGGACCTGATCGCCGATGCCGTTCTCCCGGCGGCCGGGAACCTGTAGGGATGGACTACCTGGAGGCAGCGGTCCGGGTCCTGGAGGAGCGGGGAGAGCCGCTCCACTGGACGGTGATCCAGGACATGGCCCTCCAGCGCGGGTACCTGGACCCGTTCACCCAGAAGGACATCCGCAAGCACCTGCTGGCGGCGCTGTCGGAGGCCGCCCGCCAGCCCGATGGCCCCGTGAAGAAGTCCGGCCGCGGCGTCTACGCGTTGCGCTGACCGGGACCAACCTCGCGGGCGGCGGTGCGGATGATCTCGACGGCCTCTTCGATGCGATCGCGGTGGGTGCGGTGGCTGACGATGCACGCCCGCACGGTGAACCGGCCATCGATCATCGTGCTCGACAGGAACACCCGCTTCGATGCGTTGATCCGCTCCAGCAGTGCGTGGCTGGCTTCGTCGCCGGCGCGGGAGCGGAAGGCCACCACCGTGAGCTGGGGTTCCCACGGGACCTCGAGCTCGGGGACCTGGACCAGCTCCTCGTACAGGAACCGGGTCAGGTCCAGCTTCTCGTCCAGGGCGGCCCGGAACGCGGCGGCCCCGTGGAGCTTGAGGGGCAGCCACAGCCGGAGCCCCCGGAAGCTCCGGGACAGCTCGGGGGAGTAGTCGGTGAAGTTGGGGATCTCCTCCTCCGCGCCCAGGTCCTGCAGGTAGTCGGCCCCGACGGTGTGGGCGTCCCGGAGCCGGGCCCCGTGACGGACCAGCAGCGCCCCGGTGCCGTACGGCAGGAACATGGCCTTGTGGGGGTCGAGGGTGACCGAGTCGGACCTCTCGATGCCCTGGAACCACCGCCGTCCCCGCTCGGTCATCTGGAACGGCCCGCCGTAGGCCCCGTCCACGTGGACCCACAGGCCCTGATCCCGGGCGATGTCGATGACGTCGGCGATGGGGTCGATGGCCCCGGTGTTCGTGGTCCCGGCGCTGGGGACCACCAGGAAGGGCCGGCGCCCGTTCTCCCGGTCCTCCTTGACCATGGCCCGCAGGGCGTCGGGCTCCATGCGGAGGGCCCCGTCGCGGGGGACGGTGCGCAGGGCCCGGGCCGGCAGGCCGGCCACCGTGGCCGCCTTGATGACCGAGGCGTGGGTCTGGTCGGTCAGGTAGGCGGTCCCCTCCAGGAAGTCCTCGCCCAGGAGGGCGTGCCGGGCGGAGACGATCGCGGACAGGATCGACAGCGAGCCGCCGGTGGTCAGCACCCCACGGGCCTCCGCCGGGTAGCCGAACAGGTCGGCCAGCCACCGCACGGTCTGCCACTCCAGGTTGGCCAGCACCGGGGCCGGGGCCCACAGGCCCACGAACCGGTTCACCGCCGCGGCCAGGAACTCCGCCAGGGCGGCCGCATACAGCCCTCCACCGGGGATGTACGCCAGGTACCCCGGACCGGTGGTGTTGAACGCCTTCTCCGCGCCTCGGCCCACCACGTCCAGCAGGTCGGGGAACGGGGTCGGTCCCTCCGGCAGCGGCTCGCGGAGCTCCGCGGCCCGCTCCACCGCGCCCTCCAGGTCCGAGGCCGGCGCCCCCGGGAGGCCCTCGATGAACCCCTGGACGAAGGCCAGGGCCGCCTCCCCCATGCCCCGCATCTCCTCGGGGCCCGGCTCCAGGGGATGGGCGGGCATGCTCAGTGCTCCGGCCGGACGTTCGGCGCCGAGCCCGGGGGCTTGAGCACGACCTGGTCGTGTGGTTCCGTGATGTCCACCACGCCTTCCAGGCCCGCCTCGACGTACAGGGTCATCTCCCCCAGCTCGATCGCCTGGTCGCCGGGCTCGGGGGCCTCGGCCAGCCGGGCCTCGACGCCGGGGCCCCCTCGGACCAGCCGGATCACGGTCCCGGGGTTGAAGCGCCGGGCGGCCGCCTGGGAGCGGTTGAGGATGTCCCTGGCCCAGTCGGTGACCTCGATCATCGGGCGCCCAGCCTACCGATATCCTGGCCGTGTGGACGAGTAGATTGGAGTTACCCTTGTCGTTCTCGCTGAAGGCCACGAAGCCGACCTGAGGAGCCAGCCATGTGCCGAAGCATCAAGACCCTCCGCCGCCCGGATGAGCGAGCCACCCAGGAGGAGATCCGAGCGGCGGCCCTCCAGTACGTCCGCAAGGTGAGCGGCTACCGGGAACCGTCCCGGAGGAACGCGGAGGCGTTCCAAGCTGCCGTGGACGAGGTGGCCGAAGCCTCTCGCCGCCTCCTCGATACGGTGTCCCTGCCCCGCTGAGGACCCGGTCCGCGAGAAGGGAATAGGGCCCCGCGCTATACTGTTGTTGCGCAGACAACCTTTGTCGGCGCAAGGAGACAGCGATGGCCGAGCTGAAGACCGAGGTCCTTCCCCTGCTTCCCCTGACCACCGGCGTGGTCCTGCCGGGCATGGTGGTCACGCTCACGGTTGAGAGCGACGATGCCCGCCGGGCGATCGATGCCGCCCGCGACGCCGACGGCACCCTGCTGCTCGTGCCTCGCGTGGACGGCCGGTACGCTCGGATCGGGACGGTGGCCACCCTGGAGGAGATCGGCCGCCTGCCGAACGGCGTGGAGGCCCTGGTGATCCGGGGCCTGCACCGGGCCGTGGTGGGGACGGGGGTGCCCGGCACGGGGGAGGCCACGTGGGTGCAGGTGGAGCCCTCCCCCGACCCCGACGACGCCTCGCCCCGAGCTTACGAGCTGGCCCGCGAGTACCGGGCCACCGTGGAGAGCATCGTGGAGGCCCGAGGGGTGCCGCAGGTGGCCGAGGTGCTGCGAGGGATCACCGAGCCCGGCGCCCTGGCAGACACCGCCGGGTACTCGCCGGACCTGACCTTCGAGCAGAAGGTCGAGGTCCTGGAGACGCTCGACGTCGAGGCCCGCCTGGAGAGGGTGGTGGCCTGGGCCAGGGAGAGCCTGGCCGAGATCTCCCTCAAGGAGAAGATCCGCGACGACGTGCGGGACGGCATGGAGAAGACCCAGCGCGAGTTCCTGCTGCGCCAGCAGATGGAGGCGATCCGTAAGGAGCTCGGCGAGGGCGAGGACGACGTGGTGGCCGAGTACCGCACCAAGATCGAGGAAGCAGGGATGCCCGAAGCCGTCCGGAAGGAGGCCGAGCGGGAGCTGGGTCGCCTGGAGCGGACCTCCGAGCAGAGCCCCGAGTATGGCTGGATCCGTACCTACCTCGATTGGATGACCGAGCTTCCGTGGAGCACCCGCACCGAGGACCGGCTCGAGATCCCCGAGGCCCGGCGGATCCTCGACGAGGACCACACCGGCCTGGAGGACGTCAAGGACCGCATCATCGAGTACCTGGCCGTCCGCAAGCTGCGGGAGGACCGTGGCCTGGGCCAGGCCATCGGGCGCGGGTCGGGGGCCATCCTCACGCTGATCGGCCCTCCGGGGGTGGGCAAGACCTCCCTGGGCGAGTCGGTGGCCCGGGCCCTGGGCCGGAAGTTCGTGCGGGTCTCGCTGGGTGGGATCCACGACGAGGCTGAGATCCGCGGCCACCGCCGGACCTACGTCGGCGCCCTGCCGGGCCGCATCGTGCGGGCCCTCAAGGAGGCCGGCACCAAGAACCCGGTGTTCATGCTCGACGAGATCGACAAGGTCGGTTCCGACTGGCGGGGCGATCCCTCCAGCGCGCTGCTCGAGGTGCTGGACCCGGCGCAGAACCACTCGTTCCGGGACCACTACCTGGAGGTGGACCTCGACCTGTCCGAGGTCCTGTTCATCACCACCGGGAACGTCGCCGAGACGGTCCCCGGCCCGCTGCTCGACCGGATGGAGATCATCCGCCTGGACGGCTACATCCTCGACGAGAAGGTGGCCATCGCCCGGGACCACCTGATCGGCCGCCAGCTCGAGCGCACCGGCCTCATCCCGGACGAGGTGACGTTCACCGAGGCGGCCCTGCGACGGGTGATCGAGGAGCACACCCGGGAGGCCGGCGTGCGGAACCTGGAGCGGGAGATTGGCAAGGTGCTCCGAAAGGTGGCCACGAAGATCGCCGCCGGGGAGGTGACCCCCCCGGTGACGGTGGACGCCGACGACGTGCGGAGCTACCTCGGTCGGCAGAAGTTCTTCTTCGAGGCCGCGGAACGCACCTCGGTGCCCGGCGTGGCCACCGGCCTGGCGGTCACGGGCACCGGCGGCGACGTGCTGTTCATCGAAGCCACGGCCATGGACGGCGAGCCGGGGCTGACGCTCACCGGCCAGCTCGGCGATGTCATGAAGGAGTCGGGGCAGATCGCGCTGTCGTATGTGCGCTCGCACGCCGGGGACCTGGGCGTCGACCCGGCCTCGCTGAACCGCAGGTACCACGTGCACGTCCCGGCCGGCGCGGTGCCCAAGGACGGGCCCAGCGCCGGCGTGGCCATGACCACCGCGCTGGCCAGCCTGCTGTCCGGGCGGCCGGTGCGGAGCACCGTGGGCATGACCGGCGAGGTCACCCTCCAGGGGAAGGTGCTTCCGATCGGCGGCGTCAAGCAGAAGGTTCTGGCGGCCCACCGGGCCGGGCTCAAGGAGGTCATCCTGCCGCGGCGGAACGAGGGAGACCTGGACGACGTCCCGGACCAGGTCCGTGAGGAGCTAGCGTTCCACCTGGTGGACGGGATCGACGAGGTTCTGCGACTGGCCCTCGAAGCGGCCGGCCAGCGTGACAGGGAGGTGGCGTGATGAGTGACGCGGCAGGGATCCTGGTCCTGATCGGCCGGATCCTGTTCTCGGTGTTCTTCATCTTCGCGGGGCTGGGGTTCCACGTGGCCAAGAGCAAGATGGCGGAGGGATACGCGGGGCAGTCGGGATTCCCCTTCCCTTCCCTGACGGGGTGGCCCACCGGCCTGTGGATGACCGCGGGGGCGCTTTCGGTCTCGCTCGGGATCTGGCCCGACGTCGGCGCGCTGATGATCGCGGCGTTCGTGATCCCAGCCGCGCTGTACTTCCACACCTTCTGGAAGATCGACGACCCCATGCAGAAGCAGACCCAGCAGGCGTACTTCTTCCGCAACGTCATCGCCCTGGGCGGCGTCCTGCTGATGGTGGGGTTCTTCGCCGCGGTGGGCTCCGGGCTCCGCTACGCGATCACCGAGCCCCTCTTCAGCTTCTAGGACCCCGGGGGGCAGCCCGCGGGATCGGGTCGCCGCTCTCGGCTCGTCCGGGCTACGCTCCGCACCGTGGACCCGCCCGAGACCCGCTACACCAGCGTCGGGGACTCGCAGGTCGCGTACCAGGTCTTCGGCGACGGGCCCGACGTGGTGTTCTCGTTCGGGTTCCTCAACCATATCGACTACCGGTGGGATGATCCTGGCTTCTCTCGATTCATGCGGCGGATGGCGTCCTTCGCGCGGGTGGTCATCTTCGACCGTCGGGGGACCGGTGCCTCGGACCCGCTGCCCGAGGCCGCCGGCCCGTCCTGGGAGGGTTGGGTGGATGACCTCGACGCGGTGCTCGAGGTCACCGGCTCCGAACGGGCCGCCATCGTCGGAGTTGCGGATGCGGGAGCCATGGCCGTCCTCTTCGCGGCCACCTACCCGGACCGGGTGGCGTCCCTCATCCTCACCATCACCGCTGCCGCCGCCAGGTCCGTGCCGGGGTACGCGTTCGGCATCCCGGCCGAGAAGGAGGAGCTGTTCCTCAGCCTGATCGAGGAGTCGTGGGGCAAGGAGGACGGACGCCTGGTCTCGCTGATGGTTCCGGACCGGGCCGACGACCCGGAGTTCGTCCGCTGGTACGCCAAGCTTCAGCGGGCCAGTTCCACGCCCCGCCGGGCGGTCGAGTCGGCGCGGTGGATCTTCGACATCGATGTGCGCCACGCGTTGCCAATGATCCGGGTCCCGACCCTGGTGGTGGGCCTGAGCGAGGACGCGTTTGTGCCGGTCGATGCCTCGCGCTACCTGGCCGAGCACATCGAAGACGCCAAGCTCCTGCTCCTGAAGGGCCGAAACAGCGGTGCCTCGTGGCTGAACGAGTCGGACCGGTACCTGGCGGCCATCGAGGAGCACGTCACCGGGAAGCATCACCCAGTCGAGCCCGACCGGGTGCTGGCCACCGTCCTGCTGACCGACATCGTTGGATCCACCGAGCTCGCGTCCCGGCACGGCGACCGACGGTGGCGGGAACTCCTCGATCGTCATGACCGGTTGGCCGGCCGCCACGTCGACCGCTTCGGCGGACGCCTGGTGAAGAGCATGGGCGACGGTGTCCTGGCGACGTTCGACGGTCCCGCCCGCGCCGTCCGCGCGGCGGCCGAGCTTTCCGATGAGTTGCAGCGCTTCCGGCATCGCGATCCGGAGCGGGCTGCATGCCGGCGAGGTGGAGCTCCGAGGCGAGGACATCGGCGGGATCGCCGTGCACATCGCCGCGCGAGTGATTGACCTGGCCCGGCCCGGCGAGATCCTGGTGAGCTCGACCGTGAAGGGCCTCGTCGCCGGCTCGGGCTTGATGTTCGAGGATCGGGGCGTGCACACGTTGAAGGGCATCCCCGACGACTGGCCCCTCCACGCCCTCGTTCGAGCCTGAGCGATGCGCCCCGTCATCGCCACTCGCTAGACTGGCTGGCATGCTCGCCGAGGGAACCGTCGCGCCCGAGTTCACCCTTCCGGACCAGCACGGCAACACGGTGACGCTCGCGGACCTCCGGGGCCGGTGGGTGATGCTGTGGTGGTACGTGGAGGCCGACACCGCGGGGTGAACGATCGAGGGGCAGGGGCTCCGTGACCGAGCCCCCCGGTTCGAGGAGGCGGGCGTGGAGGTCATCGGGGCCTCCTTCGACCCTCCCGAGGCCAACCGGACGTTCGCCGAGAAGCACGACCTCCCGTTCCGCCTCCTGTCCGACGTGGACACGAAGGTCGGCCAGGCCTACGAGGTCAAACGTGCCCCCGAGGAGCCCAGCCCCGAGTGGCCCAAGCGGCGGACCTACCTGATCGACCCCGAGGGCGTGATCCGCAAGGCGTACCGGGTCCGCGACGTCACCGCTCACCCCGACGAGGTCCTGCGTGATCTGGCCGAGCTCGGCGTGGCCTCGTGATCGCTCTCAAGCCCTGACGGCGGGAAAGCGCGGCGACCTGCTCCCTCGTCGGTCGCCGGGACTTCGGGGCCATGTCGGCCCGAGGCTACACTCGTCACCATGCCGGAGCTTCCCGAGGTCCAGGCCCTGGCCGAGCGGCTCGACGTCCTGCTGTCGGGGGCCACGCTGACGGGAGCGGACCCGCTCCAGTTCTCCGGGCTGAAGACCTACGAGCCGTCTCCCGAGTCGACGTTCGGCCGCACCCTGGCAGCGGTGGGCCGTCGGGGCAAGTACCTGGTCCTGGAGCTCGGCGGCCCTCGCATCCTCGTCCACCTCTCGCAGGGCGGGCGGATCGCCGTGGAGGACCCGCCCAAGGCCACCCGCCCCCGGGGTGGGGTGGTCCGCTTCGCCTTCGAGGGCCGGCCCTCCGTGCTGGTCAAGGAGTTCGGCACGGAGCGCCGGGCGGGATGGTGGATCCTGGGCCCCGGAGACCAGGGTCCCCTGGCGAAGCTCGGTCCCGAACCTGACTCCGAGGCCTTCGCCGAGCTCCTCCTCCGCGGGGACGACCGCCGCCGGGTCCACACGATCCTCCGCGACCAGCGAACCGTGGCCGGGATCGGCCGGGGGTACTCAGACGACATCCTGCACCGGGCCCGGCTCTCACCGTACGCCGCGCTGGCCTCGCTCGAGGAGACGGACCGCCGCCGCCTGCTGGACGCCGTCCGGGACGTCCTCGACGAGGCCCTGGAGGTCGAGCGGCGGCGCACCGGCGGCCTGCCCACCAAGCTCGGCGACCACTTCACGGTCCACGGCCGGTACGGGCATCCCTGCCCGCGGTGCGGGGGCGATCTCCGGCGGGTGTCGTACGAGTCCCACGAGGTGACGTACTGCCCGGCGTGCCAGACGGGCGGCAAGGTCCTGGCCGATCGCCGCCTGTCCCGCCTGATCCGCTAACCGGAGGGTCCGGCCTCGGGGTCGGGGGCCTCCAGGGCATCGAGGGTTCGGCGGAGGCGCTTCCGCAGCTCCTGCCGCCCCGCCAGGCGCATCATCAGGACCAGGAAGCGCCCCTTGAAGCCCTTGTCAACTCGGTGGGTGGTCCAGTGCACGGTCGAGCCTCCCACTTCCCGGGGGGCGGCCCGCAGCTCCCACGAGCTGCCGGTTCCGAACACGTTGGAGTCCTGGACCTCCGCCCGGACCACGCCCGGCGTGGACCAGTCATAGCGCTCCCGGGCCCAGATCCCGCCCAGGGTCCGTTCGCCCTCCGTGACCTCCGCCCAGGTGTCGCCGGCCCCATGGACCCGGTACACGTTGGGGTCGATGTCCGCCCACCGCTCCGGGCGGCGCTCCGAGAAGTCGGTGGCCGCCGCCAGGATCCTCTCGGACGGGACCGGTGTGTCCATCGTGAACGTGATCTCCAACATCGGCCACTCCCTCCTCGGACGCCACCATGGCCCATATCTGGCTGCCCCGCATCGGTTGGGCTACCCATTTGGTTGTTCCGCGAGCATGTCGGCATCCCCCTGTAGGGTTGCTCTGAGCCCGATCCTCCCTCCGGGCAGGACCTGCTCGACCTGGAACGTCGCCTCGAGGCACGGATCGTCGGGGAGCTCAAGGCCTACACGCTGCGGACGATCCTGGTCGCCAACGTGGCGATGGCCGGTGCCTTCGCCGGCGTCGCCTTCACCGCCGCCGGCATCGGCTCGTAGGGCCGCCTACCTGGGGATGAGGTCGTACTCCATGGCGTACATTGCCGCCCCAGCACGCGTGGAGAACCCGATCTTGGCGTAGATGTGCTGGACGTGGTGCTCCGCCGTCCTCGGCGAGATGTACAGCTGCTTGCCGATGTCGCGGTTCGAGAACCCGAAGGCCATCAGCCGCAACACCTCGACCTCCCGGTCTGACAGGCCGGCCGGCCAGGCGGCCCTGGCCGGGAGGGGTTCCCCGGCCGCCGAGAGGACCGCCCGCAGGGATTCCATGTCGAGGCGCCCCTCCTCGGCCTCGGCCACCAGTTCCTTGGCGGCCACGCCGGGGGCCAGGGCGAACCGGTGGGGGCGGTCCTGGGTCAGGGCCTGGTAGGCGTCGGCCGCCGCCAGGATCCGGGCAGAGTGAGGGATCTCGCCGCCGCCGGCCCCGTGGTGGTAGCCGGTGCCGTCCTGCCGCTCGTGGTGCATCCCCGCGATACGGGCCAGCGGCGACAGGGCCTCGGAACGCGACAGGATGCGCTCGGTGTGGTACGGGTGGAGACGGACCTGCTCCTCCTCCGCCAGGGTGAGCGGACCCCGCTTCTCCCAGATCCCGTCGGACACGCCGACCCTGCCCAGGTCGTGGAACAGCGCAGCGCGGCGCACGTTGACCACCTGCTTCCCGGGCATCCCGAGCTCCCGGGCCGCCGCCTCGGCCAGCTCGGCCACCTCGGTGGAGTGCCCCAGCATGAACGGGGTCTTGAGGTCGACCAGGTCCGCGAACGCCCGGGCCACGTCGTCGATCCGCGATGGGGAGACCCGGTGCCGGGGCTCGGGCTCGGCCGCGAGCACCGCCTCCCACACGTCCGAGTCGCGGAGCCGGCGCAGCACGTCGGGGCCGACCCGGGCGAAGGCGTGGACCACCGAAGGGTCCAGCCACGAGCCGGCCCGGCGCCGGACCACCTCGACGGCGGTGTCGGGGCCGTCCAGGCGGTCGAACACCGAGGCCTGGAGGGCCACCTCGCCGATCCGTGCCGGCAGGGCGATGTCTTCGCCGGCCAGCCGCTGCGGGGTCCCCTTCCCGTCCCACCGCTCGAACCCCTGGTACAGTCCGTCACGGACCCCGGGAGACATCCCCAGTCGCTCGGCCATCCGGGAGGCCACCTCGCAGTTCGCCACGAAGATGTCGCGCTGCCGCTTGGGCGGGACGGTCAGGGCCCGGGCCAGCGCCCGGGGCCGGCCGAGCGGCCCCCTGCCCTTGCCCATCCCGAACAGGAGCGACAGGGCCTCGCGGGGGTTGCGGAAGTCCGTGCGCTCGGCGGTGGGTCGGGAGGCCATCTCGTCGCCGCCGAAGTACATGGCCTCCTCGTGGGCGGTGGCCGTGCACCCCAGGTGCCGGAGCAGCGCGGTGTAGTAGGAGTCCGCCACCTCGGGCTCCGGCAGGTCCATGGCCCGGGCCACCTCCGCGGCCACCAGGCAGGTCCGCATGGCCTCGCCCGGGGGATGGGCCATGCCCAGGTCCGTGGCCACCGACAGGGCCGCCAGCAGGTCCGCCAGGCGCAGGCCCTGGGCTGGGGAGCCTCGATTCGCCACGTCCCACCTCCGTCCGCCCGCGGGCGCCGGGCCACGAGCATACAGCGGCCCCTCCGGGCCCGGCCGGCCGCCCGGGCTGCCACAATCTGGCCATGGCCCGGTCCCTGGATGGCACGGGAGGGCGCAGCCCGTTCCCGCCGATCGCCGACTACGGCTTCCTGTCCGACTGCGAGGTCAACGCACTCGTGGCCCCCACCGGAGCCGTGGAGTGGCTGTGCCTCCCCCGGCCGGATTCCCCCACCGTCTTCGGGGCCATGCTGGACCGGGGGGCCGGCACGTTCCGGCTGGGGCCTGCCGAGATCATGGTGCCCGCGGGCCGGCGCTACCTGCCGGGGACCATGGTCCTGGAGACGACCTGGATGACCCGGAGCGGGTGGATCGACGTCCGGGACACGCTGGTGATCGGGACGTGGTACGAGGGCGAGGAGCGATCGGCCGTGTGGCGTCGCCCGCCCGGAGACCACCAGGCCGAGCACATCCTGTTGCGGACCGTGAAGTGTATCGACGGCCACGTCGAGCTCAACATGGACTGCGAGCCCGTGTTCGACCACGGCCGGAGGAACGCCACGTGGCGGTACGTGGGGCCCGGGTACCACGACGCCGTGGCCGCAGGAGGCCCCGACGATCCGGAGCTTCGCCTGACCACGGACCTGCGGCTGGGCTTCGAGGGACGGGCGGCTCGGGCCCGCACCACCCTGTCGGAGGGGGAGACGGCCTTCGTCGCCCTGTCGTGGTCCGATCACCCCGCGCCATCCTCGTACGGCGAAGCCGCCCGGAAGATGCAGGCCACCGAGGAGTTCTGGCGGGAGTGGCTGAACCACGGCGAGTTCCCCGACCACCCATGGCGGTGGTACCTCCAGCGAAGCGCCCTGACCCTCAAGGGGCTCACCTATGCGCCCACCGGGGCGCTTCTGGCCGCCGCGACGACCTCGCTGCCGGAGACGCCGGGCGGCGAGCGCAACTGGGACTACCGGTACGCCTGGATCCGCGACGCCACGTTCGCCCTGTGGGCCCTGTACACGCTCGGCCTGGACGCCGAGGCCGACGACTTCTTCTACTTCGTGGCGGACGCCTGCGCGGGCCCCGAGAAGCTCCAGGTCCTGTACGGCGTCGGCGGGGAGCGGCAGATCGACGAGCACGTGCTCGACCACCTGACGGGCTACGACGGGGCCCGCCCGGTCCGGGTCGGCAACGACGCGTACCGCCAGCGGCAGCACGACATGTGGGGGGCGCTGCTCGACTCGATCTACCTGCACACGAAGACCAGGGACCAGCTCCCCGAGCAGGTATGGCCGATCATCACGGACCAGGTCGAGGAGACGCTGCGGCACTGGCGGGACCCGGACCGGGGGATCTGGGAGGTTCGTGGGGAGCCCCAGCACTTCACGTCCTCCAAGCTGATGTGCTGGGTGGCCGTGGACCGCGGGGCCCGGCTGGCCCGTCTCCACGACGACCCCGAGCTGGCGGCCCGGTGGGAGAAGGCCGCGCAGGAGATCAAGGACGACATCCTGGGGAACGGCGTGGACGCTCGCGGCGTCTTCGTGCAGCACTACGGCGGGACCGCCCTCGATGCCTCGCTGCTGCTGGTGCCGCTGGTCCGGTTCCTCCCGGCGGACGACCCACGGGTCCGGGCCACCGTGGAGGCCATCGCCGACGGGCTCACCCGTGACGGGCTCGTCCACCGCTACAGGGCCGAGGAGACCGACGATGGTCTCCACGGCGAGGAGGGGGCCTTCGTGATCTGCTCGTTCTGGCTGGTCTCGGCCCTGGCCGAGATGGGTGAAGTCGACCGGGCCCGGGAGGTGTGCGAGCGCATCCTGGGCTACGCCAGCGCGCTGAACCTCTTCGCGGAGGAGGTCGACCCGCGGACCGGCCGCCACCTGGGCAACTTCCCCCAGGCCTTCACCCACCTGGCCATGATCAACGCGCTGATGCACATCATCCGGGCCGAGGAGCAGGGCGACCCCCGCCGCTTCGAGCCGGCCCGGCCACCGACCGCCTGACCCTCAGGCCCTGTGGGGCTCGGGCGGGCTTCCCCCCGGACCGCAGTAGCGTCCGTCAATAGGCAGTAGGCACTCCCTGCTCTCCATGGCCTCCCCGGTCTTCCGAGGATGGCGAACAAGCCCTCACCTTGAGGGCCGGAGAGCCTGGTGGTTCTCGGTCAGCCGATC
>JBOGVZ010000058.1:0-4827 GCA_050692985.1 Actinomycetota bacterium
GGAGGTTCCGGCTCTCGGTGCGTGACGCTGCTGAGCTCCTCGGAGTCTCGCATCAGCGAATCCAGCAGCTGCTGGTGCCTGCCGGACGAACGCGAAGCAAGGCGCGGAAGTAGACGTCCGCGCGCAGGGGCCGTCACTCGAGTCGTGCGGGAGATCGCCGAGTCGCTCCACGCCGGCCTCGGGCTCGCCTGGCTGCTCGCGGAGTGGGTCGCGCTCCATGTCGCCCTCGGAGCGCTGGCCATCGCCAGGGTCGCCCTGCTGGTCGTGCGGCCGAGACCCCCGAGGCCCGACTGAGGCCATGCCACGGCCGAGCAAGAGAACGTGAGGTTGACAGGAAGAGTATGAATTCTTACTCTCTAAATATGAAAGCAATCGTGTCCGAGCGCGGCCAGGTGACCATCCCTAAGGCCATCCGGGACCGGCTGGGCATCCGGCCGGGGACCGAGCTTGACTTCGAGGCGGAGCGGGGCCGGCTGGTGGCCCGGAAGGTGAACGCCCAGGACCCTGTGGACGCCGTCTACGGGATCCTCGAGATGGAGGGATCCGTGGACGACTTCATCCGTGAGATCAGGGGAGAGCCTGACGCGGTGTGATCACCGCCGTTGATAGCAACGTCCTGCTGGATGTGCTCACAGGGGAGCCAACCTTCGGCCCTCGCTCGGACCGCCAGATCCGCCGGTCGATCACCGAAGGTCAGCTTGTGGCTTGCGAGGTGGTCTGGGCCGAGGTCGTGGCAGCGTTCCCAACCCCGGAGCGTGCAGAGCACGCGCTGCGCACGTTGGGGGTGGTGTTCGCCCCTCTCGACCAAGTGGATGCAGCGGCCGCCGGGGTCGGATGGCGTCGTTACCGGCTCAGGGGCGGACCCCGCACGAGGGTCCTCGCCGACTTCCTGATAGGGGCGCACGCGGATCGGCACGCCGACCGGCTTCTCACCAGGGACCGGGGCTTCTACCGGACGTACTTCCGCAGGCTGAGCGTCCTCGACCCGACCGCGAGTTAGCCGATCGAGGCTTCCGATGCCGATCCGGATCGATCCGCGCGGGGCGGATCCGTTGACCTGGGTCGTCCGGTCCTCTAGATTCCCTGGGATGCTCAACAAGTCGCGAGGAGCGGCGGCCTTCTTGGTCGGTTGCCTGTTGGTGCTCTTGGCCGCCCCGCAGGCGGCGACGGGGGCGGCAGCGGGCTCGTTCAGCCCCACGGGGTCGATGGGCACCAAGCGCTGGGTGCCCGGCGCGGCCTCGATTCCCGGCGGCGTCCTGGTGGCGGGAGGCGCGAACGAAGTGGGGAACCCGGTCAGCAGCGCCGAGGTCTACGACCCGGCCACCGGCACGTTCAGCCCGACCGGCTCCATGGGGACCCTACGCCAGGGTCCGGCCGCGGCCCCCCTCCCCGGGGGCCGGGTCCTAGTGGCCGGCGGCTTCATCGGACCGTCCACCTTCTTGGACAGCGCGGAGGTCTACGACCCGGCCACCGGCACGTTCAGCCCGACCGGCTCCATGGGCACCGAGCGCTACAAGGCCGCCGCCGCTCCTCTCCCCGACGGCCGCATCCTGGTTGCCGGCGGCCGCAACGACGACCCCCCCTTCACCAATCTCTCCAGCGCCGAGGTGTTCGACCCGTTCACGAACTCCTTCAGCCCCACCGGCTCCATGGGCACCGCGCGTCACGCTCCGGCCGCGGCCCCCCTCCCCGACGGCCGGGTCCTGGTGGCCGGAGGCATCGCGGCCGACAACACCACCGTGCTGCCCACCGCCGAGGTGTACGACCCCGCCACCGGCACGTTCAGCCCGGCCGGCTCGATGGGCGTCGGGCGCAGCTTCTTCGCCGCGGCCCCTCTCACCGGCGGCGATGTCCTGGTGGCAGGCGGCAACAACGCCCCCTCGCTCTCCAGCGCCGAGGTGTACGACCTCGCCACCGGGACGTTCACCTCCGCGGGCGTAGGCTCCATGGGCGGCGGGCGGTACGGCCCTGCCGCGGCTCCCCTCCCGGACGGTCGGGTCCTGGTGGCCGGCGGAAACACCGGTCCCGGCGGCCCCGACTCCTTCCTCGACACCGCCGAGATCTTCACCCCGGACACGTTCCAGCCCGACGCCCTGATCCGGCTCCGTCAGGGTGAGCCCAAGGGCGGCGACGTGTACAACGAGGATGGATCCGGGCAGGTGCGGTCCACCAAGGCCAGGCCGGGCCAGAAGAAGACGTTCCGGATCACCGTGGAGAACGATGGGAACGTGCCCGACTCGTACACGGTCTCCGGTCGCGGGCGATCCTCCAAGAAGTGGGGGGTGAAGTACTCCTTCGGCGGCCTGAACGTGACGTCAGCGGTCAGGGACGGCACCTTCGACTTCAAGGCGGCGGACTTCGACCCGGGCGAAGAGAGGGAGCTCAGGCTCATCGTCAAGCCCAAGGACGGGGCGAAGGCCGGCGCGAGGAAGTCGGTGCTGGTCACCGTCGTCTCGAAGGGCGACGGGACCAAGGACGCCGTGAGGGCGAGGGTCCGCGTCAAGAAGGCCTGACCCACCCCCACCGGTGCGTGGTACCGTCCACGGCCGTGGATAGAGGTCCTCGGTCCGCCCTCGAGCCCTCCGCGGTGGCATCCTTCCGAGAGCGCTTCGGGGGCGAGATCGTGGTCCCCGGCGACGACGGCTACGACGCGGCCCGGGTGGTGTGGAACGCGGCCGTCGACCGCCGTCCGGCCATCGTGGTCAGGCCCACCGGGGTCCCCGACGTCACCGCCGCGGTGCACTTTGCACGCAAGCACGACCTGGTGATCGCCGTGCGGTGCGGCGGGCACAGCGTGGGCGGGTTCTCGACCTGCAACGACGGCATGGTGATCGACCTCTCGGCGATGCGGGGCGTCCGTGTCGATCCCGAGGGTCGCACCGCTCTGGTGGACGGCGGCTCGCTCCTCGGCGACCTCGATCGAGAGGCCCAGGCGTTCGGCCTGGCCTGTCCGGTGGGCGTGGTCTCGCACACCGGAGTGGGCGGCCTCACGCTGGGGGGCGGGATGGGGCGCCTCCAGCGGAAGCACGGCTTCACTATCGACAACCTCCTCTCCGTGGACCTCCTCACCGCCGATGGCCGCCTGATCAACGTCAGCGAGGAGGAGAACCCCGACCTGTTCTGGGGGATCCGGGGCGCCGGTCCCAACTTCGGGGTGGTCACCTCGTTCGAGTTCCGGCTCCATCCGATCGGCCCGCAGATGGTCCAGGGCTGGGTCGCGCATCCCCTCGATCGGGCTCACGAGCTGGGCGTCCTGTTCCGCGAGTTCTCCCGCTCCGCGCCGGACGAGGTGTTCTCCAGCTTCGCCCTGGCCGTCGGCGGGCCGGACGATCCGTGGCCCGCGGGCCAGCCGGTCGTCGTCCTCGGGGGCGCCCACTGCGGGCCGGCCGACGCGGCCGAGCGGGAGCTCCACCCGCTTCGCGACGGCGAGCCGCTGCAGGACACGATCGAGACGAAGACCTACCTGGACATGCAGGGGGCCGGTGACGAGACGTTCGCCTGGGGGAAGCGGTTCTACATGAAGGGGGGGTTCCTCGACGAGCTCACGGACGGGTTCCTCGACGTGGCCATCGAGCACATGGACCGGGCCCCCGGCGAGGTGTCCATCGGCTTGTGGGCGCAGGGTGGGGCGATCGCCCGCGTGGCCGACGACGCCACGGCCTTCAACGGCCGCTCGGCGGCGTTCTGGCTCGGCGTCGAGTCCACCTGGGAGGATCCCTCGAAGGACGACGACTACGTGTCGTGGAGTCGGGAGGCGTGGGACGCCTTGAAGCCATTCACCACTGCGGGCACCTACGTGAACGACCTGGTCGAGTCGAGCGAGGAGCTGGCCAGGGCAGCGTACGGCGACGCGAAGTACGAGCGCCTGGTCGAGCTGAAGCGTGCCTACGACCCCGACAACGTGTTCCGCCTCAACCAGAACATCAAGCCGTAGGGATCTTTCGGTCACACCACACCACGTGCGGTAGGTTCGTTGTCGTGACGCTGCCGTGGAAGCGGTTCGTGGCCCTGGGGGACAGCCTCACCGAGGGCGTGGGCGACCCGGATCGGCGTGGCCGGCTCCGAGGGTGGGCCGACCGACTGGCCGAGGCCATGGCCGCCGTCGACCCCGACTTCGCCTACGCGAACCTGGCACGGCGCGGGCTCCCGTCCGAGGAGGTCCGCCGGACCCAGCTCGAGCCCGCCCTCCGGCTCCGGCCCGACCTGGCCAGCGTCCTGGTCGGCATGAACGACCTCCTGGAACCGCGGTTCGATCCCGCCCGGTTCGAGGGGGAGTTCTCGGCCATCGTGGGCCCGCTGCGCGAGGCCGGCGCGCTGGTGCTCACCGCGACCATCCCCGACGTCACCACGTTCTCGCCGTTGCCGAAGCGGTTCCTGACCGGGCTCCGGGCCCGGCTTCTCGCCACCAGCGAGGCCGTGCGGGTGGTGTCAGCCCGGCACTCCGCGCTGTGCCTCGACCTGGAAGCGCTCCCCGAGGCCCGACAGCGGCAGGTCATGAGCGTGGACCGCCTCCACCCCGGCCCCCGGGGGCACGTGCTCCTGGCCGGGGCCTTCGCCGGGCTCCTCGAGGAGCACTCGGGCGTCTCGATCCCCAGGCCCGACGGCATCGACCTCGCCGGCAAACTGCACCAGGCCCGGTGGCTGATCCGGCAGCTCCGGCCGGCCGAGGTGGCCCGGTTCCTGTACCGCTTCTACCGGGCACCCCGCCGCGGGACCGACCCGTAACGCGTGGGCCGGGCCCGGGCGGCCGCCGGCAGCCTCGTGTTCCTGGTGCTGGCGCCGGGCGTGGTGGCCGGCTTCGTCCCCTGGTGGATCACCCGGTGGGAG
>JBOGVZ010000059.1:0-67450 GCA_050692985.1 Actinomycetota bacterium
GTAGAGCTCAGCTTGTTCGCGCATACCCCGATGTTCTCACACCTGGCTCAGCGCCGCCGCTGGCCGGGCCGGTTCGGCCGACCGCCTCCGGCGGTGCGGCGGGTCGGGGCCGGACGTGGGCGGGGACCGCTCGAGGCGGCCGGCTCGGCCTTGCCTGTTGCCTTGCCTGTTGCCTTGCCGGTTGCCTTGCTCCCCGCCGGGTCGGCACCGTGGAGGCGCTCGGATCGCATCTGCTTGATCGTCTTGCGCTGGTACCCGAACTTGGCGAGCACGGCGCCGAGGACGAGGTACAGCGGGCCGCTGATCAGCAGCCCGGCGAACGCTCCCAGCAGGCTCCGATCGCGGAAGAACACGGCGAAGACGGCGGCCATGATCGCCGCGTAGATCAGCCACTCGCGGATCAGGCGCAGCCACGGCACCGGTCGGCTCGACTCCCAGGCCATCCCGGCTTCCTATCAGACAGCGGCCGCGAGCGATGAGGCGCCGGTGGCGGGCCATCGACTCGGTTCGGACATCGGTCGCATATCCTGGCCCGGGTGCGCGTCGGTGTGCTCACGGGTGGGGGTGACTGCCCCGGACTCAACGCCGTGATCCGCGCCATCGTCCGCAAGGCCGAACGCCACTACGGCGATGAGGTGCTGGGCTTTCTCGATGCATGGGACGGCGTGCGCGAGCGACGCACGATCCCGCTCACGGTCGAGGTGATGCGCGGCATGCTGCCACGCGGCGGCACGGTGCTCGGCACGCGACGTGGGAGCCCGTTCGATCGTCCCCACGGGGTCGAGGAGATCGAGGCGACGATCGCCGACATGGGTCTCGACGCGCTCGTCGTCGTCGGCGGCAACGGGTCGCTGACCGTCGCCTGCCGGCTCCACGGCGAGCGCGGCCTGCCGATCGTGGGTGTGCCGAAGACGATCGACAACGACATCGCCGGCACCGATCTGACGTTCGGATTCAACACCGCGGTGCAGATCGCGACCGACGCCATCGACCGGCTCCACACCACGGCCGAGAGCCACAACCGGGTCATGGTCTTGGAGGTCATGGGCCGCCACGCGGGGTGGATCGGCCTGTACTCCGGCCTGGCCGGGGGAGCGGACGTGATCCTCATCCCCGAACAGCCGTTCGACATCGAGCGGGTGTGCCATCACCTGAAGCATCGGCATTCTCGGGGCCATCTCTTCTCCATCGTCGTGGTAGCCGAGGGTGCCTTTCCCCAGGAAGGGACGATGGAGCTCCCCGAGTACGAGACCGACGAGTTCGGCCGGCCCCGGCTGGGTGGGGTCTCGAACGTGATCGCCACGGAGATCCAGAGGCGGACCGGATTCGACACCCGGGTGACGATCCTGGGCCACGTCCAGCGTGGGGGCACCCCCACCGCGTGGGACCGGGTGCTGGCCACGCGGTTCGGGGTGGCCGCCATCGACCTCGCCTCCGCGGGCCGGTGGGGGCGGATGGTGGCCCTGCGAGGCAACGAGATCGAGGACTGTCCCCTGGACGAGGCGGTGGCCGAGCTCAAGGTGGTGCCCCCGGAGCTGTACGCCGTGGCCGAGGTGTTCTTCGGATAGGCTGCCCCCGTGGCCACGGTGCGCTGTCCGTTCTGCGGGGAGGAGATCGTCCCCTTCCCGGTCGAGCCCGACATCGACGAGGGCCCCACGCTGTACGTCTGTCCGGTGTGCCGCAGGCAGCTGACGATCGGCGTCGTGGACGACTACCTCCGGCTGGAGGAAGAGGAGGCTTCCAGCTAGCCGCCGGGGACGGACGAGGAGCGTGCGGTAGGCTCGCCCCGTGGCCCAGCCGCTGGCCCCCGTCCCGCTCGACGAGATCCGGGCCGCACGGGCACGCATCGCCGTCAGCGCCGTGCGGACCCCCCTGGTGCGGATGCAGGTCGACGGCCCGCCCCAGATCTACCTGAAGCTGGAGAGCCTCCAGCCGATCGGCTCGTTCAAGATCCGGGGGGCGGCCAACGCGGTGGCCGTGGCGGCCCCCTCCGAGGTGGCCCGGGGGCTGTGGACCGCCAGCGCCGGGAACATGGCCCAGGGGGTGGCCTGGGAGGCTCGCCGGCTGGGGGTCCCCTGCACCGTGGTGGTCCCCGACTCGGCCCCGGAGACGAAGCGGGACGCGGTCCGCCGGCTGGGAGGGAAGGTGGAGCCGGTTCCGTTCGACGAGTGGTGGGCGATCTTCGGGACCCGCCGGGGGCAGGAGGGGCTGTTCGTCCATCCGTTCGCCGACCCGGCGGTGATGGCCGGCAACGGGACCATCGGCCTGGAGATCCTGGAGGACCTCCCGGACGTGGATGCGGTGGTGATCCCCTACGGAGGAGGGGGACTGTCGGCAGGCATCGCCTCGGCCATTCGGGCGCTCCGGCCGGAGGTCCGGATCCATGCGTGCGAGGCGGAGACGGCCGCTCCCCTGGCCCCATCGCTGGCCGCCGGGTCGCCGGTGACCGTGCCGTACCGGCCCTCGTTCGTGGACGGCATCGGCGGCCCCGAGGTGTTCCCGGAGATGCTGGAGCTGGCCTCCCGTCTGCTCGACGGCTCGATCGTGCGCCCCCTGAGCGAGATCGCGGAGGCCCTCCGCCTGCTGGTCGAGCGGAGCCGAGTGGTGGCCGAGGGGGCCGGAGCTGCGTCGGTGGCCGCGGCCCTCTCGGGCCAGGCGGGGACCGGCAAGGTGGTGTGCGTGGTGTCCGGGGGCAACATCGACGCGCCGAAGCTGGTGAAGATCCTCGAGGGCCGCATCCCGTAGGGTGGACGGCGTGATCGACCTGCGCTCCGACACGGTGACCAAGCCCAGCCCGGCCATGCGGCGGGCCATGGCCGAGGCGGAGGTGGGCGACGACGTGTTCGGCGACGACCCCACCGTCCACCTGCTGCAGGAGCGGGCCGCCGAGGCCACCGGCAAGGAGGCCGCGCTGTACACGGCCACCGGGACGATGGCCAACCAGACGGCCCTGCGGACCTTCGTCCGCACGGGACACGAGGTCGTGGCCGAGGCCACCGCCCACGTGATCACCGTGGAGAAGATCAGCGCGGCCACGCTGTCGGGGGTGACCTACCGCCCGATCGCCGGCCCCCGGGGGATCCTCACGCCCGAGCTGGTGGCGGGAGCCCTGGGACCGGAGGCCGACCCGCTCGGCTTCCGGGTCGTGGACCTGGTGGCGGTGGAGAACACCCACCAGGTCGGGGGCGGCACCGTGATGCCCATGGAGACGCTGCGAGGGATCCGGCGGCTCACCCGGGAGGCAGGGATCCCCCTGTACATGGACGGGGCCCGGATCTGGAACGCCTCGGTGGCCACGGGCGTGCCCGTTCCCGATTTCGCGGCCGAGGTGGACGCGCTGATGTTCTGCTTCTCCAAGGGCTTGGGGGCTCCGATCGGATCGGTCCTGTGCGGGCCGAGTGAGCTCATCGAGGAGGCCCGGCGGGTCCGGGTCCAGCTCGGGGGCGCCTGGCGCCAGGCCGGGGTCATCGCCGCCGCGGCCCTGGTGGCCCTGGAGGAGGGACCGGGCCGGCTGCACGAGGATCACGCCAACGCCCGCCGGCTGGCCCGCGGTGTGGCCGAGGTGTTCCCGGGCTCGGTGGACCCGGCGGCGGTGGAGACGAACATCGTGTTCGTGGACCCCGCGGCGGTCGGCGGGACCGCCCTGGAGATCGTGGACCGGCTCCGGGCCGAGGGGGTGCTGGCCTCCGTGGTCACCGGGCGGGTCCGGATGCTCACGCACCTCGACGTGTCCGCGGAGGACGTGGACAAGGCCGTGGCCGCGTGGCGGCGGCTGGCCGGCTGAGTCAGTCCTTCTGCGAGTCGGTTCGGCCCCGCAGGATCGGCAACCCGAACCAGAACCAGGCCAGGGACCCGGCGATGGCCCCCGCCGTGAACGCCGCGGCCGCCACGTTGAACACCACGTCGGCGATCAGGTGCACGGCGCCGGTGATCCCCAGGGCCAGGAAGACCATCCCGGCGATGCTCATCCGGTTCGCGCTGAACAGCATCCGCTCCTTGTCGTAGGCCCGCCACCGGATGCGGTGGTAGGCGGTGGGGGCGATGAGGAGCACCGACGACACCGCCGTGCACATGAACGAGGCGAAGTAGACGTTCCGCTGGAGGTCGGTCATCCGGTCGAACCCCTGGCTGAAGGCCACCGTCAGGAGGAACGCGAACAGGACCTGGACCCCCGGGAGCGCCACCCGGAGCTCCTGGAGCAGCTCGCCCAGCTCCCGGTCGACCCGTTCCTTCCGGGTCTCCTTGGGGTTGGCCGGAGGGCGGTCCCTGCGGTCAGCCATGGGTCGATTTCCGTACCCGGGCCCGATCGCGCTCAAACTCCGGCGGGGAGGCCCGCGAGGCGGCGGAGCTCGGCAACGTCGCGGCGATGGGTCTCCACGTCCCCGGGCGTCTCCACGATGACCGCGCACCGGCGAACGGCCGGGTCGGCCAGCACGGCCCGGAGCCCCGCTTTCCCGATGCGTCCCCGTCCGGGGTGTTCGTGCCGGTCGCGCCGTGAGCCCCGGGGATCGCGGGCGTCGTTCGCGTGCACCAGCCGCAGCCGTCGGGTGAGGCCGTGGGCCCGCAGCGCGGCCAGGGTTCGCCCGGCGCCGTCCGGATCGTCGAGCGGGGCCCCCGCCCGGCGAACAGGTGGCAGGTGTCCAGGCACAGGCCCACCCGGGGGTGGCCGCCCACGGCCGCCAGGAGCTCGGCAGCCTGGGGGATCGTCGATGCCACCGTGCCCGCCCCGCCGGCCGTCAGCTCCAGGAGGACGTCCGGACCATCGCTCCCGGCGATGGCCAGCACCGAGGCCGCGGCTCGGTGGAGCGCGGCCGCTCGCTCGCCCGGGGCGCCGGCTCCGGCGTGGACCACCAGGCCGTCGGCTCCCAGGGTGCGGGCGGCGTCGAGCTCCCGGCGGGCCAGGTCCACGGAGCGGCGGCGGAACACCTCGTCGGGGGAGGCGATGTTCACCAGGTAGGAGGAGTGGACGAACACGGGTCCCAGGCGGAGCTCGGCCCGGCGCTGTGCGAACTCCTCGGCGGCCGGGAGGGACAGGCCGGGTGGTGCCCACCCGCGGGGGTTCGACGCGAAGATCTGGAAGGCCTGGCACCCCGCCGCCCGGGCGTGGTCCACGGCCCTCGCCGGACGACCCCGGGTGGGGACGTGGGCCCCCACCCGCATCAGACGGAGTCGGCGGCGTAGATCGTGACCTTCTGGCCCTGCTCCACGGTGGCCCCGGCGTCGGGACGCTGGCTGACCACGATCTCTCCGGAGGTGTTGGGGATCACCACCACCCGGACCGCCAGGCCCAGCCCATCCAGCTTGGCCGTGGCCGCCTCCGTGGACATCCCCCGCACGTTCGGCATGGGGAACTCCCGCGGTCCCTTCGACACCACGATCGTCACCGAGCTGCCGGGTGGGACCTTGGCGTCCGCGGCGGGGTCCTGGCTGATGACCCGGCCCCTGGGCACCTCGGCCGAGAACTCCTCGGTGACGTTGACCTCCAGGCCGGCCCCCAGGATGAGGTCGGCCGCCTGCTCCTCGGTGAATCCCACCACCCCGGGGACCGTCACGGGCTGGGGGCCACGGCTCACGGTGAGGTCGACCGGCTCGCCGACCTCCAGCTCGGTGTCGGGACGGGGGATCTGGAGGATCACCCGCCCCTCGGGGACGGTGTCGTGGAACACCCGGTCCACCTCGCCCACCTCCAGGCGGGCCTTCTCGATGACCCGCCGGGCCCGGCGCTCGGCGAAGCCGGTGACGTCGGGCACCGGGACCAGCTCGGGCCCCTTCGACACGACCACCTCCAGGCTGATGCCCTGGTCCACCTCGCTCCCCGGTTCGAACGCCTGGCTGATGATGCGGTTGACCGGGACCGTGGCGGAGAACTCCTCCCTGACGACCTCGATCTCCAGGCTGGCCTGGCGGGCCACCCGCTGGGCCCCGGCCAGGGGGAGTCCCTGGACGTCGGGGACGGTGGTGCGGTGGGGGATCACGTAGGTCCAGGCCACCCACCCGGCCACGGCCAGCACCGCCAGCAGCGACACCACCGTCCAGAACCGGCGGAGCCGCCGGCGCCGTCGGTCCCTGGGCGACAGGGCCCGGGGGATCGTCACGGTGGCCAGGCGGTCGGCCGGGACCTCGTCCGCGGGCGTCACCGAGGAGGCCAGCTCCGCCAGGGAAGGGGCGGGGGGGAGCTCCGGCACGGCCCGCTCGAGCTCCGCGTGCATGGCCTGGGCGTCGGGGGGTCGCCGGTCGGGATGCCGCTCGGTGGCCCCCAGCACCACGCGATCCAGCGACGGGGGGACCATCGGGTTCGACCGCGAAGGCGGGGGAACCCGCTCCCGGAGGTGCCGGTAGGCGATGGCCACCGAGGTCTCTCCGGTGAACGGCACCTGGCCGGTCAGCAGCTCGTATAGGACGATGCCGGTGGCGTATAGGTCGGTCCGGAGGTCGGCCCGGCCGCCCTCGATCTGCTCGGGGGCCAGGTACTGGACCGTGCCGGTGACGGTGCCGGGGGCGTGGCTGATCCGGGCGTCGGCCAGGGCCCGGGCCAGGCCGAAGTCGGCCACCTTGACCGCCCCCTCGGTGGTGATCATCACGTTCTCGGGCTTCACGTCGCGGTGGACGATGCCTTGGCGGTGGGCGTGGCCCAGGGCCGAGAGGACGCCGGCCACGACCTGGGCGGACTGGACCGGCTCGAGGGTGCTGTCCCGGGCGAGCAGCGTCCGCAGGTTCGGCCCCCGGATGAACTCCATCACCATGAAGTACGTGCCCGCAGTCTCTCCCCAGTCGTGGACGGCCACGATGTTGGGGTGGGAGAGCATGCCGGCGGCCCGAGCCTCCCGGCGGAACCGGTCGATGAACCCGTGGTCGGCGGCCAGGTTGGGGTGGAGGACCTTGATGGCCACGTCGCGGTCCAGCACGGGGTCGTGGGCCCGGTACACCTCGCCCATGCCCCCGGCGGCCAGGCGGGCCACGATCTGGTAGCGGCCGTCGACGGTGGTCTCGATCATCGGTTCTGGGGGGAGCGGTCCGCACCATTGTAGGGGCGGGCATCCACCGAGGCGGGCGAATGGGTCACAATCGTCCCGTGGAGGCCGCGTCGCTCGAGGAGTACCGGGACGCGTTCGCTCGGATCGAGCGGGAGGTCGACGCCGGGAACACCGACCTCGCGGGTCTGGGGTTCTGGCGGCTCGTGACGAAGGTCAAGCTCGACCCCCTCCTGTCGGAGCGGTGGGCAGACGTGGTGGGCCGCATCGACCGGGCCGCCTTCCAGCGGCGGGTGCGCCCGCGCTTCCCCGTGTGGCTGGGGAACGCGGTGCTGCTGGCCGGCACGGCCGTCCTGGTGGCGGTGGTCCCCGTGGCCGTGGCCGTGGCCCGCCGGTCCGCATCGCCGGACCCGGCCGTGGCCGGGCTCCTGGCGCTCGTGGCGGCGGGGGGACTGTCGGTCACCACGCACGACCTGGCGCACTGGGCGGCGGGCCGGATGGCCGGGATCCGGTTCGTGGGGTACTTCCTGGACGGTCCGTTCCGGATCCAGCCCGGGCTGAAGACCGACTACGCCACCTACCTCCGGGCCCCGCCCCGGTCCAGGGCGGGGATGCACGCCGCGGGAGCCGTGGCCTCGAAGGTGGCCCCGTTCGCGGTCTTCGGGGCGGTGTACCTGCCCCACCGGGCGGCGGGGTTCGCGCTGTTCCCCTCGTGGGCGCTGTGGGCCATCCTGGGGGTTGGGGTGGTGGAGATCCTGACCGACGTGGTGTGGTCGACGAAGCGCTCCGACTGGCGGAAGGTCCGGCGGGAGCGGGCCGTGGCCCGAGCGGTGGAGCATCCACCGCCTCCCACCGGGTAAGGTCTGCTCCGTGACCGAGGTGGCGGCTTCCTCCGGGCCGGTGGTGGTGGCCCTGCTGGCCCTGGTGGTGTTCGTGGTCCTGCTCGTGGTCGGCCGGCGGCACGACGACGAGGCCGGCCGGCCCGGAGGACTGTCGATCTATCTGGCGGCCGCGATGGTGGTGACGCTGGTGGTGACCCTCCTGTCCCTCGGCGCGGCCACGTCGGCCCTGGTCCGCCAGGCGCTGGGGCCCTCCGGGACGACCGCGGTCCCGGGCGTGCCGGCCAGGCCGATCCCGGGCGTTCCCGTACCCGCGCCGGGCCCGTCGGCCACCGCGGAGTTGGTGGGGGCCCTGGTCACCGCCGCCCTGGCCGGGGGGTTGTTCGAGTTCCACCGCCGCCGCTTCCGGCAGCTCAGGGCGGCGGAGGGCCCCGCCGGGCCGGCCGGCTCGGTGTATCGCTCCTACCTCTATGCGGTGTGCCTGGCGTCGGCGGTTGTGGTGATCGTGGCCGGTGGCCGTGCGGCCCTGGGCGCCACCCGAGCGATCGCTCCGGGAGATCGAGCCACGGTCGGGGTTCCCGACGAGAGCCGCGTCCGCCCCGGGCGGGCGGCCTCGCCCGCGTCCCAGCCGGAGCGCGACGCCGGGGCGGTGCAGGTGTTGGAAGGCGGCGTGCTCTTCGCCGCCGCGGCCGGGGTATGGGTCTATCACTGGCGCCGGACCCAGGATCTCCCCCCCGAGCCGGAGCCCGAGGGACCCTGAGAGGGGGGGAGCCGGCCCCGAGCGTTCAGGGACCGGACCGGAACGCGAGCGAGCCCCCCAGCGGAAGGAGGGGTCCGGGGGGGTAGCTCGCCCCGAGCGTTTCAGGCATCGAACCGGCCGGCGAGCGAGCCCCCCAGTGGAAGGAGGGGTCCGGGGGGGTAGCTCGCCCCGAGCGTTTCAGGCATCGAACCGGCCGGCGAGCGAACCCCCCAGTGGAAGGAGGGGTCCGGGGGGGGTAGCTCGCCCCGAGCGTTTCAGGCATCGAACCGGCCGGCGAGCGAACCCCCCAGTGGAAGGGTCACCGCAGCCAGGTCTTGACGATGACCTTCAGGAAGCTCCATCCGTACCGGAACGGCTGGGGCTTCTTGGTGAGGCCGCCGGCCCGGGCACGCACGGTGATCGGGACCTCCATGATCCGGGCCCGGTGGCGGAGGGCCTCGATGATGATCTCGCTGGTCCAGAACTGGTCCTGCTCCAGGATCAGCTGCCGCAGGGTCTCGGTTCGGGTGGCCCGGTAGCCGTTCGAGACGTCCGTGACCCGCACGCCGGTCATCACGCTGACCAGGCGAGAGAACAGCAGCACCCCCAGGTGGCGGACGTGGCTCTCCTTCTCGAAGGTCCCCAGGATCCTGGAGCCCTGGACCATGTCGGCTTCCCCCCGCAGGATCGGGGCCACCAGCGACGGCAGCTCGTCCGGATCGTGCTGGCCGTCGGCGTCGAGGGAGGCCACCACCACGGCATCGAGCTTCAGGGCCAGCTCGTAGCCGACCCGGAGGGCCTGGCCGCCGCCGCGTCGGATCGGGAGCCTGGCCACCAGGGACCCGGACCGCCGGGCCACCTCGGCGGTGCCGTCGTCCGAGGCGTCGTCGACCACCAGCGGGACGACCGGATGCCCCTCGATCTTCTGGGGCATGGCCGACAGCACGCCCCCCAGGTTCTCCGCCTCGTTGTAGGCCGGGAGGACCACCAGGACGCGTTCCCCGGCCGGCAGGCCGGCGGTCTGCTCCGGGTCCAGGCTCTGGGCTCCCATCCACTCCATCAGCACCTTGAAGTCCCGCCGGACCAGGTCGGTCTCCGAGGTGTTCCGCAGGATCAGCAGCAGCAGGATCACGTTGCCGAACACCAGGACCGCCAGCAGCCGCTGGCCACCCCCGCGTTGGAAGTTGAACAGGTTGAACAGCGGGTCGAACAGGCCCGGCAGCCCCGCCAGCAGGCCGGCCCCGATCGCCAGCAGTGTGGAGATGATGAGGTTGAGGCGGGTGATCTTCCGGCGGCGGAACCGCACCACCGCGGAGGTGAGCAGGCCCACCGCCAGGAGGCCTCCCAGGATCCGAAGGGCGATCAACTACTGGCGGGCTCGGGTGCCCGGGGGACCCACCTGGTCCTGGGCATGATGTGATCCTTGATGACCCGGTCGGAGTAGCGGCGGATCGTCTCGAACATCGACTCGATCAGCGTCTCTGACAGGAAGCGCGGCTCGAGGCCGAGCTCGAGCAGCTTCGTGTGGGCCGCGTGGTAGTAATGCTTCTCCGCCTCCACCCGGGGGTTCTCGATGTGCTCGACGGCGACCTGCATCCCGAAGTCCTTCCCGGCCCTGACCACCAGGTCGGCCAGCTCGGCCACCGAGAAGCTCTCGGTGAACTGGTTGAACACCCGGTACTCACGGCGGTCGGGGGGGTTCGCCACGGCCAACTCGACGCACTGCAGGGTGTCGACGATGTTCAGGAACCCTCGGGTCTGGCCCCCGGACCCGTACACGGTCAGGGGGTGGCCGATGACGGCCTGGAGGCAGAACCTGTTCAGCGTGGTCCCGAACACCTCGTCGTAGTCGAACCGGGTCAGGAGGCGCTCGTCCATCTGGGTCTCCTCGGTCTGGATCCCGTAGACGATCCCCTGGTTGAGGTCGGTGGACCGCAGCCCCCACACCTTGCAGGCCAGGTGGATGTTCACCGAGTCATGCACCTTGGAGGCGTGGTACAGGCTGCCGGGCTGCTTGGGGTAGGGCAGCACGTCGGAGCGGCCCTTGTGACGGACCTCCAGGAATCCCTCCTCGATGTCGATCCCGGGGGTGCCGTACTCGCCCATCGTGCCCAGCTTCACCAGGTGGGCCTCCGGGGCGTGGTCGCGCATGGCGAACAGCAGGTTCAGGGTGCCGATCACGTTGTTGTACTGGGTGAACACGGCGTGCGCCCGGCTGGCCATGGAGTAGGGGGCCGAGGGCATCTCACCGTAGTGGACGATCGCGTCGGGCCCGAACTCCCGGACCACCCGTTCCGTCACCTCCGGGTCGCACAGGTCTCCCTCGGTGACCCCGATGTCCTTCCCGGTGACGGCCTTCCATACCTGCGTCCGGGTCCCCAGGTCCTCGGCGATCGGGAGCAGGGACTCGGTCCCGTTCTCCCGGTGGGCTCGCCGGCGCAGGTAGTTGTCCACGACCTGGACGTCGTGGCCCCGGCTGGCGAACCGCATCGCGGTCGGCCAGCCGAGATAGCCGTCACCGCCCAGGATCAAGATGCGCATGTTCCTCCTCGAGTGGTCGATTCCGGGACGCCCTATTCTAGAGCACGCGTGATCCCCTTCGGAACGGCCCCGGAGCGCATCACCCGGACGGTGACGTGATCCGATCCTCCCGCCGGCCGCTGGTCGGCTGGATGCTGGCGGCCCTCGTGGCCGCCTCGTGCACGGAGGGGTCCGGGGCCTCCCCCGGGGCCCCCGCGGGCTCGCCCACGCTGGCGGCCATGGCCGATGCCCTGGGGGCCGACGTGGTCGAGCACTTGGCCAGGGGCTACGTTCCCGAGCGCTCCGGAGAGATCGTGCTGGTCCCCGAGCCCTGGACCGTGGTGGGACAGTGGAACAGGGGGCTCCGCGGCGCCCGGGATCCGCGCACGACCCACGCCACCCCGTGGTCCTACCACGTGCGGGTCCCGATCGTGCTGTGGGGGCCCGGGTTCGTCCACTCCGGTGTCCGGTCGGATCGGTCGGTGAACGTGGCCGACCTGGCGCCGACCTTCGCCGAGCTCCTGGGCCTCGACTGGACCGCCCCAGACGGCCGTCCCCTGCGGGAGGCCCTGGTCCCCCCGGGCCGCCGGGCCGCGCCGCCGGCGGCCATCGTCCTGGTGGCGTTCGACGGGGCGGGATGGAACGTGCTGGACCGGTGGCGGCGAGCGTGGCCCACGCAGCGCCGGCTGGCGAACCGGGGGACCGCCTACCTCAACGCCACCGTCGGCTCCTCCCCGTCGGTGACGGCGCCGGTCCACGCGAACATGGGGACGGGGACCTATCCCCGGACCCACGGCCTGTCCGAGAACACCGTCCGGATGCCGGACGGGTCGATCGGAGAGATCTACTTCGGGGAAGCGGACCCGCGGCTGCTGGCGTCCGAGACCGTTGCGGATGCCTGGGACCGTTCCAACGGGAATCGCCCGTGGGTGGGGATGGTGGGGTTCGAGTCGTGGCACCTGGGGATGATGGGTGCCGGGGCCCGGGCACCCGGGGGTGACCGCGACGCGGCGGTCCTGTGGGAGCGCGAGGAGTTCCGGTACTGGGCGAACGAACGCTTCTACCGGTTGCCTCCGTACCTCCCGGACACCGACGACCTCTTCCGCCGGGTCCATCAGCTCGATCGGAGCGATGGCGCGGCCGACGGCACCTGGCTGGGCAACCGCCTCGGGCCGGACGATACCTTCGAGATCCCCGGGACCCCGGCGTTCGTCCGTCACGTCACCGACACCGTGGCCGAGATCCTGCGCCGGGAGCCGGTGGGGCACGACGACCTCACGGACCTGCTGTTCGTGGAGTACAAGTCCTCGGACTACGGCGGCCACCTGTGGAACATGCTCAGCGCCGAGGTGGGGGCGGTCGTGGCCGCCCAGGACCGGGCCCTGGACCGCCTGGTGCGGCTCCTGGACCGGCGGGTGGGCCGGGGCCGGTACGTGCTGGCGCTGACGTCCGACCACGGCCAGACCCCCATCCCGGAGACCCGGGGCGGGGTTCGGGTCGATCGCTTCGAGCTGGAGCGGGATCTGCGGCGGGCCTTCGGGACCGATGTGGTGGAATCGGTCCACCCCAGCGAGATCTACGTGGACATGGGGGCGGTCCGCAGGAACCGGATCAGCGTGAAGGACGTGGCCAGGTGGGTGGCCGACTACCGGTACCGCGACGGCGTGCCGGAGGGCGCCGACCTGTCGGGAGTCCCCCGGCAGGTCCTGGATCGCCGGGTCTTCGCCGCCGCGCTCCCCGGAGCGTACCTGGCGTCGCTCCGCCCCTCCCAGATCGAGGCGCTGGGCGCCAGCGCCTACGCCGAGGGTGACCTGCGCACCCCGCCGCCCGTGGGTCAGCTGCTGGAGATCGAGGACTGAGGGCGGCTCAGACGTTCAGGTAGGGACGGTCTGGCCGGGGGATGGCCTCCACCTCCGACGCGTCCACCAGGAACTCTCGTCCGACCGGGTACAGGTTCCCTTCCACCCGGACCCACTGGTCCTGGTCGAACCGTCCCGGCGGGGTTCCCACCACCCGGACCTGGACGCTCAGGGCGTCGGCCACGCAGCAGGACACCATGAACCGGGTCAGGATGAACTCGTCCGCCGGCATGCCGTCCCGGCGGGTCACGAACCCCTCGAACGACACCGGCGAGCCGGCCCGGGCCACCAGGTGCCGCATGGCGTCCGGTGACCACGTGGCGGCGGCCACGTTCACCAGCGTGATCTCGCCCGTGCCCAGGTCCCTCGCGGGGACCACGCCCGCCCCCACCGGCGACCGCCGCGAGGCCGCGTACGACCCCAGGGCCGCCGGCGGCAACACCAGGACCAGCACCACCGGTAGGAGGATCAGCCCCAGCCCCCACGCGGTTCGCCGGGCCAGGGGCTCGGGACGGGCCGCCCGCGCCGTCACGGCGCGGCCGATCGCGGCCAGGGTCAGCCCGGCCGCACCCAGCGGGACGACCCATGCCGTTCGGGCCGACAGGTACAGGGCCGAACGCCCGGTGAGCAGCAGGAACCAGAACAGGCCGGCCCACGCGGCCAGCACCACCGCGGTTGACAGGCGCAGTGCGCTCCACCGGCGGGTCACCCGAACAGCACCTCCATCCACATCGCGCCTGCGAGCGTGGCGGCCGCGACCGTGACGACCACGGTGCGCACGAACCCCCTGGTGAAGGTGCCCGCGTACAGGAATCCCAGCTTGGCGTCGACCATCGGGCCGAACACCAGGAACCCCAGCTGGGCCCCCACGCCGAACTGCACGAACGAGGCCGCCACGAAGGCGTCCGACTCGGAGCACAGCGACAGGAGCCCGGCCAGGCCCATCATGGCCAGGATCCCCAGGACCGGGGTCTCCGCCACGGAGTCGATGATCGACTGGGGTGCGAACGTCTGCAGGGCCGCGGCCACCGCCGCCCCGATCACCAGGTAGCGGGACAGCATCGTGAAGTCGCCCGCGAGCTGCCCGAAGAACGACCGCCACCGGCCCCGGGCGCCGACCCGCGGCTCGGGGTCGTGGTCGTGGTCGTCGGCGCGGGCCCGCAGCAGCTCCCCCTTGCTGCGGGAGCCGATCACCCAGCCCACCGCCATGGCCACCAGCAGGCCCAGCACGGCGCGCCCGGCCACCATCGGCCACATCACGGCGCGTCCCCGGTAGGCGATCACGGTGGACGCCAGGACCACCGGGTTGAGGATCGGGGCGGCCAGCATGAACGTCACCGCCGCGGCGGGGGACATGCCCTTGGCCACCAGCCGGCGGGCCACCGGCACCGAGCCGCACTCGCACACCGGGAAGGCGAACCCGCCCAGGCCGGCCACCGGCATCTGGAGCGGGCCGGGCAGGCGGGCCAGGCGGGCGAAGGCCGAGGCGGGGACGAACACCTCGATGCCTGCCGAGACCACCGCGCCGAGCAGGATGAACGGGAGGGCCTCGATCAGGAGGGACGAGAAGATCAGGAGGAACGTCTGTACCTGGGGGACCCCGGTCTGGTCGAGCGCCCGGAGCGCCAGGCCTCCCAGGGCCAGGGCGATCAGGACGACCGCGGCGTGCCTGGCCGACCGGGCGGGAGCGGTGGGAACGGGTTGGACCAGATCCATCAGCAGTACCTCGCCAGAGAGATGGCCACGCCCGTGAACGCGTCCGCGACCAGCCGCGCTCGTCCGGGCGCCGGGAGGTCGCGGAGCGCGCTCAGCACCTCGTCCTGCGTGGTGGTGCCTCGACCCAGCTCCCGTTGGTCCAGGAAGAGACCACCCATGGCCGTGGCCTCCACGATCTCCTGGCCCACGGACCGCTCCACCTGACGCGTCACCCGCTCCGCGCCCACCGCCTCGCCCGCGGGCGGCACGGCTCCGGTCGAGGTTACCACCATAGCCACCGATCCCTCCGAGGCTCCACGGGCCGCGGCCACCACCCGCGACAGCGCCCGGTCCATGGCCCGAACGGAGTCCCTCATCACCACAACCAGGAGATCGGGAACGTCGTCCGCCCCGTACCCGGTGGCCACCAGCCGCTCCGCCTCGGCCGCCTGCGCGGCGGCGGCGTCCCGCCCGATCGTCACGTCGTCGCGGTCGCCCCGGAGGTACCAGTTCCCTCCGATCGCGCCCCGGTCCGACACGTCGGTGCCGACCAGGCCGATGCGAGGCTCCTGGCGCAGTCGCCGGTCCAGGTCGTCGCCCAGGGCGGCGATCACCGAGAAGGGGGCGCCGGGACCCCAGGCCCGGACGACCCTGCCGCCGTCGTTGCGCAGCAGCGTGCCGGTGATCCCGTGCTCGCTCGGGAGGCCACCGGTCCCCAGGGTGGCCAGCAGCGCGGCGGGGTCCAGCGGCTCGGATCCGGGATCGCCCCGGAGCGTGCCCGCGCCGTCTCGGAGGAGGCCGCGGAGCGTGGGCCATGCCCCCGGGGCCCCGGCCAGGTCCTCGGCGCCCACGCCCTTCCACACGACCTCCACCACCAGGCGGGGGTGGTCGCCGGAGGCCACCCCGGCGATGGCCTGCCCGGAGCGGACGTCCGGGTGGGGACGGCGGAGCCCGATGATCTCGGCCACCGTGGGCGCCACGTCCTGGAGCCCCGTCCCGGGAGCCACGGTGGCGCCGGCCCGCACGCCGGCCCCGGAGAACACGATGGGGATCGCGGGCGGCGGGCCATGGGCGGACGGCCAGGCGGGACGTGGCCCGTCAGCCCCGATCCCGTCGCCACCCGTGATGGGCGTCTCGGCGGTGACCGCCAGGAGCTCCGGCGACCGTCCATCCCGGTACCCCTGGGAGATCCGGCGGCGGAGATCCTCGGGCAGCGAGCAGAACGGGACCTCCGCTCGTACCTCGGCCGGCTCCGCGCACGCCTGGCCGACGCACAGCACGCGCAGGACCACCGCAGGGGCGGCGATCGCCGCGGCGACCGCGAGCACCACCACGACTCGACGTTCGGTACGGTCCGGCCTCACGATCGGCAACGGGGGATCATGGAACTGCGATTGTAGGGAACGTCCCCCAGGAAGGGCCTGGCCCGCCCCAGCCCCGATCCGGGACGACGGGAGGCCGCCGTGCCGGCGAGGGCCGGTAGTATCGGTGGCCCCGGTTCGCCGAGGAGGCGATGGGCATCCACCGACCCGACATCCGAACGCTGGTTGCCGCCGCGTGCGCGGCCCTGGTGGCCCTGACCGCGTGCACGGGCGCGGACGGCCCACCGGCGGGCTCCCGGACCGTGGACCAGATGGCCCGGGCCGCCGGTGCCGACGTCGTCGAGCACCTGCGTCGTGGCTACTACGCCGGGCGGTCCGGCGACATCCTGTTCGTGCCGGAGCCCTACAGCGTCGTGGTCCGGTGGTCGGGCCGCGGCGTGGGCACGGACGCCGCCGACCCCCGCACCAGCCACTCCACGCCGTGGGACTATCACCAGCGCGTCCCGATCACGCTCTCCGGACCGGGCTACGTCCGCGGCGGGAAGCTGGTCCACAGGTCGGTGGACGTCACCGACCTGGCCCCCACGATCGGCGACCTCATGCACTTCGACTTCCACGCCCGGGACGGAGAGCCGCTCCGCGAGGCGCTCCTGCCACCACGGCAGCGGAGGGAGCCGCCGCGAGCCATCGTGGTGGTGGCCTACGACGGGGGCGGGTGGAACCTCCTGGAGCAGTGGCCCGACGCCTGGCCGGTGCAACGACGGCTCGCGCGGGAGGGCACCACCTACCTCAACGCCACGATCGGTTCGGCGCCGTCGGTCACCACGGCGATCCACGCGAACATGGGAACCGGCGCCTACCCCCGGACCCACGGGATGCCGGAGATCACCGGCAGGCTGCCGGACGGGACGATCGGCGACAGCTACTTCGACCGGGGAGACCCCAGGCTCCTGGAGGTCGGGACCGTGGCCGACGCGTGGGACGCGGCGAACGGGAACGAGCCGTGGGTCGGGATGATCGGCTACGAGACCTGGCACCTGGGGATGATGAGCCGGGGGGCGCACCACCCCGGCGGCGACCGCGACGTGGCGGTGCTGTGGGAGCGCGAGCCGGGGCTGGGCCGGTTCCACACGAACGAGGAGCTCTACGAGCTCCCCGACGGCCTGCCCGGCGACGGGGACCTGCGCGGCCGCCTCCACGAGCTTGACGGCGAGGACGGGGCCATCGACGGACGGTGGATGGGTCACGACCTCGAGGACCCGGCCATCGTCCCCGGGACCCCGGCGTTCGTGCGGCACGAGGGTGAGGCGCTCCTGTCGATGATCGAGGACCCGGGGTTCGGCACGGACGAGCTCACCGACCTGCTGTTCGTGGAGCTCAAGCCCACGGACTTCGGTGGCCACATCTGGAACATGGTGGCCCCCGAGGAGGAGTTCGTGCTGCGGGCCCAGGACCGGCTGCTCGGCCAGATCGTCCGGGCCCTGGACCGGAAGGTGGGCCGGGATCGGTATGCGCTGATGCTCACCGCGGACCACGGCCAGACCCCGATCCCCGAGTCCACCGGGGGCCTCCGGATCCACCCGGACATCCTGGGGGCCAAGGTCGACGAGTACTTCGGGGCCTCGTTGGTGGAGCAGGTCACGCCGTCGGGCATCTTCCTTCGTCCGGGGGCGCTGGGAGAGACGGGGCTGACGGTGAGCGACGTGGCCCGGTTCGTGGGGGACTTCCGCTACGGCGACGGCCTCCCCGCGGACGTGGACGTCGACCTGATCCCCGAGGAGGATCTCGATGCCCTGGTGTTCGCCGCGGCCCTGCCGGGACCGTACCTGGAGGCCGTCACCGAGGAGGAGACGGCGGCCCTCGGCCCGGGTGACTTCCGCGAGGGCGTGCTGGCCGCGCCGGAGGGGCTCGAGCGGTACGTGGCCCTGCTGGCGAGCTGAGCCCTACTCGGGACCGGTGGGTTGGGACACCGCGGCGGATGGCCGGCGGCCGGCGGCGACCCGTCGGAACCAGGCAGCGATCAGCACCGCCAGCAGCAGGAAGACCACGCCGCCCCCGATCAGCACGAGCCGCGCCCTGGCGGGGGTGAGGACCAGGAACAGGATCAGCGCCGGGGTCACCCACGACAGGTTGTAGGCCACGTCCTGGAAGCTGAACCCCCGGCCGCGGAACGCGTCGGCCAGGGCCTGCTGCATCAGCGTGTCGACGGCCACTTTCCCCAGGAAGAACGACAGTCCCACGATCCCGGCCAGGATCGTGATGCCTGCCAGGTTGATGATGCCGCCGAACGCCAGCATCCCCGCCCCGCCCAGCAGCAGGGCGCCCACGATGATCCGCACCGGGCCGACCCGGTCCTTGAGCGCGTGGGCGGCCACGAACCCCACGGCCGCACCCAGCGCCCCGGCCGCGGCCGGGATCGCCGAGGTCAGGGTGCCCTCCCGGGCGATGAACCCCCGGGAGAGGAACACCGTGGCCAGGACCACGAACGTGAGCATCGACCGCAGCGCCAGGAACGACACGAGCGCCAGCCCCGCCATGGCCTGGCGGATCACCTCGCGGATGCCCTCGGCGATGTCACGGAACACCCGGGCGATCTCCTCCCGCAGGGGGACCGACGCCCTCGTGTACCCCAGGCGCCGGGTGGCCGTCGCCGACAGCGTCGCCAGGATGTAGGCCACCACCCCCGCGGCCACGATCACCCGGGTGTCGAGGAACTGGGAGGCCACCAGGGCGGTGCCCGCCCCGGCCAGCTGGAACAGGGCGCTGCCGGCCTGCGAGGTGGCGTTGCCGGGAAGCAGCTCCCGCTCGCCCAGGGTGACCGGCAGCGCGGCGCCCCGGATCGCCAGCACCAGCCGGGTCCCCGCCAGGATCACCAGGAACGACGCGTACAGGGCGGCGTCGCCGATCGCCGAGATGCCCAGGCCGGCCACGGCGGCAAGCACCAGGACCCGGATCCCGTTGGCGGCGATCAGCATCCGCCGGCGGTTCCACCGGTCGATCAGCACGCCGACGAACGGGCTGAACAGTGTGTACGGGAGGAACGTGAGGAGCACGATCAGCAGGGCCTCCCGGGGGGTGCGAGCGGCCTCGACGTCGAGCCCCGCCGCGCCGCCGAACGTGATGTGCTTGGCCAGGGCCACCCCCACGAGGCCGTCGCCGGCCTGGGCCAGCCACTGGGCCCCCATGAGGAACCGGAAGTCGCGGTTGCGGAGCAGGGTGAAGGTGTCGCGGACGAGCTTCACGAGTGAGCGAATCTAGCAGATGTGCGCCGGGGAGGGACGATCGATGGCGGCCCGGAGGGCGGCGTTCACGACCTCCGCCGCCACCGCCGGGCCACCGGCCAGGCCCATCCGGCCACGGCCACCGCTACGCCGATCCACGGCCGCGCACCCGGGGCGTCGAGGGACAGTCGACCGGCGAGCGTGCCGGCGATCACCAGCACGGACAGGCCGAGCACCGGGGCCAGGGCTCCGCGGGCCAGCAGGCCCCCGGGCACGAGGGCCATGGACCATCCCAGCCCCACCAGCCACAGCACCGCCAGGACGGCCACGGAGCGGCCGACCAGGGTGGAGACGGGTGGCGGGCTGGGCGCGGACGGCAGCGGCCGCAGGGCCGTGACGGGTGGTCCCCGTAGGACCGTGACCCCGTACGCCAGCTGGTCGCCTTCGGGGCGGCCGAGCTCCGGGAGGCCGTGGTTGAACCCCGCCAGCAGGAGGATCGCCGGGTCATCGGCCAGGAGCGGCCGGACCACCGCCCAGTGGGTCATCGATGCCAGGTCGTAGCGGCGGTTGTCGCGGAGGGAGGGCCGCCCGGCCAGGAGGTCGGCCGGGTCACCGAGGTACACGTGCGCCAGGGCGATCTGGTCGGAGGGGAGGGCCGAACGGATCACCCCGAACGCGACCGTGGCGGCCTGGGCCACCCTGGCCGCGCCGGCCCTGGGGTTGATCACGAACACGATCGGACGGCGGTTCCCGGTCTCCGACAGGTGCCGGCCGGCGGCCTGGGCCTGCACCACCCCGTCCGTGGGGAACTTGACCCTGGCCCGGTCGGTCCACGAGTCGCGGTCCATCCGGACGGCCACCGCCGCGGCACCGAGGATGGCCACCGTGGCCAGCGCGGCGCCCACCGCTCGCGGGGGAACCCTGGTCAGGAGCCGGCCTGCCCCGGTGACCGCGGCGGCCACGAGCACCGGGATCCCCAGGGCGAAGCCCAGGAACCGGTGGGCGGGGACCTCTAGGTCGAGGAACACGAGCAGGGGGACGGCCGTGGCGGCGACCAGGCTCCAGATCACCACCAGGCCCAGCCCCCGCCGGCGCGCCGGCTCTGCCGGGACCGCCAGGGCGCCGATCCCCAGGGCGGCGGCCGTGGCCACCACGGGAACGTGGTACCGGGGGACGAAGCGAGCCAGCTTGACCAGGAACGATCCCAGCCTGGTGCGGGGTGGCTGGAGCGGGACCGAGAGGAGGGCCAGGGAGCCCGCCATGACCGCCGCGGCTCCGGCGACCACCATGCCGAGCCGGGCCGCGGGGCTTCGGCCCAGGGGCCGGCCGGCCCGGTGGCCCATCACGGAGGAGGGGACCGTGGCCACGGCCAGCGCCGCCAGGATCGCCACGAACACCGCCGTGAGCGGCCAGTGGATCAGCGTGCCGGCCGCCACCAGCACCAGCGTCAGGGCGATGGCTCGCTCGCCGGCGCTGACCAGGAGGGCCCCCACCCCGGCGGCCAGGATCACCCCGTCCAGGCTCAGGTTGTCGATGAGCCCCGATGCGGTGAGGACCACGTTCAAGGAGGCCCCCACGAAGAAGCCGTACACGGGGAAGGCCCACCGCGGCTCCCCCAGCACCCGGACCGCCAGCGTCCCGGCCGCCAGGCCCACCAGCACCCCCATGACCGCGGGGAGCACGAATCCGAGGTCGAAGGCGGAGATCCCGGTGGTGGCCCGGACGAACGCGGCCAGCACCGGATAGCCGAGACGGTCCGGGTGCTCCCGGTACGGCGACGATCCGGGAAGGGCCTCCAGCCCCTGGCCCGTCACCAGGTTCGCCCGCCACAGGTACTTGGGCGTGTCGAACCCGGGAGGAGCCACCAGGTCGTCCGCGGCCACGAGCCACAGGAACAGGCCTCCCACCGAGGCCACCGTGAGGACGATCAGGCCGGCGGACACGGCCCGGCGGGCCCATACCCGGCGGGAGGGTGCCTCGGCGCTCACCCACCCGCCCCGGTCCGGGGGCGGCGCCGCCGGGCCACCGGCACCATCCATCCTGCCGCCGCCACCGCCGCGGCGATCCAGGGCCTGGCCGCCGGCGTTCCCGCACCCACGCGCGCTGCCACCAGGCCGGCCAGGACCAGCACCGAGGCGCCCAGGGCCGGCGCCACCGACATCCGGGTGGGCCACCCCCGTGGAAGCAGGGTCACGGCCCACCCCAGGCCCACGGCGCCGAACAGCAGCAGGGCCCTGCCCACGATCCCGGCCAGCTCCGCGGTGGTGGCCGGTCGAGGCGGCGGGGCCGGGACGATCACCGTGGGAGTGGCGGGGCCGCGAACCACCGTGATGCCCGGGGCCACCTCCCGTCCCTCCGGGCCGGCACGGCCCTGGGGGCGGAAGGCCGACATGGCGATTACGATCGGGCGGGTGGGGAGCACGGCTTCGAGGGCCTCGAACTGCCGGAGGGACGTCTCGTTGTAGCGCGCGTTCCCCGGGACGAGTGTGGGCTCACCGGCCAGCAATCGCTCCGTGTCACCGATGTAGACGTTTGCCCTGGCGATCTGGTTCGGGGGCAGGGCGGACCGGATGACGTTCCGAGGCGACCTGATGGTCCGCCGCTCGACCACGAACACCACGGGGCGGTCCCCGCCCACGGCCGCCAGGTAGCGCCCGGCGGTACGGGCCTGGGTGAACTCGGCCAGGCGCGCGTCGTGGAAGGGGCGCCACGTCCCCAGGGCCAGGACGATCCCGCCGGCCAGCGCGGCCCCGGCCACCACCGCGGCGGCCGGCCATCCCACGGCCGGGGGCCGGAGCCTCGTCAGCAGGCGGGCCAGGCCGGCCACCCCGGCGGCGGCCAGGATCGGGATCCCCAGGGCGAAGAACAGGACCCGGTGGGCGGGGACCGTGGCCACGGCCAGCGCGGCCACGGCCACGGCGGCCGAGCCGGCCCACACCAGGGCCAGCGTCAGCCCCTGCCGGCGGGCCGGGTCGGTGGGGACCAGCAGGGCGGCCACGCCGCCCGCCGACACCGCTCCCAGGGCGGCGAACTCGCCGGCGTCTCGGCCGAGCTTCTCCCCGATGCGCAGGTCGAAGTTGGCCGGCAGGTTCGGCCACGCCGGCCCCAGGGCGATCGCCCCCGCCGCGGTCAGCCCCGAGCCCGCCACCACCATCCCCAGCCGGGCCGACGGCGTGCCCAGCAGGGGAGCGCCGGACCGGCGAGCGGCCAGGGACTGGGGGACGAGCAGGGCCGCCACCCCCAGCAGGACCGCCCCGAACAGGGCGGCGAACGGCCAGTGGATCGCGGCGCCGGCCGCCAGCAGCACCACGGTGGCCGCCGCGCCCCTGGCCCCGTGGGCCGCCAGCAGCGCCGTGGCCCCGGCCGCAGCGGACAGGGCCAGGACGACGACGCTGTCGGCATGGCTCACGGCGGTCAGGACCACGTTCATCGAGGCCCCCGCGCCGACGGCGTAGATCGGGAACGTCCACAGCGGCTCCCGCAGCCCGCGGAGGGCGAACGCCCCGGCTCCCAGGCCCACCAGCGTCCCCGCCAGCGCGGGCAGGGCGAAGGCCAGCCGCAACGGGGCCACCCCGGCCACCGAGTCCAGGAAGCCGGCCAGGATCGGGTACCCGGCCCGGGAGGCCTTGGGGGTGAGCGGTGGGGGCACGGAGCCGGACAGGGCGTCCAACCCCTCCCCGGCGACGAGCTTGGCCCGCCAGACGTACCAGGGCGTGTCGGCCCCCGCCGGCAGCGATCGGTCCCCGCCAGCGTAGACGGAGATCAGGGCCCCGGCCACCACGGCCACGGACACGGCCATGAGGACCAGGGTGATCGCTGCGCGCGCGGGCCGGCTCCGATGGACGTGGTTCTGCATGCCCCTCCCGAACGGCGACACTATCAGTGCCCGTGCGCGGCGGCGGCTTGGCGGCGGGGGACAGCCGGTATGATGGCCGGCACCAAGCGGGGGGAGCCCTGCCACCCGCCCGGAGCGAACCGGATGGACGCGCAACATCCAGCACCCCGCATCGGCCTGTGGGGGACGTTCGACCTCGAGGAGCTCGACGAGGTCCTGTTCCCCCGGATCGCCCGCCGTGAGCTCGGCCGCCGTCTCCCCGGGGCCACGGTGCGCACGTTCGCGCCGTTCGGCCCGGAGCGGGGCAACCGTCTCGATGGCGGAGAGCCCGCCGAGGGGCTGGGATCCTACGGTCCCGAGCGGGTGGCCGAGCTGTCCCGGGAGCTCGACCTCGTGGTGGTGGGTCCCGTGGACCTGGCGGGCGACGGCGACCTGGCCGCCCGGTACGGCGTCGATCGGGACGAGGTGGCCCGGCGGGCCCCCGGGCGGTTCTTCGTCGAGGGCCTGGGGCCCGAGCTCGAGGCGGAGGTGCCGGTGGCGTGGTCCGCCGTCGCCGTCCCCGTGGATCCCTCGCCCCAGGAGGCGGCGCGGTACCGGGACGCCCTTCCGGGACGCCGGGTCCTGTCGGTCCGCGACGAGGCCTCCCGGCGACGCCTGGAGGCCGCGGGGGTGCGGGTCGCCGTGGTGCCGGACCCGGCGGTGCTGGCGTCCCGCCTGTTCACGGAGGACCTGCTGGAGCGGCGGCTGGAGCACCTTCGGGCCCTGGGATGGTTCCCCTCCGCCGGATTGCCGCTGGTGGTCCAGGGCGACCGGTCCCTGCTGCCGCTGGTCGAAGACCTGGCGGCGTCGGTGGCCTCGGTGGCCGAGCACCTCGGTGGCGTGCCGGTCGTGCTGGTGGAGGTGGCCGGGGGCGACGGCGGCTTCGCGGCGGCCATGGGCCAGGCCCTGCCGGGCCCCACCCAGCACGCCGCCGGAGCGGGCGTGGAGGACGTCATGGCGGCGATCCGGACGTCGGCCGGCCTGGTGTGCTCGTCCCCGCGGGCCGGTGCGTCGGCGTTCGCCTTCGGACGTCCCCACGTGGTGCTGGCGCCGGGGCCGCGGTCCGCGGCGGAGGGCTTCGCCAGGCTGATCGACGCCCCGGAGTCCGTGGTGCGGGGTCCGGGGGAGGTCGCTGCCGCCTTCGAGAAGGTGGCCTCCTTGGGTCCCCGCCCCCAGGTGGTCCGTCGCGTCCAGATCGCCGTGGACGAGCACCTCGACGCGGTGGCCCGCATGGCCGCCGATGCCGCCCGTGGCCGGGCCCCGCTCCGGGCCCCGGTCGCCTCGGACCGGGGCGCACGCGGCCGGCTCGAGGCGCTCCAGGCCGCGTACGAGGCCCGGGGGCGCCTGCTGGCCACGCAGCGGTGGACCTTCGCGGACCGGGTCCGGGACGCCGAGGCCCGGGAGCGAGCGACCCGGCGGCGGCTGGAGGCGGAGACCGCCCGGTTGAGCGCGGAGGTGGCCCGCCTGGAGGCCGAGGTGGCCGGGAAGGACCGCGAGCTCCACACGCTCCTCGGCACCCGGACGTTCCGGTACACGGCGGGGTTGCGCCGGGCGTGGGGGGCCCTCCGGCGCCTGTTCCGCCGATGACCGTCACGCTCGCCCGGGCCGAGGCACCGGAGGTCTCGGTCCTCATCGTGACGTACGGCGGGTGGGACCTGGCCCGCCAGGCCCTGGAGGCGGTCCGGGACCACACGCGGCGTCCCTCCGAGGTCATCGTGGTGGACAACGCCTCCCCGGACGGGACCGGGGAGCGCCTGCGGACCGAGGTGCGGGGGGCCACCGTCGTCCTGAACGGCCGCAACGTGGGATTCGGGCCCGCCGTGAACCAGGCCGCGGCCCTGGCCCGGGGCCGGTACCTGGCCCTGCTGAACAGCGATGCGCTGGTCCGGCCGGGGTGGCTGGAGCCGCTGGTGGAGCGTCTCCAGGGAGACCCCACGGTGGGCGCGGTGGTCTCCCGGCTGCTGAACGCCGACGGGACCGTCCAGGAGGCCGGCTCGCTGCTGTGGTCCGACGGCTCGACGCTGGCGTTCGGGGCCGGGGCCGCCGGAGGCGACCCCGCCTACCGGTTCGCCCGGACGGTCGACTACGGCTCCGCGGCGTGCCTGTTGATCCGGCGGTCGGTGTTCCTGGACGTGGGCGGGTTCGATCCCGCCTACGTGCCGGCCTACTGCGAGGACGTGGACCTGTGCCTGGCGCTCCGGGAGCTGGGGCTGCGAACGGTGTACGAGCCGCGGTCGGACGTGGTGCACGTGCGGTTCGGGTCCACCGATGCCTCGGCCGCCGCCGGGCTGATCGAGGCCAACCGGGAGGTCCTCCGGCACCGCCGGGCCGGCGCCCTGGCCCGGCAGGTCGCTCCCCCGGGTCCCCACCACCCCCACCGGGAGGTGGCCGGCCGAGACGCCCACGCGCACGACCGGGTGCTGGTGGTGGCCGACCGGGCACCGCGGACCCTCCTCCTGGCGCTGGCCGCCGCGTTCCCGGACGGGCGCGTCACCGTGCTGTCCACCGGCGGCCCCCCGGATCCGGAGACCGCCGACGAGCTGGCCCGGGCCGGCGTGGAGGTGGCCTTCCCGGACGACCTGGAACGGTGGTTCGGGGCCCGCCTGTTCCACGTGTCGGCGGCGGTGGCCGTGGGGCCCGAGCTCCCGGCGGCGGTCGCCGAGCTGCTCCGCCGGACCCAACCACAGGCACCGGTCATCGAGTCGGGGCCCCGGCCGGACCCATCGGCGGTGATCGAGCGGCTCGGTGCGGTGGGGGTGGTGGCGGACGCCGGGGGCCCCCGGCGTGGCCCGTGACCGGCGCCCGCCCGGTGATCCTGGCGGTCGTGCTGGCGGTCGCGTCCTGCACGGGCGGTGCCGACGCCGGGGACCCGGAGGCCGCCTTCGGTAGCTCCGGCACGAGGTTCGACCGTGCGGTGTGCGCCCTGCCGCCGCAGCACCTGCGGCTGATCCGAGCCGGCTACCATCCCGCCCGCTCCGGCCACATCCAGATCGTCCCCGGCCGGGACAACTACTTCGGGAGCCGGTCGCACTCGGGCCCGTGGCCGTTCCTCCAGCGGGTGCCCCTCCTGCTGTTCGGTCCCGGCCACGTCCCGGTGGTCGGTTCCGTGGACCGGCCGGTGACCCTGGCCGACGTGGCGCCCACGTACGCTCGGGTGCTGGGCTTCGACCTGCCCGACCGGGATGGGCGCCCGCTGGAGGAGGCCGTGGAGGCCGGGGGCCAGCCGCCCCGCCTGATCGTCACCGTGGTGTGGGATGGGGGCGGCCGCAACGTGCTGGAGGCCTACCCGGACGCGTGGCCGACGCTGCGCCGCCTCATCGACCGGGGCGCGTGGTACGAGCGGGCCACGGTGGGCTCGTCGCCCTCGGTGACCCCCGCCTCGCACACCACGCTGGGGACGGGGGTGTTCCCCCGGCGCCACGGGCTCGTGGACCTGGTGCTGCCCCGCGGCGGGGAGATGGCCAACGTCCGGGACGTGGGGCCGGAGTCGCTGCTGGTCCCCACGGTGGCCGACGAGTACGACCGGGCCCTGGGGAACCGGCCCAAGGTGGGGGCGGTGGCCAGCGCCTACGCCCTGGGCATGGTGGGCAGCGGGGCGGCCCTCCCGGGGGGCGACCGGGACGTGGCGGTCACGCAGGACGAGGACCGGTGGGGGCTGCCCGCCTCGCTGCGACGAAGCTTCCGGTTCCCGCCATCGGTCCGTGACGTTCCCGGGCTCCGGGGCGAGCTCCGACGGCTCGATCGCCGGGACGGCGAGCTTGATGGGCGGTGGCTGGGGGTGGCGGTGTCCGACGAGGCACACCGCACCCCCGCGTTCGGCGCCCACCAGGTCCGGGTGCTCGAGGACATCATCCGCACGGAGGGCTTCGGCGCGGACGACGTGCCCGACCTGCTGTACACGAACTTCAAGCAGATCGACCTGGTGGGCCACCGGTGGGGGATGGACGCCCCGCAGATGGAGGCCGCGGTCCGTTCCAGCGACCGGGCCCTGAAGGACCTGATCCGGGTGCTGGACCGTGAGGTGGGCGAGGGCCGGTGGGTGCTGGCGCTCACCGCCGACCATGGGTCGATGCCCGACGCCCGGGTGACCGGCGGGGTCAAGATCGACCCGGTGGCCTTGAAGGCCGCCCTCCAGCGGCGCTTCGACGGCGACGGCGACGGCCGGGACGCGATCCGGATGCTCAGGGTCACGCAGGTGTGGATCGACGAGGAGGAGCTCGCGGAGCGAGGAGCCACGCTCACCGACGTGGCCCGGTTCCTCCAGAGGATCACCGAAGCAGACCTGGCCGCCCCTGCCTCCACGCCCCCGTCGCAGGGGAGCCGCCGCCCGCTGTTCGCGGCGGCGTTCCCCTCCAGCGCCATGGTCGGGCTGCGCTGTGCCTCGACTTGACCGCGTTCTCGCCGTGTCTTTTACTGACTGGCCGTGACTCCCCTCCCCCGGGCCCTTGCTGCCGCGTGCCTGGCGTTCGCCGTGGCCTGTTCGGCGACGGTCCCGTCGCGACCTGCCGTGGACCCGACCGCGGCGTCACCGCCGTCCAGCCCGGCAACGGATGGGGCGTCGAGGAGCCGCTTCGCCCGGGTGGCGTGCGACCTTCCCACCCCGTGGATCCAGAGGATCCACGATGGGTACCACCCGGGACGGTCGGGCCACCTCCAGATCGTGCTGGAGCCGCCGAACTACTTCGGCCAGTTCCTCCACTCGGGCCCCTACCCCTATCTCCAGCGGGTGCCCATGTTCCTGTACGGCCCGGGCCACGTCCCGGCCGTGGGCCGGGTCACCCGCCCGGTGCGCATGACCGATCTGGCCCCCACGTACGCCCGGTACCTTGGCTTCCGGTTCCCGGCCCGCGACGGACAGCCGCTGGAGGAGGCCATCGCCCCCGGTACCGGGCCGCCCAAGCTCATCCTCACGGTCGTGTGGGACGGGGCGGGGCGGAACGTCCTGGACGAGCACCCGGACGCCTGGCCCACGCTCGGGCGGCTGATCGATGAGGGGGCCTGGTACGAGAACGCCACGGTCGGCTCCTCGCCTTCGGTCACGCCCACGGTCCACACGACGATCGGCACCGGGGCCCTGCCACGGAACCACGGCCTGATCGACCTCCGGTTCCTGGTGGGAGACCGCCTGGTCGGCACCCGGGGGGTGTCCTCCCGGTACCTGCGGATCCCCACGCTGGCCGACCGGTACGATCGGGCCCGCGACAACCGGGCGGAGATCGGGATCGTGGCCTCGGGAGGCACGCTGGGGATGATCGGGAAGGGCGCGCTGTTCGAGGGCGGGGACAGGGATGTGGCGATCCTGGACTTCCGGGGGAACTGGGGGCTCAGCGACAAGCACGAGGACTACTTCCGCTATGCCCCCTACGCCGAGGAGGACAACGGCCTCTCGGACGCGCTGCGCGAGCTCGACCTCGAGGACGGGCAGCTCGATGGGCGGTGGCTGGGTGAGCCGGTGCTCGCGGAGCGGGAGGACATCTCGATGACGCCGGCGTACTCGGTGCACCAGCGCATGCTCCTGGAGCGGGTCATCCGGACGGAGGGCTTCGGTGCCGATGACGTGCCGGACCTGCTGTACACGAACTTCAAGCAGATCGACCTGGTGGGCCACCGGTGGAGCATGAACAGTCCGCAGATGGAGGCCGTGGTCCGCTCCAGCGACCGGGCCCTGAAGGACCTGATCCGGGCCCTGGACCGGGAGGTGGGCAGGGGAGAGTGGGTCCTGGCGCTCACGGCCGACCACGGCTCCACCCCGAACCGCACCGTGACCGGCGCCTTCTACGTCGACCTGGCCGCGTTCACTGCCGACCTGGAGGCCGCGTTCGACGGCGACGGCGACGAGCGGCAGGCGATCCGCAGCGTGCGGGTGACGCAAGTCTGGCTGGACGAGGACGAGCTGGCCGAGAACGGACACACCACGTCCGACGTCGCCTCCTTCGTCATGGACTACACCCTGGGCGACAACGTCGCGGACCCGGCCACCCTGCCGGCCCGTGACCGGGACTCGCCGGTGTTCGCCGCGGCGTTCCCGTCCGCGGTGCTGGAGGACCTTCCGTGCCTGGACCGAGGAGGACCGGGATGACCGCACCGGAACCGACCACCACGCCCCACGAGCGCCCTGGAGGAGTGCCCCCCGGGAAGCCCCCGGAGGCAGGCCACGGGCTCCTGGGCCGGCCTCAGGTGCTGGTGGCGGTGCTGCTGGTCGTGGTGCTGGCGATGAGCTGGCAGTTCATCACCGACGCATCCCGCGCCGTCCCAGCGTTCGACACGGCCTTCTACCAGTGGCGCGCGGAGCTGCTCCGGGTGGCGGAACCCGCCAGGCTCATCGAGCTCGAGGGGGCCACCGGGGCCCTGGCCGGCGGGTACCGGGTGGCCGAACCGGTGCTGGGCGCCACGATGCGGGGCGTGGGGGGGATCGGCGCGTCCACGCACACCGTGGTGCTGTCGGTACTGTTCCGCGTCCTGGCCGCGGTGGGGCTGGCCGCGTTCGCCTGGCGCCACCGGCGCAGCTGGGTGCTGTGCTATCTGACGCTGCTGACGGTCCCGGCCATCTTCCTGCTCCAGCGGTTCTTCGGCTTCATGGACAACTTCTTCACGCTGTCGCTCCTCGCCGGGGTGCTCCTGCTGCTGGAGGCCGTGCGAACCAGCTGGGCCGCGCGGATCGCCGCCGCGGCGTTCCTGTTCGTCGGGGGCCTCAGCCACCCCACCACCGTGGCCATCTTCCTGCTCGCCCTGGGGGCGGTGGCCGTCTACCGGCTGGTCCGGGAGCGCTCCATCGGGGCCGTGCTCCTGGCGGAGGGCCCGATCCTGCTCTCGGGAGCCTCCGCCGTGGCCCTGACCGCGGTGGTCTGGCTGGGCGGCCCGTGGGGACCGACCTCCAGCTTCAGCGAGGCGGCCGTTCCGCCCCCCGAAGGCGTCTCCTACTTCGTGAACCGGTCCGTGGGCGTGCTCAAGAACCTCCAGCCCTTCGACCAGGCCACGGCGCCCGGGATCCTGGTGTTCGGGGGGGTGGCCGTGCTGATCGGCCTGCTCCTGGCGGGGCTGGTGCACCTGCTGGTCCGTGCGCTCCGGGACGGCGAGCACTTCGCCGAGGTCACCGTGGCCTGGACGCTGCCGCTGGCGGGGATGTTCGGCTTCCTGATCGGCGCCGCGTACCCGTACTTCCGGTTCTTCAACGCCACCCTGGCCCCCCTGCTGCTGGTCGCGGTGGGGATGACCCTGCTGATCGGGTGGTCGCTGAGGACCCGTCGCCGGGGGGGCTCGGTGGCCCTCCCCGTCCTGGTGACGGTGGCCCTGGTGGCGCTCCTGGGCGGATGGTGGGTCCGGGGGCTCTCCCAGTGGAACACCACCGGCACGTGGCTGACGCCGGAGATCCGGACCACGATGGCCGCTGCCGGGGCGTACCTGGAAACGGCTCCCAGCGACACCACCGCGGTGTTCGTCACCGACGCCCAGCCGGGGCAGATCGTGCCCTACGGCAAGTACAAGGAGTTCGTCAACGCCACGTACGCCGGGCTGGCCGGCGAGCAGATCGACGATACCGTGCTGTTCTTCGGTCGCATCGAGGACTTCCTGGCCGGCGAGGCATCGACGTCCGACGTGCCCGACCCGGCCTACGACGACATCTCCTCGGACACCGGGCGCGATGCCGCTCGGATGCTGCGGCAGCACGACGGGGCCGTGGCGGTGTTCGTCCCGCTCGCGTTCAACGTGGCCTCTGACAACCCGTCGTACGTCGCCACCTGCCAAGAGCCGCAGTGCGTCCAGCTGAGCGAGAGCGGCCTGTACGTCATTGATCCCGTGGAGGTCCCGGCCGCCCCGATCTTCCCCGACGCCGTGGAGGCCGCCCGGGCGGCGGCCGAAGAGGCGGAGGCGTTCGCGACGGAGCCCCCCGGTCCGTTCGAGGGCCTGGGGAGCACCGTCCTGGCCATCCTGCGGCTGGCCCTGCTGTTCGTGGTGCCCGGATGGCTGTTCCTCCAACGCCTGCCCGAACGGACGTGGCCGGAGTCGCTGGCCCTGGTCCCCATGTTGTCGATCACCTCGGTCGCCGTGACCGGGGTGGTCGTGCTGGCGGTGCTGCGGGACCCGCTGTCCGGTGGGCTGGCCTGGGCGATCTGGGGGATCGCCTCCGGCCTGGGGCTGGCGGCGGCGCTGTGGCCGGGACGGCCCGTCCGGCGGGCGGAGTCCTGAGCCGGGGCGATGGCTGAGGTCGTGTGCATCCTGGGGATGCACCGGAGCGGCACCTCGCTGGCCGCCGGGATCCTGAGGCTGATGGGTTGGCACCTGGGGCCGGAGGACAAGCTCATGGGGCCGAAGCGCGACAACCCCAGGGGCTTCTGGGAGTACCGGCCCTTCACCGACCTCAACGACGAGATCCTGGAGGCGTTCGGTGGGACCTGGGACCTGCCTCCGGCCTTCCCGCCGCGATGGGAACGGGACCGTCGCCTGGACGACGTCCGCGACCGGGCCCGGGCCGCCCTCGAGGCCGACTTCGGGACAGCCACGCGGTGGGCCTGGAAGGACCCCCGCACGTCGCTGACGCTGCCGTTCTGGCGACGCCTGCTGGGTCCCATGCGGTACGTGCTCTGCGTGCGGAGCCCGGTGGACGTGGGCGAGTCCCTGGCGGCCCGGGACGACATGGCCTTCGAGGACGGGGTGGCGCTGTGGCGGACATACGTGACCTCGGCCCTGCGCCATACCACGGGGGGTCCGCGATCGGTGGTGTTCTTCGAGGACCTGGTGGAGGCCTGGCCGGCCGAGGTGGGCCACCTCCGGTGGTTCGTGGGGGAACGGGGAGCCCTGACCGAAGAGGTGGCGGCCCGCATCGACGAGTTCGTGGCCGGGGAGCTGCGCCACCACGCCAGCGGCGACGGGGTCACGGCAGAGGATCCTCGGGTGCCTCCCGCCGTCCGGGCGATGTACCTGACCCTCCGAGCGGCCTCCCTGGCCCGGCGGACCGGCGATCCGGATGCGGGGCGGCTGGAGCGGGCCGCCGACGCCCTGGCCGGCCCTTGACACGCCGCCGCGCCCGGCGGTAGCCTGCCCCTTCTCGAACGTATGTTCGGTGCGGGAAGGCTCCGGCATGTCCAAGCGCTACGACCAGCAGGTGCAGGTGGAGCGGGATGCGGGCATGCCCGCGGTCTTCGTGTGGCGCCGCCGTCGCTACGAGGTCGTGGACGTCATCGGCCGGTGGCGCATCGAGGGCCGGTGGTGGGAGGACGGCCGCGACCGCGAGTACTGGCGAGTGGAGGCCCGCGGCGGTGCCGTCTGCGACCTGTACCACGACCGTCGGATGGGCCGGTGGCACCTGGAACGGATGTGGGACTGACTAGGGCTGGGCCTTCCGGATCCCTTCCATGCACGGGAGGGTGCGCATCATGTCCGCCGGCCAGGCCGCCTGGAACACCTTCCGGTTGGGCCGAGGGATAGGGTTGCCGGGGATCGGTACGTCCTTCTGCCGGAGGTCCATGACGAACCTGGCCACGTCGACGAGCGTGGAGCCCTGCTCCCGGAGCTCCCGGACGTTCATGAAGACCTCGGTCTGCTTCACCTGATCGATCACCGGGACCCCGTCGTCGTGGTGGTCGAACTCCTCCTGGATCGCGGCGTGGAGCCGCTCGGCCGAGATCTGGAAGGCCCCCGAGACCTTCGGGCTGGGCGAGGATCCGTGGTCCGCGGTCACCACCATGACCCACCTGCCCTCACCGACCAGGCGATCGAGGATGTCGATCAGCACCGGCAGGTGCTCGTCCTGGGTCCGCAGGGAGTCCTTTATCTCCAGGCTGTTCAGCGAGTAGATGTGGCCGAGCTGGTCGATCAGCTTATTGTTGAAGTACAGCAGGTCGGGGACGTCGTCGGCGCCGAATCCCTCCCGCTCGATCACCTCCTCGACCAGGCGGGTCTGGTAGGGGATCCGGGCGGGCGTGTAGAACCCCCCCAGCAGCTCCTCGGCGTCGAGGGCGTGCCCCCGCCAGGTCCCGTCCCGCTCGCCGTCGATGGGGTCGAGGTCCTCGACGTAGGTCGACAGCGGCGGCAGGCCGTTCGCGTACTCCGGGTAGCTGAAGAACGGGGTCAGCGAGTCCGGGAGGTTCCACCGCACGCCCTCGGCACCGAGCGTCTGGGCGTTCCCCGGGACCCGGAGGATGGCCAGGTCCCTGTCGCCGCCCTCCCACCCGGTGCCGTGGCTCATCATCCCCAGCTGGATGGCCACCGTCCCCGCGGTCCCCACGATCGGCTCGTTGTCCATGGCCACGTCGTACAGGTCCGCCAGGGTGGGGCGGATCAGCAGGCCGGGGCCATCCTTCCACGGCGCCACGATCTCCCCGTCGATCCGCATGCTGTGGCCCACGAGCCCGTGGGTCCGGGGGAAGGTCCCCGTGCCGAGCGTCCCGTGGATCTGGGCGCTGCTCGTCGGCGACGACCCGACGGTGGCATGCTCGTACCACGCCCCCTCCGGGATAAGCGACTTGAGGTTGGGCCAGTCGTTCGGCCACTCGTCGAGGACGTTGCGGCCAGCCCCGTCCCAGATCAACATGACCACGAGCCGGGGAGGCGGGCCCCGCTCCTCCGCGGGGACCAGGGCCTCGGTCAGGACGTTCCCGTCGGGCGTGGGGAAGTCGAAGTCCAGCAGCGCGGCCTGGGTGGGCGCGATGTCCGCCGCGGTGACGTGGCGCTGCACCGGTCCCATCGGCTTGATGTAGCCGGGCCCGTACCAGAACATCGGCACGTGGGAGACGTAATCCCACGGCCCCACGTGGGGAAGGCCGGCGCCCACGAAGTTCGGGCGGCGGGGCAGGATCTGGAGCTCGGCGCTGCGGTCGGCCCGGTAGCCCCGCCAGATCCGCTGGAGCCACGTCTCCGGGAGCCCGCACACCACCTTGCCCACGGGACCTCCGGCGGCCGCCGTGGGCCCGCCGTCGCGGTCCTGGCCCCGCTTCCGGTCATCCCCGTCGGAGCCGGAGCAGGCGGCGGCAACCAGGCCGAAGACGACGAGGACCGAGAGGGTGCGACGAAGGGACATGAACGAAGGAGAAGCCTACCATCGTGGGCGGACGGCGCAGGGCGGGAGTGTGGTTGACTCGCCCCCACATGGAGGACGGTGACATGGATCTCCAGGGAAGGGAGGCCCTCGAGCGCGAGCTGTACTGGCGCGGCGGGGCCGCCGGTGCCCCCCCCACCCGGACCACCGCGGAGCTCCGAGAGCGGCTGGAGCACCTGGCTCACACGCTCCGCCGCGATGCCGGGCAGGCCGCACCGTGGGGCGACCCCGGTATCGCCGGCGGCGGCCGGTGGCGTCGGCGGGTCAAGATCGTGCTGCACCGGCTGGTGCGGCCCGTGAGCCGGCGCTACGACCGCATCACCGCCGAGCTGGCGCAGATCGCCGTGGGCATGGCGGACGCGCTCCTCCAGGCCGAACGCGACGTGCGCCGGCTGGAGGACGAGGTGCTGGCCCTGGGCCGGAAGCTCGAGCCGCCGCCCGAGGCCTGATGCGCATCGCGATCTGCCATCCGCAGACCCCGTTCGCCCGGGGCGGGGGAGAGATGCACACCGAGCGCCTGGCCGCCACGCTGCGAGCGGGCGGGCACGAGGTCGACATCCTGGCGATCCCGTTCAAGTGGTACCCGCCGGCGGAGCTGGTCCACCACATGGCCCTGTGGCGCAGCCTCGACGTGTCCGAGGCCAACGGGCAGCCGATCGACATGGTCATCGCCCTGAAGTTCCCCGCGTACCTGGTCCGCCACGAGCGCAAGGTGGTGTGGCTGATCCACCAGCACCGGGCGGCCTACGAGCTGTGGGACCACCCCGTCTACGGCGACCTGGCGATGCACGAGGACGGGGCCGCGGTTCGGGAGATGATCTGGAAGGCCGACCGGGTGGCGTTGAAGGAGGCCAAGCGGATCTTCACGAACTCGGCCAACGTGGGGGAGCGGTTGCGCCGGTTCCTGGGCATCCCCTCCGACCCGCTCTACCACCGCTCCCCGATCTCGGAACGGCTGTTGGAGGTCCCGGCGGGGCCGCCCGGCGACGAGATCCTGTTCCCCAGCCGGCTCGAGCCGCTGAAGCGCCAGTCCCTGGCTGTGGAGGCCATGCGACACGTCCGCAGCGATGTGCGCCTGGTGCTGGTGGGGGCCGGCCCCGGGGCCCCGGCCATCCTCCGCCAGATCGAGGAGCGGGGACTGGGGGACCGGGTGCGGCTGGAGACCGGCATCGCCGACGAGCGGCTGGTGGATCTGTACCGGGGATGCCTGGCCGCCTACTACGGTCCCTACGACGAGGACTACGGGTACGTGACGCTGGAGGCCATGGCCGCCCGCCGGCCGGTGATCACCACCACCGACAGCGGCGGGCCGCTGGAGCTGGTACGGGACGGCCACACGGGCCTGGTGGTCGAGCCGAAGCCCCGACCCATCGCCGGGGCCATCGACCGCCTGGCCGCGGACCGGGACGTGGCCGGGGCCATGGGGGCGGCGGGGCAGCGGCTGTTCCGGGAGCGGATCCCCCGGTGGCCCCAGGTCGTGGAGCGGATCCTGTCCTGATGGCCCGGGTCCTGTACCTGTCGCCGCTGCCGCCCGCACCGACCGGGATCGCCACCTACTCGGCGGCGGTGCTCGGGGAGCTGCGAGCGTCCGGATTCACGAAGCGGCACCGGGTCGAGGCACCGTGGCCGATCCGGGGCCGGATCGAGGAGCAGGCCCGGGCGGCCGACCTGCCCGTGTACCACCTGGGCAACAACCTGGACTTCCACCGGGACATCTACGCGCTGGCGGCCCGGCACCCCGGCCTGGTGGTCCTGCACGACCTGGCCCTCGACGACCTCGGGGGAGCCCTGCTGGCCGTGGGCGACCCGCTGGGCGGACCCACGCGGGTGGAGGCGATGGACGCCGCCTACCGGCTGGACCCGCCGAGCGTAGGCCTCGACGAGCCCCTCCGCGTTCCGTGGTGCGCGTACGTGGTGCGGCGGTCCCGAGGGGTGATCGTGCACTCCGAGTTCGGCAGGCGCTACCTGAAGGCGTTCGGCTCGCTGACGCCGGTCTTCGTGGTCCCGCATCCCGCCGTCGAGACCCCACGGGCGGTGCGGCGGGCCGAACGGAGGGCGGCCCGCCTGCGGAACGGGTTCCCCGGCCGGGTCCTGGTCGGCGTGCTGGGCGACCTCGGCCGGGCCAAGGCCATCGGCGAGGTGCTGGAGGCGGTGGCCCGGGTGGGCCCGCCGGCGCACCTCGTGGTGGTGGGCCGGCGGATCCCGATGTTCGACGTGGAGCAGGAGGTGGTGGAGCCCTCGGGTCACCGGGACCGGGTCACGGTGGTCCCCGACGTGTCCGACCGGGACTTCCTGACGTGGCTGGCGGCTTGCGACGTCGTGGTGAACCTCCGCCACCCCCACCGCGGGGAGGTCAGCGGCACGGTGGTCCGGGCCCTCCAGGCCGGCAAGCCCACGGTGGTTCCCGCGGAAGGGACGTACCTGGACTGGCCGGAGGACGCCGTGGTCCGGGTGCCGGCCGGACCGCCCGGCCCCGACGATCTGGCGGCGGCCCTGGGCCCGCTGGTGCGGGACCCCTCCCGCCGGGCCGCCGTGGGCGGACGGGCCCGGGCCCACATCGGAGCCCTGGAACGGGGCCACGCCACGGCCCGGGGGTACGCCGAGGCCGTGGAGGCCACCCTCCGGCTCATCCGGGACCCCGGCCGGGATGCCCTGTCCCGGTGGGCCGGGAGCCTGACGGACCTGGGGGCGTCGCCGGAGATGGTTCGCCGGGGGCTGGGGGCGGGCTACGCGGAGTCGCTGGCGGAGCTGGCGGAGGGTCCGGTCACCGCATGAACGGCGGGGGGGTGGGCTCCACGTTCTCGGGCCACTCGTAGCTGTCCGGCCACACGTAGGGGCTGTTGTTGAACGTCTCCACCCGCGAGCCCGGCACCGGCTTCCGGGGCTTCTGCTGGAAGTCGAAGGCGTGCTCGAAGTTGTGGACCTGCTCGTAGCGAGGCGTCAGGTACTCCAGCCCCCAGTTGTCGGCGATGAACCGCAGCGGCCCGGTGAACTCCGAGACGTCGTGATCGATGAACCCTCGCCGGGCATAGGGGGAGATCACCAGCATGGGGACCCGGAACCCCAGGCGGCTGCCGTCCAGCTCCGGCGGCTCAACGTGGTCGTACAGGCCGCCCCACTCGTCCCAGGTGATGAAGATCGCGGTGTGCTCCCACATCGAGCTCCGCATGATCCCGTTCACGATGCGGGTGACCCAGTTGTGGGCGTGCTTCGTGCTGACGGGGGGATGGTCCGAGAGCTGCCACCGGGGGACGATCCAGGAGACGGCCGGCAGCGACTCGGAGTGGATGTCCACCAGCAGGTCGTCGACCGGCCACATGCGCTCCTCCCACAGCTCCCCCTCGTAGACCTGCTTGATGGCCGAGTAGGCCTGCCAGATGTACCCGTACTGGTTCGGCTCCGGCGCGTAGGAGGCCCAGTCGATGTCCCGCTCGGACAGCTGTTCGCCCACGGTCTTGAACGTGAAGCATGTGTCGTGCTTGGTGACGTTGCTAGCATCGTCCTCCACGAGCACGAACACGTCGTCGCCGACGGCGTCGCACCCCCAGCTCTTGAACTGGTGGCCGTCGCCCAGGAACTCGGTCTTGATGTTCTCGGGGTTGTCGATGGACCCGCCGGCCTGCCCGGCGATGAAGAAGAGGTGATTGGGGTACGAGGGGCCTCCCATCGAGGCGAAGAACCGGTCGGACAGCACGTACTCCTTGGCCCACGTCCAGTAGGACGGGATGTCCCGGGGGCCGAACTGGGAGTACGCGTAGAACGGGCCCAGGGCCCCCAGGGCGAACCCGTCCATGGCCCCGCCTCGCAGGGAGTTCTCGAACGCTGCCCGGTCGTGGGGGAGGTCGCCGGGGAGCCACTCGGGACAGCGCTTCAGCGGGACCTCCCGCCCGTCGCGGATCCCCATCCGGGTGCCGTCGGCGCCGGGGAACCGCCCGAAGATGTTGTCGAAGCTGCGGTTCTCCAGCATGAGGTACACCACGCGCTTGATCGGCCACTTCGTGTCGAGCTTCAGGATGTCCCGCCCGAACGTCGGCCTCGGAGGCGGTGAGCTGGCCGTGCAGGACGCGACGTACAGGCCCGCCGCCGCGGCGGTGGAGCGCGTCAGGAACTGACGACGGGTGAATCGGGACGGGAGCATGGTTCGATATCCTACCGAGGTCGTGGGTCAACCTCCCATGTGGCTCGGTGTTCCTCGCGCACGCCGGTTCGCCGCCGTGGCGGTGGGCGTGGTCCTGGTGCTGGGCGCGTGCACCGGTGGTGACGGCGGGGACGATCGTGCCCGTTCCCAGTCCCCGGACGGGGAGCAACAGGACGGTGGTCACGAGCCGGGCCAGGGACCGGAGCGGTGCGAGGAGGGGTTCACCGAGCCGGAGCCCGGAACCCCCGTGTACAACAAGGCCCTGTTCGTGATCCGCCGGACGATGGGCGTCCAGGGCGACTTCGACGTCCAGGAGGTGCGGTACTTCGAGGGCCCCGAGTCTCCCCCGAGCCAGAAGAACTACCTCCTGACGGTGCGACGGTGGTACGTCAAGGCCTCGCTGGCCGACGACCCCTCGTTCCGGGCCCGGTGGCTGGTGGAGGAGCGGAGCTTCGGCTCCGGGGTGGCCGCCGTGGCCCCCTACCGGACCGGGGGATTCCGTTCGCCGGACTGGACGGCGTTCCAGTGGGAGACCACGGGACCCACGGCCACCCCGCGGGAGTACCCGGGGTTGCCGGGCACGTGGGCCGGTGCGCCCTACGACTTCGTCATCGGCGAGCCTCCCGACGAGGATCTCCCCGGCGAGGCGCTGACGATCCCGGGCCTGCCGCCCGAGGTCGCGGGCTGCCTCAAGGGCACCTGAGCCGCCACCTCTTCCAGCAGCTCCGGCGGCACCGTGTCCGGGACCGCCGGGAGCCGGCGCCGCCGAGCGACCAGCAGCGCGCACAGGCCGAGCGCCGCCGACAGGACGAGCACGGCCCACCCGGGGACCATGGGGCGAGGGGGCTCCACCCCGGCGTCCGGCACCGCCGCTTCCCGGAGGGCCACCACCCTGTCCGCCGTGGCCTCGGCGCGGGCCAGGTCGCGCTCCAGCTCATCGGCTCGGCTCGCCCACTTGGTCCGCTGGCGCTGGAGCCGATCGATCCGGTGGCCCAGCTGCTCCACCCGCCAGGCCAATCGAGCCTCGTCGACGGTCGCGCCGATGAAGAAGCTGCCGCCCATGAGGTCGCCCACGCCGTTCACGGTGCAAGGATCGTTGCAGTACTGGAGGGAAGTAGCGCCCGGCGGCCACGTCGGGAACGGTGAACTCGATGCGGGCCACCCAGGGGTAGGTGTTCCCGCCGGTGATGGTCATCGGTCCCAGGGTGATGGCGTAGTCGGGGATCGGTCCCGGGGTCTTGAACCACCGGGTTCCGGGAACGAGGTAGGCGTAGTACGGGCCATCGGAGACCTTGCCCTCGAGCGTTCCTGGCCCGAACGATCCCCGGGCCACGGCGTGCTCGCCGACCGCGTAGGCGCTCCGCTCCGTCTCGATCCAGGATCCTCCCGCGAGGGCGGCGTCATCCGGAAGGCCCAGCAGAGCTCCCGCCACCGCCGCCACGACCACGCTCCGCCTCATCGGACCTCCTCTCGTCTTGCCGTTGTGACGCCCCTGAGGCGCTGCGGGTTCGTCCATGGCACACCCCCCTGTAGGGAGTGCTCGGTTGCGCCGGTCGGGTGAGCCTCCTATCCTCGAACATACGTTCGATAGGATGGGGATGACCTTCGTTCACCTGCACTGCCGGTCGTACTTCTCGCTGAAGGACGGGGCGTTCTCCCCCGAGGACCTCGCGCAGCGTGCCGCCGAGCTCGGCATGCCGGCCGTGGCTCTCACCGACCGGGACGGGCTGTACGGCGCTCCGCGCTTCGTGGCGGCGTGCGCGGAGGTCGGCGTCAAGCCCATCCTGGGCGCCTGGCTGACCCTTCGCGACGGCGAGGCAAGCCTCCAGGGAGCGACCCGGCCGCCGTCCCCGGGGCGGGTTCTGCTGCTCGCAAGGGACGCGACGGGGTACGCGAACCTGTGCCGGCTCATCACCGAGGCGCACATGGGGGGGTCCGGAAGGGCAGCTCGCCCCGAGCGGGATGGTGGTTCGAACGGGGAGCGAACCTCCCAGGGGAGAGGGGGTCCCGGGAGCGGTGAGCGGCAACGGGGTGAGCCATGGCTTTCGCCACGGGACGTCATGGCCCGGGCCGGGGGGTTGGCATGCCTGCTGGGGCCGGAGTCGCCGCCGGCGGCGATGGCGCTGGCGGGATCACCGGGGGCGGCCCGGGAGCTGGCCCGGCCGTGGCGGGAAGCATTCGGACCGTGGTGCTTCGTGGAGGTCCGCCACCTCCGTGAGCCGGGCAGCAACGAAGCGGTCCGGAGGTTGCTCCGGCTGGCCGAGGAGGCCGGGCTCCCGGCGGTGGCCACGAACGCGGTGCGCTACCTGGTTCCCCAGGACGCGTTCCTGGCCGACGCCCTGGAGTGCATGCGTGAACTGGTCCCGCTGGCCCCCCATCACGTGACCCGGCAGAACGCCGAGGGGTACCTCAAGCCGGCGGCAGCCATGCGGGCCCTGTTCGCCGACCGGCCGGACCTGTGCGACGCCACGGTGCGCATCGCCGAGGCCTGCACGTCCGACCTCGGGCTGGGCACGGCCCACTTCCCCCCGTTCCCCACCCCGGCGGGCCGCAGCGCCACGTCGCTGCTGGCCGAGCGGTGCCACCGGGGGCTCCGCCGCCGGGGCATGCGGCCCACCCGGGAGATCGCCGAGCGGCTGGACTTCGAGCTCGATCAGATCCGGCGGATGGGCTACTCGGGCTACTTCCTGACGGTGGCCGACATCGCGGCCGAGGTGAAGGCCCTCTGCATCCGGTGCGCGGCCCGGGGCTCCGCGGCCGGTTCGCTGGTGTGCTACCTGACCGAGATCTCCGAGGTGGACCCGGTCGCCCACGGCCTGCTGTTCGAGCGGTTCATCAACCCGCTCCGCGACGAGCTCCCCGACATCGACCTCGACGTGGAGTCGGCCCGGCGGGAGGAGGTGTACGACCTGGTCCTGGCCCGGTACGGGGAGGAGCGGTGTGCCTGCGTCACCATGGTCGACACCTACCGGGCCCGTTCCGCGGTCCGCGAGGTGGGCAAGGCCCTGGGCTATCCCGAGGCCGAGGTCGACCTGGTGGCCAAGTCCTTCCCCCACATGGGGGCCCATCGCATCCGCGAGGCCATGGCCTCGCTCCCGGAGCTGCGGGCGGCGAACCTCGGCACCGGCCAGCTCGAGCTGCTGTTCCGGGTGGCCGAGCGGCTCAACGGGTTCCCCCGGCACCTGGCGTTGCATCCCTCCGGGATCGTGCTGTCCGACGACACGCTGACGGACCGGGTCCCGATGGAGCGCTCGTTTCTCGAGCACCGGATGGTCCAGGCCGACAAGGACGACGTCGAGCTGCTCGGCCTGCTGAAGCTCGACGTCCTGGGGGTTCGGATGCTGTCCTCGATGCGGCATGCCCTCGACGAGATCGAGCGGACCACGGGGGAGATGGTGGACCTCGACCGGATCCCCCGCGACGACCCGGGCGCGTTCGAGCTGATCCGCTCCTCGCGGACGATCGGCTGCTTCCAGATCGAGAGTCCCGGCCAGCGCGAGCTGCTCCAGAAGCTCCAGCCCGAGCGGTTCGAGGACCTGATCGTGGACATCTCGCTGTTCCGCCCCGGGCCGGTGAAGTCCGACATGGTGAGGCCGTACATCGAGCGGCGCCATGGGATGCAGCGGCCCCGGTACGCCCACCCGTCGCTGAAGCCGATCCTGCGGGAGACCTTCGGGGTGATCGTCTACCACGAGCAGATCATGCGGGTGCTCCGGTTCGCCGGGTACGACCTGGCCGAGGCCGACCGCATCCGCCGCCACCTGGACGACGGGGGCGAGATCCGCCAGCTCGAGGACGGGTTCCTGGAGCATGCCGTGGCCTGCGGGCTGGGGACGGACGATGCCGACGTCGTGTGGCGGGAGCTGGCCTCGTTCGCCTCGTTCGGGTTCTGCAAGGCCCACGCCGCGGCGTTCGCCGTGCCCACGTACCAGTCGGCCTGGCTCAAGGCGCACTTCCCGGCGCACTTCCTGGCCGGGGTACTGACCCACGAGCCGGGGATGTACCCTCGCCGGCTGATCCTCGAGGACGCCCGCGAGCATGGCGTGGCCATCCTCCCCCTCGACGTCAACCACAGCGCCACGGCCTACACCGTCGAACCGGTTGCTTCCCACGTGGGGGGTGGCGGCGAGGTCGCTCCGCAAGAGGTGCACCCGCTCCAGACCTCGCCGCCCCCCGGCCACCGGGACGGGATCCGGCTGGGGCTGCAGGACGTGCGCGGGATCTCCGAGGAGGAGATCGCCTCGATCCTGCAGGCCCGAGCGGATCGGCCGTTCTCGAGCGTCGGCGACTTCCTGCGCCGCACGAGGGTGTCCCGCCCGGTGGTCGAGGCCCTGGCCCATGCGGAGGCCTTCGACACGCTGCCGGCCGGCACCCGGCGAGACCGGCTGTTCGTGGCCATGACCGCGGACACCGAGCGGGAGGGTGAGCAGCTGGCGCTGTCACTGGACGGAGGCGGCGGGCCCGCCGGGCTCCGGGAGTACACCGACGTGGAGCGGGTGCGGGCCGAGCTCGAGGTCACCGGGCTGGACGCCTCCCGGCACCTGCTGTCGTTCTACCGGCCGTTGCTGCTGGACCTGGGCGTGACCAGGTCGGCGGACCTGCACCTGCGCCGGGCCGACCAGTGGGTGATGGTGGCGGGGGTCAAGGTGTCCTCCCAGACCCCGGCGGTGCGAAGCGGACAGCGGATCATCTTCCTGACGCTCGACGATGCCACCGGCCCCATCGAGGTGACGGTGTTCGAGCGGGTGCAGGACCGGGCGGCCGGCACGGTGTTCCACTCGTTCCTCCTGGCCGTGTGGGGGCGACTGCGGCGGACCGGGGTCCGGGGCGCGAGTATCATCGCCGAGGAGGTCTGGGACCTCGCCGCCCTCGACCGCGCCCGCCGGAAGGGACGTCTCCTCGACGCCATGGGCGAGGGACCTGCCCCACGCTCGTCCCCGATACGCAAGCTGTGGCATGCCAGCGGAGGCTCGGCCGGATGGTGAACGAACGCGACGACGATCGGGCGATCCCCGAGGAGATCCTCCTCGAGGTCCCCCGGCCGCACGCCGACTCCGGGAGCCCCCCACGGCTCCTGGCCGTCCGCCCGTTCCTGTGGCTGGTCCTCGGCGAGATGCTGGCCAACGTCGGGCTGTGGTCGTTCTTCGTGGCGGCCGAGGGCGAGGCCGTGTTCCGGTTCGACGCCTCTCCCGGCCAGCTGGGGATCCTGTTCTCGGCCTATTCCCTGGCGTTCGTCTCGGCATCGCCCGCGTTCGGCCTCCTGGCCGACCGGTGGAGCCCGAAGCGCCTCCTGCTCCTTGCCCACGGCAGCGCCGTCCTGGTGCTGTTCCTGGCCTCCCGGGCCCCCTCGCTGCCGTGGCTGTACCTGGGCCTGGCCCTGTTCGGGCTGGCCGAGTCGGTGGTGTGGCCGGCCCGCGGGGCGCTGGTGCCCCTGCTCGTCCGGGGGGACCGCCTGGTGCAGGCCAACGGGATGATGGGCGTGGCCTGGCAGGTCCCCCTGGTGATCGGCCCGGCCCTGGCCGCGGTGGCCGTCCGCGTACTGGGCTCCGACGGTCCCTACTACCTGGGCATGGTGGCGGTGGCGTTGGCCCTCCCGCTGTACGCGCTGATCCCCGACCGGCGGAGGAAACGTCAGGAGGACGAATCGTTCATCGCCGACCTGGTGGGCGGGTTCCGGGAAGGATGGGGGACCCCGTCGCTACGGGCCCTGATCGTGCGGGCCATGGCCGCGTACCTGCTGCTCGGCATGGTCATCACGCTGGAGCCCCTGTACATCAAGGAGGTGCTCGGTCAGGGGCAGGACTTCCTGGGAGTGATGTTCTCGGTGACGGGCGCGGGGGCGGCCCTGGGCTCCCTGGCCCTGGCCGGGCTGCGGCACGGCATGGGACGAGAGCATCGCCTGCTGGCGCTCGGTCTCACCGGCGGCGGGGTGGGCTACGTCCTGTACATCGGCACCGCGTCGGCCGTGATCTGCCTGGTGGGGGCGTTCCTGTTCGGCTTCGGGTTCACGTTCTTCTCCTCTCCGGGGCAGGCCCTCATCCAACGGGTGGCCTCAAACCCGGGGAAGGTGACGTCGGTGTACGCCATGCTGGGAGAGGGCGGGCCGCTGGCCACCGCCCTCCTGGTGGTGGTGGCTGGGGGGCTGATCGCCGTGCAGCCGTGGCTGATCGCCTCCGCGGCGCTGTTCACCCTGCTGGGGCTGGTCAGCATCCCCGGGGCTCGCCATCGGGACGCGCCCGGACCCGGGGAGCCCTCCCTGTCAGGGCGACCCGCGTCGTGAGCGGAGGCGACCCGTCCGAGCCGATCCTCCACGTCGACATGGATGCCTTCTACGCGTCGGTCGAGGTGCTGAAGGATCCGTCGCTGGCCGGGGCCCCCGTCGTGGTGGGCGGTCCCGGCCCCCGGGGGGTGGTCATGTCGGCCTCCTACGAGGCCAGGGAGTTCGGGATCCACTCGGCCATGCCCTCGGCCAGGGCCAGGCGCCTGTGCCCGGGGGTCGTGTTCGTGAAACCGGACTTCGCCTCCTACCGGGCCCACGCCACCCGCCTTCGGGAGATCCTGCTCGGGTTCACGCCGCTGGTGGAGCCCCTGTCGCTCGACGAGGCGTTCCTCGACGTCTCCGGCGCCACCACGCTGTTCGGCCCTCCCCGGGAGATCGCCGACCGGATCCGGGCTGAGGTCCGCCGCCAGCTGTCCCTGTCGTGCTCGGTGGGCGTGGCCCCGAACAAGCTCCTGGCCAAGGTGGCCTCCGCCCGGGCCAAGCCGGACGGCCTGCTGGTGGTGCCGGCCGGCGAGGCCCTGGCGTTCCTGCACGTGCTGCCGGTGACCTCCCTGTGGGGCGTGGGGGAGCGGACCCACGAGGTCCTGTCCCGGCTGGGGGTGCGCACGGTGGGCGAGCTGGCGGAGCTGTCCACCCGGATCCTCGAGCGGGTGCTCGGCGACGGCCCGGCCCGGCACCTGGCCGGGCTGGCCGCCGGTCGCGACGACCGAACGGTGATCCCCTACGAGCCGCCCAAGCAGGTGAGCCACGAGGAGACCTTCGACCACGACCTCGACCAGGAGGGGACGGTGATGCGGGAGCTGCTCCGGCTGTCGTTCCGGGTGGCCGCCCGGCTCCGCCGCGAGGGGTTCCGGGCCAGGACCGTGGTCCTCAAGGTGCGGCTGGCCAGCTTCACCACGCTGACGCGGTCGCGGACGCTGCCCGACCCCACCGACGTAGGCACCGCGCTGTACGCCACGGCCGCGGAGCTGTACCGGTCCGTCCCCGGAGCGGGGCGCCGCCGGGTGCGCCTGCTGGGCGTGGCGGGGTCGAGCCTGGTCCCGGCCGGCGCCGAGCAGCTGGCCCTGCTCCGGGCGGGACGGTGGAACGACGCCGAGCGGGCGCTCGACCGCATCGAGGGACGGTTCGGTTCGGGAGTGGCGTTCCCGGCGACCCTGTTGGAAGGGGAGTGAACCGGGGTATGCCTAGCGTGAGCCCGTTCCTATAATGGGTGCGGAGCCGTGACCCTCTCAGAACACGAACAGCGCATCCTCGACGAGATCGAGAAGCGCCTCCAGGAGGAGGACCCTAGGTTCGCCGACGTCGTCGGACGGGCCTCTCTCTCCTCCCACCTGGCACGCCGGGTCCGGCTCGGCGCGCTGGCGTTCGTGGCCGGGTTCGTCATGTTGATGCTGTTCGCCCTGTCGGTGTGGGTGGCCATCGCCGGCTTCGGGGTCATGCTGGCATCGGCCCTCCTCGTCTATCACCAGCTCCGGTTGCTCGGGCGGGATCAGCTCCGCGAGTACGGCCGCGCTGGCCCCTCGCTGACGGGGTTCCTGGCCCGGATGACCGAGCGCTTCCGCGGCCGACAGCAGCGCGGCTGAGTTCCGGTCCAAGCACGGGCCCGCTACCTGCGACCTTGCTTCCGCCCCCCGCTTTGCCGTAGAAACGATCTCGCCTTCCCCGGGTGCCGCGAGAGAGTCCGTGGCGCCCCGACTCGTCGGCAGGGGGTGTCGTGGAAGCTCGAACCGAAGGGTTCACGTCTCATCAGGCATCTCGCCTCACGGGATGCACCCCGCGCCAGCTTCGGTACTGGGACCAGATCGGCCTGGTCCGCCCCTCGATCCAGCAGACCGGAGGGCGCCCCGGCGTTCCCCGCCTGTACTCGTTCCGGGACCTGGTTTCCCTCCGGGTGGTCACGTCGCTGCTGGATGGGGGCATGTCGCTCCAGCGGGTGCGCCGGGCGTACGAGTTCCTCCGGCGGAAGGCCGGCATGGAGGGCCATCTGTCGGAGGTCAAGCTGATCACCGACGGCAAGAGCATCTTCAAGGTGGCCCGTCGGGAGGGCGAGATCCTCGACGCGCTCCGTCAGGGGCAGATGGCCTTCTTCGTGGCCATCGACGAGATCATCCAGTCGATCGACGCCGAGGTGTCGACCTTCCGGCACGACCGGGACCAGTTCATGCGGGCCCTGCGGGACGCCGCCCGTCAGGCTCGCGCCGAGGCCTGAGTCAGGGGAGCGGCCGGGACGGTCGCACCGCCGCCACCACGGAGCGCGTCACCCCCGCGTGGCGGCGGAGGTCCCGGGCCAGCGCTCGCTCGGCCCCGGCAGCCTCCCTGGCCTCTCCCCGGGTCAGCCCGTCCGCCGCGTAGAGGGCCCGCCCGGCCAGGCCGGTGAGCCGCTCCAGGTGGCCGTCGGAGAACGCCACGTGGCCACGCAGCCGGTCCTGGTACTCCCACGGGGTCTCCGTGGAGCGGCGGGCCAGCCCCAGGTCCGCGGCGCTTCCCAGGAAGGCCCGGTAGGCGGCCACCACTCCCTCCCGGGCCGTTCGGGCCCGGCCGACCGCCATCCGGCGAACGACCGGCTTGCCGATGGCCATGACCAGGAGGGCCCCGGCGGCCAGGATCGCCAGGGCCAGCACGACGGTGACGGTGGACCGGAGCCGGTCCGACAAGCGGCGCTCCGGCTCGGCGGAGCCTCCAGGGTTGCGGCCTTCCCGGAGCTTCTCGAACGCCTCCCGCTGGGCCGTGCGGGCACGCGACGGGTCGATCGCCCCCGCGCCGGGGCCGCCCTGGATGCCCGGGAAGTTCGAGGCTCGCACCGGGTTGAGGTAGCGGTTGGCCACCGGGTTGCTGCGGGTCGGGGTGGGCTCGAAGGCCACCCACCCGTGGCCGGGGAACAGCACCTCCGGCCAGGCGTGGGCCTCGGCGGTGGTCACCGCGTACCGGCCGGTCCGGTCGCGGGTCCCGGGGGTGAACCCCACGGCCACCCGGGCGGGGTAGCCGAGCGTCCGGGCCAGCACGGCGAACGCACCGGCGAACTGCTCGCAGAATCCCTGCCGGGTCTCCGTGAGGAAGTTCAGGATGTGGTTCGAGCCGTGGCCGGGAGGCGCGTGGACGTCGTACCTGAACGAACGGAGCCGCTCCTGGATCGCCAGCAGCTGGCGGAACGGCGTTCGCTCGCCGGCGCTGACCTGGCGGGCGAACTGGGCGATCCCGGGCGGCAGGTCGGAGGGCAGCGCCAGGTATCGCTCGTTCTGAACCCTGAACAGGCCCGTGTCGATGGGCTCGTAGGCCCGGTCGAGGGCCCGGGCGGAGGGCTCCACGATCTCCGACACGACCCCGTATCGGTATCCGCGTTGGGTCTTGTCGGCCCGCACCAGCATCGAAGAGTCGGGGTCGTGACGGACCGAAGCTCCGGCCTCGGCCTGGATGTCCAGCGCCACGTGGGTGGGTTCGAAGGCCGCGGGAAGCCACGGCACGGCCAGCCCCGCGATCTCGTAGTCCTGGACGAGCGGCTCGCCCGGGGCGCCCGAGCCGGCCAGCGGGGAGACGCCCGTGACGACCCGTCCGCCCGATCCGCCGACGTTCGACGAGGTCCACAGCTGCCCGTTGAACTCGTCGAGCGAGAGCAGCCGCCAGTAGGCCGGGCGGTCGGCCTCCACGGTGAACAGGTCGGCCGGGGGGTTCTGAAGGAGGCTGGGGCCGATGTCCACGATCGGACTGATGGCCACTCGGCTCACCGCGCCGGGCTCGAACGTGAGCACCGGGCCCGCCCGATACCCGGGGAGCAGGCCCGGCAGGAGCAGGCTGGCGACGACCGCGATGAGCCCCAGCCGGGCGGCCCACCGGCCCGTGGCCCCACGCACGAGGTGTCGCCGCCGCCCCGACCACGGGACCAGCGGCCCCCACAGCGCCAGGCGTCCCACCCCGACACCGAACACAACTCCGAGCGCCCCGACCAGGAAGCCGGCCGTGGCCAGGGCGGTGGGGCCCCTCTCGGTCACCACACCGGCAAAGCCCAGCAGCGACGCCGGGGGAAGCAGTGCCAGGATCGCGCTCTTCGAGCGTACCGCCAGGGCGTGCGCCGCCGTGCCGGCGGTCCACACGGCGATGATCGATGCCGTCATCAGGGAGGGGAGGGGTGGCGCGGGGGCGATCTCCTGAGCCGCCTGCTCGCTCAACCGGCCGAAGCTCCGGATCACCTCTCCCACCGTCGACGACGAGGGCAGGCCGAAGAACGTGGTGTGGGGGAACACCACGATGCCCACGGTCACCAGCAGGCCGGCCACGCTGGCGCCGATCGAGAGCAGGAGGTGCCGGCGGCGGAGGAGCGCGGCCAGGCCCACCGCCGCCAGGGCCACCCCGGCCAGCCGGAGCGTGGTGCTCCCGCCCTGGAACACGCGGCCGAATCCCATCGCGGCCGCCGCCAGGAGGACCAGCAGCGAGCCTACGACGACGCCGCGGTCGCCCTGACCGGTCGCTTCCGTCTGAGTCGCCATACGTCTCGAAGCCTTCCGTGGGGCTTGAGGGGGAGGACCTCCCACCCGGCCCCGGCCAGGGAGCGCCGGGCTCCCTCCAGCCGCAGCTCCTCCTCGTCGAGCTGGTCCAACGGGGACGGCTCGGGCTCACGAGGGTGCACGAGCACGGCCAGCCTGGCCGCATACCCCGACGTCGAGCGGATCAACGTGGCCGCCTCGACCGGGTCCGGGGGGTGGGTCACCAGGACCAGGGACGGGGCGGCCGACGCCAGCGCCCGCAGCTGCCGGAGCACGGGAGTGATCACCCGGGTGCGGGACGGGCGCACCAGGGCCAGCGTCTCGAGCAGCTGGTCCCGGCTCACGACCTGGGGCGGCAGCTCCGGGGTCGCCAGCCGGAGCGTGAACCCCATGCGGAAGTACAGGATCCCGATCGAGGCTGCCGCCGAGACCGCCCTCTCGAAGGCGTCGGCCGTGGCCCCCGCGACGCCTGCCCGGGTGTCGAGCAGCAGTACCGCGGTGGCCCGGCGGGCCGTCTCGTCCTGGCGGATCATGAGCTCTCCTCGACGGGCCGTGGACGGCCAGTGGATCCTTCGGAGGTCGTCGCCGGTCTCGTAGCCCCGCATCGTGTAGAATTCCTCGCCCGTCCGGAAGACCTGGCGGCTCGCCGACTCCCCAGAGCCGCCCGCCGGGGTGGCCAGGTGCGCGACCTCGAGGTCCTCGACCTCCGGGTACACGATCAGCTCGTGGGTGCCCGGGAACCGGATCCGGGTGCGGGCCAGGTCGAACGGGTCGGTCACCGAAGCCGACAGAGGGCCGATGTGGTAACGGCCCCGGGACCGAGCGCTCACGGCGTACCCGATCGATTGGCGGCCAAGGGGCGGGATGTCCGAGAGCACGACCCGGGCGGGGGTGCCCAGGGAGGCCGGGAGACGGTCCTCCAGCAGCAGGAACGAGGTGCCGGTCCGTCCGCGGTTCTGGACGTCCAGCTCCACCCGGACCCGGGTCCCGGGGAAGGCTCGACGGGTGGACAGCCGGCGGGTGGCATGGAGGTTGTGACGCCGCAGCCGGATGAAGCCGGCGGAGAGGGCCACGATGGCCAGCAGGCCCGCGGCCACCACGTGGAGGTCGGCCGAGCCGACCAGGCGGGACACCACCCACAGGAGGACCCCTCCTGCGAGAACCGCGAAGGCCCGCCCGGTCAGCATGGGAGGAGGCCTCGCCTGGCGGGGGGCGCGTCCATCATCCCTTCACCGGGATCGGGACCTCGTCGACCACCTGCGCCAGGACGCTCTCCACACCGCGTCCGGCCATGGCGGCGTCGGCCGAGACGATCAGCCGGTGGCTCAGCACCGGATAGACCAGGGTCTTCACGTCGTCGGGGATCGCGTAGTCCCGGCCGGCCGACGCGGCCAGCGCCCTGGTGGCCCGCATCAGCATGATGGCGGCCCGGGGGCTCGCTCCCAGGTACACGTCCGGGTGGCTCCTGGTGGCCTCGGCGACGTCCACGATGTACCGGCGGAGGGCCTCGGCCACGTAGACCTCCCGGGCCGCCTCGATCATGGCGGCCACCCCGGCGGCGTCGGTGACCGACCCCATGCTGGTGATCGGCTCCTCGCCGCCGTGGGTCGCCAGGATGTCCGACTCGGCCTCGGCTCCCGGATACCCGATCGACAGGCGGATCATGAACCGGTCCAGCTGGGCCTCCGGGAGCGGGTAGGTCCCCTCGTGCTCGATGGGGTTCTGGGTGGCGATCACCATGAACGGCACCCCCAGCTGGTAGCTGACGCCGTCCACGGTCACCTGGCCCTCCTCCATGCTCTCCAGGAGGGCGGACTGGGTCTTGGGGCTGGCCCGGTTGATCTCGTCGCCCAGGGCGATGTTGGCGAAGATGGCTCCGGGCTTGAACTCGAAGTCGCCGCGCTCCTGGTTGAACACGTTCACCCCGGTGATGTCGGTGGGCAACAGGTCCGGGGTGAACTGGATGCGGCGGAACGAGCAATCGATCGACCGGGCGATGGCCTTGGCCAGCATGGTCTTGCCAACCCCGGGCACGTCCTCGATCAGCAGGTGCCCCTCGGCCACCAGCGTGACCAGGGCCAGCCGGACCTCATCGGACTTTCCCTGGATGACCCGCTCGACGTTGGCCTGGATGTCTGCGAACCGGGCCTCGAACTGCCCCCAGTCGGTGGAAGGCTGTCGTTCGTCCACGTTCCCTCCTAGGACGTCGCGCCGACGCCACGGGTTCCTCCGGCACCCCCGCCCATCTTACGTTCGCCAGGCACGTTCCGGTCGGGCCGGGGCCGCGCCCCTCGGCTATCATCGCTCGGCCATGTCCGCCTCCCCACTGCTCTCCGAGCGCCGCGGTCCGGTCACCGTGGTGACGATCAACCGCCCCGAGGTGCGGAACTGCATCGACGCCCGGACGGCGGATCTCCTGGCCGCGGCCATCGACGCCTTCGCATCCGACGCGGAGGCCCGGGTGCTCGTCGTGACCGGCTCCGGGGACCGGGCCTTCTGCGCCGGGGCCGACCTCCGATCGGTGGGGGACCTGATGCGCCGGCCCGACGTGGCCCGGACCGGGCCCCTGGGGTTCTCGGGGCTGGACCCGGGCAAGCCGACGATCGCGGCCGTGGAGGGATTCTGCATCGGCGGGGGGATCGAGCTGGCGTGCTGGTGCGACCTGCGCATCGCCGGCCGGGAAGCCGCCTTCGGGGCGTTCAACCGGCGGGTGGGGGTCCCGTGGGTGGACGGTGGCACCCAGCGGCTGCCGCGCATCGTGGGGGTGGGCCGGGCCCTGTACCTGCTGGAGACGGGGGAGCGGATCGACGCCCCGCGGGCCCTGGACTTCGGGTTGGTCGACGAGGTGGTGCCCGCGGGAGGGGCGCTGTCCCGGGCGCTGGAGCTGGCCGGGCGCATGGCCGCCTACCCCCAGGCCAGCCTGCGGTCCGATCGGGCGGCGCTCCTGGGGGCCTGGGGCCGAGACCTGGCCGCGGGCCTGGCCTACGAGGCCGAGGCCGGCGCTGCCTCGCTCCAGGACCGGGAGCTGATCGAGGGGGCCCGGCGGTTCGTGGAGGGGGATGGCCCGATCGAACGAAGTGGGGACGGCGGCGCGGCCGGCGCCCTTCATCCCTGAGACGCCCCGCGCGGCCCCACGACATCGGGCGTCCGTCATCCTTCGGACGCCGGCGCTGTGGACGCCGCCGTCCCCTGCCAGTATTACATGCCTGTGATTCGCCCGAGTCAAGGAGCGAACCGCGGCGCCTTCCGGGGGCCCGCAGCGGGGCCCCCGTATAATGGCGATGTCTGGAGGGCAGATTCCTCGTGGGGAGATCACTGGTCCTCAACGCTACCTATGAGCCGCTGGCCGTCGTATCGGCCAGGCGGGCGGTGGTGCTCGTCCTGAAGTCGAAGGCCGAGCTGGTGGAGAGCAACGGCATGGTGTTCCGCACCGAGAAGCTCACGATCCCCGCTCCATCGGTGGTTCGCCTCAGCTACTTCGTCAAGGTGCCGTACCGGGCCCGGGCCTCGTTGACCCGCCGGGCCGTCTTCGCCCGTGATGACTGGACGTGCCAGTACTGCGGCGGCGCCGCCGAGAACGTCGACCACGTGATCCCCCGGTCCAGGGGTGGGGGTCACGTGTGGGAGAACGTGGTGGCCGCGTGCCGGAGGTGCAACTCCCGCAAGGAGAACCGCCTGCCCCCCCAGGCAGGGTTGTCCCTCCGCCGGCAACCCTTCGCCCCCAAGGACGGGTTCCGGCTCTCGCTGGGCCGGCTGGAGCCCGAGTGGGAGCCGTACCTGGCCGTGGCCGCCCGCCACCGCTGAGGCCCGCAGGGCGCCGTCCCTGGCCACGCTGATTGACCCGCGTTAACTCCCGCCACTGTAGTTTGCTCCAGCAACTTGACTTAGTGGAGCGCGGGTGGCATAACTGTGGAGCTCTGGCGGAGGACGAGGGGGAGGCGCGTGGCCGAGCTGCTCGGCGAGCACCATTACCAGATGGACCCCAAGGGCCGGATCTCGCTCCCGGTGAGGTTCCGGGAGTCCCTGGCCGAAGGGGTCTACCTGACGCTGGGCCAGGACGAGTGCCTGTACGCCTTCCCCCACGAGGAGTGGCAGCGGGAGCGCGGGGCCGTCGAGGCCCGAACGATCGCCGACCCGACGAACCGGGCCTACGCCCGGGTGTTCTTCGGGAACGCCGAGCGGGCGGACCTCGACCCCCAGGGCAGGCTGGTCGTGCCCCGGAAGCTCCGGGACAAGGTCCGCCTGGGGCGTGAGGTGACGGTCATCGGGGTGTCGGACCGCCTGGAGATCTGGGCCCGGGAGGTGTGGGAGCGCTACCAGCAGGCGCACGAGGGCTCCTACGCCACCGGCACCCTGCGGCCCGAGACCGGTGGCCGGGGGTGACCCCGGCCAGGGGAGGAGGAGCGCACATGGGACTGGGACGCGAGATCGGGCAGAGCCTGTACCTCATGGCCCTGATGGCCGTGGTCAACGGGGCCGTGGTGGGGATGGGCCTCCTGGCGATCCGGGTGCTTGGCTGAGCCGGCCCACCATCCGGTCCTCGTCGAGGAGGTGGTGGCGCTGCTCCGGGAGGCGGACGTGGTGATCGACCTGACGGTGGGGGCCGGCGGGCACGCCCGGGCCCTGCTGGAGGCCGGCGTCGGGCGGGTCGTGGGGGTGGACCGAGACCCGGGCGCGGTGGACGCAGCATCCGCGCTCCTGGCCGGCTACGGCGCCAGGTTCCGCGCCCGGCGCGCTCCGTTCTCCGAGGTGGCCGAGGTGGCCGGCGCGGAGGGCGCCCGGGAGGTCGGGGGGGTGCTGTACGACCTGGGGGTCTCCTCGGTGCACCTCGACCGTCCCGAGCGGGGGTTCTCGTACCGCATCGAGGGGCCCCTGGACATGCGCATGGACCCGTCCGGCCCCACCGCGGCCGACGTGGTCAACGGGTATCCCCAGGAGAACCTGGAACGGGTGATCGGCGAGCTCGGCGAGGAACGCTTCGCCGGCCGCATCTCCCGGGCCATCGTGCGGGCCCGATCCCGGCGCCCGCTGCAGACCACCCGCGAGCTGGCGGCGGTAGTCGCGGCTGCCGTCCCCCGGCGTCGCGGGGGACCTCACCCGGCCCGCCGGACCTTTCAGGCGATCCGGATCGAGGTCAACCGGGAGCTCGAGGAGCTGGGCGCCTCCCTTCCCCAGGCGGCCCAGCTCCTCGCCCCCGGTGGGCGCCTGGTGGCCATCGCCTACCACTCGCTCGAGGACCGCATCGTCAAGCGGTTCCTCAGGGACGACGAGCGCCTGGACGTCCTGACGAAGAAGCCCGTCCGACCGTCCCAGGCCGCCATCGGCCGCAACCCGCGGGCCCGAAGCGCCAAGCTCCGGGCCGGCCAGCGGAGGGCCGCGTGAGCCCACGCCGGGAGCGAGGGGGGAACGGCTGATGGCGGTCCCCGCACGGCACGTCCGGCCCGCCCCCGCCCGTCGGCCGCCGGCCCCACGCCGCGGCGCCCGGCCCTCCTCGGCCGGCCGCGTCCCGGCCCGGCCAGCCAGGCGACGGAGGTGGGTCCCGTTCCTGGTCGTCTCCGCGGTGATGGTGGGCTCCATGGTCATGGGCCTGGTGAGCATGCAGGCCCTGGTGGCCCAGCGATCCTTCGACGTGCAGGACCTGGAGCAGCGGGCCGGCGAGCTGGCCACGGATTACACGTACCTCCGCCGCGAGCTGGCGGAGCTGTCCAACCCCGGCCGGATCGAGGCCGCGGCTCGCAAGGCCGGGCTCGTCCTGCAGGAGCAGGTCGAGGTCCTGGAGGTGCCGCCGTCGGCGGTCCCCGGCCCGGATCGGGCCGTGGCGGCCGCCGGTGGAACGGCCGCGCTGAAGGCGGCGCTCGGGGCGGAGGGATGAGCGGCAAGCCGCCCGGCGGGCGGCTGGCGGCACTGTTCGTGGTCCTGGCCCTCTCGTTCGTCGGGGTGGCCGCCCGGCTGGTGGTCCTCCAGGTCCGCGACGCCGCGGCGTACGAGGCCCTGGCGCGCGACCAGCGGATCCGGCGCATCCCGCTGCCGGCCGCGCGGGGCAGCATCTTCGATCGCAACTTCCACGAGCTGGCCCTGTCGCTGCCGGCCAGGGCCGTCTACGCCCATCCTCGCCTAGTGGAGAACCCCGGTCGGACGGCGGCCGAGCTGGCTCCGCTGCTGGGCACCAAGACCTGGACCCTGCGGCGGACCCTGGAGGCGGATGCGGCCTTCGTGTACCTGGCCCGGAGGGTGGACCTCGAGGTGGCCCGGAAGGTGGAGCGGTTGAACCTGGCGGGGATCGGCTTCCTGGACGAGAGCAAGCGCTACTACCCGGGGCAGGACCTGGCCGCCCAGCTGCTGGGGTTCGTGGGCATCGACGACCAGGGCCTGGCCGGGTTGGAGCTCCAGTACGACGAGCTCCTGTCGGGGACGGGTGGCACCATGGTCATCGAGCAGGACCCCTCCGGGAACCCCATCCCCCAGGGCCGGGAGCGGATCGTGCCTCCCGTCCCCGGCCGCGACGTGGTGCTGACGATCGATGCCGACCTCCAGTTCCAGGCCCAGCGCGCCCTGGAGGCGGCGGTGGCGGCGAACGGGGCCCGGGGCGGGACCGTGGTGATCATGGAGCCCCGGTCGGGCCGGGTCCTGGCCATGGCCACGGCGCCGTCGTTCGACGCGAACGCCTACTCCGAGGCCGCTCCGGACCGGACCCGCAACCGCAGCGTCACCGACGTCTACGAGCCCGGCTCGGTGAACAAGGTCATCACCGCCGCCGCGGCGGTGGAGGAGGGCGTGGTCCCCCTCTCGGAGACGCTGGCCGTGCCCGACAACTACCTGGTGGGGGACAAGGTGTTCCACGATGCCCACCCCCACCCGCCGGCGAGGATGACCCTCACGGACATCATCGCCAAGTCGAGCAACGTGGGGACGATCATGGTCGCCCAGCGAGTGGGGAAGGCCATGCTGGATCGATACCTGCGGCGCTTCGGCTTCGGGCAGCCGACCGGCGTGGGGTTCCCGGGCGAGGCCGACGGCATCCTGCTTCCCAGGGACGAGTGGTGGAGCACCAGCATGGGAACGATCCCCATCGGCCAGGGGATCGCCGTCACCCCGCTGCAGATGGCCTCGGTGTACGCCACGGTGGCGAACGGCGGGGTGCGGGTGATCCCCACCCTGGTTCGCGGAACCGTGGACGAGGAGGGGACGTTCGTGAGGGCGCCGGCCCCGGCCCGCCGTCGGGTCATCTCCGAGCGGACCGCCCGGAAGCTCACCGGGATGCTGGCCCAGGCCGTGGAGGCGGGGACCGGCCTCCAGGCCCAGATCGCCCGCTACTGGGTGGCCGGCAAGACCGGCACCGCCCGCAAGCCGCTGGAGGGGGCCCTGGGGTACAGCGATCAGTACGTGGCCTCGTTCCTGGGTTTCGTCCCGGCGGCCGACCCCCGGCTGGTGGTGGCGGCGATCCTCGACGAGCCAGACACGATCTACGGCGGCATCGCCGCGGCGCCGCTGTTCCGCGAGGTGACCCGCTTCGCCCTGGCGCACCTGGGGGTCCCTCCCGCCCGCCGTCCCGCCGTGCCCCCCGTGGCGGCCGAGGAGGGGGATTAGAATTGCCGGGGCCCGGGGCATGGACCTGGGCCCCTTTCGTGAACGAGATGGGGTTTCCTTCGCACCCGCTCTCCGAGCTGCTCGTGGCGCTGCCGGTCGCGGAGGTGCGCGGCGACGTCTCCGGGACCGTCCGGGGGATCGCCTACCGCTCTTCCGAGGTCGCTCCGGGGTGGCTGTTCTTCTGCGTGCCCGGGGGCCGGGGGGATGGCCACGACTTCGCCCCCTCCGCGGCGCGGGCGGGAGCCGACGCCCTAGTGGTGGAGCGGTGGGTGGACGTGCCGGGCGTCGTGCAGGTGCGGGTGCCCTCGGTCCGGGAGGCCATGGGCCCGGTGGCCGCGGCGTTCTACGGCCGGCCCTCCGAGCGCCTGGTGATGGTGGGCGTGACGGGGACGAACGGGAAGACCACCACGACCTACCTGCTGGAACGGATCTTCGAGGAGGCCGGTTTCCGGGCCGGCGTGATCGGGACCACCGGGGTGCGGATCGCCGGCCGGCCGGTGCCGATGGAGCGGACCACCCCGGAGGCTCCGGATCTCCATCGCCTGCTGGCCGAGATGGCCGAGGAAGGGGTCGGCGCGGTGGCCATGGAGGTCTCCTCGCACGGGCTGCATCAGCACCGGGCGGGGGGTATCCGGTTCGCCTGCGCCGTGTTCACGAACCTGTCGCAGGACCACCTCGATTACCACGGGACCCTGGAGGAGTACTTCCGGGCCAAGGCCGTGCTGTTCACGCCGGCCATGAGCGACCGGGCGGCGCTGAACCACGACTCGCCGGAGGGGCGGGCGCTGCTCCGGGACGACGTCCCCGCGCTGACCTACGGCACCGGGCCGAGGGCGGACGTCCGGGCCACCGGCATCGGCCTCAGGGCCGACGGCCTGTCCTTCCGGGTCGACGCCCTGGAGGTGCGGTCCCCGCTGAGAGGGGCCTTCAACGTGCACAACTGCCTGGCGGCGCTGACGGCCGCTCGCCAGGTGGGCATCGCGGACGAGGTCGCCGCCCGGGGGATCGCGGCGTGCCGGGGCGTGCCGGGCCGGCTGGAACCCGTCGACGCCGGTCAGCACTTCCAGGTCCTGGTCGACTACGCCCACACCCCCGACAGCGTGGAGAACGTCCTCCTGGCGGCCCGCCCCCTGGCGTCGGGGAGGCTGATCGTGGTGCTCGGCTGTGGGGGCGACCGCGACCGGGCCAAGCGGCCCCTGATGGGGGAGGCCGCTACCCGGTTGGCGGATCTCACCGTGGTCACCAGCGACAACCCGCGGTCCGAGGAACCCATGGCCATCATCGGGGAGATCGAGCCCGGCGCTCGCCGGGGTGGCGGGCGGTACGAGATCGAGCCCGATCGCCGGGCCGCGATCCGGATGGCCGTGGGGGAGGCCGGGCCCGGTGACGTCGTGGTGATCGCCGGCAAGGGCCACGAGACCGGCCAGGAGTTCGCCGACCGGACGATCCCGTTCGACGATCGGGTGGTCGCCCGGCAGGAGGTGGAGGCGCTCTCGGGCGGCTCCGCCGTTCCAACCGGGGGCCGTCCGAACGAGGTGGAGGGTTCCCCGTGAGGGCTCGCAGGCTGAGCCAGGTCGCACGGGCCGTGGGGGGGCGGCTCCACGGAGCCGACGCCACGGTCCACGGGGTTGCCACCGACAGCAGGGAGGTTCACCAGGGCGACCTGTTCGTGGCCGTGCCGGGGGCTCGGTCGGACGGCCACGCGTTCCTGCCCGAGGCCTTCTCCCGTGGCGCCGGGGGGGCCGTGGTCACGCGGCCCGGGGTGGGCGCCGGCCCGGTGGTGGTCGTCGGCGATACCCTCCGGGCCCTCCTCGACCTCGCAGCCCACGAGCGCCGGGCCATGAAGGCGGACGTGGTGGGGATCACCGGGTCCACCGGCAAGACCTCGGTCAAGGACCTGGCGGCCGCCGTGCTGGGGTCCCGGTACCGGGTCACGGCCAGCCCCCGCTCGTTCAACACCGAGGTCGGGGTCCCCCTCACCCTGCTGGCCGCCCCCAGGGACGCCGAGGTCGTGGTGTGCGAGATGGGGAGCAGGGGCCGGGGGCACATCTCGCTCCTGACCGAGGTGGCCGCACCGGTGGTCGGCGTGGTGACCAACGTGGGCCCGGCCCACATGGAGATGTTCGGGTCGATCGAGGGCGTGGCCGATGCCAAGGCCGAGCTGGTGGAGGCCCTCCCGCCCTCCGGCACGGCGGTGCTCAACGCGGACGATCCCGTGGTCCGGGGGTTCTCCGCGCGCACCCCGGCCCGGCCCGTGCTGTTCGGCACGGCCGCGGGGGCCGACGTCCGCGGGGATGACGTGGTGCTCGATCGTGACGGCCGGGCCTCGTTCACGTTGCGGACCCCGGACGGAGAGGAGCGGGCGGAGCTGGCGGTCCCCGGCGAGCACATGGTGTCGAACGCGCTGGCCGCCGCGGCCTGCGGTGTGGCCATGGGGCTCACCGCCGGGGAGTGCGCCGCCGCCCTGAAGGAGGCCCGGGTCTCGGCCTGGCGGATGGAGGTGTTCGAGGCCGGCGGCGGGGTCCGGGTGGTGAACGACGCCTACAACGCCAACCCGACCTCGATGGCGGCGGCGCTCAAGGCGGCACGGTGGATCGCCGGCCGGGGGCGGTGCATGGCGGTGCTGGGCGAGATGGCCGAGCTCGGCTCGATCTCCGACGTCGAGCACGCGCGGGTGGGAGAGCTGGTGGCCAGGCTGGGGATCGACGAGCTGGTGACCGTGGGAGCGGCTGCCCGCCGGATCGGTGCGGGCGCCGTTCGCGAGGGCGTCGAGCCGGATCGGGTCTCGGCCTGTGACACCCCCCAGGAGGCCGTGGCGCTCGTCCGGGCGTGGGCCCGGGCCGGGGACGTGGTGCTGGTGAAGGGTTCCCGGGTGGCCGGGCTGGAGGGAGTGGCGGACGCGCTCCGGGGAGACGGCCGATGACCAGCGTGCTGATCGCCGCGGCCGTGGGGCTGCTCTCCACGCTGCTGTTCACCCCGGCGGCCATCCGGGTGTTCCGGGTCCTGGGATGGGGCCAGCGGGTCCGCGAGCCCGGCCCCCATTACCCCCAGCACCAGGAGAAGATGGGCACCCCCACCATGGGCGGGTTGGTGATCGTGGGGGCGATGGGGTTCGCCTACCTGGCCACGGGCCTGGCGTTCGGGCGCCTGACCGTGACCGGGGTGCTGGTCATGGGGGTGGCAGGGGCCCTGGCCCTGCTCGGGTTCGCCGACGACCTGCTCAAGGTGCGGCGGCGGCAGTCGCTCGGTCTGGGCAAGACGGCCAAGATCGCCGGCCAGGCCGTGGTGGCGCTGCTCTTCGCCCTGGCCCTGACCCGGCTGACGGGGGCATCGACCGATCTGTCCTTCATCCGGGAGACTGGCATCAACCTGGGCATCGCGTACTTCGTGTGGGTGTTCATCATGCTGGCAGCCACGTCGAACGCGGTGAACCTGACCGACGGCCTGGACGGCCTGGCGTCGGGCTCGGCCGCCATGGTCATGGCCGCGTACGTGATCATCGCGTTCTGGCAGTTCCGACACACGTGCGGCGCCCTGGCCACGCCGGGGTGCTACAACGTCGACCTTCAGACATCCCTGGACCTGGCCATCCTGGCGGCCGCGGCCATGGGGGCCGTGGCCGGGTTCCTGTGGTGGAACGCGGCCCCGGCGAAGATCTTCATGGGCGACACCGGATCGCTGGCGCTGGGCGGGCTCATCGCCGCCCTGGCCATCGCCACCAACACCCAGCTCCTGCTGATCATCCTGGGCGGGCTGTACGTGCTGGAGACGGCCTCGGTGATGCTTCAGGTCGTCTCGTTCCGGGTCTTCGGCCGCCGGCTGTTCCGCATGGCGCCGATCCACCACCACTTCGAGGTCCTGGGGTGGCACGAGTTCACCGTGATCGTTCGGTTCTGGATCGTCGCCGGGCTGGCGGTAGTGTTCGGGCTGGGCCTGTACTACGCCGACTTCCTGGCCCGCGGGGGGGTGACCTAGTGGAGGTCGCCGGCGCCCGGGTGGTGGTGGTCGGTGCGGGCGCCAGCGGTGTGGCCGCCGCCCGCGTCCTGGTGGAGCGAGGAGCGTCGGTGCGGATCACCGAGGCCCGGCCCATCGGTGAGGTCGCCGACCTGGCCGGGCAGGCCGAGCTGGCCGGGGCCGAGGTGCTGGCCGGTGGACATGAGCCCGGCCACCTGGAGGGGGCTACCCTGGTGGTGACCAGCCCCGGTGTCCCCGAGGGGGCGGAGGTGCTGCGGTGGGCCCGGCAGCGCCGGCTCCGGGTGTGGAGCGAGCTGGAGCTGGGCGCCCGGCTGGTCCGGTGCCCCTTCGTGGCGGTGACCGGGACGAACGGCAAGACCACCACCACCGAGATGGTGGCTGCCGCCATGCGTGCCTCCGGCCTGGACGCCATCGCCTGCGGCAACGTGGGCTACCCGTTCTCCGCGGCGGCGGTGGAGGGCCACGAGGCCTTGGCCGTCGAGGCCTCGTCGTTCCAGCTGCGGTTCCACCGGACCTTCCGCCCCCGGGTCTCCGTCCTGCTGAACCTGGCCCCTGACCACCTCGACTGGCACGGTTCCCTGGACCGCTACCGGGCGGCCAAACGGCGCGTCTTCGAGCTCCAGGGAGCGGGGGACACCCACGTGGGGAACCGCGACGATGCCCACGCCTCGGCCCTGTCTCGGGAAGCGCCCTGCGCCGTGGTGTGGTTCACGCTGGGTCCACCCCGAGATGGCGAGGTGGGGTACGAGGACCAGGAGCTCGTGGCCCGGGTGGGCGGTTGGCACTCGGTGGGCCGGGTGGCCTCGGTGGCGCCGTCGCACTTGGCCGACGCGGCCGCGGCCACGGCGGCCGCCCTGGCCTTCGGCCTGGATGCCGGCGCGGTGGGCCGGGCGGTGACGACGTTCGCCCCGCTGCCACACCGGGGGGCGGAGGTGGCCCGGGTGGGGGGGATCCGGTTCGTCGACGATTCGAAAGCCACCAACCCGCACGCGGCCCTGGCCGCGGTGGGCTCCCTGGACGACGTCGTGCTGGTGGCGGGCGGGCGCAGCAAGGGCATCGATCTCTCGCCGATGGCTGCCGTCATCCCCAAGCTCGCCGCCGCCGTGGTCCTGGGCGAGGCGGCCGAGGAGCTGGCCGAGGTGTTCCGCGACCGGATCCCCGTCCGCCGGGCCGCCTCGATCGAGGAGGCCACCACGGAGGCGTATCGCCTGTCGCCGCCGGGCGGCACCGTGGTGCTGGCTCCGGCCTGCGCCAGCCAGGACATGTTCCGCGACTACCGGGAGCGCGGTGATCGGTTCGCCGCCGCCGCCCGGCGCCTGGAGGAAGAGGTCAACAGCCGTGCCTAGCGCCACGGCCCGCCGGTCACGTCCGGCGCACCTGCGACTGGTCATCCACCACGAGCCCACGCCGAGGTCCTCGGTCCCCGATCGAACGGTCCCTGCGCTGCTGTTCTCGACCGTCGCGCTGACGATGATCGGCCTCATCATGGTCCTGTCCGCCTCGTCGGTCTCGGCGTACGCGAAGTACGGGTCGAGCTTCCTGTTCTTCCAGCGACAGGCGGCCTACGCGGCGGTCGGGGCCGCGGCCATGTGGCTCACGGCCAGGATGCGGTACTGGGCCTGGGCCCGCCTGTGCGTCCCGCTGCTGGCGCTCACCGTGGCGCTCCTGGCCCTGGTGCTGCATCCCTCCTTCGGCACCGTGGCGGGCGGTTCCGCCAGGTGGATCGAGGTGGGACCGGTGACGATCCAGCCATCCGAGCTGGCCAAGCTCGCCGTGCTGACGTTCGCGGCCACGCTCCTGGCTCGCCGGTGGAAGCGACTGGCCGACGTGCGATCCCTGACGCTCCCGCTGGTCCCGGTGGTGGGGTTGGTGTCGATCCTGATCCTGCTCCAGCCCGACATGGGGACCGCGGTCATCATCCTGACCTCGGTGCTCGTCCTGGCCTTCACGGCCGGCGCCCGGATGAAGCACCTGGCGGTGGGAACGGCGGCCCTGGGAACCGTGGGGTTCGGGCTCATGTACGTCGCCGGCTACCGGTGGGCCCGGTTCCTGTCCTTCCTCGACCCCTGGGAGGACCGCCTGGGCCACGGGTGGCACACGATCCAATCGCTCATCGCACTGGGCTCCGGCGGGCCGCTGGGCGTGGGGCTGGGCGCCAGCAGACAGAAGTGGTCGTACGTGCCGAACGCCCACACCGACTTCATCTTCTCCATCATCGGCGAGGAGCTCGGCGTGGTGGGAGCCGTGGCCGTCCTGCTGCTGTTCGGTCTGCTCGTGTTCGCGGGCATCCGCATCGCCGTCGGGGCCCCCGACGCGTTCGGGCGGCTGCTGGCTGCGGGGATCACCGGGTGGCTGGGCCTCCAGGCGCTGGTGAACCTGGGGGCCGTGACCGGGCTGCTGCCGATCACCGGCGTTCCGCTCCCCTTGGTCTCGTTCGGCGGGTCGTCACTGGTGGTATCGATGGCCGCCATCGGCATCCTGATCTCGATCGGCCGCCGTGCCTCCCGTCCCTCGGCACGGGGCTGAGCCCGTGCGGGTGGTGATCGGCGCCGGGGGGACCGCGGGGCACGTGTTCCCCGCGCTGGCCACGGCGATCCGCTTGCGCGAGCGCTTGGGAGCGGACGTGAGGTTCGTCGGACGGGCGGACGGCCAGGAGTCCACCCTGGTCCCGGCGGCGGGGTTCCCGCTCGACACGGTGGAGGCCGTGCCGTTCGCCCGGAGGCTGTCGCCGGCGACGCTCCGCGCCCCGCTGGTGGCGTTGCGGGCGGGCCGTCGGTGCCGAGCCTTCGTGCGGGAGGCCGACGTCGTGCTGGGGATGGGTGGGTACGTGAGTGTCCCGGTCTCGCTGGCGGCCCGGCGAGAGCGGGTGCCGCTGGTGCTCCACGAGCAGAACGCCGCTCCCGGCCTGGCGAACCGGGTGGCCGCCCGGTGGGCGCGCGCCGTGGCCGTGTCCTTCGAGGATTCGGCGGGGCGCTTCCCCCGGCGAGCCCCGACCGTGGTGACGGGGAACCCGGTCCGGGAAGCGATCGTCCGGGTGCGCGCCACCCGAGACGCCCTGCGGGACGAGGCGGTGCGAACGCTCGACCTCGATCCGGGGCGGCGGACCGTGGTCGTGTTCGGTGGGAGCCAGGGAGCCCGCCGCCTCAATCGGGCCGCGGTGGGGGCGGCCGGCCCGGTGGTGCACGGAGCCGACCTGCAGCTCGTGCTGCTCACGGGCCCGGCCCTTCATCCGGAGGTGGAGCGCGCCCTGGCGGGCGCCGACCACGTGCGGGCGGTGCCGTTCCTCGAGAGGATGGAGCTGGCCTACGCGGCGGCCGATCTCCTGGTGTGCCGGGCCGGAGCCACCACGGTGGCGGAGCTGACGGTGTGCGGCCTCCCCGCGATCCTGGTGCCGTATCCGCACGCCACCGGGAAGCACCAGGAGGCCAACGCTCGGGCGATCGTCCGGGCCGGGGGCGCCGAGATCCTGTCCGACGAACAGGCGACCGCGGACGCGCTGGCACACCGCATCCTGTCCCTGGCCGGCGACCGCGAACGGCTGACATCCATGGCCGGGGGCTCCGCGGCCGCGGGGCGCCCCCACGCCGCCGACGCCCTGGCGGACGTGACCGTCTCCTCGGCGCGGGAAGGGGCCAGGGGATGACGCCGAACGAGGACGGCGACCCGCGTCGGCCGGCCTCCCAGGCCGGCGGGAGGGTGGGGGGGTACGTGCCCCCGCCGGGGAGCATCCCCACGCTCGCGGTCCCCGACCTCGCCGGCGTCCGCTCGACGCACCTGGTGGGGATCGGCGGGGCGGGGATGAGCGGCCTGGCTCGCCTGCTGCTGGCCGGCGGCATCGCGGTGTCGGGCTCCGACCTCAAGGACACCAAGGGCCTGGTGCAGCTCCGTGCCCTGGGGGCCGCCGTCCACGTGGGCCATCGAGCCGAGCACATCGGAGACGCCGAGACCGTCGCCGTGTCCTCGGCCATCCCCCCGGACAACCCCGAGGTCGTGGAAGCCCGGAGACGCGGCATCCCCGTGTACGCCAGGGCCCAGGTGCTGGCGGCGCTGATGGCGGAGCGGCGGGGCGTGGCCGTGGCCGGCACCCACGGGAAGACCACCACCACCTCGATGCTGGCGGTGATCCTGGAGCGCTCCGGCCGGGATCCCACGTACATCATCGGGGGAGACCTCAACGAGAGCGGCAGCAACGCCCGATGGGGGAGCGGCGAGCTGTTCGTGGCCGAGGCCGACGAGTCCGACGGGTCGTTCCTCCTGCTCTCCCCGGAGATCGCCATCGTCACGAACGTGGAGCCCGATCACCTGGACTTCTTCGGCACGGCGGCGCAGGTGGAAGCGGCCTTCGCGACGTTCTGCCGCCGGGCCGGACGGCTGGTGGTGTGCGGGGACGATCCCGGGGCCAGCCGGGTGGCGGGCACCGCAGGGGTCGAGGTGACCACGTACGGGGAGGGCGGGGGCAGCGACGTGCTGGTCGATCGCATCGAGGTGGGACCGGCGGGCAGCCGATGCCGCCTGCGGTTCGAAGGACAGGCGATCGACGTCCGGCTGCAGGTTCCGGGACGCCACCACCTGGTGAACGCGGCCGGCGCCCTGGCCGCGGCTCGGCTGGCCGGGGTCGGCCTGGAGGAAGGGGCCGCCGCCCTGGCCCGATTCACCGGGGTCCGCCGCCGCTTCGAGCGTCGGGGCCGGGCCGGGGGGGCGGAGTTCGTGGACGACTACGCCCACCACCCCACCGAGATCGCCGCCACCCTGACGGCGGCCCGGGCTGGGGGACCCCGCCGGGTGGTGGCGGTCTTCCAGCCCCATCGGTACACGAGGACGGCCGTCCTGTGGCGAGCGCTCGGGGAGAGCCTGGCCGGGGCCGACGTGGTGGTCCTGACCGACGTGTACGGCGCCGGGGAGGTGCCCATGCCGGGGATCACCGGCAAGCTGCTGGTGGACGCGCTCCTGGAGCGGTCGCCGCGCACCCGGGCCGTGTATCTTCCCCACCGCTCCACCGTGGCGCGGTTCCTGTCCACGACGGTGAGGGAGGGGGACCTGGTGCTGACCCTCGGTGCCGGCGACATCACGATGGTGGGGGAGGAGACGCTGACGATGCTCGGGGGAGACCATGGCCGGTGAGCCCCAGGGGCACGGGGCACCCGGTGGGAACGCCATCGAGGAGGCGGAGGGGATCCTCCGCGGCGCCGTGGGCGACCGGGTCCGGCGTGGCTTCCCCCTGGCTCCGCTGACCTCCTTCCGCCTGGGCGGCCCCGCGGCCCTGTACCTGGAGGCGCAGTCCGAGGAGGACCTCCATTCCATCGGGCGTGCCGTGCGGGAGACGGGGATCCCCCTGCTGGTGATCGGCAAGGGGTCGAACCTGCTGGTGGCCGACGCGGGGTTCCCGGGCATCGCGGTCCGCCTGGGCCGGACGTACCGGTGGACGGCCAGGAACGGCCACCGCCTGTCGGCCGGTGCGGCCATGCCCCTTCCGGCGCTGGCCGGCGTGGCTCTGTCCAACGAGCTGGCCGGACTGGAGTTCGGGGTGGCCATCCCCGCCTCGCTGGGGGGCTCGGTCCGGATGAACGCCGGCGCTCATCACCACTCGCTCGACGAGGTCGTGGAGTCGGTGGAGGTGTACCTCCCCGTCGAGGAACGGACCCGGGTCCTGCCGGCGGAGGAAGCGGGGTTCCGCTACCGGGACTCGGCCCTGCCCGCGGGGGGCATCGTCACGGGGGCCACGGTACGTCTGCATCCCGGCGACCCGGTGGAGATCCGCCGGCTCATGGATGAGGCCCGGGAGTGGCGCCGGGCCACCCAGCCGCTGGCGGAGCCGAACTGCGGGAGCGTGTTCAAGAACCCCCCCGGCGATCACGCCGCCCGCCTGATCGAGGACAGCGACGGGAAGTCGCTGGCCGTGGGCGGCGCCAGGGTCTCGGCGAAGCACGCCAACTTCATCGTGGCCGATCCGGGGTCCACGGCCCGGGACGTGGCCCGGCTGATGGCGCTGATCCGCGACCGGGTCCGGGACCGGCACGGGGTGATCCTGGAGCCCGAGGTCCACATCGCGGGAGACGTGGATGGCGGATGACACCGCCCGGCGGGGGCGCTCTCGCGCCGCGCTCCCGGTGGTCATCGCGGTGGCCGTGGCGCTCCTGAGCTGGGCGGTGCTCACGTCGCCGGTGTTCGAGGTCCAGGAGGTCGTCGTCCGGGGCAACGTGGTCCTCACCGAGGACCGCGTCATCCGCCTGTCCGGCGCGGAGGTGGGGGACAACCTGTTGCTCCTGTCGGCCGGAGAAGTGGTCCGCCGTCTCCGGGTGAGCCCATGGGTTGCCACCGCGGACGTGCAACGGTCCCTCCCGTCAACCCTGGTGCTGACGGTCACCGAGCGGACCCCGGTGGCGTGGATCGAGGCGCCGGAAGGGCGGGTGCCCGTGGCCGGCGATGGGACCGTCCTCGGCCGGCGCGACGCCGTCCCTCGCCGCCTCCCATCGCTGGGGGTCACCTCCTCCGAGCTGGCGCCCGGGACCTCACTGCCCGGTGACCCGGACCCCCTGCGTGTGGCCGCATCGCTGCCGGAGGAGATGCGGGGGAGGGTCCGGTCGGTCACGGCCGACGGGGGAGAGGTCCTGCTGCGCCTGTGGCCCCGGGGCCGGGTCCTGTACGGGACCGTGTCGGCCATGGAGCGGAAGAACGTGGCCCTGGCCGGGGCGCTCCGGTGGGCCGAGGAGCGCGACGTGGCCATCGCCTACGTGGACGTGCGGGTGCCCGAGCGCCCGGCCCTCCGCCCGGTGGGGGAGCCCCCGGTCAGCCCCAGTAGCGTCCGTCAATAGGCAGTAGGCACTCCCTGCTCTCCATGGCCTCCCCGGTCTTCCGAGGATGGCGAACAAGCCCTCACCTTGAGGGCCGGAGAGCCTGGTGGTTCTCGGTCAGCCGAT
>JBOGVZ010000060.1:0-8824 GCA_050692985.1 Actinomycetota bacterium
TCTTGGTCCGCCCCTCCATCTTCACTGCCGTCACGACCAGCCGTCCCAGGGACACGCGCCACCTCCTCGATCGAGGTGTTCACGATGTCCCGAGACAGGTGTGCACTATGTCGTGAAACCAGACACCACCCCCTCCGCGAAGTGTGACGTCCCGAGACATCGTTGAGTGTCCGGGCCCACTTCGAGGGGCTCCAGGCGGACTTCGTAGAGCTGCGGGCCGAGCTGCACAAGTCTCTGAGGGGTTGGGGGCAGCCACGCCAACCTGTTCTGCCCCCCGGAGACGACTACCCCCTCGGGGTCAGCACTTGCTTGCCCTCGGGCAGGTACGGGTGGAGGACCTCGGGGATGGCCACGGAGCCGTCCTCGCGCTGGTGGTTCTCCAGGATGGCGATCAGCGTGCGGCCCACCGCGCAGGCCGTGCCGTTCAGCGTGTGGACGGGCCGGTTCTCCTCCGGCAGCCTCACCCGGCACTCCAGCCGGCGGGCCTGGAAGTCCGTGGTGTTCGACGTGGAGGTCAGCTCCCGGTACCGCTGCTGGCCCGGCAGCCACACCTCGATGTCGTACTTCTTGGCGGCCGAAGCACCGAGCTCCCCGGTGCACACGTTGACCACCCGGTACGGCAGCTCCAGGGCCTGGACGATCTCCTCCTGGTTGGCCAGCAGCATGTCGTGCTCCTCCCACGAGGTGCCCGGGGCCACGAACGAGAACATCTCCACCTTGTCGAACTGGTGGACCCGGAAGATCCCGCCGACGTCCTTGCCGTAGGCCCCGGCTTCCCTCCGGAAGCACGTCGAGTACCCCACGTACCGCTGCGGCAGCGACTCCGGGGCCAGGATCTCGCCCAGGTGCAACCCGGCCAGGGGGACCTCCGACGTGCCCACCAGGTACAGGTCGTCGTCACGGGTCACGTAGATCTGGGCCTCGTCGGTGGGCAGGAAGCCGGTCCCGTACATGGCCTCGGCGCGCACCAGCACGGGCGGGATCACCGGCACGAAGCCCTTGGCCACCAGCAGGTCCATGCACCACCGAACCAGGGCCCACTGGAGGAAGACCGCCCCGTCCAGCAGGTACCCGAACCGGGCCCCGGACACCTTGGCGGCCCGCTCGAGATCGATGACCCCCAACCGTTCGCCCAGCTCGGCGTGGTCCCGGGGCTCGAACCCCAAGGAAGGCCGCTCTCCCACCTCGCGGAGCACCTCGTTGTCGTCGTCGGTCTCTCCCGGGGGCACGGACCCGTGCGGCACGTTGGGCAGCCGGTCGAGCAGACCGCGGAGCTCGTCCTCGGCCGCGGCCAGCTCGGGCTCGAGCCCCTTCAGCCGGGCGGAGACCTCCCGCACGGAGGCGATCAGGCGCTCGCGCTCCTCGCCGGAGGTCCCTCCCACCGCCTTCGACACCCGGTTCTGCTCGGCCCGGAGCTCCTCCACGGACGCGGTCAGTCGGCGCCGCTCCCGGTCGGCCTCCAGGAGGCGGTCCACGTCGGCGGCCAGGTCAGGGGAACGGCGGGACAGCGCCGAACGGTAGCGGTCGGGATCCTGCCGGATCGCCTTCAGGTCGAGCACGTGCTCATGCTCCCCGGCGGTCCCGCCGGGTGCCGCGGGCCGGGGCCTCGGTCACGGGGGTGGGCGCCGGGTTCGGGCCTGCCATGGCCCGCTCGATCGCCTGCTGCTCCTCCACCGAGAGGTTGTGCTGCGAGGTCCCGCCGGCCACGGGCTTGGCGTAGCAGCGGGTGTCCTGGCGCCCGTTGATCGAGGTGATGACCACGCCGTCGCCACGTGCGTCGAGCAGCGCGGCGGAGAAGGACAGCTGGCCGCCCATGTCGTCGAAGGCGTCGAAGCGCACCAGCCCGATCCGTTCCACGAACCCCAGCAGGGCCTCGGCCTGCCGTCGCTGCTCCTCGGCGAGCCGGGCCACGGCGTCGCGGAGGTCCGTCAGGGCCTGGTCGTGCCCGGCCAGGAGCGTGGCGGCGTCGGGCTGCGGCGCCACCCGCCGCCGCGATCGGGGGTTCGAGGCGGCCTGGAACACCAGCGCCAGCACCGCCAGGGCCAACGCCACCAGGACGAGCACCGTCAGCACCTGGGGGGAAAGTTCGAGCATCGCGACCACATTATCGGCGGTGGTCGCAGCGGTGCAATCAGGGGGCCGCGGCCCCGGCGCGTTCCGGACCCCACGGGTCGCACACCGGGCACGGGGACAGCCCCCGGGAGGCGGCGGTGGCCGGCTTCATCCGCCGCACCTCCTTGCCCTCGGCCAGGAGGCACGCGGGTCGATGGAAACGCGTGGCGCCCTTGGGGACCACGACCATCCCGTCCGGTGTGGGTTCGCCGCCGCCCTCGCGGGCGGGGCCCTTGGCCCGGGTCTCCTCGAGCAGCCGGCGCAACAGGCGGGCCTGCCGTCCCAGCGCCTGCGTCACCAGGAGCGCGCCGCCCAGCGTGACCAGGGCCACCCCCAGCAGGCCGCCGCTGACCAGGTACGGGAGCTGGAGGCCCACGTGGACCGTGCCCGCCACGCCGAGGTAGCCGAGCACGATCGCGGCCAGGCCCCCGGCCACCAGCACCGAGCCCAGCAGGAACGGCCAGAAGGCGCCCAGGAACGCCAGCCACGGCCGCCGGGCGGCTGCGGTGCCCTGGCGGACACGTCGGCGGAGCGGCCACCTGCTCCACCTCATTCGGACAGCACCTCGTTCACCTTCAGGCACGAGAGCAGCAGGACGGCTCCCAGGCCGGCCAGCCCCACCACGATCACCGCGCCGAGCGGCACCCCCAGGTCGGTGATCCCCACGACCGGGGCGGCGGCCACCGCCTCGGGCCCCGACCCCACGGGGGCCACGCCGGTCGCCGGGAGCGCCGGGACCGACCGTGCGTCCCCCGCCCCCGCCACGGTCCCCGGCGCGGGCCCGGCGGTGTCGACCGGCGGCGGGGCGACCTCCCCTGGCGGATCCAGGATCTGGGCCACCGCGACCCGGGAGGTGGCCAGCCCGACCGGCACCCGGAGCACGTCGGCCCCCTGGGTGCCCTCGGGGAGCTCCTCCGGCAGGTTCCGTCTGCGGAAGTCGACCGAGAACGCGTAGGCCACCGACTCCACGGAGGCCGGGCGCCGCCGGACCCGCTCGAGGCCCGGGCCGACCTCCATCCCGGCCTGGGACAGCGCCCCCCCGAGGGCGTCGGTGATCGTGGCCAGCTGCTCGCCCCCGAGCTCCTCGTCGGCGATGCGGAGCCCCTTCGGGCCGATCTCCGCCCGGAGCTCCCCCACCCGAAGCCGGGCCACCCGGGCCCGGGCGCTGCCCGTGCGCCGGTCCCCGATGGCCGACCGCGACTCGCCCCGGATCACCTCAGCGGTGATGAGCCCCCCCAGCAGCCGCAGCCCCTGGACCTCGCTCTCCGCGGCCGCCACGGCGCCGCCGTCCCCGGCGCGGACCGACGAGCCGCTGGCCGCGACGCGCACCTCCACGAGCCAGGGGGTCACCTTCGCCGGGCCCGCCAGGGGCCCCAGGAGCGCGGCCAGCCCCCGGGCCGCGGCGGCCTGCCGCGGGGACATGGGGATGGCCCGGAGCGTGGCCGCCGAGGCGTCCGCGTGGGCCCCCTCCTCGGTGGCCTGGGCCTCCTCGTGGGCCGCCCGCACCTGGACCGGAGCGCCCGGGTCGTCCACCGACAGCGTCGGGGGGGAAGGCTCCGGACCGGCCGAGGGGTAGGAGGCGTTGGCCTGGAAGGGGTATTCGGGGAACTCGCAGAACCGCCCCTCGGAGAGGACGCAGAAGATCGTGCCCAGCTCGGCGACCTCCGGGTCCCACAGGAACGATCCCAACGCCTGGCTGGACGGCCCCGGCTCCAGCGACGACCTGGTGTAGGGCACCGACACGTTGAGGATCGGGACCGGGAACAGGCCCTCGTGATCGTAGAACCCGTGCACGGCGGTGGCCGAGGCCGAGGCCCGGAACAGCACCTGGGCGGGTTCGGCCGAGGTGGCGGGCCCGGATGCGGCCAGGGCCCACGGCAGGACCAGGGCGGCGGCCAGGGCCCGCCTCATCCCGTCCCTCCCCCCAGGTAGGCGCTCTCCAGCACCGCGTGGTGGGCCAGCTCGGCCGGCTCGCCGGCGAAGCCCATCCGGCCCTTGTGGAGGACCCACACGAGGTCCGCGAGCTCCAGGGCCCTGGCCACGTACTGCTCGACGAGCACCACGGTCCTCCCGCTCTCGCGCAGCGTGGCGATGGCCTCGAACACCTCGTCAGCCAGGCGGGGGGCCAGCGCGTGGGAGGGCTCGTCGAGGAGGACCACCCGGGCCTCCGTGGACAGGCACCGGGCCAGGGCCAGCATCTGCTGCTCCCCGCCGGAGAGCGTGCCCGCCACCTGGCGGAGCCGCCGCCCCAGGACGGGGAAGGCCTCCACGGCCCGCTCCACGGAGCCGTCACCGGCCATCCGCAGGTTCTCGGCCACGGTGAGCGCGGGGAACGTCCCCTGGCCCTCGGGGACCAGCGTCATCCCCAGCCGGGCCATCCGGTGCGCGGGAAGGCCGGTGACGTCCCGATCCGCCAACAGCACCCTCCCGCGATCGGGGCCGAGGAGGCCGGCCAGCACCCGGAGCAGCGTGGTCTTGCCGGCGCCGTTGGGGCCGACCACCGCCGCCAGGGCACCGGCGGGAACCTCGATCGTGACTCCCTGAAGGGCCCGCACGGTGCCGTACGAGGCCCACAGGTCACGGCCGGCCAGCAGCGCCGGCATGGGCCACCTCCTCCGTTCCCAGGTACGCGGCCCGGACGGCGGGGTCGCGCTTGACCTGCTTCGGCGCGCCCTCGGCGATCACCTTCCCGAAGTCCATCACGGAGATGCGGTCGCACAGCTCCATCACCAGGTCGACGTCGTGCTCCACCAGCAGCACCGCCGGCCCGCCGCCGGCCGCCAGCTCCCCCAGCACCTCGGCCAGGCGGTCGGTCTCCGCGTCGTCCAGGCCACCGGCCGGCTCGTCGAGCAGCAGGATCTTCGGCTCGGTGCACAGCGCCCGGCCGATCTCCACCAGCCTCCCCAGGCCCGTGGACACCTGGTCGGCCAACCGGTCGAGGACGTCCTCCAGGCCCATGCGAGCGGCCACCTCCCGGGCCAGGGATTCCGCCTGCCGGCCCCGCCGGGTCCGGCCGGTCAGGTCCACGATGAACGCCGCCTCGCCGAACCGGGCCTCCGCGGCCACCTGGAGGTTCTCGAAGACGGTCATCTTCCGGAACAGCTCCAGCCGCTGGAACGTCCGGCCCATCCCCGCCTGGGCCCGGCGCTCGGGCTCCCAGTCCGTGACGTCGCGTCCGTCGAACACCACCCGGCCACCGTGGGGAACGATCTGCCCGGAGATGGCGGCCAGCAGGGTGGTCTTGCCGGCCCCGTTCGGCCCGATGAGCCCCACGGTCTGGCCGGGGTCCACGGCGATCGACACCCCGTCGGCGGCCACCAGCCCGCCGAACCGGACCGTGACCTCACGCGCTTCGAGCAACGCCACCGACCACCTCCCCGTCGTGGACCGCGGCCGCCCGGCCCACGGAGGCCGACAGCCGCGACAGCCGCTCGGGCACCGTGGCCAGGAACCCGGCCAGCCCTCGCTCGTTGCGCGCCAGGAACATGGCCCCCAGCCCGAACGCCAGCTGGGGCCCCGCCCCCGCCGAGGCCCCCGCCACGGCCCACAGGGCGGCGGCCACCACCGCGCCCCAGGCCGAGCCCAGACCGCCGATCACCGCCACCGACAGCCACGTGAGCGACAGCAGCGGGTGGAAGTCGTTGAACGTCACCAGCCGCTGGTGCGCGCCCAGGGCGGCACCCGCCATGCCGGCCATGAACGCCGAGAGGGCGAACACCGCCAGCCGGTACAGCGGCAGGCTGACCCCGATGGCCCGGGCGGCCACCTCGCTGTCCCGGATCGCAGACAGCACCCGCCCGCTGGGGCTGCGATGCAGGTTCCGGGCTCCCAGCACCAGGAGGCCGGCCAGGGCCAGGAGGACGTAGAAGAACGCGTGCTCCGAGGCGGCGAAGCCGGGACGGCTCACCGCCATCCCGGTGGTCCCGCCGGTGAGCTGCGACTCGAACAGCCGCGACACGACCAGGCCGAAGCCGAACGTGATCAGGGCCACGTGGAGGCCCTGGAGGCGGATCGCCGGGAGGGCCACGAACACGGCCACCGGCACCGCCGCCAGCCCCCCCGCGGCCAGGGCCACCAGGAACGGCGCGCCCGCCCCGACCACCGCTGCGGCCACGAACGCCCCGGTCCCGGCGAAGGCCGTGTGGGCCAGGGAGATCTGTCCGGACAGGCCGGCCAGGATCACCAGGCCCGCGAACACGCCGGCCATGGCCAGCCCACGCTGTGCCGAGACCAGCCAGGCGCCCTGGAGGAACGGGCCGGCGGCGGCCAGGGCCACGAACAGCCCGACGCCCAGGGCCAGGTGCATGCGGCCGGTGCGGGGCGGACCCGTGGGCGCGGGGGCCGACGGCTCCACCGCCTGCGCCCGGACCCACCGCCCCCACACCGAGCGGGGGAGCAGCGCCGCTACGGCCAGGATGGCGAACACCAGCGCGAACGGAACCGCGGGACGGATGGCCAGGCACACCTGGCAGCCCGTGGGGACGTAGGCGCTGGAGGCCTCCTCCAGGAAGGCCACCACCAGCCCGCCGGCCAGGGCCAGGGGGAAGCTCTGGAGCCTCCCGAACAGGGCCGCGGCGAAGGCCTGGATCACGAACAGCGTCAGGATGAACGCGTCCAGACCCAGGATCGGCGACAGCAGGATGCCCGCCACCGCGGCCGTGGAGAACCCCAGGGCCCAGCTAGCCGCGGAGACCCACCCGGTGTTCACCCCAACCAGCTCGGCCAGGTCGGGGCGGTCGACGGCCGCTCGGACCCGGAGCCCGTACGGGGTCCACCGCACCACGGCCCCGAGCACGCCCAGGGTGGCCACGCTCACCACCAGGATGCCTACCTGGTCGAACCCCAGGTGCACCGTGCCGAACACCCGCACGCTGCCCTCGGGGAACACCGGGGGGAGGAACCTCGACTCCGAGCCCCAGATCGCGGTCACCGCCCCCTGGAGGGCCACCAGCAGGCCCACGGTGACCACCACCTTCACCGAGGTGGCCGCCTCCCGGAGCGACCGGAACACCGCGCGCTCGAGCAGAAGCCCCATGAGCGGCGCGAACACCACGATCACCAGCAGCGCGGCCGGGACGGTATCCAGGCCCCATCCCACCCGGGCCTGCCAGAACAGGTACGCGCTGAACATCCCCACCGCCCCGTGGGCGAAGTTGAAGACCCGGGAGGTCCGATAGGTGAGGATCAGCCCCGCCGCTGCCAGCGCGTACACCGCTCCCACCGGCACGGCCACGATGAAGATCCCGGTGAGCTTCTCCATCGCTACGGTCCCACCGGCGGTCCGTCGAAGTCACCGCTGGCGTAGAACCTGCCGCACTCGATGTCCCGGCCCTGGGAGAACCCGTTCGGCCGGATCCGGATCAGGTAGTTGCAGTGATAGATCAGCCGATCGGAGGGCGTGTTGGGACCCATCACCCCGCCACCGCTCCAGTTCCGCACGGCGTCCAGGGCCCGGTAGAGCCGGGGCCGGGTGAGCTCGGGACCCACGGCCCGCAGCACCTCGACGAACAGCTTCGCCGACAGCCACCCTTCCACGCCGAACGTGGTCGGCTCGCAGGCGGGGCAGTACTGCTTCAACGTGGACACGTACAGGGCGATCTCCGGATTGGGGTTCGAGAACGGCCGGTGGAACGAACGCATCCATAGGTTCTGGCTCCGGATGCAGTCCCGGCCGACCCGCTGGATCAGCGCCGGGTCGTAGGCGGAGATCTCTACGTGGATCGCCTTCGGGTACCACTCCTGCTGGCACATCGCCCGGATCAGCTTCACGTTGTTGTTGAGGTCCATCGAGGACCACACCGCGTCGACGCCCTCACCCCGCATGTCCTGCACGTCGCCGGAATAGGAGAACTGGGCCGCGCTGTGCTCGCCCTGGTAGACCTGGCTGCGGCTGGAGAAGCCCAGGGTCCGGGCAAGCGCATCCACCACCGCCACCCCCTGGTCCTTGGAGATCTCGATGTCCAGGTAGTGCACGGCGGGCTTGCGGTAGTGGAACTGGCGGCGTAGCCACTCCCACTCGGTGCAGCACCCGTAGATCCCCCGCTTCAGGGAGCCCATCGGCGAGTAGTGGCTGTCGTCCTGCGAACGGCAGTACGAGAGGGCGAACGTGCCCACGTCGGGAACGCCCCGGGGCGGGCGCTGGCCGTCCATGAACCCGCAGCCACCCGAGTCCGCCGCGGACAGGTTCCCCAGCATGGCGAACACCCTGTCGTCGTTCGCCAGGTGGCGGACGTTCTCCGCGTACTTCTGGGCGTTGAGCCCGTCGTTGTGGAAGTGGAAGTCGAGCAGGCGGCCGCAGATCCCGCCTTCCTGCCGGTTGACCATGTTGAGGTAGGCCGCGATGGCGTCCACGGCCGGACGGAACTGGCCGGGGACCAGGCTCGACTCGGCGTAGGTCGCGCCCAGGACGACGCGGTCACCGGTCACGCCCACGTCGGTCGGTCCGGGGTTCGTGGTGCACGCCCGGTCCCCCGCCCCGCCGCCGCCTCCAGGAGCGGCGGCCTGCTCCACGCCGCTCGCCCCGGGGCCGGTCGTGCCTCCCCCGCCGCCCCCTCCGTCGTCGGGCTGCGCGATCTCCGCGGGGATGCCCGAGCTCCCCAGGGTCCGGTCGGTGGCCGCCGGTCCGGCCAGGAGCCGGTCGACCTCGTCCCGGGGAACGCGGGTCCCGCACGCCGCCACGAGCGCCAGGACCAGGCCGGCGGCCGCCCAGCGG